>CAZVLA010000021.1:0-4824 GCA_964627805.1 uncultured Desulfurococcaceae archaeon
TATATGGGATCAATGAAGGTCCTCAATAAGTTCGTGATTAAGCCCTTACGTTAGTTCTTCTTGGTCTTATACTTCTTATTTCCTCTAGTATCCATTGGGGTATGTACCTTGTTTGTACTGTTATTTTGTGGTTATTGAGCTTAATTACTACTCTGTTTCCTAGTAGCTTTAGGTTGTTTGTCTTCCTTAGCTCTATTAATAATCTCCCAAGAACCCTTAACGCTCCGTCAGTCCCTACCTGTTTCTCTGTGTTTGTTTCTCTACTTGCTTCTCCCTCCCCTTCCCTTGGTGTTAAGTACTGGACCCTCCTTAGGTATGTCTTAAGCTCCTTAACCTCCTCCTCAATCCTTTCCCTATCCCTGAACGCCTTAACGAGCCGTTTAATTCCCTTGAAGTAAGCAATAGCGGAGTATATGCCTTCTAAATATGTGGTGAGGTCCCTAGCGCTTGCTATCTTAAACGATATCTCACGTAGTGCGTGCATTGCTGCAGACCCTAACATCCTAGCTAGGACCTTCAAGTCATTAGGCTCATCACTCACGTCTTTAAACAGCTTAAGTGCTGCGCACCTCCTAAAGGTGACGTCAACTAAGGTATATACTTGTGAGGAATGAATTACGTGTATGTAGTACCTATACCCGTACCTCTCCTTTATCCTATGCCTTAACATAATATAGAATTGAGATATGCTTACGTTCTCCTCAGACACTGCGGTTCTTCCGTGCTGGCCAGGTGCTGCTGCGGCGTCATCACTAAATACGAATAGGTACTTTAACCTACTAAAGTCTAGGTCCTCCATTGAATCAACAATCTTATCAATTGGTGTTTCCTGCGCATAGACATAACCTATCTCGTACTCATCAACACCTGACTCTAATAAAGACTTAATGACCTCCCCCAACTTCGCTTCAATGAAGCTAGTCTTTCCGTAATTCATGGGACCCACTATTAACGTACTCCTAAAAAGCAATTCTGTTCTTGAAACTAGGTCCTTGGGCGGTGCTAAGTAGTTAAAGACCAACCTCCTGAATGCGTCTTCCTCCTCCTTGAATGAGGTACTTAGTTTCTCCTTAACTTCCTTAAGGAGGTCCATACTCATTACTCCTCAACCCTCAGTACCGACGTCCTAATCAGTAGGTGCTTCCTCATCAGGCCTTCGAGGACCTTAGCCTCTATCTCATCTAGGACCTTGTAAATCTCGATTAGGTCTGCATTACTGTCGTGCAGCTTAGCTAATACCTTATCAAGTACGTCACTGCAGTCTAGGTTTAGAACTGGCCTTACTAATGTCACGAGCTGTCTTAAGGCGTAGTAATAGCGTAGTAGTGTTTTCCTCATTGATGCCTTAATGTCTGTATTGATTGATGAGGCAGCCTCAGCTACTCTATCTAATTGCCTAGCCACTACCCATGTGTAGTCTACGGTCTCCTTAACTACCGATATGCTCACTCCTCCTCACCCTTAAGTACTGCCTCAAGGTCCTCGACCGACAATGGCTTCCTGGAGGACCTAGCTAAAGCCTTCCATAATCGTACCTTAATACTTGGTTCAGGTAGTTCTGGGTAGTCCTTTGAGACCCAGTTAAGTATTAAGGACCCCATTATGTCGCCTAGGGTCCCCGTAAGTACCTTATCCTCCTCTAGCTCAGCAAGACCCTCCTCATCAAGGAGGTCCGTTACCTCCTCAAGACCCCCTAAGTCATTAACCGCCTTCTTAACCGACTTCTTAAACTCCACACCTGACTTAATCAGCACTCTAAGCAGGTAAGACGCATCAATACTCATCTACTTAACCACCTCCTGATTCTCTCTTTAAGTTCTTTGCCTTCTCCCTTTGACTTAAGCAGCTTTAGGACCTTAGGCACTAATCTCTTAGGTATTTTCTCATGTCTTAATACGTACTTAACTAGCTTCCTAACCTCCTCGGCTAACTTAGAGGAATGCCTCTCGGCTAGAAGTACTAGGAAGTCTAGGCGCTTCTCGAATAGCTCCTTAGTCATGCCTACCTCCCTGCATTCGTGATTGAAGGTCCTCTTCCTTCTGTAGTCCCATAGCAACAGACTAGCAATTGCTGCTGCCTGAGCTAAGGACCTTATCCCCTTACCTGGGAAGCGCTTAACATACACCTTACGTTTAAGAGCGTAGCACGAGTTGCGTCCCTCGTAAATTGACCTCATGGTCTCACATATTCAGTAAATAACTATTAGGTACTTACTCAGAGAAGTTCCGTCATGTCTTAAGGTCCCCCATGACGTCTTACCGCTACCTATCAAGTCTCTTGAGCAATGATAACCGAGGTGAATACATGGTAGGTCCTAAGTACTTAGTAATACCTGCGGTCCTAGTAGCGTTAGCTCTAGTAGGGGCGTTAGTACCTGCTGCAGCAACTACCCAGGAATTGGCTGCTACTGCACCGACGAATACTCAGCTACTTAACATCACGGACTACGTAGTCAAGAACGATATGGCTATCATGTTCAATGGTACAACTAGTGTGGCAATTACTAGGGGAGGAGTCACATTAAGCGCAAGCAATGTAAATAACATCACAGTCATGGCTGGTGACGTCATACATGTATCGACAAACATCTCAGCTACTCTAGTACCCGTAACTCCAAACCCAACCCCAATGGCTGCAGAGCAGCCCGTAGCTACTCTTGAGATAACACCAAGTAAGCAGGTAGTTAGTGTAACGCTATCTGGGGGTACTTACAGGATAGTAGGTACTCCAGTGGGAGACCCATACGCTAGGTACCTCATAGTCACTGAGGATAAAGCGCCACCTACTGCCTGGTGGAGTAGCAGTAATTTAGGCTCAAGCGTACTCCTTAACGAAGTAGTATTCTCTGATTTCAGCAAAACATTTACAGTTGACTCAGGTACTCACACGGTCTACATCGGTATCTCAGTAGCTGTTGGTAAGTGGAAGGTAAGCATATACTCATTAAGTGCACCATCAGATAATAGTAATAACCAGCCGAAGACAGCAAGCCCAAGCACAACCACATTCGCTAAGACGCAGAACTCAAGTAAGGGAGGTAAGTGGGTACCATACGCCATCGCCGGCATAGTCGTCGTCATCATAGCGATAGCAGTAGTAACGGTAGCGAGTGCACACCACAGGAGGTGAGACCATGAAGAAAGTAGCACTCCTAGTTCTACCAATACTAGCCTCCCTAATACTAGCAGCATTACCTACTAACGCAGCAACTCCTTTAGCAGCTGATATGAGTAAGGCCGTTACAATATGGCAGGGCAGTTATAGTGTTGGTGAGGCTTGGGACACAAATACGAAGCATTGGGTCGTGAGGACCCCGAACCTGCAAATCGTTCTAGACGATAGTGTGCTAGATGTCATTAAGGGATGGGAAGGTAATAACGTTTACATTGTTGTGACTTACGATGGAATCGACGGCATCAATGGCAGGGGTTACCTACCCGTATGTGCGTGGTTGAGAAGCGGGCCATACTGCACTAACGTCCCAGCATTTAACATGTGGACAGACTACAGCAACTCACCCAGAAGAGCGTTTATACTAGTACCGAGGCAGCACCTAATAGCATCTGGTATCTTAGCAATAGGATTTCCAATGGTAGTACAGCCACCAACGAACCCATCACAAAGTGACGCCATATCATTAAGAGTCATAAAGGTACAGCTAGCGCCAGTGAAGCTCGGTAGCTCAGTATCAACGACTACTATGGCTGCTAACGTGAAGCAGCACTCTAGTAAGGCATGGCTTAAGTACGCTGTAGCTGGTGCTGTGGTCGTAGCTATCATAGCTGCAGTAGCTACCATAGCTATGCACCATCACGGGAGGAGGTGATATGATGTGGCAGTTCTTAATATTCGTGCTAATAGTGATGTGCCTAGCGACAGGCATAGTAGCTATCGTAGCTCCGAGCGCTACCAAGTACGCTGCAGCAGGCCTAGTCATAATAGCGCTGATTATGATAATGCTTAATCCTGAACTAATAAGGCCTAAGAGGCCTCACCTCAAACACCATGAGAAACCCAAACAATGATTTTTCGTGAGTCAACATGCTCCTAACTTCATTTCCTCGGGGGTGAGGGGAGTGAGGATTAAGTTATGTGTTGCGGTCTTGGCGGTCCTGGCCCTAACCCTAGCATGTACTAGCTACGCTAGTAGTGAAAGAATGCTTTACCAAGCAATAGAGGGTAAGGTCCTTAAGCCGGGTCAGGCTGTAGTTGCTACTATTGAGGTGCCTAAGACTCAGAGGTCTGACCCTAACGTCATTGGGGTTACGGTACCTGGTAGTGAGTGGCCTGACCGCTTCGTAGCTGCCTACTACCATTCGGATGGCGCATTCATAGCAGTGTGGATAGGTAAGAGAGGGTCCTCATGGAGTGAGAATTACGAGGTTTGGAAGGAGAGCGCAGACCCAGGCTCAACTCATAAGGTGGTCATTACCTTCAAGGGAGGTACAATAACGTTTAAGGTAGACGGTAAGGTAGTGTACACATTCAGTACATCAGCTAAGGAGTTAAGGGTAATCTACTACAATACAGACTACAGCGTAGGCAATGCGTTACTAGCAAGTAGTAAGTGGTTAATCGTGGGTATTGCTGGCGTAGGTATCTTAGCTGTAGTAATTGCTCTGCTACTACCCGTACCTAAGGCTAGGAGGGTGAGATAATGAGGACCTTAGCGTCATTAACAGCAATTACCTTTTTAATAATCATAGCGTTAATGCCTCTAAAGCCCTTAGCAGATAGTAGCATACAGGTAATTACCTGGGGGTCCTTACCAGCGGTTAAGTTCTCTAGTGCAGTCACGTTAGGTCCTGACGGTAAGCTGAGAGT
>CAZVLA010000022.1:0-4155 GCA_964627805.1 uncultured Desulfurococcaceae archaeon
ACATCCAAACTGAGCGAGAGGATGAAGTCAAGTGGTTCACTCAAGCTCTCAGGATGTTGGTAAGAAACAAAGAGAGATATTATGAGTCTAGCCTTAGAGACCTATGTGAGGAGGTCTGTGGCAAGTTTTTGGCTCACTCGCCCTCTTCGTAGGGGTTCGGTGGAATTAACCCTCTCTTAACCAATTCTTGGAAAACGTCTTCATCTTTGTAGTATTTGTACCTGAGCCTCCACAAGTCTAGCACAGCTTTGCGTAGGTCTTCGATTAGTTCGGGGTCTTCGTTCATTTCAACAGCTCGCAAGTACATCTTAGCGAGGGCTCTGGCATGAGCTCTCGCTAACCAGGTAGGAGGGGGGAGCTCCTTTGGAAGACTTCTTCGCACAGCTATCCCCACTACTTCTTCAATTAGTACGTAAATTTGTTGTGGAGTGTGCTTGTTCACACAACACGGTGATACTGTAAGTATCACTTATCGAAAATTTTAATCCGCTCTCAGTATACGCATATGTGGAGAAGTGGGAACCATGAAGAGATCGTCGTTGTTACTCGTGCTTGCGATAGCCCTCAATGTGCTGGCCGAAGGATATTACAGCATACCGTTGAGCAGTTCTAGCTACAGCATACCAGTACAGACCGCTACTATAGACGGTTCGATGTTAGCAGGTAAGTTGGACCTCAGCGAAATTACCGCTGAACAAGAGTTGGCGTTGTTGTACAGTAACAACAAAGTTGATAGTGCCATACTCTATATAGCAACGGATAGTCAAGGTACTGCATATATTACAGATGTTGATAACGTTCGGGTAGCATCTATTACTACTGGAGGAGAGTTCACCTCTAGTCCATATGTAACTATACCTCCCGAAGCAGTAAGGCCTTCCAGTTCAGATAATGGTGTAACCAGCCCCGCGGATAAACCACTAACGTTTACAACTCCATCTCCGTTTAAGGTATCCCTCGAAGCAAAGGGCGTACTGACTGATGCCAATAGCGTTAACTATTATGTGGACGCGAAGATAACATCTTTCCGAGCCATTAACACCTCAACAACGCAGACACTAACCCTATACCTCATCGATACCAGTAACAATATAAAGAATCTAAATGATGTAACTCTAAAGTCAATGGCATTTACTAGTAACACCAAATTATATCTCAACAATGGAACAATACTCTTCAACCAAACCGGAGGAACCCAAGTCACGGTCGCCGTCACTGGCGGCAACAACTATTACTGTAAATTTGACAGGGTGACACTGAAGGATAAAGATAATAAAATTTGGTATCTAGCAGTTAACGCCACATCAAGCAAGGGAGAAGCTCTGAAGTGTGATAAGGCCTCCCTAGCAATAACACTAGCTGCTAGCAACATAACTATATCATACTCAGGCTTCACCGGCGTAAAGCTAAATAGCCAAATAGACATAACTCCTGACAGTCCTCTCAAGGTCAAGGATAACGTATTCACCAAGGAGGTTCAACTGAAGTTTGCAGCTAAGTCGGGCACTAACGAAATAGTTAACGTAGACGGGAGCGGTACCTTAAATGTCCCCTATTCAAAGTTGGAACTACTCGGTGGACATTACGCTGTAACTTGCAAGGCAGACGTTGGTATGAACATCTACAGCGGACTTGACGTCTTAGTGACTTGTAAGAATCCATTATTAAAACTAAATGGATTTGACATAGGGAATTTAGAGGAGGTGAACGTTGACTTTGCGCCTAATACAGGAGGGAGTAACGTTATCTTAAGCTTAAACGGTCTTCATATAGTAGTGGCCCCAACAAGTGAGGACTTAATACTAACAACTGGTAAAAAGAGTATCTATGCATCCAAGCCAACGAGTGGTAGTGGTAGTGTTAAGGTGTTCGCAGAATCAGCTACGAAGCAAACGGTGCCGCCCACCCAAGTTACTGTTCACCAGACGCAAGCGGTGCTCACGACTACACTGTACAACCACCTCTACCAGACCGTGACTGCCACTACGTTGACCGGTACAGCGACGAACACAAACACCTTGGTAAATACTGGCTCTGGAATACCCGCGCCAGCACTATTGACGCTCGTAGGAGCTCTGTTACTCGGTAGGAGAAGACAGAAGAAGTAAGGGTCATCTGAGGATGGTTTGTATGAAATCACACCTTTTTTCTCTTAAAATAGTAACTGTACTTCTGGTGACAGCACATTTAACTCAAGCAACTACTTCCTTCTACCTTGTAGTTGTACAAAACCCAAATTCTATACCCCTTGTAAACTATCAAGTAAAAGTACCATTACCTAAGGAACTCTATGGGAAAAACTTACTTCTAGTAGATAATGTCACAAAACCTTTAGACTTCTGTTACGAAACGTATACTGGTAGTTGTATTGATGAGCCCGAACAAGGTAATGGAAACATCTGGGTTAGGGTGCCTTATGTCGAGCCCCACGGAAAGTTTCAAGTGTATATACTCGTAGGCCCTAACGGCGCTACCAATGGTGATCGTGTCTTCTACTTCTATGAAGACTTCAATAGTGAAAAGTTAACCAAGTCTTGGGATTTAATTAATTTTACCTTAGCTTATAGGGATTGCTGTTTTGAAAGCTCTACTGGAATGGCTGTCAGCACGAACCATCAAGATGGTAGCATTGGTCTGTTAAGCATTGTGATATCGTTACCTTCAAATGGTACTTATTTGGTGGAGAGTAGGTTGGCTGTCAGCTCCGAATTATACCACGATTGGTTCATTTTTAAAATAGATAATGAAACAATTGTTCAACTCAGTGGGAATGAGACTTGGGGTTTTTTCTCAGCTAAAGTATCGGGAGGTAACCATTCATTAACGTTTGAATACTCTAAAGACCGATCACTAAGCATTGGTTGTGACCGGGGTTACGTAGACTTCATAAGAATTAGGTCTCTCGTTCCTCAAGAGCCCGTAGTACTTGTAGCACCCCTTTCCGAAGACGTTCTTGAACAAACAGTCACTCGTTCGTCATACGTTATGTCGAGCACACAAGTAAGAAGTATTAGTATTACCGTAGTTCCCTCTCCTTCTCTAATAGTTATATTACTGTTAAGCGTAAGTGGTATCATGGGACGGAGGAGGTATGGCAATAAATAGATCATGGGCGATGGTACTGTTAATCATCTCTGCAGCATACAGCTTAACGGAAACCACGATAACCGTAACTATCCCCTATACCGTACAAACGTTTACAGCACTTATACAATCAGCAAACAAGGTGACTAGCTATTCTGCTCACTCTTGTACACCTTATGGTATGATAGTAACTCTAATAGGAGTAAATAATACGACAGCTGTCGACCTTGGATCTACTAAACTCATCGGAGCGTCAATAGATGTGATTCCCAGATTGGTATATACCACTACTGGTGACTATAACAATGTTATAGTCTCACCAAAAGTCATGTGTAAAGGATTTTACAAGACAACATTCCTTGTGGGAACTAAGTACATAAACATCACGACGCCATTAACGACTGTAATCACTGAATATATACCGACTACGCTAACTCTCACCTTCACTACCCTTACAACTAGGTCAAACGAACTAGGAGGAACAGAAATATTATTCATTACAACATCTACACTAGAGAGAAGTGTGCTCACGAGGTTTAACACAACTACAATAAATACCACAACTACCTTAACTTCAACTTACATGATAAAAGTAAGTGAAGAGAGTTATCCTGCACTCGTTCTAACCTTGAACATTCCGGCAGTGTTTAACATTGACACATTGACCCCTACTGCAGTTGTGACTATTCATGAGCTTTATAAGACGTTAAGTACTGTAACTAAGCTAATCGAGACGGCGTACAATACGAAAGCACACCTCTCGTGGCCTGTGGAAGTAGTTTTAGAGGTATTATCAACTGAGGTACTGTCGACTAAGAGCATAGCTACAGACAGCTCGTCAGCAAGTACGATACTGCACGATAGTGCTGTAAGTGGTGTACCCGTGCCGGCACTATTAGCTCTTATAGGAGGTATGTTGTTTAGTCGAAGGAGAAACAACTAGACGTAATCTCCCTTTTTATTATTGCTAGTTGATCTAACTCCCCCTTAACTCTACCCCTCTCATGTTATATAAGGTGTTTAAGCGTCCATAAAACACCTTCGGAAAATATTACATTGTGCTGAAAGTGT
>CAZVLA010000023.1:0-69574 GCA_964627805.1 uncultured Desulfurococcaceae archaeon
ATGTTAGTTGATTTGAGTAAGGTTAAGGAAGCAATAATCAATATGTTCAAAGTCAATATGGGTCTTAAGGATGGTGAGTCAGTACTAGTACTTACTGATTACCCACACAGTAACTTCTGGGTTGAGTTAGGTATTGAGGAGCTTAGCGATTCCTTAAGGAGGTCCTACCTAGCTAGAGTAGTCTATGAGGTAGGTAGGGAGTTCTTCAGGAGCTGTAGGTTTAAGTTCCTAGCATACCCAATGACGGGTATGCACGGTGCTGAACCACCTAAGAGTGTTGGAGAGGCTATGAAGTCATCGGACGTAGTGATAGCAATAACTACTTACTCACTATCCCATACTAGAGCTCGTGAGGAGGCGTGTAGGGCAGGTGCTAGAGTAGCTAGTATGCCGGGCTTCACACCAGAGATGTTCGAACCTGGAGGTCCCATGGCTGTTGACTACTTAAGGATTAAGGAGGTTTGTGAGTCCCTAGTTAAGGAGTTAAGTAATGCTGAGTCAGTTAGGGTGAGGACTAGCTACGGTACTGACTTAAGATTCTCAATTAAGGGTAGGGAGTGGGGAGTAGATACGGGGCTCTACACAAGACCTGGTGAGTGGGGTAACTTACCAGCTGGTGAGGTCTACATAGCCCCCTTAGAAGGTACGGGTGAGGGTACCGTAGTAGTTCCTAAGGGCTGGTTTAGGGGACTTAAGGAGGACCTAGTAATGAGGTTCAAGGAGGGCTTAGTAGTTGAGGTTGAGGGAGGTGGTGAGGTTGGTAAGTGGCTTAAGGAGGTACTAGGACTTGAACCTAAGATCGACGATGAGGTACACCTAGCGAGGAGGAACTTAGCTGAGTTAGGAATAGGTACTAACCCGAACGCGAGGAGACCGGATAATGTATTGGAGGCCGAGAAGATACTAGGTACGGTACACATAGCGATAGGTGATAACTCGCACCTAGGAGGAAGGACTGAGGCTGATCTCCATGAGGACTTCGTGCTACCTAAACCAACTCTAGAGGTTGATGGTAGGGTTATTATGGAGGAAGGTAAGTTAGTTCTAAAGTAGCTCCTTTCTTAATATGTAGTAGTGGGTATTACTATAGAATGGGGAATTACCTCAAAATACCTTATGTAATTAATATTACGTAATTACAAACACTATATATACCTCTGCAAGACTATATAGTGGGCGGTTCTTAGTGGGGGTAATTAAACGTAGAGTACAACTCACGGGTGGGTCTACATACATAATATCACTACCTAAGGAATGGGCTAAGTCAGTAGGTATTAAGCAAGGTACGGAGGTAACGCTTGAGGTAATGCCTGACTACACATTAAGGATAATACCCCCATACTCAGGTGCGTCACCTAAAGTACTACGTAAGGAGTTAAGCATAGGTGTTGGGGATTCTGAAGTAGCTATTATGGAGGTAATATCAGCTTACTTAGCAGGCTACAGTGAAGTTAGGGTTAGGTTTGAGGGGCCATTAACTGAGAAGTTAAGGTCATTCATTGAGGTAGTCAGGAGTAAGGTAATAGGTCTCGAAGCTCTTGAGGAAACATCAGACTCCGTACTACTCTACACTGTAGTTGATACGTCATCCATACCTATGAATGAAGCATTTAAGAGAATGGTAAGGACGACACTCTCAATGCTTGATGATGTTGAAGCGTCATTACTTAAGTATGATGAGGAAGTACTTAACGGTGTAATTAAGAGGGACGATGTAGTCGATAAGTTATTCCTACTAATACTTAAGCAATTAAATCAAGCACTCCTAGGTAAGATAAGCCCCTCAGAATTAGGTATTACGTCGCTACCTGAGACACTATACATACTAACCAGTGCTAAGAGCGTTGAGAGAGTAGCGGATCACGCAGCACTAACTGCTGAGAAGTTACTAATGAAGGGGGGTAAGATATCACTACCTGACAGTATAATAGAACTGTTTAGGGAGTCTAAGAAGGTCTTTGAGGAAGCAGTTAAGTCCTTCGTAAAAGCTGATAGGAAGTTAGCTAGGTCAGTAGCTAAGAGGGCTAAGGAGATGAAGAGGAAGGAGGAGGTGGTTAGGGAGGAGGTAGCTAATACCCTAAACTTCCCTGAAATGCACTTCATCCTAGACAGTATTAGGAGGATACTAGCTTACAGTATAGATATTACTGAATCAGCCATAAACGTAGCTACGGTTAGGGAATTAATTAGTGAGAGCTTGAGCCCTGAGTAATGGGTAATCAAAAAACCCTTTTACTAGGGTTCTATAAATAGCACCTTCTCTACTAACTAGATGTGCACTACAGGAAGTTATTGGGTTTATGTAAACAATATTACCTTCCCAGTAATATACATGATTAGGTGGTTCCTCTGAAGGGCTGGGCTGGTAGGGGCTTACTGATAGATGTAGGTGAGCGTAAGTTCAAGTTCTTCAACATAGAAGCTGAGGTACTAAGGGATTACATAGGTGGTAGGGGCTTAGCCGCTAGGTTACTCTGGGACTTAAATGAGCCAGGAGTAGATCCCTTATCACCTAAGAACCACTTAATAGTAGCTGTGGGTCCATTAACCGGCTACCCACTACCGTCCTCAGGTAAGTTAGTCGTAGCCTCAAAATCACCCCTCACCCACGGTTACGGAGACGGTAATATAGGGTGTAAGGCGGCTGTCCACATTAGGAAGCTAGGTATTGACGCTATAGTGATTAAAGGCGCTTCTAGGGATCCCCTCCTACTACATATCAGTAAAGAAGGTGTTGAATTCGTTAAGGCTGATGACCTATGGGGGTTAAGTACTTGGGAAGCTGAGGAGAGGATTAGGAAGCAATACGGTAAGGAAGTAGGTACCCTACTCATAGGTCCGGGAGGTGAGTCCCTAGTTAGGTTCGCTACGGTAGTATCGGAGCTAGGTAGGTCAGCCGGTAGGCCGGGAATGGGTGCTGTATTAGGTTCTAAGAAGGTTAAGGCGTTAGTCATTGATGGTGATGGAGGGGAGCTACCTGAGCCAGCATCACCTAATGAGCTTAGGGAGTTAGGGCAGGAGGCCTATAAGGCAGTTAAGGAAGCACCTAACTACGACTTCTGGATGCGTCAAGGAACAATGATGACCGTAGCGTGGGCCCAGAAAGCCTCAGTACTACCTACTAAGAACTTCAGTGAGGGTGTCTTCGATGAGGCTGATAAGATAAGTGGTGATGTTATGGAGAGGATGAGGGTACTTAGGAAGGGCTGCCCGATGTGTAATATGCCGTGTGGTCACGTAGTCGGTTATAAGGCTGATAGTATTGAGGGTAGGGCTGAACTTGATTATGAGAACGTAGCTATGTTAGGTTCGAACCTACTCATAGGTGACTTAAGTAAGGTCTCACACCTAAATAGATTAGCTGATGAGTACGGAATAGACACGATAAGCCTAGGATCGGTAATAGCCTTCGCCATGGAAGCTACTGAACAGAGGATCATTGAGAGGAGTGAGGGTATTGAGTGGGGTGACTTCAGAGCTGCCTGCGACTTAATAGAGGATATAGTTAGGTGGAGGGGATTAGGTGCTAAGCTAGCCTTAGGTGTTAGGAGAGCATCTATGGAGTTAGGAGGGGGTTCAGAGAGGTTCGCAATACATGTTAAGGGGTTAGAGGTGAGTGCTTACGACTGCCACGCAGCACCAGCTATGGCCTTAGCGTACGGAACCTCAAGTATAGGTGCTCATCATAAGGACGCATGGATAATATCGTATGAGGTACAGACCAATAGATTAGCCTATAGTGAGGAGAAGGTGAAGAAGCTGGTCTGGATGCAGAACATTAGGGGAGCTATGTTTGAGTCACTAGTTACTTGTAGATTACCATGGATTGAGTTAGGGCTTAACCTAGACTACTACCCCAAGCTACTCAGAGCATCTACCGGAGTTACGTATACTTGGGACGACTTAGAGGTATTCGCTAATAGGGTCTACTCACTAATAAGGGCCTTCTGGGTTAGGGAGTACCTGTATGAGGGTAGGGGATGGGGTAGGCACATGGACTACCCACCACTTAAGTGGTTTGAGAAACCATTAACTAAGGGCCCACTAGCAGGTACTAAGCTAGATAGGGACGGATATGACTCCATGCTGAGTAAGTACTACGAGTTAAGAGGGTGGGACAGGAGTGGAGTACCTAGGGTAGATACGTTAAGGAGGTTAGGTCTGGGATTCACGATTAAGCACGTAGGGCACCACTAAATGGTACTAAGTAGGGTAAGGTGTGAGGTAGTTAGGGAGGTACTTAGGGTAACCCATAACATAATACCTAAGTTCAGGAGATTTTTCAATTATAGAGGACTTAAGCTATACATACCTAAGGGAGTCTTCAACCCAACCTTCACAGCATCGACTGACTTAATAATTAACGCCTTAGAGAAGGTAGTACGTCCCTGGGGTAACGTACTTGAGGTAGGGTGCGGTTCTGGAGCAATTAGTGTCTACATAGCTAAGTACCTAAGAAGAGATGTTAAATCATTAAGTGCGTGCGACGTAAGTGAATTAGCTCTTAAGGTATCTAGGATTAATGCCGTACTCAACAACGTAGCTAACTACTTAAAAGTAGGTAATTGCGTTGAATTAATACCTAAACTAATTAATTCCATAGACTTCGGAATAGCTAACCCACCATACCTCCCACTAGATCCTAAGGATGCGATGGACATTAATTGGTGTGGGGGTTCATCCCTTAAGATATTTAATGAAGTGGTTAATTACTTAATAACGTCTTTAAGGAGAGGAGGAGAGGCATTAATAACGGCTTCCTCACTCACCAGCATTAACCACGTAAGTAATTACTTAAGGGCGTTGGGAGTTAAGTTTAGGGTAATTGATTACTTAAGAACTCCATTAGACACTATATACTTAATACATGTTATGAAGTAATGAATCACTCAGTAGGTTTTGAGTACCAGGGCATTACCCAGTCATGAGTTAGTGCATGCTTTGATACCCTAGGTATTATCGGTGGTAACCTCTTATGCTCATTAACGTGTACACGCTTAATTATTGCTGAGATAACATCCCTAGATATTCCAGTCTCCTCAGCGATTTCATCAATACTCTCACCTAAGTCTACGTACCTATACAGTACAGCATCGATTACGTCGTAAGTAAAGCCCAGCTCCTCCTCAGCCATGTGTCCAGGCCATAACCTAGGTGAGCTAGGCTTAGTAACTATCTTCTCAGGAACACCTAAGTACCTACCCATCATCCTAACTTGAGTCTTGTATAGATCACCTATTGGTAGTACGTCAACACCGCCATCACCGTACTTCGTGAAGTACCCGAGGAGTAACTCACTCTTATCTCCAGTACCCATAACGGCTAGTCCGTACTTATTAGCGTAGTAGTAAAGTATTGACATCCTAATCCTAGCTCTTAAGTTACCAGTAGCTATCTTATGTCCGTAGTCAAAGAATGGGAGTACCTCACTATATCTCTTAACAATACTTGATATCTCTATCAAGTAATACTTAACACCTAAGGACTCAGCTAGCTCTATAGCATCCTCAACATCCTCCTTAGGTGTTGTGTCCTTATCAGGCATTATTAATACAGTAACCTTATCCCTACCTACCTCCTTAACAGCTAGTGTTAACGTTACTGATGAATCGACACCGCCACTAAGACCCATTACGTAACCCTTAACACTGGCCTTACTCAGGAAGTCCCTGAGGAACTGACCTATTCTCTTCCTAGCGTACTCGTAATCCATGGGTGGTGGGGGTAAACCCATAATTACTTACCCGTGTCTAGTTTACGGAGAGGGATTTGAAGGTTAAAGTAGCTTTAGCTCAATTAGAGCCGATACCCGCGTCACCTAAGAGTAACTTAAGTAGGGTGATTGACGTTATTAAGTCATACGATGCTGACCTATACGTATATCCGGAGCTGTACTTAACGGGTTATACGTCCAAGGACTTAATACCTAGGCATGCATTAAGGCTTGATGACCCCATAATCAAGGAGTTAGAGAAGGTAGTTAGGAGGGAGGGTGTAGGTGCTGTAGTTGGTTTCGCTGAATTAACTGACTACGGATTCCTATACAACTCAGCATTAGCTCTAGGACCATCAGGTGTTGAGCACGTCTTTAGGAAGAGGCACTTACCTACTTTCTCAGTATTTGATGAGTGTAGGTGGTTTAGGCCCTATAGGGGCTCATTAAGTACTTGGTACTTAAACGACTTAGGTGTTGGGGTCGGTATATGCTATGACATATTCTTCCCTGAGATATTCAAGTCGTATGCGTTAATGGGTGCTAAGTTACTCATAGTGATATCAGCATCACCAGATACTTCAGTACCGCTATTCCACGTAATGGCTAGGGCTAGAGCGTTAGAGAATACTAGCTACTTCGTGTGGGTTAATATGGTAGGTATCTTCAAGGGTTTAGGATTCGGTGGTTCATCAATGGTTGCTGACCCACTAGGTGGTGTTGAGGTTAAGTTAAAGGATTTTGAGGAGGATATTAAGGTAGTTACCCTAGACATTAGTAAGGTCTATAGAGCTAGGTCCGTGAGACCAGTCATTAGGGACTCATACATTGAAGACGCTAAGCAACTACTCAACTCCTATGAAGTCTTTGAGGGTATGAAACAGTAGATACCTAGGTCCTTAAGAACCTCACACACCCTACTAATTGGTAAGCCAGCTACGTTATAGGGGTCACCACGTACCTCCGCAATCAAGCCAGCCCCCATACCTTGAATTGCGTAACCACCCGCCTTACCGACGCCCTCACCAGTAGCTACGTAGTACTCGATCTCCTCATTACTTAAGTCCCTAAACCTAACCCAAGTATTTACGAAGAACGCCTCAGTAAGTTCACGCTCTAAATCCTTAATAGCTACACCAGTAACTACTCGGTGCCACCTACCGCTCAAGAGCTTAAGGAACTCCCTAACCTCATCCCTAGACCTAGCCTTACCAAGTACTAAATCACCTACAGTAACTAACGTATCAGCAGCTACTATGACCGCATCCCTAGGTACTCCTAAGTAATTACTAACTACGTTAGCCTTAGCTAAGGCATTAAGAGTAACTAACACCTCAGGTGCGGCACCCTCCCTAACCTCCTCAACATCAGGCCCAACAACTACTGGGTTAAGACCTACTAACTTAAGTAATGATAACCTCCTAGGGCTACTAGAGGCTAGGATCAGTGTCCTACGCAAGAAAGCACCCAAGAAGAAGGAGTTACTGAGGTAGAAATACCTTCTGACGGAACTTTAGTAAGGGGAGTTAATTAGGTCCCTACCCCACGGAATACCCCATAACCTCCTCCTAATCCCCCACAAGAACCTCCTAACCTGCGCATTAATGCGGTACCCCACGGAAATCCTTACCGGTCCTCTACGTATGGAATTAAGTACTTCATCAATACTTAAGTCATTAACTTCTAGTACGTTATAGGCCTGACCAATCATTTGAAGTACGTGAGCATCTGAATTAGCTAGTTTAGGTCCCTCATACCTACTCAAGGCTATGGCGTTTAGTAAATTTGTTAAGGGGTCATTACCACCGTTAAATACCTCAACACCATCCCAGAAATTAGCTAAGGCTAGTGACGCCATACCATGCCTTATTAAGGTGTATGGGTGGGCCGGTATGAGTAGGCAGTTATTATCCCTAGCAACATCGACTAACCTACTTAATTCCTTAAGCTCATTAATAGTAGCTTTAGGTACGTGATCACACAGTACGAGTACGTCAGCTAGTAACTTACCCAGCCTAACACGTACTTCAGCACCGTAGATAAGTACTACATTAGGGACTAAGTACTTACTAGCTAAGTAACTACCTAGGAAGGTGTCATGATCAGTAATAGCTACTACATTAATACCTAACCTACGTACGTACCTAATAATGTCCTTGGGGTGGGCTTCACCATCACTAGCTAGGCTATGTATGTGTAAGTCAGCCTTAACTATCAAGTCATTAAGTCACCTACTTAGGCATGACTTAACCTCAGAGAGTAGCCTCCCGTAATCACCGTCGAACCTTATCCCATACTTAATACCCGCCTTAAGAGCTCCCTCAACGTTTGGTGGGTAATCATCTATGAATATAGCTTCATGAGGCCTAACATCAAGTAGCTTAAGAGCTGCTTCATAGATCCTAGCATCGGGTTTACAGTAACCCACTAAGTCACTAGTAACTACAGCGCTTACGTACTTATCAAGACCATCCCTTTCAAGAGTCTCAACAACGCATTCATGGCACCAGTGATTAGATACTATAGCTACCTTAACACCCAAACCCCTAACCCACTCAAGGAACTCCTTAGCCCACGGCGATGGTAGGGTACCAGTAACTATGGATGCCTTCATAACGTTAGTTAACGCCTTAACCCTACCTACTGAAGCTTCAATACCGTGTAGGGTAAGTATTAATGCTGCTGCGTAAGAGACGTTCTGCTCGACCATTCCCGGGAATCTCCAAGCCTTAAGACCCTCCTCAATAAGTGCCTCATCACCTTCAATACCTAATGAGTTAAGGAACTTAAGTACGGACTTCCTAAGTAACTCCCTAAAACCCTCACACTCCCTATACAGTACACCTCCGTAGTCGATGAGTAATGCCTTAACCCCCAAACCTATCACCTACGAATAGGTTTAGGAGTTGCTTATCTACCTTACACTAAATTAATTATCAGTAAGTAGATTTAGGCTGTAGTAACTACTTAGTTAGGTGCTTAGATGCGTACTGAGTACTTACCACTAATAATGTACGTACTGTTGACCCTAGCAATCACTGCGTACCTAACGTACCCAGTAATATCGTGTTACTTCCCTGAGGATGCAGTAGCTATTGAGGTAGTACTTAATAAGCCGGGAATCACCTACGACTTAAGACTACTTAGTAGGTTAGGTGGGGTTAAGGTATTAAGTAGTGGTGCCTTAGCCTACAGATCACACCTAAGTGATTACGTCGTCATCGTCGTACTTAAGGAACCGTTAACACCTAACGGAGTAATTAAGTACTTAAGCATTAGAGTACAGCCAACCTATAAAGTACTTAAGAACGGGACGGTTAAGTCCTTAGTTAGTAAGGAACTCGTTAGGGAGGTACTTAAGTACGAACTAAACTGGTTAATTAAGGCGGGAGTTATTAGGGGCTTAAGTAGTGAGGACGTAAGTAAGATATACTCAGTAGCTAGGGCAGGCATGGCTGGGTGGAACTCAAGGCTTGTCTACGTAGAGGGTGAGTGGATGCCGTACTATAGAGCAATTAAGTACATACCAGGGGCTTCACTCATTAGGTCATGCATTGTAGGCATCCCCGAAGCTAATGAGTTAATTAAGTCACTACCTAAGGAACCCCCAGGTACGTACTTAGGAAGTAGATTCACGACTAATGACCTAATAGCAGTACTTACTGCGGTGGCTGCATCCATGGTTACCTACGTAGTCATTAGGAAGTTTATTAAGTAATTAAAACACTAAGTCATGGTTATAGGTACCCGCATCAGAACCTCCCCCAACCATCACTTACTACCCTACCCTGCTCTTGAACGCCTTAAGAGCTACTGAAGCCCACTTACTCGGGTATATACCTGCTGCCCTACCCTTCCTGTAAATAAGTCCTAACCTACCTAGCTCAGTCACCATGACCTTAATGGTCTTCTCCTTCCTACCTAACCTAAGTGATAATTCAGAATCTGTTATTCCTGGATTACTAACCACTATCGACAGTAGCTCATAAAGCTGCTTACTTACCTTAGCCTTAATCAAACCTAACACTGTAGGAGGTACTACAACGTCGCTATCACCGCATGACCCAGCATATATAGTTGCCTCCCTACCACTTAGGAAGAGAGCCATGAGTAAGTAAGTACTTAAGTATGGAGGGCCGTTAGAGAGGTCAATAACTAACTCCCTACACCCGCACGCCTCAATAACATTCAGTAACTTAAGTATACCCTCTGAAGGGTCTATAGGCACCTTAATTAATTCAGGCTCCTTAAGGCCGTAAGACCTCATGGACTCACTCAACCTACTGAACACTTCATTGGCGTTACAGGGCGGGGGCTCAGGAGCTATTAGGAGTACAGTATCATCAACTGATGCGCCACTATCCCTTAACCTACGGAGGACGCCCCTCTCACTATCTCCTAAGGTGATTAGGAACGCCCTAACAGTAATCACCAATTACCCTTACGTAGAGGTAGGAAATATTGTTTTATCATGAGTACTGATGGAGTTAAGTCATTGGTGCACTCAATGAATGCAGTAGATTCAGTTAAGTAGTACGGAATTATTTTAATCTCCATTAAATCTTCTCCAGAGAGGGGAGAGGTAAATTTATTTTCCCATACCTATGTGATATATTGAGGTGTACATTATTGATACCAGGGGGAGCGTTAATAGCTATAGCCCTGGCCATCTACGCTCTCTTCTACTTCACTCACGGTAAGTACCTACAGAAGGCAGTAGTTAAGGCGGATCCTAAGAGACCTACACCAGCACACAAGCTCAGAGACGGCGTGGACTACGTACCAGCTAATAAGTACGTACTATACGGACACCACTTCGCTAGCATCGCTGGTGCAGGACCTATAGTAGGTCCTGCAATTGCTCTAGGCTGGGGCTGGTTACCGTCAATACTATGGATATGGTTCGGTAACGTATTCGTCGGTGTAGTCCATGACTACCTATCACTAATGAGTAGCGTTAGGTACGACGGTAGGAGCATCGGGTGGGTAGCTGGTAAGATGATGGGTAGGAAGGCGTTCTTCGCCTTCAACGCCTACATATGGTTCGCGTTAGTGCTGGTAGTAGCTGCATTCGGATACGTTATCTCAGCGTTATTCAGCTTAACACCAGGTGCTGGAGTAGCTTCACTATTACTGATAGGCTTCGCAGTAATCACTGGACTCCTAATGTACAGAACACCATTAGGATTCAAGGGAGGTACAGTCATAGGCTGGATCTTCATCATAATATCGATAGCTGTAGGTTACTACGTACAGATGCAAGGGTTAAGTATAGGCTTCAACACATGGATATGGATACTACTGATCTACATCATCATAGCAGCATCAATACCTGTGTGGGTACTACTACAGCCTAGGGACTACATGAACGCCTACATACTATGGGCTAGCCTAGCAATAGGTGGCGGTGCTATGATATGGCTAGCAATAACTGGTAGAGGAGCACTCACGTGGCCAGCATACACGACATGGTCAGCTAACATAGTTGGTGGTCACCCATCACCGTTCTGGCCATGCGTACCACTAATCATCGCCTGTGGCGCACTATCAGGATTCCACAGCCTAGTGGGTTCAGGTACTAGCAGTAAGCAGTTAGATAATGAGTTACATGGACTACTAATAGGTTATGGAGGTATGTTAACTGAGGGCTTCTTATCTACTATGGTAGTAGCTACCATGGGTGCTTACGGAACACTAGCACTAGCTGATATGATATTCAAGAAGGCTAAGGCAGGTTTCGTAGTCACCGTAGCTAAGGCATTAGGTATAGGAGCTATAACTTCAAAGCAAGCAGCCCTCAACATGGCTCAGACACTAGCTAGTAACCCGGCACTATTCGGTAAGTACTACGCACTACTAGCTAGTAAGCTTAAGTGGGGAATCATACCACTGAGCTACGCATACGCAACACACTACGCATTCGGCCTCGACGTACTAGCGATGACGATCTTCGCCACCCTATGGATAACAGCCTTCGCATTAACGTCACTAGACACAGCTACTAGGTTAGGTAGGTACGCGTGGCAGGAGCTCATGGAGCCTCTAAAGGGAGTTAGTGAGGGTGCCTACAAGTTCCTATCAAATAAGTGGTTCGCATCAATACTACTAGCATGTATAGGTATAGCACTAGCAGCTACTAAGCAGTTCCTAGTGATATGGCCTGCATTCGCAGGTATGAATCAGCTACTAAGTAGCTTAGCACTAATGACTGTAGCTGTATGGACTATTAAGGTGCAGAAGGCGCCAGGGTTAGGTAAGGCGTTAGTAGTTGCTCCAGCAGTATTCATGTGGATAACCACGACAATAGCGTTACTATGGTACGAATTCACGGTAGTACCTCCACTACTAGCTAAGGGAGGGAGTGCAGCATTAACAGGTTCAGTAGTAGCTGGTGTAACAGCTATAGGTATAGGTCTTAACATACTAATACTGGCGCTATGGATTAGGAGACTAGCTAAGGCTGGTGAGATAGAGTAAGGTAAATAGTTTTATGAGTAAAAACAAAAACGTACCATAAAAGTTTTTATTAATACTAACATAGTGGATTAATTAATGCTAACTTATTTAATAGCTAATCATAATTACCGTAGCGGGGACGGGATGTGGGTGGAGGATTAAGTAGGTTTCTTAAGTCATTAACTGAGGCAATCGTAGGTACGTTTAAGGGTAAGTCGCTGGAGTATGTTGAGGTTGAGCTTAGGGAGCTTGAGAACGTATTCGCCTTAATAGTTATGGGTTCATTCATAGGCCTCCCAAGCCCACCAATGACCATATCACTTAAGTTACTACCGCATATGGGTAGGGAATTAATTATAGCGTCAAGGGTTAGTGAGAGGCTAGATGATATGCTTGGTGAGATGGCTGGGTTATTTGAAGTTTCATGAGGTGGTTTGAATGGTTAATTACAGAGTGGTTTTCTTCATGGGTAAGGGTGGCGTCGGTAAGACTACCATGGCCGCTACTTACTCACTAATGAAGGCATTAAATGGCGCTAGGGTACTTACGGTTAGTTTAGACCCAGCGCATAACTTAGGTGATGTATTCGGTACGGAATTAAGTGAGAGACCTAAGGAGGTCGTAAAGGGTTTACAGGCTATCGAGATTGACTACGACGCTATGATTAAGAAGCACTTAAAGAGATTAACTGATAAGATTAAGGACATCTACGGCTACTTAAGGATATTCAATCTAGATAGGTACGTAGACGTACTACAGCACTCACCAGGTGTTGAGGAGCAGGCAGCTCTTGAGAGGATACTCGAGATCCTCAAGGATAATGAGAGGAGGGGTAAGTATGACTTAATAGTGTTTGATACCCCACCTACGGGCTTAATGCTTAGGATTGTAGCACTACCTACGATATCACTGATATGGGTTGAGAAGCTCCTTAAGCTTAGGGAAGCAATACTGACTAGGAGAGCAGCTATTGAGAGGATAGCTGGTGAGGCACCGAGGGTTGAGGTAGGTGGTGAAGTCATTAAAGCAGCTACGAAGCCTGAAGAGGACCCCATATACCAGGAGTTACTGAGCATTAAGTCTGAGTACAGCTTCATAAATGAAGTATTTAAGGATAGGTCAAGGACGTACTCAGTCCTAGTAATAAACCCTGAGGTACTCCCAGTACTTGAGGCTAAGAGGGCTAAGGACTTCCTAAGTAGGTTAGGTATGGGTGTTAAGTACTTAATAATTAATAAGTTAATCAGAATGAGTAACCCGCCAGAGGAGCTCAGGTTGAGGATGGAGTTCCAGAGGAAGGCACTTGAGTTAGCTAATCAGTACTTTAGTGACTTAAGGGTTATTGAGGTACCCTACCTAAGTAGGGAGCCTAGGGGTGTTGAGGAGCTTAAGGGACTAACCAAATTCTTGAGTGTGATGGAGTAATGGATCTAAACACCTTACTAACTACGGTATTCCCAATAATAATAGCTCTAGCAGCTGCAGCTACACTTCAGTTCTATAGGGGTAGGAAGCGTAACTTAGTTATTCTTGAGGATACCATAAAGTCTATGGAGAGTATATACAGACCGATAGATAAGAACTACACGATAATAGGTATCTACATAGGTTACACAGCCCAGTATAAAGTAATTAAGAGGGGTATAGGTACTGTGGAAGTTACCGTACTATTAATACCTAGGCAATCACTCTTCTACCTCCCAATAGCTAAGCTAACATCAAGGTTTGATAGGGTATTCATACATTACTTCTACAGAGGTAAGGTACTTCATGAAGCACACGTAATTAAGAAGGGCTACTATAGGTTAGGCATTAAGCGTGAGATAAGGGGTATTGAGAAGATGATGGTTACTGAGGAAGTCATTAACGGTCAGAGTTACTACCTAATATACACTAATAGAGACGCTGTAGAGCCCCTACTTAAGTTCGTTAAGTCCCTACCAGACCCTACCGTAGTTAATCACGTAGCCCTAGTACCAGCTAATAACAGTCTATACCTAGCAGCTAAGTTAGATGTTAAGGTATTCGATACCTTAATAAAGGAATCCTACGAATTAGCTTCTAAGTTAGCTCCTTAAGTACTTCCCACTAATGAGTTTAAGTAATTAATTAAGTCCTTAACATCACCACTTAAAGCCCTCAATATCAAGTCATCCTTACCCTCAAGCAAGGGCTTAAACACTATCTTAATAACTTTAGCAGTAACACTCTTAGATCTGAAGTGGTTATTCACGACATTCAGGAAAGCGTTTAAGTCCCTATTAACCAACTCCTTAATACCTACTCCATACTTAGCCATCGACATAGCTTCTAAGTAGACGTACAGACCCGGGAAAGCCCTCCTTAAATTCCTTACTACTAACTCGCCCAAGTCAGTATGACCTCCACCGTAACTGCTCATTACCATCACTACTCACCCTCCTATACCCGCTCTTAATTACGTACCTACTGCTGCTTAAGTCGTAACATAGCATGATCGGTCTAGTTGGTTTAAGTTCTATCGTCTTAGTGACTGTTATGTAAAGGCATGGAAGTCCTTCATAAACTGTCATCTTAACCGTTATTATGAAGTCGTATATGTTGAAGAACTCGGGATGTGTTTCCAGTATCTTCCTTGAGAACGTGTAGAATGCTGTAATACCTAACTTCCTCCTAACCCATACGTTATTCATGTGCTCCTTAAATATCTCAGTCATGTCGGCAGGTATTATCTCCATAGAATCAGCTACTAGGAAATCCTCCTTAAGCTTTAAGTCGAGGCTCCTATTATCAGTAGCTATAGCGTAAAGAGGCTTTGAGGTTGGGTTTACTGAGACGTAGATTAGTTCGTAGTCCTTCTTAGGTCTTGATGTATCAAGCATTAAATGCTCCATGAGTAGGCAGGACCTCTCAAGCGCCTTTAAAGTAGTTGGTGAGTGTGCGTAGGACCTAATAACTAATCTACCGCCGTACTTACTAGCTAATGCCCTAGCTAGGCATAGAGCTATGTAGAATGAGACTTTAGGTGCGTAGGATATGACAGCTACTTGAGAACCCCTATTAATACCGCCACCTAAGGCTTCATTGAAGTACTCATTATCTAGTGTGTAGATAACTTCAGCACTAGGTGGTGGTATCTCCTCAAGCCTAACTGGTGGGTACAGTCTAATACCCTCACCACTAACTATATCAAACGGTATTCTCGAATAAGGTATTGGAGAGCCCCTCATCTTCCTAATCTCCATCTCCCTAACTAAGAAACCACCACTACTCCTAGCCTTAAGTATTATGACCCCATCAGCTAGGAACTCCTCAACAGCCTCACCAATCCTAGCCTCCTCAGAAGCTTCTAGAATTAGTAGTGAAGTAACTCCTAACCTCTTCAGACCACTAATCAACATATCCTTAAGAGCCTCCCTAACCTCACCCTCCTTAAAGGCCTGTAGTATAGCTGATGTTGAGTCAATAACCACCCTCTTAGCCTTAACCCTAGTGACCTCAGCTATTAAGTCCTTAATAACCTCAACAGCAGCATCCTCAGTAATCACCTCAACACCCTCAACATACCTAAATAAGCCCCTCTTCTCCAACTCCTCAAAATCCATACCTAAAGTCGACATAAAGTCCATGAACTCGCTCCTAGATTCTAAGAAACTCAAGTAGACACCAGCTTCACCGTATCTCCTAGCACCTTCGTACACGAACTTAGCAGAGAATACCGTCTTACCCGTCCCTGGAGCACCAGCAACTATTACTGCAGCACCTCTAGGGAATCCACCACCTAGTAACTCATCAAGACCTGCGATACCCGTAGGGCACCTACTTATTCTACGCATAAGTAACTACCTCACCACTTCGTACGTGCCTTCAACCAAGAATAAAGGATGTTAAGACCTAAATAAGCCTAGCTACTACCTCTCCAAAGTGATTTTACTACTTAATCGATCCTCAGTCGCTAACTGATCATCTGAAGTAATGCCTGTAGATAGCGCAGAACATCCTCAACTCAATAATTAAGCGTAATTAGTATGTATTAGGTAGTGATTACTCAGTAATAAGTCGTGATTAATGACTCAAGACTACTGTTAGTAAGTAGCTACACTACCCTTAAAACTAATTAATTAGTAATTAACGTGGTGGAGGTAGTGCTCGAGTTTGATGTGAAGAGATTTAAGGAGCTCTTCCCCCACTTAGCTAAGGAAATACTTGAGGGACCCCCGAGAATAGGTAGGGACCCCCTAGAGGGTTTCCTACCAGGTCCCGTGGACTACATAAGGAGATGTAGGACCGTTAAGGAGGCTGAGGAAGTTATTGATTACCTAGAGAGGAAGGGTGAGATAAGTAAGGAGGAAGCTGAGAGGTTGCGGAGGCAGTTAAGGGAGAAAGGACTTGAAAGCTTCGGACCTAGGAAAACACCGGGTTACTACTTTAGGTACGCGGCAGGTCTTGAGGAGTAATTACGGTGTAACTACGTCACCCTTAAGGACACCCCAACCCTTAATTACCTTGAAAACTCCCTCACTTACGGGCTCATTACCTAAGTACTTAACTACTAAGCAATTACCTAAGTACTTAGGTACTACGTAATTAAGTACCACTACGTACCTACCCTCCTTAGTAACTGGTAAGTATACCTTAGCACTTAATGAGTTACTTAGGTACTTAAGGGGAGTCGATGATGTTACTGCTAGACTCTTATTCACTAAGTCAGCACTTAATAACCAGTACTTACTAAGTAACTTACCCTCAATAGTAACTTCGAGAACTACGTACGAGGGCGCCTTACGTACCTCAACCCCCACTAGTACACCTTCAGCATGATTTACTAGCGGTAACTTAGTGGATTCACCAACACTTAAGTACGTGACTCTATGGGGTGATGCTAAATCATAGGTCACTACCTCCAGATTACCTAAGTACTTCCTAGGACTAAAGATAACGTAAGTATTACCTGACGGTCTCCTAAACTCTAGGTAAACACCCTTAATTACCTTGCCATGACTACTGAAGCCCTTCCAAACAACTACTCTTGAGGGTATAGCTACGGAGTCCATAGGTACTATGAAGCCCGTAGGCCTCCATGAGGTACTTAAGAACCTGTGAATGAAGCAGGTACTTAAGTTATTAGGTATAGTGAATGCTGTTAAGTCCTTAGTACCTCCTAAGCCCTTAAGGACTAGCAACTCGTCCTCACTAACGTTAACTACCTTAACGGGCAAGTACTTTAGGGGGTACTTAATCACTAATGAGTACTTAACCCACTTACTTAAACCTACTGGCTTAACCTTAATTAACTGAATGAATGCCTTAACTGAAGCATTAACTACCTTAACCCTCACTAAGTACTTAACACTACATCCCTCTCTAATCAATAACCAATTACTTAAGCAGTACTTAGGGACTTTAACGTCCTTGAGTCGTGTAGTACATATACTCATAGTGAATCTATTACCACGGTCATCAGTTACGTAAGCATTTACATTAACGTAGGCATTATCACCAACCCTAACTGGTAACACCTTAACTACGGTGTAAACCATGTACTCACTACTTATTATGAATTCCTTAGTTAGAACATCCTCAGTAACGCCTTCATACTTAAGTACGTAATGCTTAACCCTAACTACCCTCCTTAACGTACTTCTTCCGTAGGTTGAGGTTAAGGTTATCCTTGACTTAGTAGTTACCTTAGTTGATGTGGTTAGTGACGACTTAATTACTGACTTACTAGCACCACCTCCGCTACTTACCACTATTGATTTAGCACCACCCCCCTCAGCAGTATCTTTAGTTAATGATGTAGGTGATTTTATTGAGTACTTGGTGGTACTGCTGGCTAAGGAGGTGCTAGTTAATGGGGCTTTAGTAGTTAAGGTATGGCTTAAGTTCGTTCCGAGGCAGTAGTTACTGATTACGAAGTAAGTTACTAACGCAATAATTAGGACCGTAGCTACGGTAACTACTAAGTACTTACTCATTAATTACCCCAATCTCTCACTACGCACACTTAAAATTAACCTTACTATTAAGGCTCCTAAGTTAAGTAATGCTTTACCTCAACCCCCTCAAGCATCTTATTAATCATTTCAACGTACTTACTAGCATCATCGATCGTTGATAGACCTAATCCGTAGGTCCTCACCGAGCCTCCAGTATCTATTATTAGTGATACCTTAGCTAGCCCTATTAACTTAAGTAGTGGGTTAGTATGTATTTCAGCACCTATTAAAGCACACCTAACTACTCTCCTAGAATTACTTAGTGGTGTCCTAACTACCTCAGTGATTGAGTTAACCCCAATAATGACTAACCTAGATCTCCTAATACCAGCTAGTACAGTAAGTGCTAGTGAGGTAATTAAGGAGGTGAGGGATACGTACGTAGCCTCTACAATACCGCCTATGAACGCAATTACTAGTAAGGTAGCGACAGCTACTACGTAATGCCTGATACTACTCCTGTACGTAATTAACGGTCTGCGTGACTTAATGAACGTAAGTACATCTATTAGCTCCTCCCTAAGTAACTCAACGAACTTCAGTACCTCCCTACCTAACCTAGTGACTACGTACGAACCTCCCCTACCCTTAACTACTAATGATTCAAGCTTCTCTAAATGGTGCTTAAGAGTCCTTGAGTCCCTAATACCGCACCTCCTCATGAGCTCGGTGAAAGGCAGTGGACCCTCACTACTTAATACCTCAAGAACCCTCCTACGTACTGGATTAGCTAAGGACTCGAAGATCCTACTCATTAACTCCTCAACATCCCCTACATCACTACCCACAGATGGTCACCCACGCCCTCGACTATGTCTCTTAAGAGTTATTGAGTATGATTAATAACTTACTCTAAAAAGAACTTCTCAACCCTCCTACTAGCGTATATCACAGCAGTTAAGGCAAGTCCCGTAGCGGTTAACGCGGTTAAGAGTATCGCTATCGCGCTTAAGTAGTAGCTCCTATTAAGTGATAGGGTCGCATCTACATAACTATTAAGCATTACCCCATTAGTTACTTCAGGGACATTAATGGTCTTTGTTAGGTTAATGAGTACGTGCTCATTAAGGCTCAACCCCTTGAATATCAGTGTTAGTACGTAGTTACCACCGCTACTTACTGCCTTAGCACCTACTAGGTTCCCTCCCTTAATCACCTCATACTTACTCCCTAAGTGACCGAGTACGTACTTAATCACCGACTTACCCACTACCACGTAACCTACGCATGTAGTGTTGGTCGCTAGTACTGATGAGCCTACCGGGCTTAACCTCAGTGTAATCACTAATGACGTATTTACAGCATCCCTATTCACTAACTTAAGGAATGCACTGTAGTTCTCTTCATTACCGCTAGTTAGTAAATCACCTACGGTAGTATTAAAGATCACTAAGTTACTGTAGGCAGTTAATTTACTGATTAACTTACCACTACCTCTACCAATACTCACTCCGAACCACTCCGGGTGTACGTACCCTTGAAGAGCCATTGATGTAGCCATTACTAGCGGTACTAATACTATAGTTAATAATATGGGGATCAAGGCATACGCTACTCTATACCTCATAAACTCACCTCCGCGTAAGTACGGAATATTATTACGGCTAATGACGTCGTAGTAATTAGTGAGGCTACTGAGGCTATTAAGCACGGTAGGGCATCAGTTACTGAAGCACCTAAGAAGCTATGAATGTAGGTTAGCACTCCATAACTAGGTGTTAAGACAGAAGCTATTAAGTCACTTACGTACTTACCCCTCATTACTGAACTAGTTACTGAGTAGATTAGGGGTATACCCACTAAGTACAGTATAGTCATTACCCAAGGAATGCCGGACTTCAGAGGTGTTAGTGAGTATATCAGCATACCTAACGATAGTATGTAAGTAATAGTAGGTACCGTACTCAGTAAGTATATCGCTAAGAGCTTAAGCCCTAACTCATAACTAACTAGGATACCTGATAGGTAGTAAGTAATTACGTACCTAACGAACGCAGCTACTAAGGAAGCGGCTACAGCCATAGCAACTACTACGCAGTAACTAGCCTTAGTAATGTCTGACCTATTCACGGGTAAGAGCACAATAATTGATGACCCCTTCCTACCACTACTCAATACCTCAAGAGGTACTACCGAGGCAAGTGCTATTGCGAATGTTAGTGGCGTTACTAGTGAGTACCTAATCTGGGTTAGTAAGCTACCTAGTACACCCTTACTAACTAACCACTCAATACTACCTATTAATGGTGTAGTTACTGAGAGTATACCTACGTAGAGACCAAGTAGTATTGAGGCTAGTACGAACATGGACTTATTAGTAGTTACTATGGTACTCATTAAGTCAATTAACTTACTCATGAAGCACCACCTACTAACCTATTATAAAGTGTTAGTAAGTCACCCGTCCTCTCCTCAACTAACTCAATACCGTACTTACTTAGGTACTCCTTAACTCTACGCACTACATCACTGGAGCCTTCAATAACTAACTCATTACCCTTAATACTTACGCCCTCGACCTCGTAGGTACTCATTAGATCCGTCACTAACCTCCTTAACTCAATACCCTTAGGTACTCTAAATACTGCCCTAACACTTAATTTAGCCTCCCTAACCAACTCAGTAATCCAACCCTCAGCAACTATGACCCCCTTAGATATGATTATTAAGTAATCTAGGATCTCTTGAGCCTCAGCTAGTATGTGGGTTGATAGTAGTATGGATACCCCGTAATCCTTATTGAGGTTCTTAATGAGTTCGTAAAGCTCACTCCTAGCTCCAGGGTCTAGGTTAGCTGCTGGCTCATCAAGTATTAGTAGCTTAGGCTCACCAATCATAGCTAATGCTAGAGCTACTCTCTGCCTGTAACCAGCTGATAACTTACTAGCTACCTTACCCATAACACCCTTAATGCCGACTAACCTAGAGACCCTACGTACCTCACGCTCAGCACCACTACCTACCTTAAGCTTAGCTACGTGCAGTAGTAACTTCCAGACCTTAACTGATGGGAACTGAGGTACCTCAGGTAGGAAGCCTGTCAACGCCCTAACACGCTCCGGCTCCTCCCAAGGGTCGTAACCAAGTACTGATACGGTCCCGTAGTCCCTCCTTAGAGCACCTATAGCTATCTTAAGCGATGTTGTCTTACCAGCACCGTTAGGACCTACTAAACCGGCTACGCAGTTCTTAGGTACCTCAAACGTAGCGCCCCTAAGTGCTTGGGTACTATCGTAGGACTTAACCACGTCCTCAAACTCTACAACACCCACTGAACCACCTCCACTCCCCTACCGTAGCTGTTCTTGAAAAACTAAGTTAATGTGAGTAGTTCTGAACTGCCTGTGTAGAGGCGTTCACGTTACGTAACTTAAAATTCCATCATTAGGGATCGTGGCTTAAGGCATTTTTAAAGGTATTTTTACTTCACTAAGTAATGCATCCATAGATCACTAAGTCACCACTGGATTACTTACTGAAATTAATTAAGTGAAAACTTAAATCACGCACTTAATTAAGGAAAAATTATTTACCTTCAACTAGGAAGTACCTAATGGTTGTAGTCATGAACACTTCAGTACTTAAGTTAATGAGTAATCGGTTGTTTAAAGGTACCCTCACCTCAATACCCGTTAAGCACGATCGCTTAATCCCGTACTTAATTACTGGTGCTTAGAGGGTGTTGAGTACGAAGTACGTACTAGTAATTACGAGGGAGAGGTGTGACGCATGCATGGAGTGTGTCTACGCGTGCTCATTAAGGAAGTACGGAGTGATTAAGTCCGATCACTCGTTAATTAGGGTCATTAAGCCCTCAGAAGTTAGTGAATTATCTGATGTCGTAGTGTGTAGGCACTGCGACCCAGCACCATGCATTGAGGTTTGTGAGTTCGGTGCCTTAAATAGGGATGAGGTTAGTGGTGCTGTAGTACTTAATGAGGAGTTATGTACTTCATGTAAGGCATGCCTAGCTGTGTGCCCATTCAACGCCTTACTCGAGGTAGGTGGTAAGGTCGTTAAGTGTGACTTATGCGGTGGTGACCCGGAGTGTGTTAAGGTGTGTGATAAGGGGGCTATAACCTACGTTAAGGCATTCAGTAGGGAGTTACTTAGGGTTAAGGAGGTTAGTGAGAGGGTTAAGGAGGTACTCACCCATAAGTACTCGTAAGTTGAGTAATGTAGTTCATTAGGTGGTGATTATTGAGTAAGGAGTACTCAGTAGTTGTGGTTGGTGGGGGCTTAGCAGGTACTTACCTAGCCCTAAACCTAATTAGGGAGGGGCTTGAGGGGGGTGAAGTAGCTCTAGTAGCTAATGAGTGGCCACCATATACTAAGCACGTACTAGTACCTATAGCCTGTGGTGAGGACCCAAGTACGGCTTACCTAGGTGTTAGTAAGGAGTTGATTAAGTCCGGCGTTAAGGTACTTAATAACTGCTTAGCTGAGGGTATAGACTTAAGTAGGAATGAAGTAAGGGCTAGGTGCGGTAGTGATTACTTAACCATCAAGTTCAAGTACTTAGTAATAGCTACTGGAGGTAAGGCATTCATACCACCTATTAAGGGCGTTAACTTAAGGGGCATTACGACACTATACACCCTAGACGACGCTACCTACCTAAGTAAGTTAAGGAGATCAAGTAAGGTACTTGTGGTGGGGGCGGGCTTAGTAGGTACTTCATTAACTACTAAGTTAATTAGTAGGGGTTTCAGGGTAGGGCTCATTGAGCTTAAGGATCACGTATTACCTCAGGTGATTGATCATGAATTAAGTAAGGTAGTTGAGGAGTACTTAAGAAGCTTAGGTGTGGTACTTAAGCTAGGTACGGAAGTCATTAAGTTCGTAGGTTCAGGTAGGGTTGAGGGTGCCTTACTAAGTAATGGGTTCCTGAGTACGGACGCGGTAGTATTAACTACGGGGGTGAGACCCAATACGGGATTAATTCAGGGATCAGGTATTGAGTTGAGTGGGGGTGCGGTAGTAATTAATGACTACGGCATGACTTCAGTAAGTAATGTATTCGCGTTAGGTGACTGCGCACTAAGTAAGGACTTAATAACTGGTAAGTACGTCTACAGGCCCCTAGGCTTCGTAGCCGCCCACTACGCTAAGTTAATACCTAAGTACTTAGTTAGGGGTGAGGTAGTTAAGGATAGAGGGGTACTACCGACGATTTACGAGGAATTAGGTGGTGCTTACGTAGTTAGGGTAGGGCTTAGTGCTTCAGAAGCTAACTCACTAGGTATACCAGCTGAGGTTAGGTGCGGTAAGGAGGGTAACCTACATTACTGCGAAGTACTTAGTTACGGTGACTTAATAGGTTGGGAAGCCGTAGCTACGTCCCATCACCACGTAATTAAGTCGTGGATGTACTACAATGAAATAGCGGGTAATTATGGTTAATGAATTAATTACTGATGAGAGTAAATTATTTTAAGTTTTGCCTGCATCAGAGTAAGGTGCCCTAATAATGGTAGTGCCAGCTACTCAAGTAAGTATCGCCTCATTAGAGAGGGGCTTAGGTAAGTTAAAGAATGCAGCACTGATAAACATAATATCGATGATATTGCTAGGTGCTTCATGGACATTACTACTACCCATATTGATGAACCCGTCACTATTCACGTCACGTGCAGCCGCGGCAGTAACTGCGTTAGGTACGTTAATGATATCCGTAGCTGTAGTAATAGTAGGTGCTATACTATCCTTGATATCTATATTCGCATTCCTAGTACCTGCGTTCTCCTCATTAAGGGAGTATAACCCATCGAGATTCGGTACACCATCAAAGATGATTAAGGTGGGGTATGTAGGGGGCTTCATACTCATAGTAATAGCAGCTATAATATTCCTAGCATCAATCGCGGGTGCCGCCTCAAGAGGAGCTACGGCGGCTCATCTAGTATTCGGTGGGGCGATAGTAACGCTTGCTCTAGGTGTCATAGGCGCCATACTGCTCTTCATAGGTCAGATAGGCGTTATAGTAGGGATGTTTAGGCTGAACGATGAATTACATAAGACCTCACTACTCGTGGCTGGTATACTATTCATAATAGGTATCTTCCTAGGGTGGCTTAACTTCATAGGATGGATCCTAGTGTTTGTGGGGGCTAGGTCAGCACTTAATGAGTTAAGGAGTAAGTTAAGGGCAGGTACTGGAGAAGCCCCTAGTGAGGGCATGCATTTATAACTGCATTAGTGATTACGTAGTAATTCATTGATTATTTTTAATGGAGAAACACCTCAGCGTAGAGTCCCGAAGGCTCTATCCCCAGCATCACCTAGTCCAGGAACTATGTATCCCCTACTATTCAGTTCTGGGTCGATAGCTACGGTAAACACGTGGGCTTCGGGGTACTTACTAAGTACCCTCCTAATACCGTACTCAGTAGATATTACTGAGGCTATGAATAACCTCTTAGGCTTACCATACTCTAGGATCTTAGGTATTATAGCTAACATAGTAGATCCCGTAGCTAGCATTGGGTCGGCAATGATTACGGTATCCTCAGACTTAATCCTAGGTATTTTAATGTAGTTAAGCTCGATCTCGAAGGACCTACCGTTAGTAACTCCCTCCTCAATCCTCCTAGCACTAACTACTCCCTGCCTAGCCTTAGGGAATATCTTAACTAACCCCTCAACTAATGGCATGGCGGCCCTCAAGACAGTAATTATTACTACGTAGTCCATGTCCTTAATCACGAAGCCCTTAGCCTTAACACCTAATGGGGTCTCAACCTCAACTACCTCACCATCTAAGTACTTAACCATTTCTAAACCAATTACCCTACCTAACCTAACTAACCCCTTCCTAAAGTCTATCTGCCCAGTCCTCCTATCCCTAAGCGTAGTGAGTATTGCTTGAGCGTATGGGTGGTCAATAACGTGTACCCTATCCCTTAAGTCCTTAGGTACTTCAGTATGTACTAACCCCTCCAACAGTACCCACAAAGACGGACTTACTAACCCTTTTAAAACTGACGTTAATTAAGTGTGTAGCGTTAATGAGTGATTACAGTAATTTATTTTTACTCTTGAGTATATTGGTGCGTTGGTGAATCCCTATTGTGTTGCGTGTGTATAATACGTTAACGCGTCAGTACGAGGTCTTCAAACCTATTAAGCCAGGCCTTGTTAGGATGTACGTATGCGGCCCTACAGTATACGATTACAGCCACTTAGGGCATGCGAGGACTTACGTGGCATTCGACGTTATTAAGAGGTACTTAAGACTTAAGGGCTACGACGTAATACACGTTCAGAACATAACGGACATAGATGATAAGATCATTAATAGAGCTAGGGAGGAGGGAGTTACTTGGAGGGACATAGCTGATAAGTACATAAGAGACTACCTAGAGAGTATGGAGAAACTAAACATTAGGGTAGACATACATCCTAGAGTCTCTGAGCACATAAGGGACATTATAGAGTTCATTCAGGACCTAATAGATAAGGGCTACGCGTACGTAGCACCAAGCGGTAGTGTGTACTTCGACGTAGATAAGTACCCAGACTACGGGAGGTTAAGTGGTAGGTTAAGTAAGGAGTTATGGGGTCAGGAGGAGGAGTTCCTAAAGGAGAAGAGGAACCCCTACGACTTCGCGCTTTGGAAGGCAGCTAAGCCGGGAGAGCCTTGGTGGGAGTCACCGTGGGGTAGGGGGAGGCCTGGATGGCATATTGAGTGTTCAGTAATGAGTTCTAAGTACCTAGGGGATCAATTCGACATCCATGGAGGTGGTCAAGACCTGATCTTCCCGCATCATGAGAACGAGAGAGCTCAGAGTGAGGCTAGGTTCGGTAAGTCACCATGGGTTAAGTACTGGCTACATACGGGGCTATTCAGATTCGCTGGTGAGAAGATGAGTAAGTCACTAGGTAATATAGTAACTCTTAGGGAGGCATTTAAGAAGTGGAGACCTGAGGTTATTAGGTTATGGTTCGTAGTTACGCACTACAGGAAACCCATGGAGTTTAGTGAGGAGAGTATTAAGCAGGCTGAGAAGTACTTCAGAAGGTTAGTAAGTACGGTTGAGACCCTTAAGAAGTTACTTAGGGAGGTAGGTCCTGACTACTCATTAAGTGACTCAGATATTAAGTTAATGAATGAGTTAATCAGTATTAGGGAGGGGTTCTACGAGGCTATGGATGACGACTTCAATACTAGTAAGGCGTTTAGTTACGTGTATAGACTAACTACCTTAGTGTTTAAGGAGCTAGTGAGTAGGCCTAAGTACGTACTACTTACTAGGGTCTACATGATGCTTAGGGAGTTTAATGAGGTTCTCGGAGTACTTGATAAGTACTTCGTAGGTGGTGAGGGTAGGGAGGAGCTAATCACTAAGTTAATCGACTTAATAGTAAGTACGAGGCAGGAGTTAAGGAGGATGAAGATGTACGAGCTATCCGATAGGATTAGGGCTGAGCTTAAGTCGTTAGGTATTAGGGTTATGGATTATAGGGATAGGAGTGAGTGGGTTTTTGAGGGTTAATGAATCAGTACCATAATGTACGAGGCAGTAATTACTAGTGACGTTATGAAGATCATTAGAGCTTCCTTAACACTACCTAACCTCAAGTACTCAACACCTAACGTAATTAGTGAGGCTATGGGTGAAGCCACTATAATGTAGAGACCTAATGAAGTTATACGTAACTCATTAATACCTAGTAAGTACTTAATTAACTCACCTAAAGCAGTAATTACTAAACCTAAAGCAACACCTATCCTAAGGACCTTAGGTGATGCCTTAGCTCTCACTAACTCACCCACCTCATTAATGAAGTAATTACTAATTGAGTAGATACGTAGAGGAGTATAGCTGAGAAGATTAGCTTAACGTACCTAGTCCTTAACCTACCCATTAACTTAGCACCTAAAGTAGCTCCCGGAACTATACCTAGAGCTAGTGCTAGAGCTAGTAATGGGTTAGGTAGTCCGTGGATTAAGTAGGGTAGCTCACCAGCTGATGCAGTTAAACCAACCATTAATGAGCTAGTAGCTACGGCTACCTTCATAGGTACCCTAAGTACTAGATTCATTATCGGTACCTTAACAACACCACCGCCTATACCGAAAGTACCTGAAGCTAACCCAGCTAGGAAGGAGAGAGTAGCACCTACTAACCTACGTAATGGTGTAGTACCTCCGTAGGTACCCTCAACACCCCTACCAACACCCTTAATTACTGACTTAATCATAGTTAATGATACGTAGAGAAGGAGGATACCCAACGCGAACTTAATCATGTGCGGAGGTAGCGTCAGCGTTATGTACGCACCAACAACAGCTCCTAAGGCAGTAGTAGGTTCTAAGTTACTTAACGCCTTAACATCGATCAAGCCCTCCCTCAAGTACACACTAGCGGCTGAGGATGAGGTTATTACTACGCATAGTAAGCTAGTAGCTACAGCTACCCTAACGTCAATACCTAACCCCAGTATTAGGAAAGGTATTACTAATACACCACCACCTACACCAGCCATAGCAGATACTAACCCAATCCCGACACCACTAACCAGTACTAGAGGTATCAGTAACTCACTAATCACTACGCACCACTAAGAAGTAGACGTAGTAAGTACTGAAATAGGTAGTGTTAGGTGTGGGTCTTGAACTGTATTATGTCTTCATCATAGATACTGACTAACCTACCATTACCTAAGTCAATGAGTAAGGACCCGTCATAATCAATATCAACGACCACACCCTCAACAACACCCTCACTCTGAGTAGCTACTACGACGTACCTACCTATAGTCTCTAAGTACTTCCTAACCCTAGATACTACGGACCTTAATCTCCTACGTACTAAGTCGGCGTAAAGCTCATCGAAGTACCTAAGTATTAACTCAAGTAACTTAGACCTACTCACTGGCCCCACTAAGTCCTTAATAGATACTTCATTACTCCCTAGGGATGAGGGTTCATTATTCACGTTAATTACTGAATGGACTATGATTGTATGTGGCGATACGTAATTACGTGGTAACTCGATTGAGACCCTACCTAATAACCTATCAGCGTGAACCAAATCACCAGGCCACCTAACCCTAGCCTCTAAACCCGATAATTCCTCAATGGACCTAGCTATTGAAGAAGCCATCATTAACTTAATAAGTACTAAGCCCCTAAGTTCTGATGGCTTAAGTATTAATGCGTACTCAAGCACACCCTTAGGGCTCCCCAGCACTTCGTCGGTGAGTATTAATGAACCCTCAAGACCTCCCCTCTCAACTACATCCTCAGCCTCACTAACTACGGAGGAGCATTCAGGTAGGTATATCATCCAGTAATTAAGTACTGAGCACTTAATACAGCCTCTCCTAGCTAGCTCAAGCAACTCATTAGTACCTGCATTACTCAATACTACCTACCCTATAATTTAATTATTACCTCTCCCCCCTTAACTCCTTCTCAACAAGAGATATTATGGGGGCCATCCCCCTTAACTCCCTACAGAACCTCCTTATTCTCTCGGAGGATATATCAAATACGTACGGTGACTTAAGGAACTCAAGGTCGTAGATAGCGTTACCGTCCTCACCCTTCCTACTCATCCTAATAACTACGTCACTTAACTCAGCGAGTAATGGGTGCTCACCACGCTTAATACCTAAGAACCTAATAGCGGTTACACCGAATGCTCTATCCATTAACGTGAACATGTAGAACAGCTTATTAACCGCTCTTAACCTATCACCTAGTAACTCGTAATACACTCTAGTATCCGGCATTATGACTAAGTCAGGTCTGAACCTCTCAACTTGAGTTAATGCCTCGCCGAAGACCTCAGTTATTGGTTTAGACAGTACGTCCCTAACCTTAATACTTACGTACTTCCTAAGTAACTTAGTAGCTTCACGCACGTCAATACCTAACCTACTAGATACTGTTAGGGACATCATCAACTCGAGCTTTTCAGGGTCTAGGGATACTGTAGTTATTAATACCTTAGACTTAACCTCTAAGGCCTTACACACTAAGTAATTAGTTACTCTAAGTGGTATGTCGGAACCTATTGGGTAGGTAATCAGTATTTGAGTACCCTTAGGTACAGGGCCTAAGAATGACTTAAGGACTGAATCAACTTCAGCCCTAATACCCCTCCTCTCATGCTTACGTAGTATCGAGAATATTGATGGAGTAGGCACTACAGCTAATACCTTATTAGGTACTATCGAGAACGGCAGTTCGTATATGGGTAACTTCCTACCCCTAAACTTCCTAACTTGAATCCACCTTGAGTGAAGCCCACCCTCATTCCTTAACCTAACAACCAATACCGCATCAGCTATGAATTCAAGACCCCCTAACCTAACGTAGCTCTCACCATAAGGTAGGTCAGCTATCAATACCGTGACGCCGTCGCTGCTAGATACGAACTTGTATATACCTGAGTGAAGCACTGCTCTGCGGTCAACCTCCTTTTCGAATGACTGCAAAAGCGGTGTTATGCTATCAATGACTACTATATCCGGTGAGAACTCAGCTGTGTCTTTAGCTAATCCCGTAGTGAAGTAATCTATAATGAATTCACTATTGAGTGTGGGTACCTCAACGAACTTAAATAACCCCTTAAGCTCGAGCGACTTAAAATCAAGTCCTAACCCCTTCATGAATTTAAAGTACTTCTCCTTAGTCTCGGCTAAGCTAATGTATAGTGCCTTAACACCCCTAGTAACCGCGTTCCTGTAAATCATTAATGACGTTAAGGTAGTCTTACCAGCTCCTGGGTGACCACTGATTAGTATTAGTGACGACCTACCTATAGGACCTAGTAACTCATCAAGTTCCTTAACACCCCAACTGATTAAGCCATGCCCAGCGCCTTTCCTGACCAATACTAAGCACTCCTCCAGCACTAACCCGCTAAGGTAGCCGAAAATAGTTAGGGTTTAGTACTTAGTAAGGAGCTCTGGAGTCGATTTAACGTAGTTAGTAGTGAGTACTTCAACTAATTCAGTAGGTAATGAGTTGCGGATTAGGGTAAGAAAAACATTTCGATTCGGGGTCACTCACCCTCCTCCTTACCAAGCATCCTCCTTAACTCCTTAATTCTCTCCTCAACACCCTTAAGCTCCTCCTGAAGATCCCTTAGATCCTCCTCAAGCTCACGCTTATACTCCTCAAGCATCCTCAACTCCTCCTCGGGTGTCGGCGGTGATGGTGGGTACGGAGGTACGTAGTAAGGCATCGGTGGTGGGTAGTACTGAGGCATTGGTTGGTAGGGTTGCTGCTGAGGTTGTTGACTCTGCTGACTAGCCTGCTGAGGTGGTGGTTGCTGAGTCCATGGTGGAGGTGGCGGTGGTATGTAGTAGGGTATGAACCACCCCCTCCTCCTTAACCACCACGGCGGGTAGTAGGGATACATTACTTACTCACCCCACTACTTACTAACTTAGGTAGTGATTCGTAAGTCTTAGCCATAGCCTCAATGCTCTTCCTCCAAGCATCAATGAATGCCCTGTAAACCTCCATATACATCGTTAGGTAGTAGTAACTAAGTACCCAAGACCAAGTACTCCACATTAGGTAGGTAGGGTCGGGTAGTGGTGTTAGTGGCGGTACCCCCACATAGGGTGGGTAGTACGGGTACGGGGGTACCCAGCTCATGACTCACCACCACGGCCTCCAATACATCCATGGAGCTACCGGGTAGTACGGGTAGTACGTAGGTCCGTAGTACGGGGTGCTCCACCAGTAATACCAAGGAGTCCAGGGGTATCCGTACCACCTCATAAACCAGCCAGGCATGCCGAATAACCACCAGCAAGAGCCCCTACCGAATAACCAGCCGGGTCTCTGCCATGGTGGTAAGTGACTAAATGGTCCTCTACCTGGCCATGGACCTACCCAACCACCTCTTCCTCTACCACCTCTCCATCCCCAACCCATGCTATCACCGTTTCTGTGCTACTGCACAAAAATTAATAAACCTTACCCTAAAACACTCATTGAAGCCTAAAGAACCCCCTAGTAAGTGATCCTTATGGAGTTATTAAGTGATGAGCCACGAGGCGCCGAACCCGTGAGGTTATGGGGATGCAGGCTGAGCGCTGACCTAGGACTTAAGTCTAAGTAACCTAACTTTTCTAGAGCATCTCTTTATTCGGTTAGAATTTCTAACCTACTTCAATCGATATATTAAGCTTATTATTTACGAAAGAAACCTAGTAATAGAGGTGTTGGTGTGTGGGGATAAGTGTGTTGTTTGGGGGTGATGGATATGCTCGATAGTAAGGATCTAAAAATAATTGAGATACTACGTGAGGATGGTAGAGCTACTTATACTAAGATAGCTCGTGAGTTAGGTATTAGTGATGTAGCTGCCCTAAAGAGGATTAAGAGGTTAGAGAGGTTAGGCGTTATTAAGAGGTACACGGTTGTTTTAGATCCTAAGAAGTTAGGCTATAACGCAGTATCCATTACTGGGTTAGACATCGAGCCCGAATACCTATTCTCGGTAATATCGGAGCTTAAGAAGAAGGACTACGTAAAGTACCTAGCACTAACTACTGGAGACCACGCAGTAGTTATGGTTATATGGGCTAGGGATAATGAGGAGTTGAGTAGGATACATGACGAGTTAAGTAAGATGCCGGGTGTTAAGAGGGTATGTCCAGCAGTACTTCTCGATATTATAAAAGAGTCTTAATCCTTAAATCCCCTAACTATGGATACTAGGATAAAGCCTACTAAACCCGCTAGGAGTGCTGGTGGTGCTGCTATGTATATAGCGTCCCAGACACCCCACTCGAAATCACCCTCAACAGCTACGCAGTGAGGTAGTACTAGAGTCGTTAGGGCTACCCATACCGCTAAGTTAATCACTACTGAAGCTAAGGCACCCTCCCTGGTAGCTCTCCTCCAGTAAAGCCCTAGTATGAAGGGTATGCCCTGAACCATCAGTATTAACTCCCAGCTAAGGTTCATTAGGAAGTATATGGTCTTAGCATACAGCGCTATAGCTAGTGACGTAAGTGTTATTACAGGTACTAAAGCCCTAGCGATGATTAACTTACTCCTCTCACTAATACCTGGCCTAATCTTAGGTAGTACGTTATTAACGATCATTGTTGACGGTATTAACATAGCACTATCAGTACTACTCATTAAAGCAGCTAGTAAGCCCACCGTGAATATCACGAACGGGACCGTAGGTAGTAGCTTAAGTGCTAGGGTAGGTAGTATCTCGTCTGGATTACCTATATTAGGTACTACTAACCTACCGAAGATACCTATAGTAGCTGGTACTAAACCAAGTAGTACGTAAGTGAAGCCAGCCATCAATGACGCGTACTTACTAACCCTCTCATTCTTAGCTGATAAAGCCCTCTGAACTAAGTCCTGACAGGATAGTGACCCAATACCCTGTACTAACCATGAGGATATGTAGAAGGCAGCTCCGAAGAGCCCCACATAACCTAAGTAGCCCCAGTTACTCTTAGGTAGTATTGAGAAGGAGTCTAGAGGTATCTTAGACCCCACAACACCTAAGCCACCAGCAGCTGCTACAGTGAACGGTAGTAGAATCACTATACCAATCATTAGTAGTATTGATTGGAAGAAGTCAGTAAGTGCTACTGACCACATACCACCTAAGGTAGTGTATGCTAGAGTTACTAAGGTACCTATAATGAGTCCCTCCTCGTAAGGTACCCCAAGGAACACCTTGAATATGGTCCCGAAGGTAACCATTAAGGCACCCATCCACCCCATGTAAGCTATTACTTGAATCACGGCTGATATTAACTCCATTGATGTACCGTACCTCTCCCTAAAGAAGTCTGATATAGTCATGTAGCCCCTCCTCCTCAATTCACTAGCGAAGAATAGCCCGAAGAGTATGATGCATAACCCAGCACCTATTGGGTCCATAATGACGCCTCTATAGCCGTAGGAGTAAGCCATTGAAGCACCGCCCATAGCGAGTCCAGTACCGAACCAAGTAGCTAGTATGGTACCGTACGTTAGTGCTAACCCCAACCTCCTACCAGCTACTATGTAGTCAGTAATGCCTTTAATCCTCCTAGAGGCTAACCAACCAATTATTAAAGTAGCTATTATGTAAGCTACTACACCACCTAAAGCTAACTCAACCTTACCCATCACGACCACCCCCTAACTTAACTAATGAGTTAATCCTTTCCCTAATGGAGAGTGCATGACCTGAAAAACCTTCGTAATTAGCTATTAACTCACTAACCCTACCTACCTTAAGTAGCCCATCCCTACTTACGTAAGCTACTTCAACGAACTTAATGAAGTCATAGACACTCAACCCACCCCTAACCCTAGCCCAGCCACTCGTAGGTAGTACGTGGTTAGTCCCTAAGCTATAGTCACTTAACGCAGTACATGCTAACTCACCAATAGTTACTGAACCAACATTAACTAACTTACTGAGTACGTAGGGTACGTCCTCGGGCTTCACAATAACCTCGAGGTGCTCTGGAGCGTACTCATTAATGAATTCAATAGCTTCCTTAAGGTCATTAGTAACTAGTACGAAGCCCCTACTACTTAATGACTTCCTAGCAGTTAATCCCCTATCCTTAGGTAACTCATTAATTACCTCCTCAATACACTTAACAACCTCCCTAGCTAATGAATCCGAAGTAGTTACTAACGCAGCCGTAGCTAATTCATCGTGCTCAGCCTGAGCAACCATATCTAAAGCTACTAACTTAGGATTGACTGATTCATCAGCAAGTACTACAACCTCTGAAGGACCTGCAATCATGTCGATATCTACAACCCCCTTAACTAAGTACTTAGCAGTAGTAACCCAGGAACCACCGGGGCCCACGATCTTAGCTACTCTAGGTACTGATTCAGTACCGTAAGCCATAGCAGCTACTGCGTGAGCACCACCTAACCTATAGACCTCCCTAACACCTACTAAGTCAAGAGCTACTAAGACCGCGGGATCTACGGATCCATCCCTACCCCTAGGTGGTGTACACACCACTACCTTAGGTACGCCAGCAACTACGGCAGGTACTGAAGTCATTATAGCTGTTGATGGGTAGGGTGCCTTACCGCCGGGTACGTAAATACCTACGGACTCTACGGTCCTTACTAAGTAACCTACGTAGAAACCTCCTAAGTCATTAATTACTAACTCCTTAGGTAGTATACTACGCTGAACCTCCCTTAAGTTCTGAATAGCTACTTCTAAGGCATTAACTAATGAGTTACTCACTAAGTCGTAGGCCTTAAGGAACTCACCCTCAGTAACCCTTAAATCCACATCACCCTCAATACCGTAGAAGTCCCTTAGGAATTCCCTTAAGCACTCGTCACCCCTAAACCTAACGCAGTTAATTACATCCTCAACCTTCCTAATTAACTCCTCACTAATTACCTCCCTCCTAACTAACTCCCTAATGCCGTCCCTCCCTAACTCATTAAGCCTTATAATCCTCACTAAGCTGTCTTGACTCCTTATGAATCAAGACACCCCCACCTCCTCAAGTACGTCCCTAATACTTTCAGAACCCTAGAATCACTTACTACCTCACTACCTAATCCGTAGGTTCTAGGAGGTACCTCAGTGAACCATATCACCTACCCTCGCCTTAGAAGTACTTGGCGGGGTTAATAAGCTTTAATCGGCTGTACCTAAATGGTTAATGAAGGAATTTCGACTTCATTAACATAATTATTGGAAACAATTTCATCTATTACTACTAGTTAATCGAACATATCTCACCATACACCGACATCACATATCTAGGTATTTACTATTAATTAGCTAAGCTTAATAACTTAGTAAATAGTTATGTTATGTCAGCTTAAAAATTACTACATAATTAATTCTAGGCGTGGCGGTAAGTAATGCCAGGGACTGAGGAACTAGTATACTCAGTATTCCTAGCGTTCGGGCTTGCGTTGACGGTAGGTAAGCTTATGGAGGAGCTATTCTCTAGGTTAGGGACCCCACCAGTACTTGGGGACTTACTAGCTGGTCTCATACTAGGTAGTACCCTACTCGGTATATACCCAACTAACGACGTAGTTAGGTCACTCTCTTGGTTCGGTATAAGCCTACTACTGTTCTATGCGGGACTCGAGACTAGGTATAGTGAGTTCATGAGGAGCTTACCCACCTACGGAGCTATAACCGTTGGTGAGGTAGTAGCTGCTTTCGGGCTTGGTTACTTAGTAGGTATTGCATTCGGTTACGGACCGGGTAGGGCTTACTTCGTAGGTACTATATTAGTAGCTACGAGCGTTAGCTTATCAGTTAGGACCTTAATCGAGATAGGTAAGCTAACCAGTATTGAGGGTAAGACGATATTAGGTATTGCGGTACTCGATGACTTAGCGGCACTGATAGTCATAGTCGCTGGTGCTTCAATAGCTCAGAAAGGTACTTTAGACCCAGTGAGCTTCTTCAGGGAGATAGCTATTGCTTTGGTTGCTTGGTACGTAACCTTAGTAGCTCTACATAAGGCTAGTAACTACGTAGTTAAGTTAGCTAGGAGCTTAAGGGTTGAGGGTGCCTTATTCTCACTCATGCTAGGTATATTCGCTGTACTGGCCTTCGTGATTAAGTACGTAGGCATTTCCTACTTAGTGGTAGCTTACGCGTCTGGACTGGCATTCTCCGAAGCTAGAGGTATTAGGAGGGTAGCTGAGAGTGTTAGGTCATTAGCCCTACCATTCTCCGTACTATTCTTCATGACTACAGCAGCAGTAATTAACATAAGATCAGCGATAAACCCGCACTACGTACCTTTCTACGTAGCTATGGTCTCCATGGCGTTCCTAGGTAAGTTAATGGGTGGTGGATTCACTTCATTCCTAGTGGGTTACCCAGCAAGAGCGGCCCTTAGGGTCGGTGTCGGGTTATTCCCTAGAGCTGAGTTCTGCATCGTAGCTGCTTACTTCGCCTACATGCACCACATCCTAGGTCCTGAAGCCTACTTAGCGGCCCTACTCATAACATTAACTACGAACTTCCTAACACCGCCACTACTTAAGGTAGTATTCCTTAGGGGCCCAGAGACTAAGGAGGTTAGGCCTAGGCTTAAGTCATTAATTAGGAGGTTGAGGGGGAGGGGTGGGGGTAATTAAGCTTAAGACCCCCTCAAGAAATTCTTAGGAGGAGGTGTTGCTTTTGAGTCAAGAACCACTCCCTAATGCGTTAGTTAGGGGGGCTGAGAAGGTACTTTCTATGAAGTTAAGGGACTTCGTTAGGTTGTTTAAGGACTTAATACCTCCGTTTGATTACGTGATGGAGGATGACCCCCTAGAGGAGGTTCTTAAGCTTCTCTTCGGGGGTAAGCACTACATAATAGTTCTTGACCGTAGGGGTAGGTTGAAGGGGTTGATAACGTACATAGATTTAGTGACGCTATTTAGTAAAGCAGCTATTAAGTCAGCACAGCACGCCTTCGGTAGCTTACGTGAGTTACTCAAGAGTGCGGGGGTCTCGATAGGTACTCACGGTGAGATACTGGCTGGTGACTTAATGGAGAGGCTACCTCATTGGGTATTCATTGATGAGACTGTTGAGGACGCCATAGACTTAATGCATAGGGATAGGTGCTACCACGCAGTAATTAGGGATAAGGAGGGTATGGTTTACGGAGTAATAACCTACCACTCAATATTCAGAGCAATTGTTCGGGAGGCAGGTATTTACCTCCCTCAGGAGCAAATACATCAGTAATTAAAAACAACGTATTTAAGTTACTTAGAAGCTACGCCTACTCTTACGTAGTCACCGTCGTTAATCACAATGACTACCTTATCACTAGACTCAATCCTTAACTCCTCAAAGCACTTACCACCTACCTCCCCAACAACACCCTCAGCTACTGAAGCTAGCACGGTTACGTACTTAGCTACCTTACCCATACTGAAAGGTGGTGTAGGTTTAGTAACTACAGCATCTATTACCTCAGCACCCTTCTTAGACACTATGAATACAGCCTCTAAATTATCCGGTATTAAGGATGCGTGAGTACCTACTACCTCACTACTCACTACAGCCAAGGAACCTTCACCGAGGTAGAGGCTAATACGAAGTAACCTTAAAAGAACGGAACCTAACTAGCTGGTATTCACTTTAAAAGTAAGCGCCTTAATGCAGTAATTAATTAGGTGTTACGTGGGTTGGGGAGGGGCTTAGTACGTGTTATTGAGGAGTTAGTTAAGAACGTAATGAGTAAGGACCCGGTCCATGGGTACCCTCACGTACTTCGTGTTAGGGACTTAGCCTTATGGATAGCTAGTAAGTATGAGGGGGTCGATAAGGAAGCACTAGAAATAGCTGCCCTCCTACACGACATAGCTAGGAACTCATCAGCTAGGTCAGAACACGCTATGAAGTCGGCTAAGGTGGCTGAGTCGTTGCTTAAGGCTATGGGCTACCCAGAGAGTAAGATTAGGTTAGTTACTGAGGCAATAGCAACTCACTCATACTCAGGTGGTGGTGAGCCTAAGTCATTAGAGGCTAAGATACTGAGTGACGCCGATAAGCTAGACGCGTTAGGTGCTGTAGGTATTGCTAGGGTACTCATGTACTCAGCCTACGTAGGTAGGGGGTTTGAGGGGTCGATCGAGCACTTCAAGTCCAAGATACTTAACCTACCTAAACTCATGAGGACTGAAGTAGGTAGGGAGGAGGCCTTGAGGAGGGTTAAGTACGTTGAGGAATTCGTTAAGGAACTTGAGGAGGAGTTAAGGCTTAAATCAAGTTAGTTAACTTACCTCCCTTCCTAAGTAACTCACGGTACCTCCTAACTAACTCCTCAACCTCATTAAGTACGTCCTCATCCTTAATGTCTGAGTCCCTATCCTCGAGTTCCTCCCTAACCGATAGTAGGAACTTATTAACGTACTCATTAAGTACGTCCCTATACCTCCTTAACTTATCAATATCGATATTAGTGCTAGGGTCTAGGTCCTTAAGCCTCATGAAGCATGCATCGAGTTGCGATAACGCGCCACTTAAGTTCATTATTAAGGTCCTTATATGCTCCATAGCGTCCCTCAGTAGTAATCTGTAGTGTAGGTACCTACTCTCAACCTTCATTAACCTATACCTTATATCCCAGAACTCCCTATCATCGACCTTACCGAAGCTCTTCTCTAGGTTCCAGTACCTATAACCCTTCTTAATGAGTGAGGAAATAGCCTCACCTAAGTCATTAATACCTTCAGAATTCATGTAGTAGCGGATTAGCTCAAGAACATCATCACTTAACTTAAAGTCATTACCCCGCCTAAACAACCCCTAACACCCCAGCTATAGTAAACCACAGCATTAATACGGGTTCGGTCTAGTAGTACCTATTGAGGGAGGTGTTATTGAGTCCCTAAACTCGACCGACTTACGCATTCTGTACGAGGTTTATTACGCTTAACCGTAAGTAAGTACTTGGTCGGGGAGTAGTAACTCAGCAACGGGAGCGACACCTGCTAACGTAGGAAGTAGTTAAGTGGGGTGATTCAAGTGAGGATACCGTGGAGGAACATAGGTAACGGCAACCTAAAGTGTCCCAGATGCGGGGGGCGCCTTGAGTACATGGTCGAGAAGGAGAGCGGAACCAACGGTGTTAGGACTGTAAGGTACGTGGTAAGGTGTAGGTACTGCGGCTATAGGGCAATAGTTCAGGAGGTTGAGATGAGGAAGGCCCCCCGAGGGGAGGTGGTCGTAAGGAGAATAAAGTGATTTTTAATTACTTGCTATTAAGTAACTACGGTCGCTATCTCCTCAAACATAATCATTAGGTGGAGCGGGGGCATTAGTAGGGTTAGCCCGCCGAACTTATGTGAGGTGTACTCACTAAGTACATTAACTAACCTACCATCACTTAAGTACTCACTAATTAATGACTTAATGAACTTCCTATACTTACTTAAGTTAGTTATGAGTGAGTATGAAGCTAATAGTAAGGTAGCCATTAAGTCCCAACACTTAATCGTTGGGTCCTCAGTCCTTACTGCTTGTTCAGCATCAATTACGTATATCACTCCATCACTACCTACTATGAAGTTAGTTGGTTTAACATCACCTAATGCGTAGCCCTTAGAGTGTATCTCCCTTAACGCACTACCTAAGAGCTTAGGTGCTTCCTCAGCCCTATAATCTAGTGGGTCACCAACTACGTACTCCCTAATAAGTTCTAACTTACCCTCATCGTAAGTAAGTATCTTAGGTACCCCTAAACCACTCCATGACTGACTAAGGAACTCAACCTCACGCCTCATCCTCTCCCTAGGCTCTAGAGTGAAGGGGTATATCGACCTAAGGAAGATAGCTGGTGGTAACCACTTAATAATACCTACTTCCTTACCGTACCTCTTCCTAACGTACTTACGATCATCTATAGTGACTAGCTCAGCTTGGGAAATGAGCTTATCTATTACGTAAGCACCGCCGAACGCCTCCCTTAAGTTCCTAAGTAGTGGCTCAAGAACCTTCAACTCCCTTACCCTCCAACCTACTTAAGACCTCCCTACCCATCTTAAATACCCCATCTACCCACTCACCACTACCTGACTCAATCAACTTATGTAACTCACCCCTATCAGCTAACTCACTAACCCTAGGGTCTAGGGGTAGCTCAGCTAGTAACTCAACACCTAAGTCACCTACTTCACCGAATAACCTATGTACGGTACCGCATACGGGGCACTTGAAGTAAGCCATATTAAGTACGGCACCTAATATTGGTGACCCAACTATGTATGCGAAGTTCCTCGCCTTACCAACTACGTGAGCAACCATCTTACCCGGCGTTAGTACTAGTACAATACCGGATAGCTTAGGACTTAAGAACCTCGTAACCGTTAATGCCTCATCACCAGTTCCCGGAGGTAAGTCAACTATTAAGTATTCATAGCTAGACCAGTCAGTCATACTTACTAAGTCAGTAATTGCTTTAGTCTTTAGGGGTCCTCTCCAAGCTAGTGGTGCGTCCTTCCTATCAAGTGCTAACTCAACTGAGACTACACCAACACCTAGGCTACCCTCAACAGGTACTATCTTACCCGTTGATTCACTAAAGAACATCCTACCTCCCTCAATACCTAGGAGCCAAGGTATGCTAGGTCCGTGTATGTCTGCATCAAGTATAGCTACGGACCTCCCCAACCTCCTAAGTACTAGGGCTAGTGATGCTGAAATAACTGACTTCCCAACACCGCCCTTACCCGACATTATGACTACGATGTGTTTTAGGGGCTTAACAGCCTCCCTAACCCTATCCAGTAACTCCTTAAGTTGATTAGCTTGAGCTACCCTAAATGACTGCCTACTTAATTGAGTACTCAATCCATCCACCACCTTTAAGTGCTTGAGGAGAATATTAAGCTAAGCTAGCACTACCTAACTTATTAGGGAGGTAGTGAGTAAGGGTTAGTAAGTGGAGGGTATTACGTACTCATGAAGAGAATAAGTACTAACGAACTCCGTGAGTACCTACTAAGGATTAACGGTAAGCCCTTCAGTAGATACAAGGGGTTAAGGGGCTTACTCATAAACTACGGTAGGTACTCAGCCAAACTAACTAGGATTCAGGGGGACCCACACGCACCACCATCCTACATAGAGGTTAAGCTACCTAAGGAATTACTCAAGCTACCCAACACATTACTGAGTGGTCTAGGTGCATTAGCGCTTACCGACTACCTAGCTAGGAAGCTACATAAAGTACTTAAGGGTTTAAGGAGACCATGTGGTTCAGGAAATAGTTGCTACTTAGGGGTGCCTAAGCCCTCACCTAGGATACTTAGGAGGTCATGCTGTGAATTAATTAGTGAGTCATTAGTCATTAGGTTCTTCATAGGTCTACCAGCTAGGGGTAGGAGAGTATTAGGTAGGGAAGCTATTAAGTTACTAATTAATGACGTACCTAAAGTCGTTAGTGAGTTACTTAAGGTACGTAATGAAGTTGATGAGGTACTTAAGCATTACGAACTACTTAAGGATCAAAGGTTCCTTAGGGAGTGGCTTTATAGGGGAGGCTACATACTCTTCATACCTAATGGAGCTATACTACCTAGGGAGTCAAGCATAAGTGAGGAACCTAAGGAGGGAGCTACTAAGTTTAAATCACCACTCACCCTAAAGGTTAAGGTCAAGCTACCTAGCGGTAAGGTAGTTGAGGGTATGGCGGTTAAGGAGGGAGTAACTGTAGTAACTGGTGGTGGTTACCACGGAAAGACGACCCTACTAGAGGCTATTCAGGACGGTATATACGACCACGTGAGGGGTGATGGGAGGGAGTACGTAGTCTCTAGGAAGTACACAGTACTCGTTAAGGCTGAGGACGGTAGGTTAGTAAGTAATGTCGACATATCATCACTCATTAGGAACTTACCAGGGGGTTGCGATACTAGGAGATTCTCAACACTAGATGCTAGTGGATCAACTAGTATGGCAGCATCGATAAGTGAGGTTATTGAGGCTGGTGCTGAGGTAATACTACTTGATGAGGACACAAGCGCTACTAACCTACTCTTTAAGGATGAGGTAATGAGGGAGTTAATACCTAATGACCCCATAAGGACGCTATCGGAGGTTGTTAGGGACTTAGTAAGTAAGTCAGGTGCTTCAGTCGTAGTAGTAACTAGTGCTTCCTCATCATTCCTACCCGTAGCTGATACAGTCATAAGGATGAGTAATTACATACCCGAAGACCTAAGTAGTGAAGTAGCTGGTAAGGGCTTAGGAGTAATTACTAAGACCTACGAATTACCTAGGAAGAGGTTGTTTAGGGGTATTAAGGGGTTAAGGAGGGTTAAGGTTCAGGGTATGAAGTTAATTATTGAGTACTTAAGCGGTAGTAAATTCGAGCTTGACCTTAAGTACTACCCAAGGATCGTAGAGACTGGTCAAGTTAGGTTAGTAGCTCACATAATTAAGGAGTTAAGTAAGCCACCTAAACCAATGAGTGTTAGGGAGTTGATTAAGTACGTTAATGAGAGATTAAGTAGGGAAGGGTTTAGTGCGTTCACGAACCCAGTACCCCCGGACCTAACTGAGGTTGATGGGTTTGATGTAGTCTGGACTATAAATAGGTTGTACGGAGCTAATTTCACCTAGTACCATTCCAGAGGTTAGAACACACCATTCAATACATTAGAGTTATAGATTACGTAAGCCCTACCTAAAACGGTGGTGTATGGTATGGGGTCAGCAAGTAAGTACGTTCTCGCGGGTGTTACCTTCGCCCTAGTATTAACTGCGGCCTTAGTAGGTGCTTCGGTAACTGGCTTACTAGGTGTTAGGGTTAAGACTATTACTAAGTACTTAACAAGTACTGAAGTAAGTACCGTATTAAGTACAGTAACCAGTACTGAGACTAAGGTAATTACTAAGTACGTAATAACCCCTAACTCAACAACCTCAACAACTACCCAAGTAAGTACCTCAACTACATCACCTACTACTGGGGGTGCTAAGGAGTCCCTAGAACCACTAGTAACTAACGCGTCCTCAGTAGGTGCTAAGGTGATTAGGAGTTATGAGGAGTTAGTTAAGCTGATTAAGGAGTCTAGTCAAGAATCAGCAGTAACTACGGCACTAATTCGTGAAGTAGGTGTAACGCCTAGCGTATCAGTAACCATTACCCTGCCAACAGTAACGGTCAAACCATTAGCTACTAAGGTAAGCGTTATGGAGAGCACCGGTAAGGCAGTGCCGTACTCAAGAACTAACGTACAGGTAGCTGGTGTTGATGAGCCTGATATCGTGAAGACTGACGGTAAGTACATATACTTAGTTAAGGGTAGGGAAGTACTGATTATTAAGGCGTACCCACCAAGCGACATGAGGGTAGTTAGTAAGGTAGTTATTAGGGACGGCTACGTTAGGGGGATCTTCGTTAGTAACGGTAAGTTAGTAGTAATAGCTACTAAGTACGGACCAGTCATTCCTAGGAAGTCTAAGTACGTAACTAAGACCATAACTAAGACCGTAACCGTAGTTGAGGTTGAGGATAGTAAGACGAAGACAGTAACGCAGGAGGTACCAGTAACGGTGGTTCAGCCAGCAGTTATTCAGCCACCAATATCTGTAGTGAATACCTCAGTCTACGTGTATAAGTTAGTTAATGGTGAGGCTAAGTTAGTGGGTAACGTAACCGTTAGTGGTTCATACGTTACTGCTAGGCTAATAGGTAATGACCTCTACCTAATATCACAGATGCCTACGCTAATCTATAGAGGCTTAGTAGTACTACCGTGCGTAGGTAATGCCGTAGTACCACCAACTAACATACTGTACTTCGGTAGGGGCGTGGGGTACACCTTCACAACCATACTAGCCCTAGATACGGATAGTATGAAGTACAGGGCTACGGTACTATTACTCAGTAGGTCGAGTAGAGTGTACGTATCGACTAAGAACATATACATACTATCAACAACGTACCTCAGTCCGTGGACCTACGTAGCTAAGGAGGCTATGAAGTACTTAATGAAGTACCTACCACCCGACCTAGCTCGTGAGGTTAAGGAGGTAATGAATAAGACAGCGATCTACTGGTCCCCAGAGATCTACAAAGTTATGGAGAAGGTTAGGAACTGGTTCAATAAGCTACCTGAGAAGCAGAGGGAAGCTATAGTTAATGAGTTAGGTAAGTACCTCGAGGGGGTACTTAAGTCACTACCTACTCAGAGAACTAAGATATACAGGTTCGAGATTGAGGGACTTAAGGTAGTACCTAAGGCAGAGGGTGAGGTACCTGGTGTAGTACTTGATCAGTTCTCAATGGATGAGTACGGTAAGTACTTCAGAATAGCTACTACAGTAACTACCTACGAGATTAAGTACTTAGGTTCCAGCCTTAGGTGGTACTTAAGGACTAAGACCTACAATAACGTCTACGTACTCAACATGAATTTAAGCATAGTAGGTAAGCTTGAGGGATTAGCCATTGGTGAGAGAGTATACGCTGCTAGGTACTTAGGTAATCTAATGTACTTAGTAACCTACAGGAGAGTAGACCCACTCTTCGGTATCGACCTAAGCGACCCTAAGCACCCTAAGGTGATAGGGTTCCTAAAAATACCTGGTTACTCAGAGTACCTACACCCATACATGAATAACACCTACTTAATAGGTATTGGATTAGCTGGTAATGAGGAGGGTAGGGGTGTTAAGGTAGCTCTCTTCGACATTAGGGACCCAAGGAACATTAAGGTAGTATCTGAGGTAATCATTAGGGGAGCTTACGGATCACCACTATTCTACGACCATAGGGCATTCATAATAAATACTGAGGAGGGCTACATAGCATTCCCAATATACGGGAGAGTACCTGGGTTAGCAGTAATAACGCTTAAGGACCACGTACTGAAGTACAAGGGCATAGTACCTGAGTACGGATGCTATAGGGGGCTCTACATAGGTAATACGATATACGCTATATCCTACTCCATGATAAAGGCGGTTAAGTCAAGTAACTTAGAGCTAGTATCGACACTAAGCCTAGGTAGTGGAGTTACGTATACGATACTTAAGAAGTAGTTTTTCAAAACTAATCAGCTCGGGGAGTTCCGCTCATCAATCGCCCCGTCTTGAATTCATCATTAGTTAATTAGTACTGAATTACTTAATACCATATCCTTAAATCACTAACCCCTTAATTAAGGATTTTAAATATGCAGTATTTAAGCTGTCAATGCGGTTTCTGTGTAAATAAAAATGCATTATTTAACTACTTTAATCGTGGGAATACTATTCAAGTGCTCCACGTATGCTATGAAATATTATTTTTCATTAGTGCCTTACTAGTATTTGTTTAAGGTAAATATTATTTAAGTTCAGGACGTACTAAATTACTTGCTGGTGCTGGGGGTGCGTGACGCCTACATACTACTGGGGGGTCCTCAAGGGAGTGGCTTAGATACCGCTATGAGGATACTCTCTAGGTTCTTCGCCTCACTAGGCTATAGTGTATTAGCTGATAGGGAGTACTACTCAAACATTAGGGGTAAGCACAGTTACGTCCATATGAGGGTATCAGCAACTAAGGCAACCTCACTTAAGTACCCAGTAGATGTTGCTGTCGCTATGGACGTTGAGTCAGTATTCATACACTTTAGGGACGTGAGTAGGGGTAGTTACTTCGTTTATGACTTAGGTACGGAGTCATCAACTATTGAGGATGCTAAGGCACTTGAGAAGTACACCGCTATGAGGGTTAAGGAGCTACTTAAGGAGTTAGGTATTAGTGAGTACGTAGGTGATGTGGTTAAGTGGTTAAGGTCTGAAGGCGTTGAGGTAGTAGGTATTAAGTATTCAGACCTAATTAATGAGTTAGTTAAGTATGGAGTACCTAGGAACGTAGCTACTAGGGCGTTAAGTACCTTCGCAGCTACAGCAGCTACTTACTTAGTAGGTATTGACCCAGAATCAATGGTGAGTACGGTAGAGGATGTATTCAGGGGTAGGGCCTCAGTTATTGAGGTTAATAAGTTAATGATTAAAGCATCCGTGAGTGCCTTAAGGAGTAAGGTACCTAAGGTGAGTAAGGAGTTAGGTAAGCCTGAATTAAGTGAGGATGAGTTACTAGTGGTTACTGGTAATGAGGTAGTAGCTATGGGTAAGTTAGTAGGTGGTCTTAGGTTCCAGTCATACTACCCAATAACACCAGCTCAGGATGAGAGCTTCTACATGGAGGGTAAGGACCTACTCAAGGTAGGTGATAAGTACTTAGGCTCAGTACTCGTCTTCCAGACTGAGGATGAGATAGCAGCTATAGCGTCAGCTGTGGGAGCTGCTTTAGCAGGTGCTAGAGTAGCTACAGCTACTAGTGGTCCGGGATTCTCACTAATGGTTGAGACGCTTAGTTGGGCAGGAATGAATGACGTACCGGTAGTCATTACGTACTACCAACGCGGTGGGCCCTCAACAGGCTTACCAACTAGGGGTGCTCAGAGTGACTTATTCTTCACTTTATTCGCTGGTCACGGTGAATTCCCGAGAGTAGTTATTGCTTCTGGTGATCATGAGGAGGCGTTTAAGGACGCAGTTGAGGCTCTAAACATTGCTGAGAAGTATCAAGTACCTGTGATTCACTTACTGGATAAGTTCATAGCTAATACAGTAGTAGCTATGCCCGTACCTAAGACTGAGGAATTAGTTATTGAGAGGGGTAAGTACTACGTAGGACCTGGTGAGGGTCCCTTCAAGAGGTTCTCACTAGATGAGGAAATACCTACGAGGACCTTCCTAGGTATGTCACCAATAACCTACTACACAGGTGTTGAGCATGATGAGTACGGGAGGATTAGTGAGGATCCTGAATTAAGGATTAGGATGTACGTTAGGAGGATGAGGAAGTTAGAGGTAATCGATCGTGAAGTACCTCAAGAGCATAGGGCGGTCCTATACGGTAGTGAATCAGGTGATGTACTACTAATTGGTTGGGGCTTCGTTAAGGGTGCGGCTACGGATGCTATTGAGGAGCTTAAGTCATTAGGTATTAAGGCTTCATACCTACACATTAAGTACTTCATGCCGTTCCCGTCACGTAGGGTTAGGGAGGTTATTAAGGGGTTCAGTAAGTACGTCTTCGTAGAGCATGACTACTTAGTACAGGCTGGTATGGCTGCTAAGTTATTCGCTGGTATTGAGGTACGTGAAAGGATAGTTAAGTACACGGGTAGGCCGATATACACTAACGAGTTAGTTGATGCTGTCCTTAAGTTGTTTAAGGAGGGTGTTAAGGAGGTGGTTTTAAGGTATGGAGCGTGAGCGTAGGTACTCAATGAAGGACTACAGATCTGAGGTATGGATTGAGTGGTGCCCTGGATGCGGTAACTACGGAATACTAACGGCGATGCTTAAGGCCTTCGAGGAGCTTCAGTTAGACCCTAAGAGAGTAGTTGTTGTTGCTGGTATTGGGTGTTCAGGTAGGATACCTAACTACTACAGAGTTAATGGTGTTCACGCACTCCATGGTAGGGCAATACCGTTCGCGGTAGGTATTAAGTTAGCTAATCCTAAGCTCATAGTGATAGTTCATGGAGGTGACGGTGACTTACTAGGTATTGGTATGGGTCACTTCGTAGCCTTAGGTAGGAGGAACATAGACGTTACGGTAGTAATACATGATAATGGTGTTTACGGATTAACTAAGGGTCAAGCATCACCAACACTACCTAGGGGTGTTAAGACTAAGGCACTACCTAGACCCAACATACAGGACGCTATTAACCCACTAGCAGTAGCTCTAGCTTCAGGCTACACATTCGTAGCTAGGGCATTCGCTCTAGACGTTGATTACTTAAAGAGGATATTCGTTGAGGCTATAAGGCATAGGGGTGCTTCAGTAATTGATGTACTTCAACCATGCGTAACGTACAACAACGTATTTACTGCTGAGTACTACCGTAAGAGGATATACAGGTTAGAGGATGAGGGTTGGGACCCACTAGTTAGGGATCCTAGTGAGGCTAGGTCCAAGTACATAAACGCTATGAGGAAGGCCCTAGAGTCAGGTGATAGGATACCGGTAGGTATATTCTATAGGAACCCGTACGTACCTAGCTACGAAGAGAGAGTCGCTCAAATGAATCCATACTACCTCAAGGAACCACCAAGTAGGCAGGTAGTCGAGGTTAATGGTAGACCAGTAATAACTACGGATTACTTCAGGAGGGTCTTCGCGGATAGGATAGTTAAGGTGGTGGGTAGGGGAAGTAAGTAACTCACCTAATATGCTACGTAAGCGACTGGAGGTAACTGGATGGGGACTCCCCCTCAGCTGAGGCGTGATGACGGAGGTCAAGCACCGACGGGTTAAGGCGTGCTTAAGTAGCGCCATTAAATCTCCGGAGTACGTAGGTACCCTACAGAGTTTTAAGGAATTACTCCTAACGACTCCTTAGGGATGGGTATGGGTAGGGGATACGCCGCTAGGGTATTAGGTACATTAGCGATTACTTCACTACTAATCATTGCGTTAACACCATCACTAGTTACGGCTGAGTCACTAACCTACACATACAGACTAGATACTTCGGGAGTAGCTACGGTAACCGTAATAGCTACTAACTTAAGCGGTCTCTACACATACACGGTACTACTTGATAAGGGAGTCATACCGGAGACCGTATCAGTCATTAACGCATCTAACGGGGAGCCGGTACCTACTAACTTAACAGGTAATAAATTAACCATATACTTAATGAATATGACCTCATCAGTAATAATAACCTACACAGCAGTCGTAGGGAACCTAACTACGGAGGGGTACGTAGTAGCTGTAGTATCACCTCAAGGACCAGCCAACATAGTGCTACCTAAGGGTGCGGCACTACTCTACTTCAATGGCTCACCATCAATAAGTATGAAGGGATCCGTGATAGTACTGAGCTACTCGGGAGCGGGTACGTATGAGGTTAAGTACTTACCACCACCCCCACCAACAACTACGACTACCACAACCACCACCGCAACAGTGACTAAGTCCTTGACAACTACAGCCACAGCAACCACAACACCCACTAAGTCAGCAACATCAACAACTACGACCACTACGACATCAGCGACCCCAGTAACGACAACGGCAACGAAGACAGTAACCACATCCACTACTACAGTAACCAGTAAATCAGCAACGACGACTACATCAGTTAGTACTACATCACCCACAACCACTAAGTCATTAACAACTACATCATTAAGTACTACATCAACTACTAAACCATTAACTACTACTCTGAAGACCTCAACTACATCACCAACCACTACGAGTACTGTCGCATCAGTCAGCACAGGTACTACAGTAAGGACTAAATCAGCAGTAGTTAAGACGAGTAAGGCATCACCAGTAACTACTAAGACAACCACGACACCCTCAACCACAACAACACCTAAGCCCTCAGGACCTGCAATACCTACTGGATTAATAGCTGGTGTAGTAGCTGCTATAGTTGCTGCATCAATAATAGCTTCACTACTTAGGAGGAGACCTAGGACTGCTCAAGCCACATCAGTCCCTATGGAGGTTATTAGGGAGGAACTCGATGAGAGGGATGCTGAGATACTTAAAGCACTTAGTGAGGAGAGCATGAATATATCAGCACTAGCTAAGAAGTTAGGACTTAGTAAGTCAGTTGTTTGGAGGAGGGCTAATAAGTTAAGCAGGTTAGGACTCATAAGTAAGGTTGAGGAGGGCGGTAAGGTAATACTTAAGATAACTAACGAAGGTATTAAGGCGCTAGACAACATACTTAAGGGTGGTAAGTGATTTTAAATAACTCCCGGTTTTCTTAAACCTACTAATACGTAACTAGAACTTGTTAAGTAATGTTTAAATCTCCTCCCACAGACTTTGATGCGGGGCATAGGTGAGTTACCCTAACTACGTTAGGAAGCTCATGGAGGAGGTCCTTAAGCTAAAGGAGCGTAGGAAGGCAGTTATTCTAGCTCATAACTACCAACTACCTGAGGTTCAGGACGTAGCTGACTTCGTAGGTGATAGTCTCGAGTTAGCTAGGAAGGCATTAACGGTAGATGCTGACGTCATAGTATTTGCTGGTGTTTCATTCATGGCTGAAATGGTAGCCGCTTTAAACCCGGATAAGGTAGTACTTCATCCAGACCCTAGGGCTAGGTGCTTACTAGCTGATATGCTAACCCCCGAGCATGTTAGGAGGGTTAGGGAGGAGAGTCCTAACACACCATTAATACTCTACGTAAACTCACCTACGGAGCTTAAGGCGTTAGCTGATTACGTAGTAACTAGCTCATCAGCTGCTAAGTTAGTATCTAAGTTAGGTGTTGATGAGGTCATACTAGCGCCCGATAAGAACTTAGCTGATTACGTAGCTCAAGTAACTGGTGTTAAGGTTAAGGCACTACCTAAGTACGGTCACTGCCCCATACATGAGAACTTAATAAGTAGGTACTACGTGGAGAAGGCACTTAGTAAGTACCCCGGAGCTAAGGTGATAATACATCCGGAAGCACCTAGGGATGCTAGGGAATTAGCTGTTAGGGTAGGTAGTACTAGTCAAATGCTTAAAGCAATACCTGAGGTAGGTGGTGGTACCATATTACTAGGTACGGAGGAGGGGCTGACCTACAGAGCTAGGAAGCTATACCCTAACCTAGACATTAAGCCCTTAAACCCCATAGCCGTATGTACGGACATGAAGAAGATACACTTACTCAATATTAAGGAGTCGCTAGAGAAGCTAAGACCTAGGGTTGAGTTGAGTAGGGACGTACTTAAGAGGGTTAAGGAGGTTATTGAGGAGTCCTTAAGAGTGATAGGTAAGTAGTTAAGGACACATGTTTTAAAGTAGTGCACAAACCTATCTTAGGTGCTTAAGTATTGATTGAGTCACTACTTAGGAAGTTCATGGAGTGGGTTAGTGAGGACGTACCCTTCTGGGACTTAACTACTGAAGCCCTAATACCTCCTGGAGTGGTTATTGAGGCTGTAGTGATTTCTGAAGGTAATTACGTAGTAGCTTGTACGGAGGAATTAGCTAATGTACTTGAGTTACTAGGTATTGACGTCCTAGAGTACGTACCTAGTGGTTCCTTAGTTAGGGAGGGTTCAGTAGTTATGAGGTTAAGGGGTGATGCTAGGAAGTTACTGACTATTGAGAGAACCCTACTCAACCTACTAACCTACCTAAGCGGGGTAGCTACTAGGACTAAGGAATTCGTAGATGCTGTTAAGTCAGTGAATCCTAGGGCTAGGGTAGCAGCTACTAGGAAGGTAGTCCCGGGACTAAGGTACTTAGTTAAGAAGGCTGTTAAGGTTGGTGGTGGGGATACGCATAGGTTCTCATTAAGTGATGCCTACATAATTAAGGATAACCACTTAGCTATCGTAGGTAATTTAAGGGATGCATTAAGGAGGGTCAAGTCAGTAGCTTCATTCATTCATAAAGTAGAGGTTGAGGTTAGTAAGGCTGAGGAAGCCGTAATAGCTGCTAGGGAGGGTGCTGACGTAGTCATGCTAGATAACGTAACACCAGCTGAGGTTAGGAGAGCTGTTGAGTTACTTAAGCATGAGGGGCTACGTGATAAGGTAGTTATTGAGGTTAGTGGAGGTATTAACTTAAGGAATGTTAAGGAGTACGTGAGGGCAGGTGCTGACGTAGTAAGTACGAGTGAATTAACTATGAATCCAGTAAAGGTAAATATGAGTATGGAAGTTGTTAAGGTGGTGAGTAAGTCTTGAGGAGAGTAGCAATAATAGGTTGCGGAGCCATAGGTACTGAATTAGCTAAGGCAATAGATAACGGTACAGTACCTGCTGAACTAACAGCACTCTACGACATAATTAAGGATAAGTGCGTAGAACTCACTAAGTCACTTAAGAACTCATCACCTAAGGTAGTAAGTAGTATTGATGAATTACTAAGTACTAAGCCTGACGTAGTTGTTGAAGCAGCTAGTCAGGAAGCTGTTCGTGAGTACGCACTTAAGGTACTTAAGTCAGGTGCTGAATTCATGATAATGAGTGTAGGTGCTTTACTTGATGAGGGATTCTTCAATGAGTTAATTAAGGCTACTCGTGAGTACGGTGTTAAGGTGCATGTACCGACGGGAGCTATTGCTGGTTTAGACGCTATTAGGGCCTTAAGGTTAGTGGGTATTGATGAGGTAATTATTAGGACTAGGAAACCAGTTAAGGCACTAGCTAAGTCACCCTACGTAACAAGGTTAGGTATTGACTTAAGCAGTATTAAGGAGCCTAAAGTAATTTTCAGGGGTAGGGCTAGGGAGGCAGTTAAGGCCTTCCCAGCCAACATTAACGTATCGGCAGCACTGACCCTAGCGGCTGGTGTTGAGGCTTACGTAGAGATAGTTGCTGACCCAACGATAAGTAGGAATGTCCATGAGATTGAGGTCAGGTCTAGAGCTAGTAGGTTATTAGTTAGGGTTGAGAACGTACCAACACCTACTAACCCTAAGACGAGTTACTTAGCTACCTTATCAGCTATTGAGGCACTAAAGGAGATTTGTGAGGAGAGGGGTATTAAGGTAGGTACTTAAGGAGTCATCAGCTACTCCCGTTTTAAGCCCTCCAACAACCAGTTCTTTAGTGGTGTGTAGATGCTACTAGCGCACTTAGCGGATACTCACTTAGGTCACTCACAGTACGGACTTACTTGGCGTGAGGATGACGTTTACAGAGTGTTTAGGGAGGCTTTCGATGAGGCTATCCGTGAGGGTGTTGACGTTATCGTAATAGCTGGTGACTTATTCGATAGGTTTAGACCACCTAATAAGGCACTTAAGGTAGTTATTGAGGAGGTTAGTAAGGCAGTATCTAAGGGTATTAAGGTCTATGCAGTACTTGGTGAGCATGACACACCTAGGAGGCGTGACTACGCACCGCACGTAGTAATACCTAACTTAAGGACCTTAGGGACCTCTGAAGGTAATGAGTACGACGTAGTGAGTATAGGTGGTCGTGAGTACTTCATAGCTGGGCTATCTAATCAACCAGCTAGGAGTAAGTACCTTAAGTGGCTTAAGAATAGGGTTGAGGAGTTAGGTAGGTTAGTTAAGGGTAGGAAGTCAGTACTAGTAATGCATCAATGCATTAAGCAGTTCTTCGCTTTTGAGGAGGGTATAGACTTAAGCGACATACCGAGTACCTTCACCTACGTAGCTATGGGGCACCTACATAGGAGGGTAATTAGGAAGTTAGAGAACGGCTCAGTAATAGCTTACGCAGGAAGTACTGAGATACTTAGGCGTGATGAGGTTGAGGACTGGAGGAGATACGGTAAGGGGTTCTTCATAGTTGACTTAAGTACTGATGAACCCCACGTACATAGAGTAGACTTAAGAGTTAGGCCTCAAGTAGTCGTAATTACTGATTGGAGGAGGTACTTATCAGACGTTAAGTCCGGATTAAGGGAGTTAAGTGAGTTATGTAACTCAAGTAAATTCGATAGAGGTATCATACATGTAGACGTAGCGATTAAGGAGGGTGTAGGCGTTAAGGATGAAGTGTATAGGAGGATTAATGAGTTAATTAGTAAGTATAAAGTAGCTTACTCAAGAATAAGAACCACCTACGTTAAGGAGCTGAGGAGGGAGGGTAATTACGTGGAGTATGAGCCAGTCATCGATGAGGTTAAGGTAGTAGCTAAGATACTAGGTAATACAGAGCATGAGCATTACTTAAGAGTCGCTAGGGAGATTATTAAGTTAAAGAACATCCTAGCAGGTGCCGAGTCAGGTGATGTAGAGGAGGTAATTAATGAATTAATTAAGTACGTTGATGTATGGTCAGATAAGATACCTGAACTACCTAAGGAACCGCCTAAGTACTTAAGTACTACCTCATTAAGTAGGGGTAGCTTAGGTAGTGGCTCAAGTGGTAAGGGATTACTTAAGTTTCTAGGGTGATGTACTTGATAACTATTAAGAAGGTTTACTTGAGGAACTTCATATCTCATAAAGAGACTATGTTAAGCTTCGACCGTGGAGTTACCGCGTTAGTAGGTAGGAATGGAGCTGGTAAGTCAAGTATTGTTGAGGCCATATACTTCGCATTAACTGGTGACGTACTTAGGGGGGAGTCTAGGAGAGGTGGTAGAAGTAAGAGGGGAGTAATTAATGACTACACGAAGGAGAATGAAGCAGTAGTTAAGCTGTGGCTGGACGTTGATGGTGAGGAGGTAATTATTGAGCGTAGGTGCTTCAGAAGCTCCATACAGGCTAGGCCAGTCGACAATAGAGTGTTACGTAATGGTAGGACCGTAGCTATAGGTGCTAGTGAGGTTGATAAGGAAGTATCTAAATTATTAGGTGTAAGTACTAAGACACTCAAGGAGGTCGTTAGGTCAGCCCTAGTAATACCTCAAGGAGAGGTAACTAGCTTACTGGAGTCTAGGCCTTCAGATAGGAAGTCAAGGATAGATAAGGTATTAGGTCTTGAGAATTACGAAAAAGCTAAGGAACGCCTCGATAATTACTCAATAAGTATACAGTTAAGTAATGGTACACGCCTCTCGCTATACCCTAAGAGGAATTCCTTAGAGGATCTAAGGACGACCTACTTAAACAGGTTAAGTGAGTTAAGTAGTAGAAATGAGGAGTTAAGGAAATTAATTAAGGAGGTTGATGAACTGCGTAAGTTAATCAATGAGTTAAGGAAGAAGAAAGAGGATGTTGAGGGTAAGTTAAGTAAGTTAGAAAGTGATCGTGATAGGGTTAAGAGCGAGTATGAGAGGCTTAAGGCATTAAGTGAGAATGTAGATGAGCTCAAGAGGAAGTTGAGTGAGAAGCGTAGAGCTAGGGAGGAGATCGTTAGTGAACTCAATGAATGCGTTAACGCAGAGAAGAAATTACGTAAAATTAGTGAGAAACTCAAGATCAAGGACTTAGTTAGTAAAGCTAAGGAACTCGAGGATCAGAGAAGGGAGGTTGAGAGTAGGTTAAGGGAGGTTAATGTAAGGATAGATCACCTGAGGGGTAAGTTAGAGGAGCTTAAAGAATTAAGGAGGAAGTACCCAGAAGGTATTGAGGAAGCACTCAATAAATTCAGGAAGGCTCGTGAGGAGTTAGGGAGGCTTAAGGCTGAGAGGGAGGATCTTGAGGGTAGGGAGCGGGAGTTAAGTAACTTAGTAACTAGGTTAGATACTGAAGTGAGGGGCATTAAGGAACGCATTAATAGCGTATTAAGGAGGGCCTCTGAGGTAGTAAGTAAGGAGTTCAGTAACATTCATGAGGCATTAAAGGAGGTTAATAGTACCTTAAGTAGGGTTGAGTCTGAAGTTAATGAGTTAAGTAATGAAGTAGTTAGTGTAAGGTCTGAGATCGAGTCATTAAGTAGGGATGAGGATGACATTAAGGGTAAGTTAAGGTACTTAAGAAGCACTGGGGAATTGAGTAAGTGCCCGCTATGCCAGCAACCACTAACACCTAAGCTTAGGAATGAGCTAATCAGTAAGTTTGAGAATGAATTAAGTATGATTAAGCTCAAGAGGGAGAAGCTTAGAGAGAAGCTACGAAGTATTGAAGCTAGGTTAGACTCCATTAAGTCACTTAGGGATAGGTTAAGGGACATCGAAGGTAGGCTTAAGGAGCTACTTAATGAAGAGGAGTTAATGAGTAGTAAGGAGAGTAAGTTGAGGGGCGCTAAGGAGGAGCTTAAGAGAATTAGGAGTAAGTTGAGTGAGCTAAGGGATAAGGAGGTAGAGCTTCAGGAGTTGATAATGAGGCTAGGTAGTGTTGAGGATGACTACAGAAGGTTTAGGAAGTTAATTGAGGAGGGGGTGTCTGAGGAGTTGCTGAATGAATTAGTTAATGAAGCTAATAACTACTTAAGTAGGTTAAGGGACATTAAGAGTGAATTAAGTGGCTTAAGGGGTAAGATTAAGGAGGTCCTAGGTACTGAGGACCTTACAAAGGCTTCTGAATTAGTTAATGAGTTGGAGCGTGAGTTCATCGAATTAAGTAGTAGGGTATCGAGGAAACCTAGGATTGAGGAGCAGCTCAGGAGAGTTAATGAGGAGATTAAGGAGTATGAAGAGGGTTTAAGGAGGGTTAAGGAGTACTTAAAGAGAATGGAGGAGCTTAGTAAGAGACTTAAGGATATTGAGGAGAGGTGTAGTGAGCTTAAGAAAGTTAAGGAGGAGTTGATAGGGGAGTTAAAAGCTACGAAGGAGAGGCTTGAGGATCGTGAAAGAAGTATTAAGGAGGTTAAGGAGTTAGTAGGTAATTTAGAGAGGGACCTTAAGACCCTTAGGGATGCCTGGCGTAAGTTATGTGTACTTAACTGGATTAGGGATAAGGTATTTCATAAGGATGGCGCCCCCAAGTTACTTAGGAAGGAGTTAATAAGGGGTATTGAGGAGTTAATGAGGAGATACCTAGAGTACTTCAACTTAAGCTACTCAGACGTTAAGATAGATGAGGAACTCAACATATACTTAATCAGTGGTGGTACTGAGGTAGGTGTTGGTAAGTTAAGTGGTGGTGAGTCCGTAGCTACGTCAATAGCGCTGATACTCTCACTACATCAGGCAGTACTCAGGGGTAAGTTGGGGTTCCTAGTACTTGATGAACCAACCGTACACTTAGATGAGGAGAGGGTTAAGGACTTAATGGAGATAGTGAGGAACTTCAAGGGTGGTGGGGTAATACCTCAGTTAATAGTAGTTACTCACCATAATGAGGTTAGGGACGTAGCTGATACCGTATATGAAGTAACTAGGGAGAGGTACTCAGTAGTTAAGGAGGTTACTTAACCTAATTAACTCAATATAATCGTAAGGTGTGCTCCATGGACATTAAGTCCCTAATTAAGTTAGTAGATGCTGTTGAGGCACTTAAGCTACTACCTAGGACAGGGTGGTTACTTAGGGGTATACATCCCTCGATAGCTGAGACAGTCTCCTCACATACCTACGAGGTAGCTGTACTTGGCTTACTGCTTAGTCGTGAGTTAAGTGGGTTAGGTAGGGAAGTTGATGTAGGGAAAGTACTTACTATGGCCTTAATCCACGACCTAGCTGAAGCATTCATTGGTGACTTACCCTACGAACTCACGAGGAGGTTAGGTAGTGTTAAGGAAGTTATTGAGCTCGAGGTTCTTAAGGAGTTAATCAAGGATAATGAATTAATCAGTATCATTAATGAGTACGTAAGTAAGGGAAGCACTGAAGCTAAGTTAGTTAAGCTATGCGATTACCTATCAACCTACATACAAGCAATTAACTACTTAAACCACGGATTTACTGATGTTCAGGACATTAGGGATAGGGTTGAGGGTGTTATTAAGGAGTTGCTATTGGATAGCGACTTAAGACCACTTAGTGAGTTAGTTAATGAGTTGATTAAGGAGTTACGTGAGAAAAACTAGCTATTAGCCCAGCAGGCCTCACTACACCCCACCCTTAGGTACTTCCTAGGTGAGTATCTAGTGTACTCACCAACACCTACGGCCTTAAAGCTATACTCCCTACCATTAATTACCGCCTTACCAGCCCATAAAGTGAATGCCCTACCCCAAGTAGTTGTTGCGTTAGGGTTCCACCACGTACCTAAGGACCTAGGCCACGTAGGTGGCCAGTAATTAATTACCTTACCATACATTCTTAAGTAGCCATTAGGTAACTTAGCGTATACCCTGAACCACTTAGGTTGAATACTACCGTCATCAACTACCGTGAAGTTACTAACATCCACTACCTCACCATTAACTACCATCCTTAACTGATGCTCTAGAGTTACGTTTAGTGGTGATGGGTTTCTTGAATACGTTAGCGCTATGTAGAACCCCCTACCCTTAATCACCATACACGTAAAAGCTACTGGTGAGCCCCTACCGTGGGTTACTGCCTCCTCATTAAGTATTAGGGACCTATGTGATGCTCTATCAAATACGAAGAACCCCCTAAACACCCCCTTATGATTACCTACCTTAACAGTTACTTCAGCAGGTCCTACGACCCAGAACCCCGACCATAGGTCAATACCCTTAACTCTAGAATATATACCGTGTGGTAAGTATGTACTACCCCAACCACCTAACCACATAGGCGGTCCTTCAGGCTTACCTACGACCTTAATTAACTCCTCACTACTTCTTAAGTTAATTATTGCGTGTATCCATGTGTGGTTACTTACTACGTACTCTATGTACTGCATGTAATTATGGCTTAAGTCGTACTCGTAAACCTTAACGTAGTTACTCCCCTCCTCGTAATACAGTGGCCCCGTGAATAACGTATTAAGTACCCTCCACTTACCACCGATGAATACTCTAGGTCTGAACACACCCTCCGTAGGGCTTAGGGGTAGCCTACCTTGATACGCTACTACCTTACCATCCTCAGACCTACCTACAGCGACTAGTATGAAGCAACTAAGTACCCAATTACGGTCATTTCGAGGGTACGTTAAGTAGCCGTACTTACTCCTTACGAAGACCGTACCTAGTGGTACGAAGTCCCACTTGCTAGGTTGCTTAGTACTCACTAGTGCGTACGGCTTAATAGTGAAGTTAAGCTTACTTACTGACCCCCTAAGTACTGGGTTGCTGAGGAGTTCCTCAGCCTTCTTAAGTAATTCCTCAGCCCTACCTAAATCACCCCTCCTTAAGTACCAAGCACTAGATAGTAGTAGGTAGTGAGCGTAGGTAGTGTCGTAGCCCTCACTATGGAGCTTACGGGCCTTACTGATTAACGACTTAATGACGTCCTTGAGGCTCTCACTACTAGTTACTGCCTTAGTTAGTTTAGTTAGTTTAGTTAGTGATGCGTTACTACCTATTACCTCAGTATTAATGCTTCCTGAGGATTTACCTGGAGTGCCTCGGTAGCTACTATTAATTACTAATACGTAATACAGTAATGAAATAGTCACTACTGATGTGAGGACTAAAGTAATGATTAAGTACTTATACCTACCCATGAGGTACACCGGTAGTTAACGCGTAGTCGTACTTAGTAAGGAATTCCCTAAGTAGGGACTGGAACGATTAAGGAACGAGGACTGGAACATAAGTAATTAAATTTATTTTAAACTCTCGAACACTTACTTACTCAGTGATGAGTCCGTAGGGAAGTGATTGATGATCGTGGAGTTTTCGGCTGATTATAGCGATCTTGTTGTTACGTGTTTAAAAAGGATGGGTTTAAGTTTATTAATTACTTTAGGACCTCATGTTGTAGTCAGGTGTTGTGAAGTTCTGTACTACGTACGGGAATACTGCTTTATCTAGGATATGGCCTGCCGTATCCTTAGCTACGTATACAGCATTTGTTGAGTTGAAGGTAACTACTACGTACATTGGCCTAGCGTATGCTGAGGCCATGAACGGTCTTATAGCGCATGCACCACCCTTGACGTACGGGTCTGTTGGTGCTCCCCAAGTACCTACTACTACGTATGTCGTACCCTCGTTACTGCTGTGCTCTAGCTCGTACACGTACTTATAACCGACCTTAGTCCACGGCTTATTAACGGGTACTTCCTCGATCTTAACCGTCCTTATCGGCCATGACCTCATGTAGTTATGTACGTGTCCATTAAAGACGAAGTCCGTATGGTACTTCTCAATTATTGGTGCCCAGTACTTAAGCAGTACCTCGCTCGGGTATCCAGTACCGCTTGTGTAGCAGTCGTAGTATGGTACGTGGAAGGCAACCACCTTCCACCTAGCGTGAGTAGTTGCTAAGGTACTGTTTAGGAAGCTAAGCTCCTCAGTAGCTTCCTTAACCATCGGGCCCCACCAAGTACCTACGCACCCACCCGTAGTTGCTAGAGCTACTAAGTGCACGTTCGGGAAGTCTAGAGCGAACCACAACTCATTGCTTGGGTTAGCGAATAGCCCCTTGAACCACTCGTAAGTCGACTCTACGTTAGGCCATGCACCCATCTCGTGATTACCTATAACGGCTATTATGGGTATTACCCTACCATCCGAGGTTATTAAGTTATTAGTTACGTCCTCAAACCACTGAACCCACTCACTCCAGTCATTACCCTTCTCAACCATGTCGCCAACGAATACTACGGCGTCCGGATCCTCCTTAGCTACTGCCTTACTAACCCATATCCTAGAGTATGGGAAGTTCGATATGGTTGTCGGGTGGTACTTAATCTCCTCACCAGGTGCTACATCACCCCAAGGCCTCCTACTATCACCCGCGAATACTATCTTGACTGGCTGGTTAGGGCTTAAGGTCCTGAACTTAAGCTCCCTAGACCAGCCGCCAGGGCCTCCTACTCTGAAGTAGTACGTAGTGCCTGGCTGTAGGTTCTTTAGGGTTACTTCATGCCAGTAACCTGGGAAGCACTTACCGTAGGCGCATACCCTATGAACGGTAGCTGTTGCCTTATACCTGTAGTCACTTACGCTATCACGATGTACTGTATCATAGACTACGGTGTTACCGCTTACGTCGTAGCGTGTCCACCACATAATAGTTATCGTGTGGTAAACATCATTAACTGCCCAGCTTAAGTGAATGAACTTGGGCGGGTCATCAAGGACTACCGACCTAGCTATATTAACGGTTACGTCGTAACTACCTGCAGGTATGTCAGCACAAGCCTTAACCTCTAGAGTAACCGTTACTGACTCGCCGGGCTGTATTACGAAGTGAGCTACGCCATCATCAAGTAAGTCCCAAGTCCTATCCTCGCCATTAACTGTTAGCGTAAGTACGTCGAAGCCCCTACCATCACTTAACTTATCCCAGCTCCAAGGCAGTATAACGCTTACGTTCATTAGGTAATTCTTATCGCCGTTGTTAGTTACTATGAACTTCATAGTACCTTCGCTACCGGGGGTCATGGTGGTCGGTAATCCCTGAACCTTATAGACCCTTATAGGCTCCTCAACAGTTACTCTAGACCTAATAACTATTCCGTAGTTTATGAGGACCGCGTAGGTTATTAATGAGCTAGCTACTAACGCTAGTATTAAGGTTATTACTAATGTATTACCGAAAACCTTCGATAATCTCATGTAGAACACCGTCAAGTAGTAGTACGTAACCCATAGTGATAAATTTTTCTTTAACTACTTAAATTACGTAAACTTCAGGTCATTAAATAATCCACTAAAAACATCTGTATTACGTAACGTATTAGTAAACTGATTATTAATACTGACTATGCTTATAACTACGGCATTAATGAACAGTCTTAATTACTGATCAATAGTTAGGTTAAGTACTTATGAATTACTTCATAGGTACTTCACGTAACGTAACAAGTTACTGTAGCTACGTAAAATAGCGAATTTAGTGTAGGGATTACTTAATTACTCAATATCTTAAGGTTAATTAAGTGAGTTTAGGTTAATTATTTTATTTATGCCTAACAACTACTCTTGAGTTAGGTAAATATTCATGAAGTTAATTAGTGTTGAAGTATTCGTGATATCACTCACGATTCTAGTAAGTATTTCATTTGCTTCAATATTCGTACTACTAGCTAATGCTCCAGCACCAGTATGTGCTTTCTGGAGGTTACTGATATCTACATCAATACTAGCTACTGCATTAGCCGTTAAGGGCGGTTTAGGTGGTGTCGCTAACGTACTGAGGAACCCTAAGTACCTAGTACTTACGATAGCCTCAGGTACTGCATTAGCTACTCACTTCCTCCTATGGATGGAGTCGCTATTCTATGTCTCAGTAGCTGTTAGCGTAACGATAGTTGTTTCATACCCTCTATTTAATCTACTGATTGATTACTTACTACTTAAGGAGAGATTGAGGATCACTCAAGTAGTTGCGTTACTCACGGGCTTCACGGCCATAGCCCTCTTCATGAGTCCTAGAGTATCCGGTGTTAGGAGTATTTACGGGGTAGTACTAGCACTTACGGGTGCCTTAGCTGCTTCAGCATACTTCAGTATTGGTAGGGTATTGAGGAGGTTTGAGGGGACTCTAGAGTATGCAGTAACGGTTTACGGAGTAGCTACTGCGGTACTCCTAACCTATAACTTAGTAACTTCTACAGACTTCATACACTACGGTATTAAATCCTACATGTACTTCGTACTACTAGCTGTAGTACCCATGATTGGTGGTCACACACTCATGAATTACTTACTTAAGTACATGAAGTCAAGTACGGTCACCTCAATAGCCCTAGGTGAGCCAGTAGGTGCTAGTATACTAGCTTACTTAATACTTAATCAGTACGTAACACCTACTCAAGCACTCCTAATGACCGTAGTAATTACCTCAATACTCATCATAGTTAGGGAGGAGGTTAGGAGCGGCTCTAACCTACCTTAGCCTCAACCCTAGCCCTAACCTCACTACTAACTACTGCCGTAGCTATGAATACCGTAGCTGACGCTACTATGAAGGGTATGTGGGGGTTAATTGATGCTAGGAAGCCAGCTACTGCAGGTCCTGCAATGCATAGTAACCTCCTAATACCTGATATAGCACCTAATACCTCACCCCTCCTCTCCTTAGGTATGTTAGCGAATAGCGTATCCATGAGGTAGGGATCCATTAGTGCGTACCCGAGCGACTCAATAAGAGCTACTCCTAAAGCAATGAGGACTAACTCCGTAAACCCGAGTATTAAGTCGCCTATAGCTATTAGTGACATACCCGTAATGACTAGTAAGTAACCCTTCCTAGGGCTTAATCTAAGCATGTAGAGTGAAGCTACGACGACGGGTAAGCTAGCTAATGCTTCGTAGAGGGCCATCGAGAGTAGGGGGTTCCTAGCTATATTCATGAATAGGTAAGTAAGGGCTATAGTCGGTGTTAACTCAGTACCTAACCCTAGGAGTAGTAAAGCTAAAACAACCCTAACTAACCCCCTAGGTACTCCCCTACCTAAGCCACCACCCCCACCAACACCTAACTTCCTCCTACCTATACTAGGTACTATAACTAACGCTAAAGCACCTAAAGCGAAGGAAGTTATTGAGAAGGCAATGACGGAGCTTATCTGATCCTTGAGGCTTAATGAAGATATGAGTAGACCAATAAGTGGGTAAGTAATTAATTGAGACGCGAACGGTATTAAGTTATGGATCATGAATGCCTTCTCACGCCTATCCTCCGGGTAGGCGTCGTACTCGTACACAGGATAAACTACGTAGAGACCCCTAGCTAACCTCTCTATAACAGCAGCAGTAACTACTAAAGCAACTAACCTCATTAAGAACCCCTCATAGTAAATCATGTATGAAGTACCCTCAATGAAGCATATTAAGGCCATAACCTTAACAGGGTCTGCGTAGTCTAGGTACCTACCTATTAAGTAGTTAATACCTGCAGCACAAGCTGAGGCTAAACTAATTATGGCCCCAGCTTCAGCAACACTAATACCTACCCTAAGCATTAGGTACGGTACGAGGATCCATATGAATAGTGGTGGAGTCGTTAGTGTCATGTAGATTATGTACCTACGTGCGGCCTTAGGGAGTGACTTCCACTCATTAATGAGTAGCTTAAGCAATGAAATCACCTTAAGTAATTACTTAAGTAATTAGTGAGTTACTAATGCATTAACTACCTTAATTCACTAAGGTCAAGCCTAAAGCACCTAAGGGACCTAATTACGTGTAGTTAAAAAGCTTTACTAACCATTAATTCCCAACTCATCATAGACGTTACTACCTGATGAGCTTAACTCCCTAAACACCCACTCCCTCCACTCCTTATGAGCCTCAATATCCTCACCAGCCTCCTTCTTAACCTTATCAACCTTAACTAGAGCTGGTATTGGGGTCATTAACCCGAGGACGACAGCCTCACCTACGTTTAGTGATGGGAGTAGTGCTAGGAGCTCATCAGATAGGGTCTCACTAGCTGCCTGTACGTACCTCTGGTCTTGAGGCTCTACTAACCTAAGTATTATCTTATTGTTCGTCTGTGATAGTGCGTCCTCATCAACGTTCTTAGGTCTCTGACTAACTAGGCATAACCCTAACCCGAACTTCCTACCCTCCCTAGCAACCCTAGCAACTACCTCCTTAGTTAATGTACTTCTATTCCTAGGTATTAGTACGTGAGCCTCCTCAATAACCGTTAAGACAGGTACTGGGTAACCCTTACCACACACCCTAAACCTCTTCCTACTCTCGAGGAGCCTCCTTAAGTAGTGGGAGGTTATTACGTCAGCTACCTCCTCACCCACACTACCTAACTTAATTACGTTAGCGTACCCAGGCTTAACGACTGCTTCTAAGTCTATCGGTGCTTCAGGTGATAGTACGATGCCCCAGTACCTATCTCTTAAGTCGTAGAGCTTGAGTAGGAGGTCAATGACTGATGACTTATCCTTACCGCTTATCTTAACCTCCTTAACCTCACCACCCCTAACCTCCCTGTACTTACCCGTGCTTAGGATCCTCTCAACCTCCTCAATGAGTAAGTCGAAGAACTTCTCTAACTCCCTACCACATACGTGCTTAACGTATGAGTAAGCCCTCCTTAAGTAGAGCCTCTGCTTAGTAGCTCCTTCACCTAGGTTAAGTAGTCTGTAGTACTCATGTATCGTTAAGTTAGCTGGGTTCACCTTAGGAGTTACTACCCTACACCTCCTAGCTACCCCACCATACTCTGAGTGCATGTCAATAAGTAATACAGTACCACCTAACTCATCAACTATGCCCCTAACTAATACGGCTACAGTGTTACTCTTACCAGCACCTGTTATAGCTAGTATCGCTAAGTGCCTACTAACTACGGCATTAACGTCTACGTAGAAAGGTACTTTAGGGTGGTTAGCTAGTACGCCTAACCTAATACAGCTACCACCCCTAGAACCGAAGATCCTCCTAAGTAAGTCATCTGAAGCCCTAAACACCCTAGCCATAGGGTTAGGTGGGTACTTAGGTGACTCAACAATACCTTCATTAATTAATGAATCAACCCTCGATAGTAGCCTAGCCTGACCAACTACGTAGTGGTGCCTCTCAGCACCGAAGGACTCAGCATACTCGACTACCTCAGGTCTTAAGTACTTACCAGTAAGTAGTGGGTTACCTATCCTTGAGGACTCAACAATACCTAATACGGCACCGCCGTCGGGGTACTCAATAACTACGTACTCCCCAACACTAGGTGGTTTAGTTGCTGTGAATACTACTGAAGTATGTGATGTCTCACCAATTACCCTACCAATAACCTCCAACTTACTTAAGTCAACCACTCCTCAAGCACCTCCCTACCCGTTGAGTAAGGTGTTAATCCGTAAGCCCTAGCTACTTCAGTAAGTACTGACCTACTTACGTGACTCACCTCATGAGCCTCTAGTAGGGGGTATGGGTACCCCTTAGGTGATACTGCCTTGAGTAGGGGTATTAAGGACCTAACGTCATTCTCTATCTTAGAATCACTTACGGACTCACTAACGTAGGGTATCTCAACCTTAAGTACGGGACCCCCATCCTCAAGCCTTACGTAGGTCTCAGCTACCCTAACCTTCATGTAGAACTCCTTAAGGTAGGAGATCTCGGGCATGTACTTAATGGGCCTAGGTTCTAACCTAGGTAATGCGTACCCAGCACTCCTAGTTAAGTACTGGAATAAGGTTATGTCGGCAGGTAAGTCAATACCTAACCTCCTACTTAAGTCACTGAAGTAGCTCTGAGACCTACTGCTCTTTGAGATGAAGACTACCTTAGAACCCTTAAGTATTAACGCATTAGCTAGTAACCTCCTCAAGGTCTCTAACTTCTCAATATACTCAATAAAGACTACCGCAGGGAATAACTCCTCACCAGCTAATACGTAATCCTTAAGTACCTCCCTACAAGCTAGTGGTGACTCCCTAAGTAATTCATAGTTACTTAAGGTCCTAGAGAGTACCTCCCTCAACCTCTCAAAGACCTTATCACCAAATACGGTTAATGCCTTACGCATAGCAGTAGGTAAAGCCTCCTGAGCTAGGGGTGTAGGTGTTATCAGTAGTGACTTAAGGGAACCATCCATAAGTACTAAGTAAGTACCTGAGGTAATCGATAACGTACCTACCTTACCCTCCATAACCTCCCTATACAGGTCAATCCTGCCCATTACCTTAGGTGGTGTGAGTATGTCAACATCAGCTAGTACGTACGTAGACCTAATTAAGTACTTACCATTACTGAATCCAGAGTAATTAGTAGATACCCCAGTAACTCCGTAGAGTGTGAAGCCTTGAAAATCAACCCTACCGCTACCACCATCAACACCAGCAACTGACGGTGGTTTAATGGGTTTAGGGTCGTAACTAACCCATGAATCCTTAACTAAGTCCTCAATACCTACGGACTTAAGTACTTCAATCCTCTTAAGTACCTCCCTACGCTTCCTAACAGCTACTTCAAGGATTGCTTCAGATGCTGAATTAACCAATTACTACCTCCCAACGATGAAGCTCCTACGTAACACCCTAAAATAGGGTACCGCACAATAGCTCAGTAACATGAGTAAGGTAGGTATAATACCGTCATTAAGTAGTGATTAGGGTGGATTAATTGGTTGGGAAAAACTAAGTTGGCTTCTTACCTACCTTCTCCCATATCTTATAGAGGAACTTAACAGCTTCCTTAGCCTTCTCGACAGTCTCAGTAGGTTCCTTAACTAGTATCTTCTCAGCATCGACTATACCAGCAACTAATACTGCCCTCCTCCTACTTATCTTAGGTAGTACCTTATTAGCTGGTCCGTAAATCAGTGCTTCGTGAGGACATACCTTAACACACTCAGGGTCCCCACCGCATAAGTCGCACTTAATTACCTCACCCTTCATATCCATACCTATAGCTCCGTAGGGGCATACGTAAGCACATTCTAAGCAACCTATGCACCTAGCCTCATCAATTAAGTAAGCACCCGTCTCCTCATCATACCTAATAGCGTTTACGGGGCATACCCTAGCGCATGGCGCGTCCCTACACTGCATACACACACTCGGTATTGATAGGGGTGATTCGGGCTGCGTCATCACAGTTACTCTAGCTAGGTAAGGATTAACTACACCGTAATGCTTAGTAGCGCATGCTAACTCACATAAGTGGCACCCAGTACATCTCGAGTAATCAATAGCTAGGACCTTCTTAACACCTAACCTAACCTGAGCCACGGCCCTCACCCCCTAGGGTACTTATCTAGGGGCCATAGTGGTGGCCCCTCCCAATCAGGGTATGACTTACCTATGATGTCCTCACTAGCGAATTCAAGACCTAATCTCTTGAGTGTCTCTGGTAGCGGGTATGCTGTCTTAGGGTCGAAGCCCCTCCTCCTTAAGTACTCATCAACCATCTTATTGTGCTTCTCAACCTGCTTCCTACCCTCATCAGTATTCAGTAGTTCAGGAGGTAGCGGTAGTCCGTAGTGCTTCCTCTTAATACCCTGCCTAATATTAAATAGCATCTCAAGGACGTAGATCCTCTCACCAGCTAACTCAATATCCTTAGCAGTGAATTCATAGCCTGTAGCAGCCTTCATTACCTTAGCAACACCCTCCCATAGCGGGTACTTCCAGACTAGCGGTATTGCGTGTGGCCAGGTATTTATTGAGCCCTTACACCTACCTATACTATCAGCTATAGCGCATGCGTGCTCACTAACGATTACAGCACCTACCGGGTCCTTCCTGTAGTCCGGTAGTCCATTCTCGAGTAGCTTCTTAGGTAGTTCGGGATCCATGTTCCTATCGTTCTCCCAGTAAGCCCATGACCTACCCTTAAGGTGGTCAGCACCCCTAGTTGATGTTGCGTGTGATAGTGTGAATACTCCATTAAGGAAGTTCACTGAGTACCAGCCCCTATTAAGCCCCTTAACGTCGTAGCAGTACTTCAGGGCTTCCTCACTAATTAACTTAGCGAAGTTCCTGTAACCCTCAGCTAACTTATTACCGAAGCCCTTCCTGTAGGCAGTCATCTCAACAAGCTCTAGGAAGGTCTCAGCATCACCCCACCTAAGCTTAATACCCTCAGTGTCCTTGTCAGTCAGTATGCCCTTCTGGTAGAGGAAGGTTGCTAGGGCTAAGGTATCACCCATAGTTATTACGTCCATACCGTAAGCATCGCATAGGTGCTCCATCTTAAGTACGTACTCAGTATCAGTAACTCCTAAGTTAGCACCTAAAGCGAATATTGACTCGAACTCACTTGAGTAACCTATAGTACCTAACGCCCTATAAACATCCTTACAGCCTATCGGGCAGCTATAGCATTGAGTCCTACCCACCTCAAACCTAGCGAAGTCCTCAGGTCTTAAGCCGGGGGGTAGTTCCTCAGGACCTAAGTACTTCTCATAATACCTCCAACCCGGGTACCACTGAAGTAATCCGTAGTGAGTACCTATTGCCGAGTATATCTTCTTAATGAATTCATTCTTCTTGAAGTACTCAAGGTCTAGCTTAGCTAACTCATAGAACGTCTCGGGATCAGCTAGCTCAACACCCTTAGTACCCCTAACAGCTATAGCTTTTAAGTTCTTAGAACCCCACACAGCTCCAGTACCCCTAGCACCTGAGTGGAACTTATCGACCATAGTTGATGCGAACCTAACTAGGTGCTCACCAGCTGGTCCTATACCAGCAACTGCTATGTCGTCACCATGCTCATCCCTTAAAGCATCAACCAACTCATCCGTAGTTAATCCCCACAAGTCACTAGCATCCCTAATCTCGACGGTGTCATCCTCAATCCAGACGTACTTAGGCTTACTAGCCCTACCAACAACGACTACCTGGTCGTACCCAGCATGCTTTAACTTAGCGGCGAAGTCACCACCTGCGTTACCATCGCCTAAGATCCCAGTAAGTGGTGATAAGGTACTTACGTGTATCCTACTAGTCATAGGTAATACAGTACCAGCTAAAGCACCATTAGCTAAGCAGAGTACGTTATCAGGGCTTAAGGGGTCAATCCCGGGCTTAACTAGCTTGTAGAGCATGTAGTCATTAAGCCCCCTACCACCTAGGAACTTGACAGCTACCTCCCTCTCTAGGGGCTTCTTAATTACCTTCTCCCTACTTAAGTCAATGATTAAGATAGTACCTCCCCAACCAAGTAGCTTATCAGGCATGTACTACCCCCTAACCACTCCTTAAAGCACACCATATAGTCATAAGGAATTATAAAAGTATAATTTAACATTAAGTACTTAATAAAGTAATTATAAATCGCTACTACCTAAAATCAAGTTCTTAATGCAGAAGCTACCGATTAAGTAATATAATTCAGTTATGTTAACCACCGAAAGCAGCTGGTACTATGAGTACCCTATCAAACTCCCTTAACTCAGCATTTAACCCTCCCTTAAACTCCATGGGTATACCATTAATGAATATAGCGGACTCCGTACCTAACTCAAGCTTAAGCCCATAAACCTCCTCAAGCTTCTTAAGGAGGTCCTTAAGTCTAGAACCATCATTAAGTTCAATAGTAACTACCTTCCTACCAACAACTACTGCATACCTACCAACAACCTCAACAGTGACTTTCAATTTGAACCTCCCTAACAACAGTAATTACTGAACTTGAAAACCTAACTTAATGAGTAATTAATTAACGTAAGGTAAGTACTTAATTAAGCAGTCAATCACTTAGTTACCTTAACTAAGTTAATTACTTACCCAACAACTTAAGGATCGTAAACCTAACTTAAGCTTTTACTGAAGCACTTAATACTTATGTACCTAACGTAAATACTGCTTAAGAACACTAATTATGTTCTACTTCATAAGTACTGCTTTTTAGTAGTAGTTAGAAAATGGTTCTACTACCCAACTTATTCATGTATAGCATTTTTTCCTAAGTGTTGTGTATCCTTAACATTTATTTTAGTGAGGAACTATTTCTTTAGCGGGAATCCCTCATGGTTCGCTCTAAGGGTATCTCGACTGCTGTGGCTGTGGTTATTACTGCTGTTGTTGTTGCTGTTGTGGTTGCTGGTGTTACTTATGCTGTAGTACCTAAGGGGGGAGTAACTACCACAACGGTAGTTAAGACAGTAACATCAACAAAGACGGTAACT
>CAZVLA010000024.1:0-3007 GCA_964627805.1 uncultured Desulfurococcaceae archaeon
ACACCTTTTATTGAGCCGTTACTAGCTATTCCTGTACCAGCTGCTATACCTGCACAGTGTGTTCCGTGCCCGAAGAGGTCAGTTATGTTCTCGTCTGGCACACCGTCGAAGTTAAAGTCTACAAAGCTTGCATTAGCTACGATCTTACTTGTGCCGTTGGGGAAGTAGAAGTCAGGGTGTGTCGGGTCTATACCTGTATCTAGTATAGCTATCTTAATACCTGAGCCATTTACTCCTAGGCTCCATGCATACTGAGCACCTACTAACTTAGTACTGTTATATAGCTTAGCTCTTAGTAATTTAGTGGTTATTGGAGGTAATGATCTAGCGAATACAATCCTATCTAGCCATACCTTAATTACTGTGGGATCCTCAGATAACTTCAGGTAAGCTTTCCTAACCTCCTTGTAGGGTACAGCTAAAGTGAATGACCTTATTATGCCTAACACCTTACCTCTAGCTCCGGGTATTTCCTTAACGTACTTACTCAATACATTACGTATAGGCTCCTTAACCTTCGTAGCTACCTTAACTATTAGTGGTAGATAACCTATTCTTGAATAATACTTCGACAGGTAAGTAACATCGAAGAGTTCGATATCGAATTTCCTTAGGTTAACACCTAGCGGTATTACGTAGAGATTATCCTTAAGTACTAAGGTGAAGAACTTCTTACTCTTATCTGTAGGCTTAATACTTACTACGTACCTTCCTTTAATCTTAGAGAACTGAACTACATCACCTGTTATTAACTTAGCTACCCCACCTTCAGTAATTGTTTTTGTCTTATTGAAGGGCTTAGGTAGTTTCTTAAAGATCACCTTAACCTCGGGCTTAGGTAATTCATTAACTCTATTCTTATTATTACCCCTAGGTGCTGGAGCTATAACTACCCTCTTAATGTTACCCTTGCCACCCCTACCTGGCACCTTAATGGGCTTAGCCTGTATTGGTTGTGACGGCTTAAGCGGTTTCTTAGGCTCTGGCGGTACTGGATTAGGTGCTGGAGGTGCTCCGAAGTTCGATGCATAAACTGTTAACGTTAGGATAGGGGTCGCAACCGTAATTAATATTAATGCTATAGCTAATACCTTGTAAACCCCCTGTAACCTCATCAAGTCCTTAACACCTTCGATTAAAATAGAGTAAGCTTAATTTATTTAAGTTTTACTTAATCCTTAAGGAACTCCATATAAGAATATCTTCGCTTTCCGTGTTTTAGTTAAAAATTAATGCATAACTTAAAGCTATCTTAAAGCCGCCCTAACTACCGCAGCTATCACTATCAATGCTATAGCTACTATGAAGAGAGCTACAGCCTCATGCGGTATGTACTTAATTATTCTAGTCTTAGTTATCGTGGTTACTTCCGTTATTAATGATGTGGTTGTTGATGTCTTAGTTATAGTCCTAGTTAATGTTGCTGGTGAAGTCACTGTAATGTAGGTAGTTGTTATCCTTACTGACCTAGTAGTCGATAGTACTGTGGTAGTTAGTGTTACATACTTAGTAGTTGTTAATGTTATGGTACTTGTTAGCACCTTAGTTTGTGTTAGGTATGTTGTCTTGGTGATTGTTGTTGTAGGTACGGGTGTTCCCTGAGCTAGTACCTGAGTCATTACTGCAGTAGTTATTATTATGAGGGTAATGACTGTGAGTATTAAATACCTACGTAACTTACTCATCACCTACCACCTCCTCTCCTAGGTCCTAAGGTACTCATGACTACTAAAATCACGACAGCTACTATGACTGCCACTACTGCTGCGTATATGTATGATGTCTGTGGTACGTACTTAGTGGCCGTTACTGTGACTGTTGATGTTGTTGTTAAGTAGTTAGTTACGTGCAGAGTTGTTGCTTGAGTTACGTACGTTGTAGGTACTTGAGTCTTCGTCATAGTAACTATAGCTGTTGATGGTACCGTTGTTAGGTATGTTAAGGTCCTAGTGAATACTGAGGTCTTAGTTAGTTGAGTCGTTACGTACTTAACCGATGTTATGGTTGCTGTTACGTACTTAGCTACGGTAATTGTTGATGTTGGGGTGGTCTTTACCGGGTAAATAACTCTGAAGGCAATTACGGAGATTATGCTTAAGTGTCTTAACTTAGCAGTGACGGTTAGTGTTCTGTAATCTACTTTGACGGTCTCTATAGGTACCCAACGCTTCAGTGTTTCATTGTAGTAGGCAGCTAATGGTCTATACCCTACCGGTATCTTTAGTGGGTTGAAGGGCAATACTATAGTTACTGGCTTACTGAATACCGTACCGTTAGGTCCTATAAGGTACATTGGCCCAGCAACTACTTGGGTCTTAGGGGCTGGTGGTGCTTTAGTTACTGGCTTAATTATTAATGACTTAACGGGCTTACCCTTAAGAGTTACTTTAGTACCTGCTGGTATTATCAGTGAACCACCTACTGGTAACTTAGCCTCCACTTTCTTCATTACCGTACCGTTAGGTGCCATAACCTCAGCTAAGCTAACTACCTTAGCCCTAACTGGTATAGTAGTCGTTATTATAGGTGGCGGCACCACGGTAGTTATCGTAGGTCTAGGTATGGTGGTCGTTACGGTAGTTACGGTAGGTGATGCAGTTGCTGTAGTTGCTGGTGGCGGTGCTACTGTGACTGCCCTCTTACTAACGCTTACCTCAATAGTTGCTGAGTCATCCACCGTGCCGTACTTAACGTCGATGACCGCTAATGTCCATCTGAACTTAGTGTTCGTGGCTACCCATGGTAAGTGGAGGTTGAGGGTTACCGTAGCTGATGTGTTGTACCTCAGGTATACGTACTTAGCAGTAACTACCTTACCTAACTGATCAGCTATTAGAACCTCAGCACTACCGTCTGCTCCGTAATTAGCTATTACCGCCTTAACACTTACGTAGGAGTTCTCGTAACCTGAGACGCTCCTAGTGTACCTTACTATCTTGAATGTTGGGTTACGTACTATGAACTTCGTAGCTACGTAGGGCACGCTACCATTTGCTGCTACGTACAC
>CAZVLA010000025.1:0-13237 GCA_964627805.1 uncultured Desulfurococcaceae archaeon
TTCCTAACTTCCTGATTGTGTTCCCCTCAACGTAACTTCCTTGGCCCTACTTGGTCCTTAAGGTGCACTCTTCTGATTGTACGTATCTACTCCTTAATAAGTTTTTCTGTGTCCTGCATTCTCTATTTCGGGTTGCCCCCATCAGAAGATTCTGATGACTCATGAGCGGGGGTTAATATAGTTGACGCTAATACTTACGTGCGTCACTGAAGGACTGTTACGTTGGTACTTAGTTATTGTTAGTGTATATTAGTTTGTGTTGCGTGGTACTTCTGAGGTGCTTTGTTTGGGTGGGTGTGTTGGGGTTTGATGTAGTGGTTATTAAGCCTGTGCCTCCCTACACGATAACTCCCCATCTTAGGAGGTTCTCCCTTAGGGGTTCTCCGACTCCGTGTGTGTATGATGATGCGTTGAGGAGGTGCTCTCGTTTAGTGAGGGTTCGTGGTTGCTTAGTTGCTTATAGGGTCTTTATCGTTCGTGAGGGTTGGGACCCGCTGATTAAGGTTCACGTACTTCGTGGTGATGTGGGGGTTACTGCTGAGGTTGTTAAGCACGTACTGAATACTGAGTACCGCTACCCAAGTACTGATGAGTTGATTAGTGCCTGTCCCGGCCTTGAGGTTGTTCTTAGGAGGTACCCCGGTTTAAGGCCTGCACTTAACCCTACTATGTGGGAGTCACTCGTTAAGGCTATTACTAACCAGCAGATCAGTATCTACTTAGCACTCACCATAACCTCTAGGTTAGTTACTCACTACGGGATTAGGTTGAGGGTCGGTGATGGTGAGTACCTGTACGACTTCCCAACACCTGAGGAGGTTCTTAGGGCCGGCGTCACTGGCTTAAGGTCGGTAGGGCTTAGTTTGAGGAAGGCTGAGTACGTAGTAGGTATTGCTGAAGCAATCGTTAAGCAAGGTTACGACTTAGGACGTGTAGCTGAGTTAAGGCCCGACGAAGCTATTGAGGAACTAATGAAGTTTAGGGGCGTAGGTCCTTGGACAGCTAAGCTAGCCTACATGGCGTACACGGGGAACCTATCAATCCTACTACCTGAGGACCTAGCAGTCCGTAAGGGCCTTGAAATAGCTAGGTGTAGGGAGGACGTACTTAAGGAGCTAACACCCCACGCAGGACTCATATCGTACCTAGCCGCCTTCCTGTATGAGGGTTAGTTAAGGAAGTAACTTTTATATTTGTGTACCTCACCTTCTCCATCGGTACACTGGAGGGTTAATTAGGTATGTCTGGAGACGTAGCCCAACTTACTGAATCGTGCACCTCAGTACCTTAGCGTAGGGGGTGCCAGTATTGATTTGCTTCATCCTAGGCTACGGAGCTAAGGCTAAGCCCCTACTCGAGAAGTTACTGCGTGAGGAGGGTATCAGGGGCTACGTCCTCACTAAGGAGGAGTGCCTAAGCTACTTAAGTAGGGTTAGGGAGGCTAAGGTAGTATTCATATACGCTAGTGAATTACCTGATGAGGTGGTTAAGGCTATTAGGGAGTCCGGAGCTAAGGTAATCTCAACTAACGAATTAAGTAACGCCCCTACAGAGGTTGTTGAGAAGGCTATGAAGTACTACCTACTAGGTGGGGAGGAGAACCTAAGGAACCTAATCAAGTACTTAGCAAGCCTCGCAGGGATGCAAGTAAGTTACGGAGACCCTAAGGAAGTACCTATGCACGGAATATACCACCCCAAGTACGGCTTATTCACTAACTTAATGAGTTACTTAAGTAAGTACCCACTAAGTAACGCACCACTAATTGGTGTGCTCTTCTGGAGAGGTGCTTGGCTGTACGGGGACTTAAGCCCTGTTAAGGAATTAATTAATGCCTTAGAGAGTGAGGGGTTAGGTGTAATCCCTGTATTCACGTACGGTAAGGACCAACTCACGGGCTTAGGTCACGAGAGGAGCGAGACCGTTAGGGAGTTCTTCATGATTAACGGTAAGCCAGTGATTGACGCCTTAATATCACTGATCTCATTCGGGATCTCAAGCATTAGTAACTTAAGTGAGTTAGGCGTACCCGTAATAGCCCCCGTAAGGACGTACTACCAGAGTATTGAGGAGTGGTTAGGGAGTCCTCAAGGTATTGACTACATGACTCAAGTATACGCAGTCATACTACCTGAGTTAGTAGGTGGTGTTGAGCCCATAGTCGTTGGCGGGGCTAGGGACTACGGAGGGTATAAGGTCTACGAACCCTACCCACCACACATTAAGTACGTAGCTAAGAGAGTTAAGAAGTGGGTTGAGCTTAGGAGGAAGCCTAGGAGGGACGTAAGAATAGCTATAGTACTGATTAACCCACCGTGCAAGGGGCTTGAAGCTAACGTAGCCGTCGGTATGGGGCTAGACGTACCCGAGAGCGTCGTTAGGTTCCTCCACAGACTTAAGGAGGAGGGCTACTACGTAGGTAATGAACTACCTAGGAGCGGTGAGGAACTAATTAAGTTAATCCTCAAGAAGAAAGCACTAAGTGAGTTTAGGTGGACGAGCGTTGAGGACATAGTTAAGTCGGGGGGCGCCGCCGACTTCGTAACTCTTGAGGAGTACATGGAGTGGTTCAACGAGTTACCTAAGGAGCTTAGGGAGAGAATCATTAAGGATTGGGGACACCCTAAGGACGTACTAGAGGGTAGGGTAAGTAAGGAGTTAGTGGGTATGGTCTACGAAGGTAAGTTCGTAATACCCGGGATAAGGTTCGGTAACGTATTCATAACACCACAACCGAAATTCGGATGCGCTGGACCTAGGTGCGACGGTAGGGTGTGTAGGGTACTCCACGACCCAACAATAACACCACCGCATCAGTGGTTCGCGGTCTACAGGTGGATAACTAGGAAGTTCCGTGCTGACGTAATCATACACTTCGGTACCCACGGATACCTAGAGTTCAGGCCGGGTAAGGGTGTCGGGTTAACACCTTCCTGCGTACCTGAAGCAACGATTGATGACGTCCCCCACCTATACGTCTACGTAGTCTCTAACCCTATGGAGGGGGTCGTAGCTAAGCGTAGGGGCTACGCAGTAATTATTGATCACCTATACCCACCCATGACCCTACCTAAGGTACTTGAGAAACTCGACGACCTACTTAACCAGTACGTAAGGGCTAGGGACTTAGGTGATGAGTGTAGGAGGAAGAGGATTTACGAGCTAATACTTGATGAGGCTAGGAGGGGAGGTATTAAGGTTAGTGACCCAAGTAATGAGGAAGGGACTGTTGAGGAGATACATAGGTACTTAGACCTCATTAGGGGGACCCAGATAAACCTAGGACTCCACATACTCGGGAACCCACCGAGGGGTGCTAGGGAGCTAGCTGAGTACGTAGTAACTACGATGACCTACGACACACGCTCATCACCATCGATAAGGAGGTTACTAGCTAATTACGTAGGTATTAACTACGAGGAATTAAGGAAGGACCCACTAGGGGTTACGTGTGGGGTACCTAATCGTGAGTTACTTAGGAAGCTCCACGACATAGCAGTTAATGCTTTAGAGAGGATCCTTAAGGGTGAGGGAATCGCTGAAGCAGTTAAGGATGAGGTCATTAAGGCTGGATTAAGACCTAAGGGTGACTTAAGCAGTGTTATTAAGGCGTTCACGTTAGCTAAGGACGTAGCACTCAAGATTAGGGAGTGCGTTAGGGAGTGCGACGCCTTAATCAAGGGATTAAGCGGTTCCTACGTAGAGCCCGGTCCGGCAGGCTCACTAACTATGGGTAAGTACGAGGTACTCCCCACCGGTAGGAACTTCTACGCTGTAGACCCTAGGTCCCTACCTACGAGGGCTGCATGGTCATTAGGTGTTGAAGCTGCTGAGAAGCTACTTAATGAGTTTAGAAGGAGGCACGGTAGGTACCCCGAGACCGTGGGTGAGGTACTATGGAGTATTGATGGGTTGAAGGCCGATGGTGAGCAACTAGCTAAGATACTCTACCTACTAGGTGTTAAGCCTGTATGGAGGGGTAATGCCGTCGTAGGTCTAGAGGTAATACCTCTTAAGGAGTTAGGTAGGCCTAGGATCGACGTAGTCGTTAGGGTTAGTGGTATAGTTAGGGATACACTACCTAATTACATACACTTAATAGATGAGGCTGTTGAGAAGGTAGTAGTACTTAATGAACCACCCGAAATGAATTACGTTAGGAAGCACTACCTAGAGTACCTAAGTGAGTTAATTAAGTTAGGTAAGGACATCAGTGAGGCTAGGAGGTTAGCTAGGTACAGGGTATTCAGCTCAGCACCAGGCACCTACGGAGCAGGCGTTAACTTAGCTGTTGAGGCTTCAGCGTGGAGGAGTGAGGAGGACTTAGGTAAGGTGTGGATTAAGTGGAGTGGCTACGCCTACGGTAGGGGGTACTACGGAATAGCTGCTCATGAAGCACTAATGCTTAATCTAAGGCACGTCGACGTAATTAGTAGGAACCACGTAAGTGACGAGCACGACATAACTAATTGCTGCTGCTACTTCGCGCACCACGGAGGGTTTAAGGTAGCTGTTAAGGCATTAACCGGTAGGGACGTCGATACCGTACACATCGATACTAGGGACGTCACCGACGTTAAGGTAGTTGATATTAGGGATGAGGTTGAGAGGGTCGTTAGGTCTAAGTTACTTAATGATGAGTGGATTAAGGAGATGATGAAGCACGGCTATAGAGGAGCTAGTGAGTTCTCAAAGAAGATACTCCACCTATACGGATGGCACGCAGTAGCTGGTGTCGTTAGTGATTGGGTATTTAATGAATTAGCTAGGAAGTACGTAATTAATGAGGAGATGAGGGAGTGGTTCATGAAGCACAACCCATACGCACTTGAGGAGATAAGTAGGAGGTTACTTGAGGCTGCTGAGAGGGGTCTGTGGCGCCCGCCTAAGGAGTTACTTGAGGAGCTAAGGAGGGCTTACTCAGAGGTTGAGGGTATTCTTGAGGAGGGATTAAGTGGTGGTGAGGTTCAGGGTGGTGTAATTAGTATCTACACACCGAAGGATGACCCGCACTGGTTAAGTAGTATTAAGGAGGTTGAGGAGCTGTGGAGGAGGTTGGGGAAGGGCGTAGGTTAGTACTCCCATTCTCAGCTATCGTGGGTCTTGAGGACGCTAAGCTAGCCCTACTATGCGTAGCTGTTAACCCACTCATAGGTGGTGTCCTACTTAGGGGTGATAAGGGCACAGGTAAGTCCACGTTAGTTAGGGCATTAGCTAATGTACTCCCTGAGATTGAGGTAGTTGCTGACTGCCCCTTCAACTGCAACCCTAGGAACCCACTAGAGATGTGTGACTCGTGCTACAGGAGGTACGTTAGGGGTGAGGAACTACCTACCGCTAGGAGGAGGATGAGGGTTATTGACCTACCACTAAGCGTCACTATAGATAGGTTAGTAGGTACGGTAGATGTTGAGAGGTTCTTGAAGGAAGGTGTTAAGGCCCTCCAGCCGGGGCTCCTAGCTGAGGCTAATAGGAACATACTGTACATAGATGAGGTTAACCTACTAGATGATTACGTAGCTGACGCACTACTCGACGCAGCGGCTATGGGCTGGAACATCATTGAGAGGGAGGGTATCTCCTTCAAGCACCCAGCACGCTTCATACTAGTAGGTAGTATGAATCCTGAGGAGGGTGAGTTAAGGCCTCAGATACTCGATAGGTTCGGACTATGCGTTAATGTTGAGGCCCCTAAGGACCCTGAGGTTAGGGCTGAGATCGTTAGGAGGGTTGAGGAGTTCCATCAGGACCCGGTGAGGTTCTGTAGGAGGTTCGAGGGTAGGGAGCGTGAGGTTAGGGAGAGGGTGGTTAGGGCTAGGGAGCTACTCCCTAAGGTAGTGATTAGTGATGACCTACTTAAGCTACTGACTGAAGCCATCATTAAGTTAGGTATTAAGACTAATAGAGCCGAGATAGTCACCGTTAAGACAGCTAAGGCGATAGCGGCCCTAGACGGTAGGGTTAGGGTAACCCTTAAGGACTTAGAGAAGGCTATGGAGTTAGCACTACCCCATAGGTTAAGGGATAGACCATTCCAGAAACCACCTAAGGTACTCAAACCTAAATTAATTAATAATGAAGGAGAGAATGGGGACCGCAATCATGGACGTAACGGAGGTGATACCCAAGGTAATGAAGAACGTGGAGGTGCGGGAGGGGGTAGTGGTTCTTATGACGTATCCGTAGGTAGTAGTGAGCGTAGGTTCGATCCTCAATCAGTTAATTATGATGCGAGGGTACTTAACCTCCTCAAGTCAAGGGGTGTAGGTGGTTTTAGGTCGTCGAGGGACTCATACGTAGTCTCGGTTAACTACCCTAGGGGGTACCCCATAACCTACACCATACCTAAGTCCCGTGAGGGGGTGATTGATGTTGACCTCTACGGTACGGTACTATCGGCTATCCTAGCAGGTAAGAAGCCCCCAGTAAGTATTGATGAGTGTGACGTGAGGGTTAGGGTTAGGAGGGTTAAGGTACCTACGCTGTGGGTCATAGTGCTTGACTCCAGCGGTAGCATGGCCCTACAGAAGAGGATAGCTGTAGCTAAGGGGCTAGCGCTTAAGTTGGTTGAGGAGGGCTACGTTAGGAAGGCTAAGCTATCCCTCATGGTCTTCAGGGGTCGTGAAGCTGAGGTCGTGGTACCACCGACTAAGAACTACGTGAAGGTCCTAGATGCTATAGAGGGGGTACCTACGGGTGGTAGAACCCCACTATCCTCAGCCCTACATAAGCTAGCCCTACTCACTATTAGGGAGAGGATGAGGGATAAGTCACTGAAGGTTAGGGCGTTCATCATTACCGACGGTAAGGCTAACGTCCCGCTCTACGGTGAGGATGTGGGGGAGGAGCTCATTAAGTTGGGTAGGGAGCTTAGGAGGCTTAACGTTGACTTCGTAATATACGATACTAGACCCGAGGGAATTAACTTAGGTATTAACTACATCCCACTACTTAAGGAGGTCCTAGGTGCTGAGGTCACTAGGGTGTAGGGGTCCTTAGTGGGTTGAGTGCACTAAGTATTAACTAGGTATGCACCAGATTTATTAACCTTAACCGTAAGTAGTCGTTATGGTAGGTATTACTTATGGACGGAGGTGCACCTCATGAACCCACGTAGGGCGGTATCTAAAGTTACTGCAGGTATCGTGGTTGCAGCAGTAGTTATAGCTGCCCTAGCCTCCCTAGTAGGTTACTACGCAGTATCACTAAGTAAGGCACCACCTACGAGGACGGTCACCGTAACTAAGACCTTAACAGTAACTACCTCATTACCAGCCGTAACCTCAACCGTGACTAAGTATGTGGGAGTAGTGACTACGGCTACATACACTAAGTCATTAGTAACTACAGTAACCTCAACAACTTCAGTAGTGACTACGAAATCAATTACTAAGCCAGCTAAGGAGGTAGTCATTACTGACTTTAGAGGTAAGAAGGTAGTACTTCCTAAGCCAGCTGAGAGGGTAGTCGTCCTATCCTCCTACTGGGCTGAGGTACTGGTTGCGTTAGGGGCCGCTAATAAGATAGTCGGTATCGGTAAGTACGTTAAGTACGATGAGTACCTACCCGAGAGTGTGAGGAGTAAGCCCTCCCTAGGCTCACTATTCACTGGAGTCAATATTGAGGAGTTACTAGCCCTTAAGCCAGACGTAGTGATTATGGACGTAGGTTACGGTAAGGCTAATGAGGTAGCGTCTAAGCTTGAGAGCTTAGGGGTTAAGGTCGTAGGTCTATTCATACATAGCTTCAGTGACGAGTTAAGAGCTGTGGACATCATAGGTAAGGTAGTAGGAGCTACTAGTAGGGCTAGGGAACTTGAGGAATTCATGAAGTCTAGGTACGAGGAGCTAACCTCAATAGCTAAGTCAATAAGTAATAAAGTAACTGCAGTCATGGTTTCGGGCTACAGCATACTTAAGGGCTCCTCACTAACACTCTACGCTAACACATCATGGGGTAAGGCACTAACTGATGTAGGAGCTATTAACCTAGCCCTAAAGTACTTCCCGAATAAGGAATGGCCTAAGATAGACTTCGAAACACTAGCTAAGTGGGACCCGGACATCATAGTAATTACGTCATCAGTAAGTAGTATTCAGGAAGTACTCGATAAGATTGAGGAGGACGTTAAGTGGCACGGGCTTAAGGCGTATAAGTCGGGTAGGATCTACGTAATACCTTGCTGGTCAAGCATAGGTGGTTTACTGGATTGGGGACCTAGGGACGTAATAGGTAGGGAGTACCTAGCGACGATCATATACCCGAGCAAGTACTCCGGGATTGACTGGAGGGGTGATATGGAGTACCTACTAAAGCACTTCTACGGAATCTTCATACCTAAGCAAGCATTCGCTTCCTACTCAATAAAGTGGAAGGAGGTAGTTGACTTAATGAATGATACCGTAAAGATACCTAGGAAGGTGCGTAGGGCTGTTGACTTCATATCGTACGTTACCTTAGTAGCTCTTAAGGTAATGGATAGGGTAGTAGGTATTTCTAAGTACGCTAAGTACAATAAGATAATGCTAGCCGCTTACCCGGAAGTTAAGAAGATACCTAGTCCAGGAAGTAGCTTCTCAGTAAATATTGAGGCTTTACTAGCCCTTAAGCCGGACTTAGTGATTACGTGGCCCTTCAGAGAATCCGTGGTTAAGGAGATTGAAGCTCAAGGCATACCAGTCATTAAGGTGTGGCTGTACAGTTACGACGATATTAAGAGGTTGATCTGGTTAATGGGTGTAGTATTTGATGTTAGGTCTAGAGCTGAGGAGTTGATTAAGAGCATGGACTCACTAGTTAACTACGTGCAGGAGCACGTAAGTAACATACCACCTAGTAGGAGGGTTAAGGTGCTTTACCTATGGAGTAAACCAACTAAGGTTCAGGGCGGTAGGGGGACTGTTAATGACTTCATAAGATTAGCAGGAGGCATTAACGTAGCTGCTAAGGCATTCCCGACGAAGTCCTACGTGAGTGTCGACGTTGAGACCATAATTAAGTGGGACCCGGACGTGATAGTGATTTGGTGGTGGGCTAGGTACGGACCCAGTAAGATACTTAATGACCCCTTATGGAAGGGTATTAAAGCTGTTAAGGAGGGTAGGGTGTATAAGGAGCCTTTCTATGAGCACTGGGGTGTTGACGCAGCTATATTCATTCTGTGGTTATCCATGAAGCTATACCCGAGTAAGTACGTAGGTGTTAACTTCATGGACATAGCTAATAAGTACTTCATGGAGTGGTACGGCATACCCTACTCTAAGGTGGTCGGGTCTTGAGGGGGTCCCTACTAATTAAGGCATTAATTACTTTTTCACTACCTACTGCAGTAATTACTTCATTATTCCTAGGTAGGTACCCCATACCCCCTACTCAAGTACTTGAGGCTTTAGTAGCTGGTTTAGCCCCGTCCCTAACGCATAGCCCCCCAGACCCTATAGTCAGGATCGTACTCTACTATAGACTACCTAGGGTATTAGCTGCCGCGATAATAGGTACTTCACTCTCAGTATCTGGTGCCTCACTCCAGAGCATGCTTAGGAACCCGCTAGTCAGTCCTTACATACTAGGTATTATGTCGGGTGCTGCCTTCGGTGCTGCATTAACCATAGCTTTCCTACCACCTACCGTACCTATTGAGTTAGTAGCTATGGCTTCAGCACTAGCTGCTTTCGCCCTCGTACTCATGATTTCATGGGGCTGGGGTAGGGGGTCCGTTGTTTCCTTAGTTCTTTCGGGTGTGATCATAAATGCTCTATTCTCAGCAGCCCTATCCCTAGCTCAGTACTTAGCACCTAACCCCCATAAGGTAGCAGCTATTGCCTTCTGGTTAATGGGTGATGTTGGGCAGGCTAGTGAGTGGGGTGATGTCCTTAGGATGGTATCGGTTGTTGCCCCATGTACTGCCTTACTAGTAGCTTCTAGGTGGAGGTTGAACATACTCTCACTAGGTGATGAGGAGGCTAAGGCGTTAGGTGCTAATCCAGTTATTGAGAGGGTTTTCTACGCAGTTATCTGTGGGTTAATGACTGCCTCAGTAGTTTCCTACGCAGGTATAATTGGTTGGGTAGGCCTCTTAGTACCCCACATAGTTAGGTTAGGGGTGGGTAGTGACTCTAGGGAGGTCATACTGTACACTACATTCCTAGGGGGTGCTTACTTAGTAGCTGCTGATGACTTAGCTAGGTGCTTAACTACGGAGGTACTACCCATAGGTGTCTTAACTACGTTAATGGGTGCTCCACTACTCATTTACCTACTTAGGAGGGCTGGTAGGGTATGGAGGTGATTAAGTCAGTAAGGCTTAACTACACCTACGGAGGGGGTGTTGAAGCCCTTAAGGACGTCAGTATAGTTGTTGGGGAGGGTAAGGTAGTAGCTATTCTGGGACCTAACGGGGCTGGTAAGACGACGCTACTGAAGTGCTTACTGAATATACTGAAACCTAAGGGTGCTGTCTACATTTACGGTAGGGACATTAGTAAATTAGGGGGTAGGGAGTTAGCTAAGCTACTCGGTTACGTACCCCAGACCTACGGTACGGTATTCGCTTACAGGGTACTCGACTTCGTAGTTATGGGTAGGGCACCGCACCACAGCATATTCTCACTACCGTCGGAGGGTGAGTATAGGAGGGCTTTAGAGGTACTTGATATGTTAGGTATTAAGGACTTAGCTTGGAGAACCATAGCTGAGGTTAGTGGTGGTCAGTTACAGCTAGTGATGATTGCTAGGGCATTGATTCAGGACGCTAAGGTACTACTCCTGGATGAGCCCACAGCCCACCTAGACATAAGTAATAGGTTGAGGGTTATGAGGGTCATTAAGGACTTAGTACGTAGGGGTATCGTCGACTCCGTAGTAGTTGCTATGCATGACCCCCTAATAGCTGGTTTATTCAGTGATGAGGTAGTACTAATGAGTCGGGGTGAGGTAGTTGCTTATGGTGAGCCTAAGGAGGTACTTACTCCCGGGAACTTAAGGAGGGTCTACGGTATTGAGTTCGTAGTGATTAATTACTTCGGTAAGCCCTTAGTAGTTCCTAAAGAACTCATTGAGGAGTAGGTAATGAGTTACTTAAGCCCGTCGATACTCCTACTGACGTACGCATACACCTTAGTCGGGATGCTTACTGGTTACTTACTAGCTGGTTTACTTAATGAGTTAGGTATTACTGACTACTTAATGAAGTCGTTATCAAGTACCTTAGGTAGGGTCATCCACCCAGTACTAACCCCTACTTTAGTACTCTACGTAGTTAGTCCTAGGTCAGCACACGCACACGCTAGTTCATGCTTGAGGAGGGGCTTAGTAACTCCTAAGGACATCTACTTAGTAATGATGGTCTCCGGACTACCGCTTAGGCTACTCTACCTATACAGGATATACGTACCCGTACTAATACCGCTCCTAGGTACGGTAGCTCTTCAGTACTTAGGTATTAAGTTAGTACTCGACTCACTACTAGCTTCAGTAGCTATTACTTACGGACTTAAGAAGTACTCAGTAAGGACTCACTTACCCCATGGAGTAGTTAGTGGGGACTTAAGGCTGAGTAAGGCATCACTAATTAAGGGTGTTGAGGAGGGGCTTAGGGACTTACTGAAGTTCCTACCTAAGTACAGCTTAGCCTACGCATTAGCTTCAGTAATGATAGTTACGGGCCTCACATCATTAATAGCTAACTCGTTAAAGCCGACACTAACCCCGCTAGGGATTACCTCCTTAGGACTAACCTACGTCACAGCATCCGTAATTAGTCCTAGAGCGGCCGTAGGTATTGCTAAGTTAATGGTTACTACCCACCACTACGTTAGTGAGGTATTAGCGACTATGTTAATAGGTAATGCGTTCTACGTAGTTCTTAATGAGTTATGGACTAAGATACTCCCACTATACCTAAGCACGTACCCAAGGAGAGTAGCTACGAACTTACTACTCATTAAGGTAGTTACTCCTGTAGCCTACAGCTTAGTAGTAGCTACTTCCCTCCTAATAACCCACTAACGAATTACGTAACCCCCCAGTACTCCGTATTCCGTACTAGCTGAGGAGGTGCGTGACTGCACTTAAGGAGCTTAGGGGTGATGAAGGACGTAGTGGTTACTAATGCTTAAGCCTTAGTTACGGATCACTGCGTTAATCCTTACTGACTATGCATGGCTTCGGCCCATTAAAGACTCATCACGGATCAGCCAGCAGCCCCTAACCACACCAATCATTAAGTTAGGTACTGTATGTTAAATTACTTAATGATAGTGACTTAAGTAACTCTGTAAGCCTTAGTGTATTTACCGTAGTTAGTACCATAGATGGGGGTACGGTGATGTACTTATAGTAAGGGCTTAGTTAGTTATGTCACTTACACACCTTACTAGAGGTATGGATAGTGATGCCTTGGGTGTGAGGGGTAGAAGTAATTCCTCATCTCCTTAATTAATTCCATGAACTTATCAGGATCTCTTACGGTGGGTATGGTATTAAGTACGTCCACGCACTTCTCATCGGTACCTCCCTTAACCTTACATAGAGCTAACCATCGCTTACTTAAGTCCCCACTTAACCTCCTAAGTACTGAGGGAATTTCGGGTACGTCCTTACCGACCCTTAACCCAAACCTACTGTACTCGCTTGCGTAGCCACGTATCCACGCTAATTGAAACCTGTCCGGCTCAAACTCCTCAATAGCTACCTTCCTACCATTACCACTCCCTACATTACTACGGAAGTCCTTATAGGCTTCGTAGTACGGTACGATATCCTCTATGAACTCCCTGTACAGTACCTTGAACTTGAGTGACCACGTCCTAGGGTGAAAGAGTGGGTACTCACTCGGTAGGGAGTAAGGGTCTATAGGTACTACTGATAAGTCATGTAAGTCAATTGAAGGACCTAAACCAGCAACTACGTAGATAGCAACATTACTAAGGCCCTCACTCCATAGAGGCTTAATAACGTCGTTGAGCATAACATTAAAGCCCCTCACTTGAAGATCCAATAACTTAGTATTACCGAAGTACTTATTCCCTGTAGGATCCTTGAATGAGAATTCAAAGATGATCCTCCCACTAGGTATTGAGACTAAAGACTTCTTAAGGTACTCACGAATCCTCACAACACCATCCCTACTTAATTTAGAGAAGAGGATACCGTTCGTCTGTATAATGAGCCTCGTACTACGGTAATTATTAAGTCCTACATCATGAATTACCCTTAACACCTTAGCACTAACCTCAAT
>CAZVLA010000026.1:0-126532 GCA_964627805.1 uncultured Desulfurococcaceae archaeon
GCGGCAATACTTGATTGGATGGGCTTAGCTGGGATAGGTATGAGTAAGTTCATTAGCTACGGCAATGCAGCCGACGTTAAGGAGTATGAACTTATTGAGTACTTAGCTGAGGACCCCAAGACTAAGGTAATTACTGCCTACATAGAGGGTGTTGAGGATGGTAGGAAATTAATGAGTGCCGTAAGTAAGGCTGTTAGGTTAGGTAAGCCAGTAGTGGTTCTTAAGGCTGGGAAGACTGAGAGAGGTGCTAAAGCAGCTTCATCCCATACTGGGGCTTTAGCGGGTGCTTACAAGATTTATGAGGCAGGTCTTAAGCAGGCTGGTGCGATAATCGTTGATGATCTGTACGAGCTATTCATAGCCCTTAAAGCATTAAGCTTAAGTAAGCCCCCTAAGGGTAAGGGAGTAGCTATAGTCACTAACGGCGGTGGTGCTGGGGTATTAGCTACGGACTCAATAGAGTTGCTAGGTCTTGAAGTAGCTAACTTAAGTAGGGAGACTATAGATGAATTAAGGAAAGTACTACCGCCAGCTGCATCACCTTATAACCCAGTTGATGTATTAGGTGATGCACCAGCTAGTAGGTATGAGGAGGCCTTAAGGATAGTCTCTAAGGATCCTAACGTGCACTCAATATTAGTAATTGCTCTACTACAGGCCCCGGCATTAGATGGTGATGAGTTAGTCAACACGGTTAGGGAATTCAGTAAGTCAGTCGATAAGCCTATAGTAATGTCCTTCCCTGGAGGAGCTTACGCTGAGAAGTACATGAAGATTATGGAGGAGGCAGGCATACCCTCATTTAAGACCGTAATGGAAGCTGTTAAAGCGATTAAGTACCTCTACGAATTCAGTGTTAGGAGGGCGAAGGCGCTAACGAAGAGGTAATGAATTAATGGGTAGGTACAGGTATTACCTAGTAATTGGGTCGTCATTGATACTTACTGCTGTAGTTATTGGGTACTTAATTAAGTCACTAGGTAACCCCTACTTAAACAGTTTTTTAAGTCATGAATTCTACACGATCCTGTACCCTTACGTACCCATTAGGTCGTTTATGTTGATAATATCGGCGTCAGCATCGGTCTTAGCCGTAGGTGTTTACTTACTCGTAATGCTTATCTATGTAGTGCTTAAGACCCCGAAGGATGATGTTAGGCGTAGGTACCTAATACTAACTATAGTAGCGTTGATACTGGCTGATGCCGTAGTAGCCCTACTTAAGTGGTCATTAAGGGTACCTAGGCCATTCTGGGGTAGCGGGTTCGTAGGGTATACGTACCCCTCAGGACACGTAACTAGATCTGCTGTAGTAGCTTACTTAGCACCTAAAGTGTTCGGGGGTAAGTTAGGTAGGTACTTACCGTTAGTTACTTGGTCTTGGGTAGTACTTACGTGCTTAAGTAGGGTAGTACTCGGTGCTCACTACGTAATAGATACTGTAGGTGGCGTGCTAATAGGTTTAGGTACTTCCTTAGTGATTATGTCGATTTACGAATTCCTAAGGACTAACGTGGTGATAATTCGTGAGGAGGCCGTTAAGCGCGGCTGAAGTTCTTGCTACGTTAATGGTGCTTACGTATCTAGTAATTATAGTGGTGGGTCTTTACGTACTCTATGAATTAGCTAGCTTAAGCACCTATGACGTACTTAAGGCGTTAGCGTCCCCAGCTGAACCACTAAGCCCCGGTGTTTCGGTTCTTCATGTAGTTAATGACTACCTAGGACTGCACCTAATTCTTAGGGGTGATGAGGTACTAAATGGTGAGGTTTGGGAGGTTATTACCTCAATATTCATACATGCAAACATCATACACTTAATAACTAACGTAGTGGCGTTACTAATAACGGATTCCATACTCTCTGCTTCAACGAGTATTAGGGGTAGGGATGAAGTAGCTGTATTCATGACCTCAGGTATAGTAGGTAACTTAGCTACCGTGGCTCTACTACCTAAGGTTAGTAGCTTAGGAGCTTCAGGAGCGATCTTCGGATTACTAGCTTACGCAGCGATTAATGAGTACAGACGTAGCAGAAGCTTAACACTGCTTATCCTACTGATATTCGTGTTCGTAATAAGTTCAGTACCGATAGCTGGGTACCCCAACATAGTAGCTCACCTAGCCGGATTAATGACGGGAATTATTTTTGGGTTCCTAGGAATACCTAGAGGTAGGGGGTGATGAATTAAGGAGGGCCCCTGACTAGTGAGGAGCAGGCTAGGCACTGACTCTGGGTGACCTCTCCTTGAAGGACGTGTACAGATGCTCAGTATGCGGTAAGTACGTTGAATCACCCACTCACTGCGGTAGGAGATGTAAGTTACTAATGAGTGGTTACCAAAGGGTTAGGTTAAGTAAGTTAATATCATTCATACTGAGACATTCACCTGAATCCGTAGGTATTAAGTTAAGTAGTGATGGGTGGGTAAGGATAAGTGACTTAGTTAAGGGCATTAAGGAGGTCTGGGTTAATAGGGAGGCTTACTCATGGGTTACTGAGGAACATGTTAAGGCATTAGCGATTCTAGATCCTAAAGGTAGGTTTGAGTTAAGGGGTGAGTACATAAGGGCTACGTACGGACACAGTAAGGGTGTTAAGGTTAGGATAGGTTATGATGAAGACTTAAGCAGTAAGTATCTATACCACGGAACCACATCAAGGAACTTAAGCAGTATTTTAAGGGAAGGTATTAAACCCATGAAGAGATGGTTCGTACACCTAACTACAGACCCTGAAGTAGCTTGCGAGACTGGGCGTAGGCACGGAAGTGATGCAGTCTACATACTCATTAATGTTGAGTGCTTAAGGTCCTTAGGTCATAGGGTGTTTAAGGCTAGTGAGGTCATTAGATTAACTGATTACGTCCCACCTAAGTGCATTGAGAAAGTGTTTAGGTGCTAGTAATTAACGGTCGTATATTATTTAATGTAAGTCTACGTAATAGTGATTAATTAATGGGTTCTGTGCAGTAATGACTTAGGAAAAGTTTATAAGTAGGGTTAAGTAATGGGGTCGGTGATGCCCTTGGAAACAGGCATTTAATGTACTTGAATGGCTTAAGTATTAAGCTTAGGTGCTTAAAGTGCTTTAGTTCATTCTCAACAGATCCCCTACTCTTCCTATGCCCTAAGTGCAGGTTACCGCTTGAAGTTAAGATTAGGTTTAGTGGAGGTATTGATTGGGCATCAATTAGGGGTAGACCATTAGGTGTTTGGAGGTATAGAGAATTACTACCGCTACCTAAGGGAGCTGAAGTAGTTACTATGGGTGAGGGAGGTACACCACTAATTAAGTCGGTAGGTATTGCTAGGGAGTATGGAGTAACTAACCTTCACTTTAAGTTCGAGGGGAGTAACCCTACGGGATCATTTAAGGATAGGGGGATGACCTTAGCAGTTAGCTTAGCTAAGTACTTAGGGTTTAAAGCAGTAGTAGTAGCTAGTACGGGGAACACGTCGGCATCAGCAGCTGCGTATGCTAGGAGGGCAGGTCTTAAGTGTGTAGTGGTTCTACCTAAGGGTAAGGTTGCTAAGGGTAAGTTAGCTCAAGCGATACTATACGGAGCTGATATAGTTGAAGTTGAGGGTGCGTTCGACGTAGCTCTTGAAGCCGTTATTGAGTCAGTAATGGAGTTAGGTACTGCCTACCCACTTAATTCCTTTAATCCCTGGAGACTTGAGGGTCAGAAGACGATAGCTTATGAGATATACGATCAGTTAGGATTCATACCTGATAACGTAGTTGTCCCGGTAGGTAATGCAGGTAATATCTCAGCTATTTGGAAGGGGTTTAAGGAGCTTAGGGAGTTAGGGGTAGTGAGTAAGTTACCTAGGATGTACGGCGTCCAAGCTAAGGGTGCGTCACCACTCGTTAAGCTATGGGGAAGAGGTGGGGAGTCATTAATACCTGAGGAATCCCCAGAGACTGTAGCTACAGCGATTAGGATAGGTAAGCCCATTAACTGGCTTAAGGCGTTAAGGGCAGTTAACGAGTCTGGAGGTGCGTTCGTATCAGTCACTGACGAGGAGATACTTCAGGCTCAAAGGGAATTAGCTAGGCTCGACGGCCTAGCCACTGAACCTGCAGGAGCTGCTTCAGTAGCTGGTGTTAAGAAGTTAATCAATCAAGGATTCATAGAGCGTGATGAAGTTACCGTAGCGGTAATTACTGGCCATGGACTTAAAGACCCGGACAGTATGGCGTCATGTAGCGTAAGGGTAATAACCACCTCCTCACTTGATGAGGCAGTAAGTACCATAATGAAGCTATGCGGGGGTGGCCAGCATGGAGGTACTGAGGGGTAGGTATAGGTCATACGCGAGCTCAGCTAACTTAGGACCTGGATTCGACTTAATGGCAGTAGCTATTGATGCCTTCTACGATGAGGGTGAGGTAGTGATTAAGTCGCCAGGTAGCGGGGTTGTGAGGGTTAGGTACGTAGGTAAGTATGGGGGTAATGTTAAGGGTAATGACGTAGCTACATTAGCTATTAGGGAAGTAATTAGGAGGTGCTCATTGAATATAGATGTTGAGGCTACGATTAATAAGGGGATACCCCCTGGTAAGGGGTTAGGTAGTAGTGGAGCTACGGCAGCCTTAGTTGTTAGGGCGCTTAATGACTTACTGGGCCTTGGGTTAAGTATTGAGGACGAGGTTGAGTTAGCGGGTGAGGGTGAGAGGGCGTCGGCGGGTGTACCTCACTACGATAACGTAGCTGCTAGCTTAGCTGGTGGTTTAGTTATTGTTAGTAGGGATGTTAAGGGTTCGTTAAGGGTGGTTAAGTTCGACGTAGATGCATCATTCGTAATAGCAATACCTGATGTTGAGTTACCAAGCCCTAAGACTGAGGTCATGAGGTCGGTAATACCTAAGGAGGTACCTACGCACTTACTGGTTAGGAACTCATCGAGTTTAGCGATGCTCTTAATAGGTCTGCTAACTGGTAAGTACGAATTAGCTGGTCAAGGTATGGAAGAGTACGTAATAGTACCTGCTAGATCTAGGCTAGTGTCGTGTTTCTGGGAGGCTAAGAGAGCTGCGTTAAGTGCTGGTGCTTACGGATTCACAATAAGTGGTGCTGGACCATCAACTATAGCCCTAGTTAATGAGTGTGTAGCTAGTAAGGTGGCTGACGCCTTACTAAGTGCCTACACGTCATGTGGTGTGGGTGTTAAGGTAGTTAAGGCTAAGGTAGCTCCGGGTGTGACTAGGGTCGATTAAGTTTACTAGGTAGTCAGAACCCGGACCTCCTCATCATTTATCAGTAAAGGAGCCCAACTCATCACTTAATAGACCTAACTAAGTCTCCGACATAAGCTCTAACTTCAGGGCCTAAAGCCCTACCTATGGACTTAATAGTTAATCTACAGAAAGAGCATACATCACCCCTAGATATTAAGCCGCAGTAACGGCACTTACGTACCTCACCATTGCCTTCAGGTAACTCGACTTTACTGAACCTACGCAGGAATGAAACCCTAAGTCCTGGGTACTTAATGTCTAACTCAGTTAAGAACTTCTTGATATGGAACTCAATACCATCTAAATTTACGTATGGGCACGTAATCTTAAGGAATGGTAGCTTCTTAAGCAGTGCATAGACTAGGTTCTCCCTCTCAGTTACTTCATACAACGGTCTTACCCTACCAACTACTAGGTTCTTAATACCTTCAGTCCTAGGTACTAGCTTACTTAACCTACTGAAGTTTAGGTTTAAGAACTCCTTAATTATGTTAGCCATTAAGTCATCCATGTTATGTCCCGTAGCTACTGATGAAGCACCTAAAGCAATAGCTACTGAATTAATTACGTACCTCTTAACGATACCGCATACTGAACATACTGCCCTACGCGAGTACTTAGCTAGTTCAGGTACTGAGGCACGTACTACCTCCTTAATACTAGGTACTACTAAATTAATGCCTAATGACCTACATACATTCTCAACGATGAATCTAGCAGTACTTGATATTTCCTCAATGCCTAAGTCCACGTAGGTAGCTACTAGGTTAAAGTGGATCTTACTCCTTAACTCGTTAAGTACCGCTAAAAGCGCTATACTATCCTTACCGCCTGATACAGCTACTAGTACGGTGTCTCCCTCCTTAATCAATCCGTACTTAATAATCGTCCTAAGTACTCTCCTTTCGTAATACTCTATGAAGTGCTTACCGCAGAAGCTAGCTCTCGCGTATGGTATCCTAATTACTGCTCTCTCACCGCATACACTACATTTAACCAGTTGATATCACCTCGTAAACTTCTACGGTATCACCATCACTCAGCACGTAATCACCGGTTAGTGGGGTTCCATCCTTAACGGGTACTGCTACGTACTCATTAAGGCCTAACTCCTTCAAGACCTTAGATACCGTGGCTTTAGACCTACCTTCAATAACTACGTACTCCTCCCTAGCGTTGGGGTATAGAATCACCTTAACCTTCATATCATCACCTCAGTGAATAGCTACAGACCTCACACCCTCCTTACGTAACTTACTTAACTGGTACTTTAGTACTAAGTAAGCCGTGATTAGGAAAGCTGATGAGTAGGCAGTACCTACTAATGCCTCAGTACTTACACTCACTACAGTCCTACTAATGCCTAGTGAATACCTAATTAATTCAGCAGGGTAGCTGAAGGGTGTTAGTAACGCGATTTGCTGAATAACTGCAGGCAAGTTAATCAACGGTACTATGCCCCCAGTAGCTATTGGTAAGATCCACCCAATGAACTCAGCTACGGGTCCTGCAGATCCCGTAGTCACTATGAGTGAACCTAGGATTAGTGAGTAACTAAGTAATACGGTGATTAACTGTAGCGAACCTACTACTAAGTATGCTGGATGCGTAATCACGATCTTAGGTGGTGATATGAGTGCTGAGAGCATTAAGTACGCCAAAGCGATAGTTATTGAGAACCATATTGCCGATATAGGTATGAGTCCTAAGTAATGAGTGATTAACCCCCTACCACTAATCAATACATACTCAAGGATTCCCTGATAATTAAGCCACCTAAGCTCCCACCCCCAATCCCAAGTAGCTACGAGGTATGAGAGGAATATAGCTATCGATGTGAATATCTTAGTAGAGACTTCAGTTAGTGAAGTACTTGGTGATCTAAATAGCGTTGCTGGCGTTATGAATAGGACTAACCAAATCATTAATGAAGTAGCACCTAATAAGGCACCCTTACCCCTAATTAACTCAGCCCTTAAGTAAGCTAAGAACACAGCCTTAGCAGCCCTTAAGGCCTCAATGAAGTTCAAGCTCAGCTTACCTCACCCCTAATTAAGGACTTACGCACCCAAGCACCTACGCTTAATGACGATAATGGTAAGTAAATCAATGCTAATGCAGTAGCGACACCAATTAGTGATAGTACGTACTGAGTAGTTGTTGGTACATTAAGTAATATTCTGTAAAGTAGCTCAACAGTACTTGATGATGGTAGTAACGTCGATATTAACTTGAGGGTTAGAGGCATTAAGTACCTAGGGTAGTATATGCCAGTAACTATAAGTAGTAGGGGCCTAACTATGTTCAGTAACCTCCAATTCTGACCTAGTAAGTAATAGAAGGTACCTAATACCAATACCGAGAATGAAATCATTAGAAATGCGGAAATTAATGCAAAACTAACTACTAATCCAGTAATTAATAGAGCTAATGTTCCGTAGTAAATAAGCATAATAGGTAGTAATGTAGGGGCATTAAGTAATGTTGATAAAGCAAGTCTAGGTAAGGGTACTATCAAGTAGAAGGTCACTCTATTAATGGGGGAGAGGATTACGTAGGTAAAAGTACCAATCATTGAGTCATGAACAGGCCTCCATAGAACCTCATCAATAACACCCAGTACAGTCATCATTAAGTAGGAAGCCATAACAAAGAATGGAATCGGATCCATACCTAACCTTAACTTAAATGATGAGTATGAACCTACTGAAGAACCTATAAGTACTATAAACATAGCTAGTACGTAGGGGTAAGCAATCATAGTGATAAGTAATAATTTCCTTCTGGTAATGTCTGTTAAGGTAAGCATGAACTCAGCTCTAAATACATTAAGTAAATTCTTAAGAACTCTCACTAACACCACCAGTTAAGTATATGAATACATCCTCCAATGTAGGTTCCTCAATCCTTAAACTCACTACTCTATACCCCATAACCATTACTGTACTAAGTAGGTCATTTAGGAGGTCGTGAGGTTTACTAGTAAGTACCTTGAGAGTAATTACGTCATCCCCACTCTCAACTAACTTAACGTCAGTACCTAACCTAACTCTTAATTTAGTGATTAGGGCGTCTCGATTAGCACCGTGAGTAATTAACTTAATTACTAATGACCTAATACTCGGTAATCGCTCCTTAAGCTCTTCAGGAGTTCCTTCAGCTACGATCCTACCCTTATCAATAAGTAATACCCTATCACACACGATCTCAGCTTCGAACATGTTATGTGTTGTGTAGAGTACCGCCTTACCCTCCTTCCTAGCTAAGTCCTTAACTAACTTCCTAATCCTCCTAGCGCTCGGTGGGTCAAGACCTAAGGTAGGTTCGTCAAGTAGTAGTACTGGTGGATCCCTAAGTAGTGCCCTAGCGAATGATAGCCTAGCCTTCATACCTAAGCTAAACTCCTCGTAAACCTTATGAGTAGCTCCTAATTTATCAAGCTCCATTAACTCGATCAATTCCCTAACACGCTTCCTAGCTTCGTTAGGGGGGATTCCGTAGAGTGACGCGAAGTACATAAGGTTCTCCTCACCAGTTAACTTACCGTAGAACCCCTTCTCAACATTAAGCATTACACCAATAACCTCACGTACCTTACTAGCCTCCTTAACTACGTCAAAACCGCAGACACTAGCCCAACCACCATCAGGTATTAGTAAGGTAGCTAGTATCTTAATAGTGGTTGTTTTACCAGCGCCATTAGGACCTAATAAACCAACAACCTCACCATAGTTAACCTTAAACGAAATACCCTTGAGAGCATCAATAACTTCCTTAATGGATCTAAACAACCCTAACCTCTTCTTAGTTACGTACCTCTTAACTAAACCCTCAGCAACTACTGCGTAACTCAAGGTGAGGCACCTAGGGGGTCAGCAATCGCTCCCTCATTCATCAATCATCAAAGACCAATCTACATCATCCCTAGAGTAAGTACCTTAACTAACTAATTAATGTAGTGTAGAATATAGTGTAGGTGGGAGATTATGTCTGGAAAACCCTTCTCCATATATCCCTGTACTTAGCTATCTTCTCATCACCAGCTAACGCCTTAACCAACTCTGGGTCCCTCCTCAACCTAACTAAGTACGTCCTCTCATTCCTACCACTTAATGAAGCCCTAACACCCTCCTCAAGAGTGACTATACCTAACTCACTTAACCTCCTAACAGCCTCCTCAATAATGTCCTCCTTAGGCATCTCCTCTTGGAGAGTCTCCTTAAACCCCCTTAACTCCATGATTACTTCAGGTAGCCATAGTGAGCCTAGGGATAGGTGAAGCACCCTAACTACGTCACCCATTACCTCCTCAATACCCTCACGTGCTGAGAGTATCCTTACTAACTCACTCCCCATACTACCCAACCTACTACACATCCCTAGAGAGGAATTAATCCTTTCCCGTACGTAGTAGGTACTTAACCATTAGTAGAGCTAGTAAGGTCTTAGCATCAACCACCTCATCACTCATTACTAACTCAATAGCATCATCCAGAGGTGCCTTAACGACCTTAATTAACTCGTAGGGCTCCGGACGCGCAGCTACCTCTCTAGAGCACTTAACGAGGTAGATATGCAGAACCTCATCACTATATCCCGGAGTCGTGTGCACACTAATTAAGTGCCTAATCTCGTCGGCAACTAAGCCGACCTCCTCAACCAATTCCCTCCTAACAGTCTCTACAGGGTCTTCATTAGGTTCAACCTTACCGGCTGGTATCTCGTAAATCCACTTCCTAATGGGGGATCTAAACTGCCTAATCAGCACCACCGAACCATCGGGTAGTAGAGGCACCATAGCTACTGCCTCACCGAAGGAGACCACCTCACGAGTAACTAGTGAGTCCTTAATCTTAACATACCTCTTAATAAGCGATACCCTCCTACCCTTAAACACAACTTCATCCCTAATTACCTCAGCCATCAAATACACCAGACCATACTTACTCGCAAACTAATAATTGCTACTAACAGTCATAACACTAAGTAACTAATGTCTGGTTCTAGTTCTAAGTCTAAGTAATTGAACTTAATACGTAGCTAATATACTGTCAATGGCTATGCAGTTAGGATTCATTATAATATTAAGTATTTAATTCGTTAGGTTACCCAAACTTAACTTGAGTATTTCCGTGCCCATTCGTCATACCTCCTTATGTCCTCCTTATTAACTGCTGGTTTGACCTTTCTTATAGCCTCCAATAACTCCTCCCTAGTTATTGGCGCTACCTTATACGTTATCCTCTCTAGTTCCTTAAGATCCTTAACTCTCAGCAACTTCTTCACTATGTCCGGGTTGGCTCTCCTCAACATAGTCATGATTGCTGTCTGGCATACCGTCCTTATGTCCCTCCCTGAGTAACCATCAGTTAACTCTGCTAGCTCCTCGTAGGTTATGCCCTCTATTCTGAAGCCCTTCTTCTCTAAGTGTAGCTTGAACATCTCCTCCCTAGCTTTCTTATCCGGTAGTGGTATGTAGATCCTCCTCTCGAACCTAGATAATATAGCTTCATCAAGCATCCAAGGTTTATTCGTCGCCGCTATGACTATTACAGGCTTCTCCAGCCTCTTAGTCTTGAATCCATCAAGTTCAGTTAGAAATGTCTGAACAACACCTGTAGCTACTTCCCTACCTGCGTCCCTCTTAGCTACTAAGGTCTCCACCTCATCAAAGAATATTACTGAGGGTGCGAGTCTTACTGCCTGCCTAAATATAGCTGATATCATCCTAGGTGAGTCACCTACGTACCTAGATAAGACCCTATCAACACTTACGTTGAAGAACGTCGCCTTAAGCATGTTTGAGGCAGCCATAGCTAACATAGTCTTACCAGTACCGGGTGGCCCGTAGAGTAGGAACCTCCTCGGGGGCTCTATCCTTACTGGTACGTTAGGCCTAGCTATACTGAATACTAATGCCTCCATTAATGACCTCTTAACATCCTCAAGCCCAGCTATATCGTCCCAAGTAACGTCAGCTCTAGCTATTAACTTAAGAGCTTCTTGATCGAACTCAGCATCTAACTTACTAACCTCACTCTCACTAGATACCTGCGGAGTAGCACCCATACGGGAAGTAGTTGTAGGTGCTATTGCTGGGGCTTGTTGAGTAGGTACTAACTCGCCACGAACTAACCTCCTATAGAGCCTCTCATACTCTTTAGCAAGTTCAAGAAGCTCCTTAGAGCCCCACTTCCTATACCTAGTGAGTTCCTTAAGTAGTTCATACATGCGCTTAGCTAGCCTAGCAGCTGTAGTGGTGTCACCACTCTTCAATGCCTGATCTAACTTCCTCTTAGTCCTCCTCACCTCCTCATAAAGGAAACTTGACGCATCTATACCCATACCATCACCCTATAATTCCTTAGAGGATGAAACAATCTTTATTTATAGATTAAAAATGATTTTGTTTAAGTTTTAAGCTACCTCCTTTTCCTTCTCCTTCTCTTCCTCGCCCTTAGCCTCCGCTACCTTAACTGCTAGTTGCTCCTCAACAGCCTCTGGAGTCAGTTCCGCCTTCTCAACCTTCTCCCACAGCTGTAGTATCTCCTTAGTTGATTCATCAACCTCCATCTTAGTGAACTCGGCCCCTAAGATCTCATTTATTCTATCTATGTTCTCCTCAAACATCCTCTCCTCAAACTCGACGTTAGTTAGCATCTGCATTAACTTATCAGGTTCTATACTCTTTATTCTCTCCCATATACCCTTCTCCTTGAGCTTCCTCTCCCACTTCTTCAGTCTTATTAAGTTACTTAATGCCCTCCTCTGCTTCATTAATCTATTATACTCCCTAAGCTTCATCTTAACTTCGGCGTCAAGGTCCTTGATCTTCTCGGCTATTAGTATCTTCTCGATGTCAGACTTACCTATACCCTTCCTGAATAACTCCTTCTTCTCTTTCTCTAATCTCTCAATCTCCTTACTAATCAGCATTATCTGGTTGTCAATCCTCATTAACTCCCTCTGGAGCTCCTCAACCTTAACAGTCTCTATCCAAGGCTTCCTTAACCTAAATGCCTTACCTATTTTACTTAAGTCCACCTACTACCACCCCAACAAAACTTAATTCCTAACGAAGTTAATGTGTAGTTAACCATACTCAATCACCTGCTTAAGGATAGTGAGCTTCAGCTGCCTCCTCCTCCATCTCTCCGTTAGTTCCTCCATTAACCTAAGCTGATCCTCCTCAATGTCTTTCCCCTTCTCAATCTTCTTAAGGAGCTTCCATAACTTACTAAACACTTCATCCCCTCCTAACTCCTTAACCCTCCTTAATGCTAGGATCCTTAATTGATGTAGTTCATACTCCTCCTTAAGCTTCTCAAGTACTTGCTTCTCAGATTGGAGTACCTTCGTAAGCACCTCCCTACGTGTCTCGTCAGTCAATTTAGATAACTCATTCTCAAGCCTAGATACGCGTTCGCTAACTTCATCGATCCTCATACTTAAGTCAATAAGTACGGACTCCTCATCCTCAATAGCCTCACCTAAGGTCTTAACACCCCTAACCCTAGATAGTAACCAAGTAGTGAATACAGCTACACTAGCTGCGAAACCAGCTTGAGGACTTACCAAGTACCCTATAGCAGGTATTAACCTTTCATAAGCCTTACGTAGTACTTCCCTAACGCCTACGTCAACGCCTTCACTCACTACCACCACCCCCGCCTAAATCACTTTCTCTTCTATAGAAGAATGCAATAGCACCTGACTTACTCCTAAGTACCTTACCCAATCCCCTACTCTCCAACTCACTCAATGCCCTCCTAATGACTTCAGGTGATTCATTAGTAGCCTTAACTATCTGATCTAACCTAAGAAACGGTGCTGCTGGTGATGTTCTAATAGCTAGTGAGTAGGCGTCATCAGATAATACGTAGTCCTGAACCCTCCTAACCCTCTCCTCAGGTAGTTCAAGCATAGCTAATGCCTTATTCTCAATAGCTGCTTTATCGGCTTGATTATGGATTACCTCACCAGTTACTGGATCTACTAAGTAGAGGGTTACGTTCATTGATGTGAAGCTCCTATGGAATTCCTTACTACCTACGTACTCCCTAGCCTTACTAGTGAATCCTGTTGGTGAGCTAATTATTAGTAAGTGGTAGTACTTACCCATCTCAGCCTCATCAACCCTAGAAGTTAGTATGTCAAGCACCTCAGACAAGCTAGCGGGTCTTGAATCAAATCCCTTCTCACTTAGGGTCCTAGGGTGAACTATAGTTACTGCCTCAATAACTACGTCCTTCCTCCTCAATATGCCCCTCTTCTTAATTAGAGCTACTGCCCTACCGTTAGGTGATGGGTAATCACCGTAGATACTGTAGTGTATCACCTCATCCCATCCACTAATATCTCTCCAACACCCCTTAACGGGGTCGTAGATCCTCACACCCTTACCTACCTTAGCTATTAACCTACGGATAAGTAGTTCCTCAAACGCCCTAACCTCCTCACTAGTTACTAAGTGACCCTCAGACTCACCACGCAGTACGGACTCAATCTCCTTAAGCCTAGCCTCTAGACCCTCCTTCTCAATCCTTAACCTCTCGAGTAGGGACTCATACTCCCTAACCTTACTTATGAGCTCCTTAACAGCACTTCTCAAAACCTCAGCCTCAGCCTTAAGAACCTCAGTAACATCTCCTCTGTACTTCTTGAGGAAGTCGATTAACTCCCTCTCCTTACCGCTTAAGGTATCTATGGCGTCCTTAAGAATACCCTCAACGTTCCTCACTAACTCCTCAAGCTCCTTATGCTCCCTAATCACCACGTCCTTTGCGGGGCTCAATGACTCAACATCAGTAATTACTGACCTACCCTCGATTAAGGCCCTCTCCTCAATATCCTCAAGCCTACGAATTAACTCCCTCCTACTCTCCTCTAACCTCCTAAGCCTCTCCTCAAGGTTTAGCTTCTCTAAGTTACTAATCGCTGATGACGCCTTACTCATTACCTCCTCCTTAAGCTTACTGGCTTCATTAACCCTCTTAATAGCTTCCTCAATCTCAGATATAGTCGTTAGTAATCCGTAGCGCTTAACGTAAGCTATTACAGCTTCCTCAATCTTTCTTCTCCTATTCCTATACCTTACGTTAAACACGTAGGCTAGATCACCTATTAAGTGACTCCAAGACCTATCTAGCATGTTGTACTGCTTCTCATAGTACTTCTTAACAACCTCATATACCTTACCCTCTCTCCTCCTTATGAACTCAACAATATCATCAATACTTAAGTTATCAATTACCTTAAACTCCTCGAAGTCCTTAAGTATCTCATACTCCTCATCACTAAACATCTTAGTTATATCCTCAAAACCCTCCCCAAGGAACTTAAACGTGGCTGCTAGGAGTAATTGAGCAAATCTGAACTTACCCCTATATACCTTATCTATATCCTCAGGTAGTGTAGGTGCGCACTCAAGTAGGTACTTCCTCCATGATTCCTTAAGCTTATTCCATAACTCAATCCTCTCCTCAGTACTGAAGGTCCTCATTAGACTCTCTAGATCCTCCCTAAGGATTAACTCAGCATATCTAGCGTAGGTGTCTGGATCGCATGAGGAACTACTCACGCCTAATCACCTCACCTATAAGGGATAGCTCCTTAAGGAGCTTATTATAGACATTAGAAACAACCGATCCGAAACCTTCTACAGTTAGCGTTATTACTGAACCTCCCCTGTGGGGTACTACAGAGAATTTAATTCTGCACGAGCCGCCCTTAGTACTTACTTGGTAGACCCTACTACCTCCTGTCTCGGATATTAGTACGGCTCTTAACTTAGCTACTAGAAGCCCTAGAGCACCCCAAACCTCATTAACACTCATACCGCTCCTAATCTCGGCCTCGAGTGTTAATGGCGTTATGTGTATGTCGGGCTCAACTAACTTATACACCATAACCTCATTACGTGGTATCCTAGAGTAGAGTTCCTCAAGAAACTTCATTACGTAGTCAATCCTACCATCAATAAGTACTATAGCTCCACCGGGTTTCTCAATACTTAATAACTCCTCCCACTTCTCAATTAAGTACTCAAACCTCTTTCTCTCAGCCTCACTCCCGTACCTAACTATCAGCAAGTAAACCACCGCAACCTCCATAGTCTCTGCGTCTAGGTGGTATTTAAGTTTTCTCCAGAAACGGAGACCAGCTTAAGTACTCGGAAATATGGAGCGAAAGCGTTAACCTCCAAACTTATATTTGACCTACGCAATATCCGTATTGGGTGCATCTAGTGGTAGGTAATGATGTTATTAGGTATGTATTGATGTGGGAGCTAGAGAGCGGGGCTGTTAGGCACGTCATTAAAAATAGTGAGTTATTCATTGGTAGACTACCCGTTAATCTCTCAAATATCGTTAGGGATTACACGCCACTTAAGGTGTATATTTACTATCCACGAATTAAGGTAGCATACCATACAGGGCATGAGTCATTAACTGTTAGTAGACTCCATACTAAGATAATAGTAGGTAGTGGTGGCAAGGTAATTATTAAGGATCACGGACCTAAAGGCTCAGGATCTAAGAACGGTCTAATCGTTAATGGTATTAGGTTACCTAGAGGAGATAGTAGGGAGTTACGTCCAGGCGATTCATTTAGACTAGGTTGTCTAGGACCTTCATTTACGTTATTAACCGAGACACCTAAGGGTATTACGTTACTACTTGAGGAAGGGGTACCCACTTACTTACCTAAGTCCTTAGCTAAGGAACTATCAGCTAGTGAGCGTATTAAGGTACTTTACGTAGTAGGTAATGAAGCCATAGTACTACCCGTAGGTTCCGGTGAGTTTAGGTTAGGTAATTACGTAATTAAGAATGAGGGAATTAGTAGTAGGGAGGCACTCCTTAAGATAATTAGTAAGATGCAGTGTAGGATAGCTGACGCTATAGAATTGTATCACCAAGGTGAGAGGGAGAGGTTAGTCGATACACTTAAGGAATTAAGTTTGGATGTGTTTAGGAGGGCCATTAATGAGTTAGGTGATGAGGAGCTTAAGGAGGAGTATAAGTGGTTAATTAAGCAGGTGAGTAATGCATTGTATGTGGACGAGTCATTAATTATTGAGAGGCTTAGGAGGATTAGGAGAATGATTGAGGATGTAATTGATCTTAAGTACTGAGGTACTTACTATAGACCCTACTCATTACTGAAGCAACTAATGAGTTTATTAAGTCGTCAGTGAACATGGGGGCTTCATTAATTAGGGGTATCTCACCACGCTCCTTAAGTCTCTCGAGCCAGTAGTAACAGAGTACTGCCTTAAACCCACCTAAGTAATCAGCTAGGGCGCAGCCAAGTAACTCATCACTTACTACTGCCTTAGTGTCTCGGATGAACTCAGACCAATTAAGCCCCTTAGTTAAGTGAGCTACCTCATCAAGCATTCTTAAGGACCTTATTAGGAGTACGGTATTTACGTCCTTAAGTACCTTAAGTAATTCATCCCTAAACAACTTAGTGAATTCCTCACTACTTAAGTTAGGTATGGGGGCTTTAGAGTAAGCACTTAAGGCTACCTTAATTAACTCATTAATACCTACACCACCCATTAAGTACCTTAAGTAATCCTCAATACCTAACTCACTGACGAACTTACTGAATGCTTCATACATAGCCCTCCTTAAGGCCTTACCAACATCAGTTACTGCCCCAGCGTAATCTCCATCACCCCTTAAGCTAATTACCCCTAAAGCATCGCTTGAGGTCCCGTAGGCTCTTGAGTTAATGCATGAGTAACCTATGGAGCTCACTAACGAAGCCTTAACCTCAGCTACATGCCTTAGTAAATCAGTAATACCTACTAAGTTAAGTCCGTAATTAGTTATTACTAAGGTATTAACCGTACCCAAACCCCTTAATCCGTAATCTTGATTAGGGTACGTACATGCTGGGTACTCATTAAGTCCTATCGTGACGTAGACCTCAAGGTCGGTACTACCTACTGAGGAGTTAGTATGTATGTACTTCCTAACATCACTAGCTGTTAAGAACACCATAGCTTCCTTAGGGTCTATACCTAAATCATGAAGTAGGTTTAATGAGTACTTAGTAGGGTCCTCACTAAAGTCATTACCTACAGTCTTAAATATGACGTACTTAACATTACTACCTAAACCACCACCAATTACTGAAGTACTTAATGATACGTTAGGTCTAATTAAGACCTTAATCAGTAGTGTTGAGTCATTAATTAGTGAAGCCTCACTAAGCACTACCCGCCACCCTCTCGTACTCACTCTCAATAGCTCCTAACACCTCATCCCTACTAAAGCCACTAAGCATAGCTAGTATGGATGCTGCACCAGCACCTACACCCTCCTTAACGTAACCAACTTCGTAACTCCTTAAGCCACTGAACCTACTATTACTGAAGCTTAGGTCGGAGTATATGATAGGTACCTTAGGTTCAATATCAATTACTAAATCCTTAATCGATGGTGTGAACCTAACTAGCCATGACGTAGTACCTATTGCTAGGTAATCACTCCTTAACCTACCTAACTTCTTAAGTATAGCTAGTACTGCACACATTTGAGTACCACCACCTAATAAGACCCTAGACCCTGCTTCAATAGCACCTAAGGCTAGACCAGCGATACTTACGTGTAGTGGGTCACCTACCAAGTCATTTACAGCGAACACATCGAGTCCACTCCTTAACCTACTTAACGCCTTCCTAACTACCTCCTCCTTAAGGCTTAGTGGGTTCTTAGGTGATGAGCTACTAACCCTACCCCAAGCATTAAAGCCTAAGGCAGTCATTATGGAGAGAGCCGTAGTCGTGCCTCCAGCCATACTCTCACCAATAACTATGAGGTCCGCGTAACTACCCAGTAACCTGCCTAAGTACTTAGCCTCACGGAAGAGGGACTCTGAAGTACCCTTAGGTAGTGCTTCCTCAACATCAATCCTACCACCAACAACCCTACTAGGTAGTGAAGCAGTAGGTACTTTAGGTTCCTTAAAAGCACCGGCATTAACCACTAAGGCACTTAGATTAAGTAGCTTAAAGCAAGCCCTAGTAATTAATGCTGGAGTAGGTATCCCCTCAGGTGTTGTGGGTATTAACTTAAGTGTAAGTACTTCACCACTAATTAAGTACTCAACATCTAACGTAGGTGTTAGGAGCGTTAACTTAGGCTCAGCACCAGCTAATGAAATACCTGGAATTAATGAGGTCCTCGTTGACGCTATAGTAACTACAGGGAGTACTGATGAATCCCTTAACGACCCCTCAATAAACTCAATGAAGGAACTGCACTCACCGTGAAAGCACTTAACTCTGTTCATACTGGTTAATCACCCATGACTATATGGATAGGTAAACCATATAAATGATTAAGCTATTCTAGAGTAAGGTACATAAGTACTTGCGCGATTAACGGTAGGTGTTTAGTAGTGAGTAAGCGTTTAGTAGTGATTAGTTGTTTAATTACAGCGTTACTGCTTACCTTAGCAATTGTGGCGTTAATGTTAAGTATACTCAGTAACTCCGTAATTAATGGCTCTCCGAAAGTCACGATCTATCTTTCAGTAACTGTGAGTAGGCACTTAACAATACTTAATGGCTACGGTATCTCAGTAAAGGTCGGTGATTACAGAGTCGATTACTCAAGGATTAAGTACGACTACAGACTAGGTGTTGAGGTACGTGGATGCGGTAAGTACGTCAGCTTAGGTACGTTTAACGTACCGACAAGCATAACTAATTACTTAGTAAACCTAATGAATAAATCAATCATTAACAGAATAGCGTTACTTAGGTGCAGTAACTTAACAATTAACTTAGTACCCATGATAAACTACGTTAGGGTAGTTACTGATGTAGGGCCTAAGTACGGTAGATTAATAACTACGGAGAACATATTACTTGCTAAGCCATGGATTCCATTCATTATTAAAGTACCAGTATCTAGGGTAGGGAATAGGTTAGTATTAGACGTTGAGAGTACCTCAATAACAAAGTTCTACAAGAGAATTGAAGTAGACACAACTAAAGATAGTAATCAGGTGAGCTACCTCATATGGGTTGAAGGTAAGGGATTCCCTATAGTTAGGTCCCTAAGTTTAAGACCTAACGAGTCATTCATGTACTCTAAAGCATTAACCAATTACTTAATACCTGCATTAGCAGCCGTTGCTATAGTTAATTCAGTACTTAATATAATAGTCTTGAGGGTAGTAGTAAGGAGGAGCAGGAGAATAGCATCTCCCTCGGACACTAAGTAAGGAGTACATAGTTACGTGGCATAGTAGCTATGATGAGAGGGTAGGTTACTGAAGGTGATGAAAGGCCTCATCACTGATCGGGGTTTATAAGTGTTACTGACGTATAATACCGTTAATCCCGGTGCATAACCCTACATACCCTAAAACACATGTATGGTTAGGTGTGGAGTTATGACCTACAGTAAGTATAGTGATGAATTAATTCAGAATTTAAGCGTTCCTAACCCTCTATCAATATACACATCAATACTTAATAAACGTAGGAGCGAGTACCTAAAGAATGAGATATTAAGGAAGGTAGCTGAGTTAGTAAGCGATGATTACGGAATAAGGAGTAGGGAACTAATAGATACAGCTATAGATGAAGTACTGACATACATAGATACAGTACTACCCGAAGTAAGAGTAACGCTAACAAGTGATGAAGCAGCTAAATACATGAAAGAACTAGAGAGAACTTATAGAGAGGTTAAACAAAAATTACATGAAGTATCAATAAACATAACTTCCTCAATAGTGACGACACTCATAAGAACAGGGAAAGTACAATTATATACAATAGACGAGATAAACATACAAAAATTCATTAAAATACTCATAGAAAGCGCTTTATCAGCCTCACTTAACCAAGCGTTCGCAACATATCTACAATTTAAGAAAAGAGAAAGAATAAAATAATTAATGAAAAAGACGGAATGTTATAATACACAGGCGTCATCATCTAGTGCTTCGCCTAGGGGCTGAATTATGCCTATAATAGCTAGTATAGATGCTGCGACAACTGCTATAGATATTAGACTTCTAGTGCTCGAGAGTGCTTTTATTAGCCTATATACCATGACAGGATCCATCCTCATATTAACACCGAATTTATTGGTGTACCGAAAAACTTAAATAGGAGCGACGTAGAGCATTACAACTTATGTAGATTAAACTTTAAATTACTATGGGTGTAGCAGGGGATTAATGATAATTGACGTAGCACTACTAAACGCGTTATATAGTGTGAGGATATTCGGGAAGCAAACAATAGCTAAGCATATAGCTAAAAGACTAAACGTAACTGTAAGAACAGCCCTTAGAAGGATAAATAAGTTAGAGAGCGAGAAGGGGCTTAAATTCAGTATCGAGTACTCATTGAGAGCATTGAAACTTAAACGGGTAGCAATATTCATGACTAGTAATGTTACAGACACTTCAATATACGATGTAATAAAGATACAAGATGTAGTACCTTTCATAAGATCAGTAATGACGTTACTTCCTTTAGGTATAGGTATGGTATATCACGTACCAATCGACATGCCTGAGATGGCCTTAAATATACCCTCAGAGGCTATTGTAATAGTCTATCACGAACTTTACCGTAATATGACAGATCTTGAGCTTTACCCTCTAAGAGCACTTTATGATTCAAAAATTCTATGTTCTTCTAGAACGTTAGAAACTTTAAAGCGCGATATCAAGAAAAGATTAGATAACGTTACGTTTGATACTAATGAGTTTAGGAAAAAAGAAAACACTAAATTTGACTGGGTAGACTTAAATATAATTAAGGAACTTGAAAGGAATCCTTTTATTGGTGTTGAGGCATTAAGTAAGAGGCTTTCTATGCCTATATCCCGTATTAAGAGACACATGATGAAGCACGTCTCTAGGCTTAATAGGGGTATTAGAATAATGCGCATTCCTGTATATGATCAGCCAGAAATAGTGAAGTTGATTCTTCATTTAAAAATTAAAAACATAAGAGACGCACTTGCCTTTATTAATTCGTTAGTTAAGTGTCCTTTAATTATTGGTTGTGGTTTAAATATCGATAATGCTGAAGTTCTTGTTCAAGCTATTCCCTCAGTTGTTGATGTTAGGAGGGTTGTTAGGTTCTTTAGTGATTTAAGTCGTGAGTTAGGTTTTGATTTTAGGAATTTCTTCATTGCTGTTTCGAGTAGGTCTTATACAGTACCGTTTATTAGGGATAGGGAGTACACACCAGCTGTTGGTTGGAGGTTTAGGGAGAGGAGTAGTTAATGCTGATTAGGTTAGTGCTTAAGGTGTTCGTGGGTGGGTGTGAGTGAGTAGTAATGGTGGGTTATTATTAGTAGTTTTAGGTGTTGTTTCATTACTGCTTCTCTCAGTAATTAACTGCTTAGTTACTGAGGCCGGGTCTGGTGGTAGTTACGTACTTTACGTTATGGGTGACCCCCGTTGCCACGCCTGCGCCTCTCTTAAGTCATTCCTAGATAAGGTCGATCTTAAGTACTACTTCTGCTCCTTACTTAATAAGACGTGCTCTGATAGGTACTACTGGTTCTTACGTAAGTTTAACATACCACCCTACATACCACTAACCTTCGTGATAGCCAACTCAAGCATTAAGGCGGTGGTTATTGGATCAGTTAACGATGAGGGTTTCTGGTTGAGACTAATTAACTCGTGCGTTGAGGGTAATGTGCCGCTGTACGAGGGTACTAAGTTAAGTAAGTACCTAAACGTAACACCTAAGGAGTTACTTAAGGAGATAGCGCCTCAGTACTTAAGCTCAGGTAATGGAGCCTGTAAAGCACCGCCTTTACCGTTAACCTTAAGTGCGTTGGTTGGTTTAGCATTAAGTGATTCAGTTAATCCATGCGCTACGTACATATACGTAGTACTACTTACTTCAGTAGCACTTACTGAAGTAGGTAGGAGGCGTAGGGTATTAGCTGTTGCCTCAGCCTTCATAGCTGCTGTATTCACGGGTTACTACCTACTTGGGTTAGGTATAATGAGTCTATTTAAGTACATACCAACAGCTGTACTGGGGTTCGTAGCTATAGCTTACGGACTATTCGTTATCTTCAGAGCTATTAGGGAGAGGAGTAAGTGCGTAGCACCTAGTAAGGGCGTCTCATCAGTACTTGAGAAGGCTAAAGCATCAATAGTATTCGCGGTTATCCTAGGCCTCATAGTCACATTCACGTTACTCCCATGTAGTTCAGGACCTTACCTGGTATTCGCGGGTGTGATCTCTAAGTACCCATTAACGACGTCATTAGCTCTCCTAGGGCTCTACAACCTAATATTCGTACTACCACTCATAGCGTTGGCCGTACTAATAGCTGAGTCTATGAGGTATGAGAGGGTTAGGGACTTCATGATTAGGTACAGAACGCACTTAGCATTAGTGGCTAGTGCTGTGTTAGTGGTGCTGGGTATCTACATAGTAATTACTTCGTACTAGTACTTAGGGACGTACATCCCTAGAACCTCTGAATGTAAGGAGTAGGTAAGTAAGTGATGTAGCGTAGAGTAACGCAGTAACCCTAAGCGGTAATTCCAAGTCTAAACTCATTAAGTAACCACCGAAACCCCTACCGAAGATCGAAGCTACTGAGTCAGCTAACCTAATCATGGATGATGCCTTACCCCTATGCTGAGGTGGGATAATCCTCATTTCGAAAGCTGTGAAGAGGGGTGATGCAGCATTCATTAACACGCTCCTACATATGAATAGCGCCGAGGCAATTACGTAGGAATTAACTAGGGTCATACCTAGGAGTAGCGGTACGCTAGTCATAGCTACTAAGCAGTAAGTCCTTAACGGACTACCAATCCTCTCACTAACGCTGGGTAGGTAAATCATTAGTATAGCCATGAGTAGCGACTCAATACCGTATATAGTACCTAACTCACCACTCTTAACCCCGTACTTAAGTATGAAGTAGTAACTAATGTTCCTTATAGATACTGAAGCCCCCAACCCTATCAGTACTTCAGCTAAGCACAGCTTAGCTACCACTAACAAAACATCACGAGGTAAACTACCGTTGAGTGAGTTACGGGTACGGCTGGTAATGGGTTGTGGATTAGGTTCCTTAATCTTAACTAGTAGGAGTGCGAGGAAGGGTAGCGAGATACTTGACGTAGCTATTACGTACCTATAACTAGTAACTATATCCAGGATACCTAACCTACTCACTAACTCCGGCACCCAACCTGTGTAGGAACCAACTGAGTTACCTAGTAGGAAGAGTGCGTGAATTAATGAGTACCCGTACTCAAGCCTACGCTCCTCAACTAACCTACTAATGAGTACGTCCGTAGGGATCATGGATATGGGTGCACTAACACCATTAATTACGGCTGCAACATATATAAGTAACTTAGCACCAGGTAGGTAAAGCATTAGCGATACTGACCTAATAATTAGTGAAGTAATCATTAAGTACTTAGCCCTAAACCTATCGGTTAACCAGCCAACTACTAACGTAGCGCATACTACTGAAGCAGCATAGACACTACCTAGTAACCCGTACTCAATAGCGGTGAAGCCTAAGCACTTAAGGTAGGGAGCCTGCACAACCCAGAATAGGGAACTTACTATAGCGTCAAGTACTGAGTAAGTAATTAATTCCTTAGGTAGGACATCAGCATACCTCTTAATTAGGGATAATCTACCTAGCATGCCTACGACCTCTAGTCATGGTAGGAAGTAGCGCCTCTCCCTGACCTCTATTTTAGTCTAAAGTAAGTTACCACCCGATAAGTTATTTTTACCCCTCACATCTACGCTAACGGGTTTAACCTGTGAGATTACCTAAGGACATTAGTGAGGACCTACTTAAGTACTTTGATATGGTAGAATCTATGGCTAAGTCGTTCATGAGGGCTATAGATAGCTTAAACAATATGGACCTAAACAATGCTTACAAGCACCTACATAGCTGTATTAAATCAGATACTGAAGCAGATGCCTTAAGGAGGGACTTAATGGCTAGGATAACTTCAGAGATTAGGGATGAAGATATTAAGGAGGATCTATCTAAGCTTCTGAGAATGCTTGATAGGATGTCTGAGTGGATTAAGGAGGCTTCTAGGTACTTAGACATAATACCGTACTTTGAAGTACCTGTGGAGATTAGGGAGAAGATTGAGAAGTTAAGCTACTTAGATATGAGGGCTGCTGAGGAGTTAAGTGAAGCAGCTAAGGCCTTAATTGAGGGTGATAAGAAGGAGCTTACTAAGAGGGTTGAGGAGGTTGAGAGGATTGAGGAGGAGGCTGATGAGGTTAATCACTCAATAAGGAAGATCTTAGTAGCATTAGGAACCACGATAACTAACCCAGCATTAATAGTAATGCTTAGGGACTTCGTAGAAGCTCTAGAAACAGCTACTGACTACGCTGAGGATGTAGGTGATATATTCAAGCTACTCTCAATAAGGAATGCCGAGAGCTAGGAAGGAGTGAAGTATATGAGGACTAATGTTAATGCGTAAGTAATAGCTATCGTAGCTGGTAGGGCTAGTAGCCACATACCGAATATCCTAGCAAGTACCCTCATATTTAATGTCCTAACACCCCTAGATAACCCAACACCCATAACACCACCTACTATAGCCATTGAGGTAGAGACCGGTAGTCCTAGCCTAGAAACTACGAGCATAGCTAACGTAGCCGACATCTGAGCCGCGTAAGCAGAAGGTGGTGAGAGGGGGGTTATCCTCTCACCTACGGTCTCAATGACCTTGGATCCCCACAGAGCTATACCAGCTGATAATCCAGTAGCTGCTATGAAGAGTGATAACCACATAACGTGGGACGCACTACCAACTCCTTCGGCATAGAGTATAGCTGCTAAAGGACCGGCTGAATTAGCTACGTCATTAGATCCGAAGGAGAAGGCCATACCCATGGCGGCCATTATTAATAGGATTCTGGATGCCTCATAAGCAGCGTTCCTACCTTTCTTAACCCTATGCCTCCAGTACATATAAACAAATGCAGTAGCTAATGAGCTAACCCCTAAAGTTACGAGTATTACGAAGAGTATGCTTGAAGCATTGACGGTCTTAATAAGTATTAAGATCGTAGGTGAGGCGGCCGTTAAGTACGAAGCAGCTATTACGCCTACCTTAGCTCTCCTAATGTCCTTAAAGGACCTACTAAAGCTTAGGTAGAGTCCGTAAGCCATACCAGCAGTAGCTACGGGTACTACACCCCAAGCAGCTAAGATCTTAATTACTTCACCCCAACTAACGCTTGAAGTACCTACTGCTAACCCGAAGCCTATGACCCCACCCACAATACAGACGTGGACACTCATAGGTACCTTAAGGAACGTACTGATTAAGGTCCAGAACCCAGCAGCTATTAATACGGATATCATACCCTTAATGACTACGGTACTTGATATTGCCATAGTATTGACTATGCCCCTCATTATAGTGTTAGTAACGTATATACCTAAAGCGGCTGACCCAGCAAAGCTAGCTATTGCTGCCATGTAGAGTGCTTTCCTAGCGGAGAGGACCCTAGCACCGACGGCAGTACCTACTGAGTTAGCTGCGTTATTAGATCCGTTATTCCAAGCAACGAAGAGTGCCGCAGCAGTCGCTAGTGCGATCATTAGTAGTCCCATAGTACCACCTCCCTATACCCCCAGTATCGTATTGTTAAGAGTGTAGGAGTCATAAATAAACCCTAACCCCACAGGTTAATCCTCAAGACTAGGTACTAACTTAAACCTTAGGTACTAATAAGTAGTAACATAAGTAAGGAGATTTTAGGTAGTACTTACTACCTATTCGGTGGTTTTAGTGAGTAGTAAATTCAAGATACCCTGCGCCTTAACCATAGCTGGCTCAGACTCCGGTGGAGGTGCAGGTATTGAGGCTGACTTAAAGACCTTCGCCGCCTTAGGGGTTCACGGCTTAGTAGCTATAACGTCAGTAACTGCTCAGAACACTCTAGAGGTTAGAGCTACTTACGACCTACCTCCTGAAGCTGTGATTAAGCAGGTTGAGGCAGTTGCTGATGACTTAGGTGTTGATGCTGCTAAGACGGGAATGTTGAGTAATTCAGGTATTATTAAGGCAGTTGCTGACGTAGTTAAGAGGTATGGGTTCCCGTTAGTAGTTGATCCGGTAATGATTGCTAAGTCAGGTGCTCCGCTACTTAAGCCGGAAGCTGTTGAGACACTCATTAAGTACTTAATACCTCTAGCTAAGGTGATTACCCCGAATAGGTTCGAGGCTGAGAGGTTAACTGGGGTTAAGATAAGTTCAGTAGAGGATGCTAAGGTAGCTGCTAGGAAGTTAGTTGAGGAGTTAGGTGCTGAGGCAGCCGTTGTTAAGGGTGGGCACTTAAGTACTGATGAGGCCATCGACGTACTCTATTACAGAGGTACTTACAGATTGTATGAAGCACCTAGAGTAACTAATGGTTGCTACCACGGTACTGGGTGCTCCTTCTCAGCAGCTATAACTGCTGAGTTAGCTAAGGGTAGGGACGTTACTGAAGCTGTTAAGGTGGCTAAGGAATTCATTACTAAGGCGATAACCTACGGCTTAAAGGTAGGTAAGGGGCACTGCCCAGTAAACCCTATGGCGTGGGTCGACATACCTGCTTGGAAGTGGTTAGTAATTAGTGACTTAAGGAGGGCTGTTGAGATTATAGAGAGTTACGGTGACTTAATCAGTAAGTACCTACCGGAGGTACAGATGAACGTAGTTGAGGCTATACCAGCACCTTACGCAAGGGGTTTAGAGGATGTAGCAGGTATTAAGGGTAGGGTAGTTAGGTACGGTAACACGGTTAAGGCCGTAGGACCCCCCGAATTCGGTGTCTCTAAGCACTTAGCTAAGGCCGTACTAACAGCTATGAGGTACGACCCCAGAGTTAGGGCAGCACTTAATATTAAGTACTCTAAGGAATTCATTAAGGTTGCTGAATCCCTAGGTATGAAGGTATCATTCTATGACAGAACTAAGGAACCACCTGAGATTAAGGCTGTTGAGGGGGCCACGATACCGTGGGGTACTGAGGAAGCTATTAAGAGGGTGGGTTGCGTACCGGACATCATATACCACTTAGGTGACGTCGGTAAGGAGCCCATGATAGTGATTCTAGGACGTAACGCTATTGAATGCGTTGAGAAGTTACTTAAGGTATTGAGGGTCCTCGAGAGCGGGTGATTAACATGAGGATTTACGTATCAGTTGATGTTGAGGGACTCCCAGGGATATTCCATCCTGAACACTTAAGTCTTAAGAGGTCGTTGTTTGATGAGTGTAGGAGAGTAATGAGTAAGGTAGTTACTTCATTAATCGATATATTACTTAATGAGGGAGTAGATGAGGTTTGGGTAGCTGATAGTCATGGATTCATGGGTACATTACCGTACCTTGAAGTACCTAGTAAGGTTAGGTTAATTAGGGGCTTCCCTAGACCGTTAGCTATGGTTTACGGAATTGATAGGGGTTTTGATGGTGCTATGTTTATAGGGTACCATAGCGCAGCAGGTACTTACAGGAGTGTATTCGATCATACATTTAGTGGTAGAGCTGTTCATGAAGTGAGGATCAACGGTAGGTTAGCTAGTGAGTTCTACATAAACGCACTAATAGCTAGTCACTACGGAGTTCCAGTAATTCTAGTACTAGGTGATGATAAGTTAAGGAGGGACGTTAAGGAGGTAGCGCCTTGGGCTGAGTACGTAGAGGTTAAGGAGTCAGTAGCTAGGTATGCAGCAGTTATGAAGCCTATTGATGAGGTAATTGATGAGTTAAATAGACATGCTAGGTTAGCCTTAAGTAAGTTAAGGAGGGGTGAGGTAGGGTTAGTTAAGTTAGGTAATGAGTTAGTTATGGAGGTAGTACTTAAGAGTACTTGCTATGCAGACTTAGCTGAGGAGTTACCTAGTGTTGAGAGGGTTAATGCATACACTATTAGGTACGTTGCTAAGGACCCTATAGACTTACATAGGACCCTAGACTTGATAGTTATGCTTTCCATAGCTTCAGATACGTTAAGGAGTTACTTAAGTAGCTAAACAAATTCTGGGTAAGTCTCTAGTAACATACCCTCAATAGTTATTGGTTTTAACTTAGTAACTAATTTATAAGCCTCCTCAAGCCTAACGCTAGAGTTACTGTATATCTCCATAAGTACGTCACCCTTCTTAACCTTATGCCCCCTCTTAACATAGAGCTTAACACCAGCACCCTTATCGTGAGGTGCTCCAGCAGCTCTCGCTATCGCTGTTATTGGTTGATTATAAACCCCCGTTACGTAGCCATCCATAGGTGCTCTAACCTCAACCTTATGTTTCCCTAATGGTATGTCTTCAGGCTTTACGTTGGGGTCACCTCCTTGAGCTTCAATAATCTTCTTAAACATTTCATAAGCCTTACCACTACTTAAGATTTCCTTAGCGACCTCCCTACCAGCACCTCTAGGAGCTACTCCAGCCATCTCAAGTACTAAACCAGCTATTGATATAGCCTTCTCAGTTACTGACATAGGTCCTTTACCCAGTAACGTCTCTATAGCCTCCCTAGCTTCTAAGGCAGGACCTACTGCATAACCTATTGGTTGCCCACCATACGTTAATGCGCACCTAATGCTTATCCCTAACCCCTGACCTACTTGAGTAAATAGTGAAGCTAATTCCCTACCCCTCTCTAGGGTCTCAACCTTAGCTCCATGACCTACTGGTATGTCTATGAGTAGGTGCTGAACACCCATGCTTAACTTCTTAGATAGGATTGAGGCGACCATCTGGGATACGGGGTCAGCCCTAAGTACGTGCTCGACCCTTATTAGTATGTCATCAGCTGGTGCTAGGTTAAGAGCGCCTCCCCATATTATGAATCCATTAACCCTCTTAGCTAATTCAAGAACCTCATCAACCGTGAATTCAACTCTAGCTAGTACCTCCATAGTATCTGCAGTACCTGCTGGTGATGTTATTGCTCTTGATGAGGTTTTAGGTATGAATATACCTGCCGAAGCTATTATGGGTACAGCGACCATCGATACCTTAGAATTACCTGGTACACCACCTATTGAGTGGATATCGAATACTGGTTCCTCAAACTTAAGCTTCTTACCCGTCTCAACCATAGCTCTAGTTAAGTGTATCATTTCGTTAATATCCATACCGACACTCATTTGAGCTGATATGAATGCAGCGATCTCAACATCAGTTAATACACCGTTGACTATGTCCTTAATGATTACGTACATCTTATCATAATCGAGCTTCTCACCTTTCAACTTCCTCTTAATGTAGTTTATAGACACTGGTGTTATGTAAGGCTCTATATCAATCTCCTTGGGCTCACCTAATTCTCTGTAAAGCCCCCTATGCATAACTACGGAGTTACCTAAACCATCCCTAACGCCGACGAATACAGTCATTACTCTACCGTTAATACTTAACTTAGCTCTACATCCAGGGCATATATCAAGTGCCTTAGCAACTTCAGAACCTACGATCACGAAGGGGATGTTACCTGCATTATCATCAGAAACTACTACTCTAACCTTCATAGTTACTCCCTCCAGTATGGGCAAGTAGTATATCTTGCTAGGTAAGTATTAATACTTAGTGAAAATTCTGCTTAGAGACTAAATTAACTAAAGATTACTCTGTAATAATTATTTTCTTCCCAGAATCTTAATCCCCCTACCCCTAACCTTCCCAACTCTAAACCTATGCTGTATCGTGAATAACCTTTCAGAACTAAGTAGCTTAGATGACGCAAAGAGCATAATACCTGAGAAGCCAGCTGCCCAGAATATCGACGCTAGAGCGACCCATGCATACCCCTCAATAAATGCCTTAATAACTAACATAGGGGCTATGAATGGTGATATAGCGATTAATACTGCAGTACCTGCAACCCCTAAGCTATGGATATCCGTGAACATCATTACGAAAGCAGGTATCATTACTAAGAACGCTAACTGACCTACGTAGGTCTGCGATACCCTAACCTCAGGCGCCATCGAACCCAGTAGTATACCTAATGAGGCAACAGCAACTAATGATATAAACGTGGACGTAAGTACTAAAGCTATTACCTGAGGCGATAATATGGACCCTAGCCCTAAGGTCGTTAGGGTCGATGAGGTACTAGACGAGCTGTAAGTACTTACTGATGCACTAAGTACTACCTGATAGAACACGAGGTACATGTAAAGTATGAAACCACCCATGTACGACACCGTAGCTAATGCTACAATAACTGAACTACCTAATAACTTACCGAGCACTATCTTACTACGGGGTATCGGTAACGTAAGTAGTATCTCTAGGGTCTTTTCCTCATTCTCGACAGCCATTGACGTAGATGATATGCCTAAGGCAGTCGATATCACTACTAGGGGAGCGAAGAGGAATAGGAATGAAGAGAATGACAGAGCAGTAATAACTCCCGGACTTACGAATGCGCCTCTAAACATTACTAGTTCCCTATACACTACAGGCTCCTCAATAAACTCAGGAGGGACTCCCTTCAAGTGAGCTATATAGTCTCTAATGAAGCTTGAAACACCATCTATAAACGCCCTAGCCGCTCCTATAGATATTGATGATGTCATGGAGACTCCAGTAACCATGGTGTAGACTCTAAGATTAGCTTGTTTGTAGCTACTTACGCATTTACTGAAGTTCTTAGGTATGATAACTACTAAGTTAAATCCATTACTTAATGCTTTCCTAATTACTTCATCACTACATGACTTACTAACCACTACCTTACTTGAGTGATTCAGACTGTACTCAATCACTAACCTACTTAAGTTACCTTCATCCTCATTACATATCATTATCTTAGGCTTCATAGCTACCTCCTTAGCTACCTTAGCCATATGCGAGAATCCTAAACCGTATATCAGTCCTAGAACCGCGAATATTACGAAGGGCATGACAATTACTGAAATAAGTACCTTCCTATCCCTAAGTAAGTTCTTGACTTCCTTACTCACTAATTCCTTAAGCACTCTCAATCACCTTAACGAACACCTCCTCAAGATTACTTGCGCCATACCTCTCCTTAAGTTCTTGAGGCTTACCTAAAGCGACTATCCTACCCTTATGTATAAGTGCTACCCTATCACATAAGTACTCAACCTCAAGCATATTATGTGATGACAGTATGACCGTTATCCTGTACCTCCTCACGTACTCCTTAATTACGTTCCTAACGTAGAGTGCGTGATAGACGTCAAGACCTGATGAGGGTTCATCCATTATAGCTAATTTAGGCTTAACCATTAGCGTCCTAGCAACCTGTAACCTCCTCTTCATACCTTTACTATAAGTACTTACGTATCTCCTTAAATCACTCTTGAGGCCTGAAATCCTAGCACCCTCTTCAACAGCATCATCACCTAAGCCGTAGATCCTAGCTATGAATCTTAGGTACTCATACCCCGTTAAGTACTTGTAAGCACCTGCTTCCTCAGGTAGGTAGGCTATTAGCTTCCTGACTCTATTAGCTTCCTTAACCACGTCATGACCAAATACCTTAACACTACCTGATGTAGGTTTAAGTAAGGTAGCTATTATTCTTAAAGTAGTTGTCTTACCAGCGCCGTTAGGACCTACCAAACCGAATATCTCACCCTCCTCAACAGTGAATGAAATACCTCTTAAGGCCCTCACATTACCGAAGTCCTTAATTAGGTCCCTAACCTCAACCGCGTGTACCATGGACTCTCCCTTACCTGCCAGCTCATGTAGTCACGTCTAATCTATAGTGTTACATAGGTATTTATTTTTACCTTAATGAGTTAATTACTGAAATTAAGTTAGGTACTTCGTTTCTAAGTAATCAATTAAGTACTTGGGATTGACGTACTCTCCAAAAGCTCTCTCAAGTAGTTCCTTAGGACTGTAGGTAGCACCCCACCTGCATATACTGTCCCTTAGGAAAGCAGTTATTGTGTCTAAACCACCATTACTTATGTAATTACATATCTCTGAGTACCTACTCTCGAATGCATGCTTTAGTTGAGTAGCTACTAAATTACCTACTAGGTATGTAGGTAAGTACCCGAAGTAACCTAAACTCCAGTGTATATCATGGAGTACACCCTCCCTAACGTCTTTAGGTCTAACACCTAGTAATTCATCGTATAAGTCACTCCAGTATTGAGGTAACTCATCAGTACTTAAGCTACCCTCAATGAGTCTCTTCTCAACCTCATACCTAATAATCATGTGTATATTATTAGTTACTTCATCAGATAATACTCTTGTAGGGGATATTATGATCTGATTAAAGTAAAGGTAAAGATCGTCATTACTGAACCTACTTAACTCACTAAAGTACTTTAGTAAGACACTACGGATCCACTCTAGGAAGCACCTCGACCTACCAATTACTGAATCCCAGAACTTGGCAATACCTTCATGAATACCTACGCTAGCACCTACAGCTATTGGTGTACGTGATAAGCGCTGATCAATAAGTAACTCGTAGAGTGCATGACCGAATTCATGTAATGTACTTAATACGTTAGATCTAAGATCTCCTGTAACCTTAATTATTATCCTAACATCATTGCTGCTTAAGGGTATCATGAAGATATTCTTCGAGAAATCAATACGTGCCCTACTGCCTAATGGTAACCCTAACTTAGTAAGTAGTTCCGTAATGAACTCCTTAATTAAGTCCTCCCTAGTCCTTGATTTAATCAACTTAACATCTCTAACGTAATCGCTATTTCTTAATTTATTAACTAAACACACTAACTTACTACGTAACTCATTAACTATGGAATCCATTACTAGGGTATTTAAACCTTCCTCATAAAGGTCAAGTAACGCGTCGTAAGGATGGTGTTCGTAATCCAAGTATTCAGTAACTAACCTCTGAAGATCCAGTAACTTATCTAGGTACGGCTTAAATACTGCGTAATCACTCCTTGCTCTAGCTACTTCCCATGCCCTCCTCGCCTCATGCCTTACCCTATTAAGCTCCCTAAGAACTTTTAGAGGTATTGATTTAGTGAATCTGATATCACGTAATAGTAACCTAACAACACCTTTCTCGAAATCGTTTAACGGCTCCTTGAGTGCTTTCCTAACCAGGGTTTCTAACTCATTACTCATTAATATCCTATGCTTAATCAACGATAGCTGATCGATCACGAATACACGGTCCTCTAAGCCGTTAGTAGGTAGGTAAGTCTCTCTATCCCAGTTCATTAGCTTAATTACGTAGTCAATAACCCATACAGGCTTAAGTATATCAAGTATCGCTATCACTACTGGATTCCTAAATACTGCGTACTCCTTCAAACCCCTCACACCTAGTCTTACTAAATTACCTTGACCTAGGCAAATAAGTTATTTTATGGCCTAAGAGAATAAAGTTCTGGAGTTACTATGTATTAAGTATATTAAGTTAATACTGACTCATTAAGTCTAACTTACTTAGGACACTCTTAACGCATTTCCTAATCAGTGGCCCCTTAATACCCATGATAGCTAATAACTTGGTAATTAGTGAGATCCTTAATGGGGCGCCAGCAGCTCTTGGGTGTCCACCGCCTCCTAATGCCTTAGCTAATTCCCTAACATTGAATGATTTACTCCTTAAGCTTATTGATCCCTTCCTACAAATTACAGCTACATCTGCTTCGTACCGACTAAGTAATGCGTTAGCTATGTATGATGTTAGGTGTTCCTCATTACCTTTATAGTAATAAACTAACTTAATTCTTCCATACTCAACTACTCCAGCCTTCCTTAGGGAGTTAGTTATTATCTTAAGCTCCTTACTAACGACTTCCTCAACAATACCTAGGAATTCATTAGGGAGTTCGCCGTTAAAATTAACTAGCTTATTAACTAGATATTCCTTCCACCTAGCCCCTCCCCTATAACCGACGACCCTAGCTAGGTAATTACCTAGCCAGTGATCAAATCTCCATAGGTCTAGGGAGCACGTACCCTTAACTAACTCTTCAGTAGATGCATCCTTAATACCTAGTGAGTTATAGACAACACCTGCAGCGCATGTGTTTCTATCAAGGAATAATTTAACACCCAACTTACTTATGGTCTTAATCCAGGAATCATCCCATACGTGATGATCGAACCAATAAACCTCACCACCTGATCTTAGGATTCTCCTTAACTCATTAATTAACCTATTTAGTGACGGTTCATTAACTCCTAGGTCACAGATGAATAGCCTCGACCTACTAGGTACTTTACACAGTACTGCCCATAACTGATGTGGTTGTGCAAAGTAGAGTCTATCGTAGCCCCCTAAGTACCTAATTACTAAGGAAGCGGATACTATACCGTCTAGGTCGGTATGAGTCACTATCACCTTCTCATACTCGCTACTCAACCTACGCACCTAAGCACCTCGCTTAGGGGGTAATTAAATATTACCGTAATTGAGGTTAGGTATTATCTTAGAATAAAAACTCTCCTACGTACCTTAATTAGTTGTGGTGGTGGGTAATGAGTATTGACGCACTACTTAGGAGGTTCTTTAAGGTAGTGACGGTAGGGTGTTTATGGATGTACGTGATAGCAGCACTTACTAAGGGACCTACCTACGCGTACGATATAAGGAAGAGGATTAAGGAGATATTCGGGTTCTCACCATCAACAATAACGCTCTACGTAGTTGTCTATAACTTAAGGAGGCTAGGATTGATTGAGGTAATTAATGAGGAACCTAAGATATATGCAGTAACTGACAAGGGTATTGAGGTACTTAATAAGGCGATTAACTACCTAGAATCGAACCTAAGTAAAATGAAGGAATTAATTACGGAGATAGGTAGGGATGGTGGTGAGGGTAGCAGGGATTGACCTAGCGGCTAAGGAGAGTAGGTGTTCAGGTTACGCATTGATAGTTTATGGCGATAATTTTAGGAAGTTAATTAAGGTTAAGTGCCTCTACAGTAATGATGAAGTAGTTAATGAGTTACTAAGTGATGGAGTATCCATCGTAGCTATTGACGCGCCAATAACGAATAACCCAAGGATGAGGAGTGTTGATAGGGAAATGATTAGGAGGGGTTTCAAGGTATTCCCGCCTAACTTTAAGTGGATGAGAGAATTAAGTGTAAGGGCTTACTGCATAAGTAATGAGTTAATTAGTAAGGGAGTCAAGGTTATTGAGACACACCCTAGATCAGCAATGATAAACTCAGGTGTGAGTAACCTTGAGGACATGCTAAATAAATTAGGGATATATAATGAAGTAGGAATGAGTTTCATGGAGCATAAAGACTTAAGAGATGCCGTCATCTCAGCCTTAGTAGCTCTATGCTTAATAATTAAATGTGTTGATGTAGTTAGTTCATATGATGGTGAAATATACTTACTCAGTAGGTTAACTAAGTAGTAGCTAAAAGAAAACAATAAAATCTTGTATTTGTTTAGGTAAACGTATAAGGCGTAGGAAGTGATGAGATTTGATAAGTGTGTATGTCGACGCATTAATTAACAAGAACCTACTAACTGAATCACTGATAGCCGCGGGTTTACTTGCGTATGTATTAATGATAGTATATGGTACTAAACCCCTCTACGACTTCATGAGGAGAAGGGGACTACCGCATAACGTAGCTGTCTACTATAACAGAAAGGTAATACATATATTCGCGGGTGGTGTTGTAGCGTTATTAGTTCCGGTGTTCTTTACGGGGGCATTAATACCGTTCATATTAGCTATGATACTAGCACTCATGACTTACCTACCGCATAGAACTGGTAAGCTAATGTATTGGTTCCAAGTTGAGGAGAACATGTATGAAGTAAACTTCTGTGTTATGTGGGGAATAGTGATAACGCTGGCTTGGGTATTCCTTGGGTCACCCATCTACGGAGTACTACCAATAGCGTTCATGGCCTTCGGTGATGCGGTAACTGGTATAGTCAGGAACGCGATATTCAAGAGAAGGACTAAGCACTGGGTAGGTAATTTAGCTATGCTAGCAGTCTCACTACCAGTCGGTCTTTACTTTGCAGGTGCTGTAGGTGCTCTAGCAGGTACTATAGCGTCGTTTATTGAGAGATACGAGAGGAAGCCCATAGATGATAACGTACTGATAAGTTCAGTAAGTTTAGCTGTCTTACTAATCGCTAGAGCTCTAGGTTTCCTACATTAATTTTTAAGTAATAATTAATTAAATATTAAATCTCATTCTCTCTGGGTATGTACTTAATAACTATGCCTTGAACCTTACTAGCCCACCACCTAAGGTACTCCTGCATCGAAGCCCTCTCAGACTCCCTAACATTAAATCTCTTCCTAGCCCAATCAACTTCCTCTCTACCTATCCTACCCTCACCTTTACCAGCAGCTAGTCTTATGAAGGCATCAACCTCAGCTAGTGAGAACCACCTACTAATATCAACGATCTCATCGATTAACTCCTCATCAATTTTTATTCCATACCTCTTAACATTCTTAAGGATAGCTTTCCTCCTCATACCCCTATCAGGGTAACCAAGAACTAGCATGACGTCGATCCTACCAGGCCTTAGTATGGCTGGATCTACGAGGTCGGGGTTATTAGCGGTTAATACTGTGAAGGGCCTATCACGTCTCTGGAGATGGTAAAGTACAGTCGATATCTCACTTATGTGCGCCTCATGAATCGTGTACTTCCTAGATGATATGAACTCAGCATCATCAATTATTAAAGCTACCTCCTTCCTACGCTTCATAACCTGCTGGAATATAGCGTTGAGCATCTTCTCAGTAGCTCCATACCACATGGACCTGTAGGTCTGAGGTCTTAACTCAACAACCTTGAGGCCTAAAGCAGCAGCTAGTGCCTCAGCCATTACGGACTTACCAACACCTGGAGGTCCCGTTATGAATGCACCCTTAGCAGCGAATGGTAAGCCCTTCTTTATGGGGTTTATTATGGCTACCTTAACCTCTTCAATAATTGATGGCGGTAAGTCCTCAATACTCCACTCAGGTACTCTTACGGGTATCTTAACCTCCCTATATTCACTACCGTCAGATATCACAGCCCTTATCTCCTCAACACCGTATGACTTACTGTTAAGCACAACTACTGAGAATACATTGTTAAGTCTTAATGAATCAACAACCTCTGAGTACCTAACAACGCCCATACCTGATTGTATGGCTCTAGAAGTAACTTCACTCCATACTTTCTTAGCTACGATATCAGCTAGGTTCTTAATCGTTTTTAGGGATACGTCTGGGTTGTACGTTATTAGTACCATCCTAGCTCCTGAGTAGAGCCATTCACCGCCCTTACTGAATGTTATAGCGGCTGATAGTATCTTGGGGTTCTTAAACCCCTTAGTAGCTACGGTAACTACACTATAGTCGGGTACCTTCGAAACAACTTTGGAGATGAGGTTCATTGATATTACCATGGGTGCGTAGGCTAAGTCGCTATCCCTTAATCCCTTCCTCAGTAATATCTTCAGTAGGAACTTGTACCTTAAGTCCGTAATGTCCTTGAACTCATCCTTGTACTTACTTAATGTAGCTAGTAACCTATAGCCTAGGTAGGACTCTCTAGGTTTAATAAATGCTATGAATAACGTCCTAACGTTTCTGTAGAGGTTACTCCACAGCACCTTAACGTCGCTAAGCATCCTTTCCACGCTAGCACCCAAGGTTAGAGCTAGTTACTGAACAATTAAAGGTGGCGGTTCAAAGAATGTATGGATTACTAAGTCAGTGTAATACAGTGTATTCAGTACTTGATTAGTTTTAACTTAATATGCAATCCAATAAAGATTTCTACCCCTCTTCTAAACAGAAAATAGCGGGTTGGGGATGGAGCTCGAGCACATAACGCGGAAGTACTATAGGAGGTTGTTTATACTACCTAGCCTTAACGTATTGGTACCTTCGTATGCATTACTGCTTTCAGTAATAGGTATTATTAACTCAATACCCCCTACCTCACTCACTAACGTATTACTAAGCATAGGTCAGTACCTGCTCATAGGTGCTTCATTACTTATTGTTTACTCTGTACTCCTGATAAGCAAGTTATTCAACTTTAAGAGGTTACTAGGTCTATCGAGCGTGATAATAATTACTTCAGCCCCCGCCGAGATAGTCTTCTACCGATTAACTAACCTTAAGTGCGTAGGCTTACTAGGTGACTCAGGCCTTGTGTTCGTTATCTTAAACGCGTTCCTAAACCCTCTAGCCTCACTCATACTCTCAGTAATTCCCCCATTAATACTCTTCAAGGTAGTGAATACCTTAGCTGGTGTTAAGGTAGGTACTGATTTAATGGCTTCAGCAGCTACTGTGGTTTCCCTATCTAACATAGTTGGTTTCATATACTTAGCATTCATAGAGAGGAGCGGTAGGGGCTTTGGGTATTCACCGATGAGGACCATAAGGGCCTTCTTAAAGACTTGGTTCACGGGTAACCCTGAGAAGCTCGAGAACGAGTTAGGGAGGAGGACCCTAGAGGCTGACTTAAGGGTTAAGGTCATTGTATTTAGGAGGAGTGAGGGTAGGGACATAGCACTAATATTTCCTACCCTGCATTACGGACCCTTCAGAAACGTAGGTTCTGCTAGGTTCATATACCACCTTCAATCATACCTTGAGGGTAGGTTAGATACGTTCATATTCCATACAGCTGGATCCCACGAACATAATTTAGTAAGTTCGGAGGATTCTGAGGAGATAGCTAAGAACATAAATAACGCGTTGAATAGTCTATACGAACTTGAAGTAGGCTTCAATATGTGTAGACCCTATAGAGTATTAAGTAATGGTGGGTGGGAGGCGTTCGTACTTAATGGACCAACATTCGTAGCTCCATTCATAGTTAATAGGGAGAAGGGAAATGATGACCTACCATTCACATTATGGGATGTACTAGAGAATAACGAGAAGGCACCGATACTGACGGCACTAGCTGATTCACACTCAAGTAAAGGACCTAAGGTCGAGGATGTAGATACGTTAAAACCGTTAATTAATGAAGTTTATAGAAGGTATGAGTGCAGGGATGGTGAGGAGTTTTACGTAGGTTACGGCGAGTCCAGAGCATCATTAAGTGAGTGTAGAGGTTTATGTAATGACTTAGTTAAAGCGATTACATTTAGATTTAAGGACGGTAGTAGGTACGCTATAATCTACATATACGGCAATAACATGGACAGAAGGTTTAGGAGGAAGTTAGACCGCTTAGTTAGGGACTTAGGTTTATTAGATGCTGAGATCGTAACGCCGGACGACCATAGCTGCGCAGCATCGATTAAGGAGAGTCCATACGACGTAGTTTCCGAGTGTAAGTCGTTAGTTAAGGCTATTAAGGAGGCGTTGAGTAATGCGGTAAGTGATGAATCGAGGGCTAAGTACGTAACCACGGAGCTGGTTATTAAGAACGTTAAGTTCGTTGGTGAGAAGATATTCGATATGGCGGGAAGTATTGAGAAGATCGGCAAGGAGGCTGAGGTGCTCTTCCTAGTGCTAGTCGCGGTGATCAATGCACTACCACTGATAATGCTACTTAAGCCTTAATTGATTCCTTAATTTTAATTAAGTAGAGGGGTCACGTAGGTGAATAATAGAAACTACATACTAATTAAGGACCCCCTACATGGGTACATAAAGGTATATAGTCACGAGAAGTGCATAATAGACTCGCCAGCATTTCAGAGGTTAAGGAGGCTTAAGCAGTTACCAGCAGCACACTACGTGTACCCGGGGGCAGTACATACACGATTCGCCCACTCCCTAGGCGTCATGCATGTAGCTGGTCAATTCGCTGAGTCACTATATTCTAGGTTAGATATTGAGAGGAGTGAGTTGGAGCGCTTAGTAGTTATTGCTAGGTTAATAGGTCTACTACATGATATAGGGCACGGACCATTCTCACACACCTTCGAGGATCACATACTGATTAAGTACGGTGTAAATCATGAGGTGTTAGGGGGTAGGATCGTTAGGGAGGATCCAAGCATTAGTAAGTGCTTTGACGAGTGCATCGAGAAGGAGTACGGAATTAGTGCTGATTTAATGAGTAAGGTAGTTGAGGCACCAACTATTGAGGTATGGCCCCTAACGTCTAAGATAGTTAGTGATGTAACTGAGCGTACGCTATACTACATAATTAGGGGCCCCTACAGTGCTGACTTAATAGATTACATACAGAGGGACTCACTATTTACTGGAGCTAACTACGGATCCGGGCTTGACTGGCAGAGGCTCCTACATAACTCAGCAGCTATTAAGGATAAGGTATACCTCGAGTATAAGGCTAAGGATGTACTGGATCACTTACTAATAGCTAGGCTCTACCTCTTCAAGACTGTTTACTTCCACAAAACCACTAGGGCATTCGATAAGGTTATGGGTGATCTCCTCGAGAAGGCTGAGGACGTACTAAACATACCGGAAGCTGTGGAGGATATTAGTAAGTACGTAATGCTTGATGATGAGTACGTACTCTCACATCCGAAGGTTAGGGAGTTAGAGGATAGTAAGTACTTACTCAATAGGGTCGTTCCGTATAAGGTGATCTACGAATCACTAGAACCTGTGCAAGGTAGTATCTCAGCCCTCATAAAGTTAATTAGGAGAGTAGCTGAGGAGGACCTAATAGCTAAGTTGAGGGACTTAGGTGCTTCAGTAGATGGTGGTGCTGTATTCGTTGACACACCTAAGCTACCTACTAACCCGATGTTTGAGGAAGCTGAGATAGGTATCCTAATGCCTGACGGTACCGTAATCTCTAGGTCGGTCAGGGATACAGCTGTGGGTTTAATGCCTAAGGAGATAGCCTTCTTTAGAGTTTACCTACACGTTAAGTACTCTAAGTACTTAAACGTAGCTAAGGAGATAGCAGCTACTATATTTGGTGGTAAGGAGATTAGGTCATTCTACTAACTCAGTAGTTACTCCATCAACACCTATTGAGGCCCTAACAACGTCCTTAGCGTACATTTGAAGTACCGAAGTAACTGATTCGACCTTATCCCTAGGTACTAAAGCAATCACGCACCCACCGCCACCAGCGCCAGTTATCTTAGCTCCTAAGGCACCGGCCTCCCTCGCTGAATGTACTAAATTACTGAGTAGCTTATTAGATACGCCGATAGCCTCCAGTAAGCCGTGATTTATGTTCATTAAGTCGCCTAAGACCTCAATATCACCTCTAATTAATGCTTTCTCAGCTTCCTCGGTAATTAAGCCGATAACCTCCATTACCCGATCGATCACGCCACCGTATTTCATCTTTAGGTTACGTACTTCCCTAACCATCTCGCCAGTACTCCTTAACCTCTCAACGTAAGCTATCACTAACGGTAAGTCAGCATAAGCCCTGATCCTCCTCATAGTAAATCTACCTCCCCTACCCTCAATCCTTAAGAAACCACCGTAAGTGGATGCTGAAGTATCCATAGGTGATGCTATCCCTTGAACTCTCCTCTCGACCTCCCAGCTAAGCCTAGCTATCTCCTCCCTACTTAGTCTTGACCCGCATAACGTACTGTAAGCAGCTACCGTAGCTACAGATACAGCCGCCGAGGTCCCTAAGCCAGCACCTACAGGCATTTCGGACCTCACACTTATGTCGGCACCTACGTACTTGCTTAAGTACTCACTAACTACTTCGATAGCCTTAAGTATGTAGGCTACAGCCCTTAGGGACTCCTCCTTATTAGCTATGACTTCAGGTCTACCACCATCACTAGTGAGTACTACGGACACCCCCCTAATACTTACGTCGTTAGCGTGAATCACGACTCTACGGTCATCCCTAGGCTTAGCTGTGACGTATACGTACTTACTTATCGAGCATACTATCGCTGGGTAACCGTAAACTATTGCGTGCTCACCGAATAGCGTTACCTTACCAGGTGCTCTAGCCTTAACTATCAATCTACTACCCTAAAGTAAAGTTGTAGGTAAGAAATTAACTTAAGTTCATCACTGAGTAACTACCCTAACCCCACTAAAACCTATCCACGGTACGAAGTTGGAGGTAAGTATCTTTCTCTCCTTACTAATGAATTCAATACGTTTGAGTAGATTCCATACATTACCTACTATCATCACTCCCTTCACAGCCCTTAACTCACCCTTCCTAACTAGCCAAGTAGGTACACCAACAACACTGAACTCACCGGTTTCGGGGTTACTGCTATGCGCTCCTTGAAGTTCATTAACTAGTAAGGCGCCTTCAATGCTACTTAAGTGAGTTTCTAAGGATTCGCTACCGTTACTCACTATGAAGTTACTGAATCCTACGTGGGGTTGAGTCGAGTATGAACCCCTAACAGCGTTGCCTGTGGATGTCCTCTCAGCCTTCCTACCCCAGTAAGTATCATATATGAAGCCCCTCAACACACCCTTAATTATTAGCTCGGTTCTCCTCTTAGGTATTCCCTCACCATCGAACTTAGAAGTAGCTAATCCCCCAGGCGCTAGCCCATCATCAACTATACTTAAGTACTCGGAAGCAATTAACTCGCCCTCCCTACCCTTAAGCGGTGACCTCCCCCTAACTACGAAGTCGCCTCTAAGTGCAGGCTTTACTGTGTAATTAAAGAGTGAGGTAAGGGCCTCGGGTTCTAGGATGACGTGGTACTTACCACTACTTACCTTTATAGGGTTTAGTGCTGATGTAGCCTTAGTCACGGCTCTTGACGCTATCCTTCGAGGGTCTCCCTCACTTAATCTACTGCCCCACCACTCATAAACTATTGGTGTGGTGTATGTACCGTCATTAGCTACTACGGCTATCGCCATGTAAGTAGCTGTCCACTTATCAACACCACGGACGTTATGGGAGTTCATTATAGCTACTAAGCCCTCACTAAATGCTGTACCAGCCTCAACGACAGTTATCCTCTTATCCCTTAGTGCGTACTCCATCATTAACTTAGTAAGTTCTACGGCGTCCCTGATTTCCTTCTTAGCTATTCTACTAGAGTAAGTACCGCTTGGTGAAGCGTAGGTGAAGGGACCTCCGGGAAACCCACGCCAGCTCTGATCTTCTGGGGTGCTTGATGCAGCATCTAATGCCTTATCAATAGCGTTTACTAAGCTTTCACTATCTAGCTTATTCGTAAATGAAAACCCTACTCTCTTCCCCTTAGCTACTCTAATACCTACTCCGAAGTCGTATGATTCACTAGCTGTGTGTAATCTGTTATTCTCGACGCTAGCGGTTACTGACCTAGCATATGTTAAGTAAGCCTCAACCTCAGTAGCTCCCTTACTTAATCCCTTACTTACTACGTATTCACATACACTAAGTGCTGTATCCTCATCAATAACCATAGTTCACGCATACCCACTTCAAGCTATATTAAGTAGTATAAGTAGCTTTCCCACCTTGACCTAATGCAGTATTACTCATAGCGACTAAGAGTTAAATCCCTTGAACCTACCTAGAGTGCTCGGGGATAGTATGTACTTAATGTTCATGAGGCATGGAGAGGCTGAGGAGAAGAAGCCGGGTATTAGTGATGAGGAGAGGCACTTAACTGATAAGGGTCGTGAGGATGTTCAGTTAGTAGCTAAGTTGATACCCGTAAAGCCCGAAGCGGTATACTCAAGCCCGTTAGTAAGGGCCGTAGAGACTGCCGAGATCGTGGCCGCCACTCATGAAGCAACACTTAAGGTCGTTGATGAGTTACACCCCAAGCTAATATCCCTTGAGGCAATAGCTAAGTTAGGTATTAAGGGTAATGCAGTACTCGTTGGTCATGCACCGAGTATAAATAAGGTGATTAGTGAGTTAATAGGTGGTGGGTTAATAAAGTTAAAAGCTGGTGCTGTAGCTGGTGTTGAAGTCTCTGAGATAAAGAAGGGAGGGGGTGTTCTGCGTTTCATAATAACTCCCGAGGTGGCTAGGGTATGTTTTGAGTAGTGAACCCGAACAATGTACAATTAATTAATAATTCATAAAAATATCATTCATGATTTCATGAACGTCGTTTGTACCTTATATAAGCTTTTTAAATACCTAGCACTACTTTGTTAGGTGTCGCACCTGAACTTCAAACTAAGCTACTCAAGATGTGATGTATGCGATGAAGACGTGCCAGCACTGTATGACCCACTAAGCGAGTCAGTGATGCTGTTCCTACCAACCATAGCTAAGAGGTACGGTAGGGATTGTGATGAGCTCCTAGATGAGGTAATTAAGTTAATAAATCATGAGTCGCTACACCACGTATTTAGTAAGGTCCTAGGGGAGCCGACAACTGAGAGAATAGATGCTGAGCATAGATTAATGAAGATGATAGGTATGTACTAAGAGGTGTCGCACCTCGGGGCTCCTCATCACAAGTCAGTGGGGGTGGAGGAACTAGCCCATCCATTAATTAGTATTGTTATGAGGGAATAATCTTTTTCCTTAATAATACCTATATAAACTCCTAATTCAAGGTATTTATTGAGTGATGAATTTTCGGTCGAGCCGATGGGTGAGGTTATCTTCCTCCCACTGAAAATATTAAGAGGGTAGAAGGTAATACCTTCCTTAAGGTGCTAGCTTGGAGGACTTCATTAGGGAGTTGGAGGGCGAGTCTAAGGACTGTTTAAGTGGTGATGTTATTAAGGTACTTAGGAATACCTCATTAAAGGTTGTTAGGGGTATTAAGGTTAGGGAGGATACTTACATCAAATTACCTAATGGGTTAGTGGCTGTAATACCATCAACTCAATTGCCATACATATGGCTTAATATACTACACATATACTGCTTCGGTGACTACATCGCCTATGACGAATTCGTACCACGTGATGATTGGGTAATTATTGATTTAGGCGCCTCAGTAGGTCTATACACACTATACGTAGCTAAATTAGCTAGTAAGGGGTTAGTGGTAGCTGTTGAACCTTCATCACTACCTAGGAAATACCTAAGAATGAACGTAGAGATTAACGACTTAAGCAACGTAAGTATAAGTAGGTACGCCGTAGCCCCTAGGAGCGGCAGGATTAAGTTATACGTAACGAAGTACTGGGCAACTACCTCAGCCATAGAGGAGTACGCTAAGTACATGGGTGAGGTAGTTAAGACTGAATGGGTCGAAGCAGTAACTTTAGATGAGTTAATTAAATATCACGGGTTAAGTAAAGTTGATCTACTTAAGCTTGATGTGGAGGGTCTCGAACTCGGAATTATTAAATCATCAAAATCCATAGCGGAGGGAAGGATTAAGCGATTAGTTATTGAGGTACATAAGAACGTAGTTGATCCTAATGAGGTAATAAGGTATTTGAGAACACTCAATTACTCAGTTAGTCTACATGACGTAGGTCTAGAGAATCAAGTATTCATATACGCGATTACTCAGAATTAAGGATACATTAAATAATTACTGAGAGACTTCTTTAAGCGGTGAGGTTCGTGCCTAAAGGCTTCGAATGGTACAGAGAATTCGTTAAGCTAGATTACAGACCAGACCCCGATAGGGATGTCGTGGTAGTCTTTAGGTTAACACCAGCTAAGGGATTCAGCGTCGAGGATGCGGCAGGTAGAGTTGCCTCAGAGAGTAGTGTGGGTACTTGGACAACGTTGTCAGTACTACCGGATAGGATTTGGAAGATAATGGCTAGAGTATTCAGTATTAAGGATTTAGGTGATGGTTCATACCTAATAAAGGTTGCTTACCCAATAGACCTCTTCGAAGAGGGTAACATAGCTGGGTTCATGTCAGCAGTAGCTGGTAATATATTCGGTATGAAGGCACTCGAAGGATTAAGGATTGAGGATATATACTTCCCTAAGGAATTCATAAAGTACTTCAAAGGACCAGTTAAGGGAATACCGGGCGTTCGTGAGGTATACGGTATTAAGGACAGACCTATAGTAGGTACCGTACCTAAGCCTAAGGTAGGTTACTCACCGGATGAACTTGAGAAGGTGGTTTATGAGTACTTAGTAGGTGGTATGGACTTCGCTAAGGACGATGAGAACTTAGTTAGTCAGCCATTCTGTAGGTTCGAGGCTAGAGCTAAGGCAATAATGAAGGCAATCGATAAGGCTGAGAAAGAGACTGGTGAGAGGAAGGTGTGGTTAGCTAATATAACGGCTAGCGCTGATGAGATGAAGAGAAGGCTTAAGTTAGTTCACGACTACGGCAACCCATTCGTAATGGTTGATGTAGTAATTGCTGGTTGGTCAGCCGTTCAGTACATAAGGGACGTAGCTGAGGAGTACGGAATGGCTATACACGCACATAGAGCATTCCACGCAGCATTCACTAGAAACCCGAAGCACGGAGTCTCCATGTTCGTACTAGCTAAGCTATATAGATTAGTAGGTGTTGATCAACTACACGTAGGTACGCCGGGAGTCGGTAAGTTAGAGGCTAGGAAGAGGGACGTAATAAATAACGCGAGGGCATTGAGGGACAAGCACTTCATACCCGACCCAGACGACGATATGCATTTAGAGCAGGAGTGGTACCACATAAAGCCAGCATTCCCAGTATCTTCGGGAGGGCTACACCCAGGTACGTTACCGGACGTTATTAAGGCTCTAGGGACTGACGTAGTAATTCAAGTAGGTGGCGGTGTTCTAGGTCATCCAGATGGTCCTAGAGCTGGTGCAGCAGCTGTTAGGCAGTCTATTGAAGCTACCTTGAAAGGTATACCTCTTGAGGAGTATGCTGAGACCCATAAGGAGTTAAGGCGGGCTCTAGAGAAGTGGGGGTTCGTCAAGCCTGCCTAACCTATATTGAATCCTCACTAGTTAGTTTTTAAACTACCTAGGCTAAGTAAATCATATTACTTAATGGGTGTGCCCCTTACTTAAGTACCTCATAATAATTACCGTTACTACAGCTAACGCTACAGACGCTATAGCTAGTACTAGGGGTAGTAAGTAGTTACCTAACGACGTACCGTACTGCCTGCTTGAATGAGTCACTGACTTAGTTAGGGTGACTAACCTAGTTACTGTAGATTCACTTACTTTGGTCATAGTCACTGTACTAGTCCTAACAATCACTGTTGACCTCTCTATTATCTTAGTCTTAACGGTGGTTACTGTTTTAGTTTTAGTACGTGTAATTACAGTACCTCCCCCAACTGCTTTAGTCACGGTTCTCGTCACAGTCTTCGTTACGGTTACGGTATTCGTGAGTGTTAGCGGGCATACAGTCCTTAAGGTGCACTTACATACGTACTCCTCTATCTTACTCCTTAAGTAATTACCTAACCTACTTAACGCGTAGTACCTAATAGATGATGCGTTATTAGGATCCACCTTAAACCTACTTAAGTCTTTCTTAGTTAATAACTGAATTAGTTCTGTATAGACATTAACTACATTGAATTCCTCAGCCTCCCTAACAGCCTTCTTACTCACGTCCGGGCTTGAGTCGTGGCCAGTAACTACTACTAAGTAAGTAATCCTGGCACTAGCTAGGAAATCAAGTGATACCCACCCTAGAGGCGGTATGTAAGCCACTACGAATCCGTGGGGGCCAGCATCTTTGAAGTACATGATTGAGTTACCCACGGGTACGGGCATGTCTAGCGGGAGGTATACGTAGCCGTACTCAATGCGTGCAGGTATCCCGAAGTACCAGAGTAGGTTCATGAGTACCCTAGACATGTCGTCGCAGTCACCTTCATGCTTAGTAACTATTTCCTCAACAGTTCTTGGGTAAGGGTTTGGTGAGTACCTTATGTAACCACTCTTATATATGAACTGGGCTGCCGTTACAGCTATGAATGCCTTACTAACATCCTTAACGCTCTCCCCGTAGGTACTTCTTAACCACTTAATGTAGTCAGGAACTACCTTCTCCTTAACTATCTTAACGGGCTCCTTAACGTACTTAGTAAGTATGCTTGATGGTATTACGTAATTACCTGAGTACGCTGTATGGTTCTGAAGTACCTTACTTATGAATGATGAGACGTTTCTATACTTAATCACTATCTTAGCTATGAAGTAAGCATCGGTTAAGTTGCCCATGTTAATACCTACGTAGTAATTACTCCTCGATTTATTGATGTAGGCATTACCGCCAACCTTAATTATGTACACGGTTTGATTATAATTACCGTCACTGTAATTCATAGGCATTTCAAAAACAGCTTTAGTATCATTAACTTTAACCATATACGCGTAATCAAGTAGGTATAGAGTAACCTCCTTAATATTACCTTGGGTAGTAGCTAGTGATGTCTGTGATTGGGTGGCTATAGTTAATAACGTAAGCATAGCAAGTACCGTAGCTAGTAACTTAGCACCCCTAGTCACGATCCCTCACTACCGTATCAACATTGTACTCACTACATAAGTACCTTACTAGGGGAATGTAAGGTTAATGGCCTTGCCCGAGCGGTCCCGACCTCATCCAAACCCGTGACGCGGGTACGTCAGTCGGGCGGGTCCGTGATTACGTAGTACTGAGGTTACTTAAGTGTGATTCCGTGGTTAATTTAATAGGTGTGTTAGTTACTTCCTTAAGGTGACGTAGACGTACGTCTCAGTAGTTTTCGTAGGTGTTCTGGCGTTACTGATAGTGCTAGTAATGCGTGGTGTGAATGTATCCTTAGCTATAGGTGTGTCAGCTATTATCTATGGGTTACTGACTTTAGGTCCTGACGCCTCATTAATTAATGCCCTAAACGCATTAACTGACCTAAGAACTATTAATCTGTTAGCGACCCTAACCCTAGCTTTATTCCTAGCCCATACGATGTGGGAGGTAGGTATACTGAGTAGGGCTACTAAAGCGATAACTTCATTAAGTACCTTACTAGGAGCAATAACCATACCTATGCTTGTAGGACTAATACCAATGCCTGGAGGTGCTGTAGTGTCTGCTATGATGGCTCAGGAGCTGTACTTCAGGAGGATGGGTTTAGGAGCTGATGAGGCCTCATACATAAACTACTGGTTTAGGCATGTATGGGTAACTGTCTGGCCTCTGTATCAGACGGTAATACTGTCCTCATCGATTCTGTCCGTAAGTATTAAAGACCTAATATCATCTACGTGGGTAGTTGCTCTACCCTACTTTATTAGTGGGTTAATAGTCACTTCATACATACTTAAGAAATTCAATTACTTCAGTACTAAGTCCTCGGTAAGTGAGTCATTTGGGAATTTAAAGGGACTAGAGGTTATTAAGGAGTTACTACTAGGTATATGGCCGTTCATAATCATAGCAACTCTAGCATTAGGTACTAGCCTAGACATTAAGTTAGTGATATTACTGACTTTAATACCTATCATAATTATTTATAGACCAAATAAGGGAACCTACGTCAATTCACTTAAGTTCGCCTTATCACCTAAGATAATAGCTTTGATAATTACTGTAATGCTGTTTAGGCAATACATAATCAGTAGTGACTTATCTCATGAGTTAATCAAGGATTTAACGTCATTAGGTATCTCACCCGCGGTGGTTGCTCCCCTACTCACTTTCCTACTCGGTTTAGTAGGTGGTGGTGAATTCGTCTTCGTTGCTGTGGGGTTTCCCGCGTTAATACCCTTAATACTTAATGCTGGCGTACTGAATAAGTATATGCTTTCCCTAGCCATGCTAGGTGGTTTCCTAGGTGCTATACTAGCTCCCTCACACCTATGCATAGTACTAACTACTGAGAGGTATGGTACGAGAGTCAATAGGGTGTACAGGTACACGCTACCCTCATCAATATTAACGCTACTTATATCACTAATTCTAATTAACTTACTCAAAATCTGAAGTAGGTATTGGTTTAATGAATTATTTTAAGGGAGAAAAAGATTATTGTGATTTAATGATTACTCTAGCATCAGCTACGTACGCACCTTTACCCTTCTCATAAACTACTATCGGGTTTAGATCCACATCCTGAATACCTTCTAGCTCCTCCATTAACTTAGATACCTTAATTATTATGTCCTTAATAGCCTCAATATCCCTTGGTGGCTGACCTCTATACCCCTCAAGCACCTTATAGCCTTTAATCTCCCTAATCATTTCATCAGCATCTAAGTCGCTTACAGGTACTACCCTAAAGCTTACGTCCTTAAGTACCTCAACGAAGATACCACCCAAACCAAACATAACTACGGGACCGAAGGTTGGGTCCCTAGTACTACCTACGATAACTTCCAAACCTCCTGGTAGCATCTTCTGTATTAACACGCCAGCTATTCTAGCGTTAGGGGCCTTCCTAGGTACGTTGCTAATTATGCTGTCGAAAGCCTTAGCAACTTCATCCTCATTGCTTAGGTTGAGTATGACACCACCTACGTCAGTCTTATGACTTATGTCTGGACTAACTACCTTAGCAACTACAGGGAACCCAACCTTCTTAGCTATCTCAACGGCTTCGTCGACTGACTTAGCTAGTCCGTAAGGAGCTACGGGTATTCCGTATAACTCGCAGAGCCTCAGAGCCTCATGCTCAAGTAACTTCCTCCTACCTTCCTTAACAGCTAATTCAATAATACTCCTCGCTTCATTTACAGGGCTCAGCTTACACCCTTACTAAATATTCTGCGTACCTGATTAAATAACTATCGACGTATTAATTATATAAATCAAACAATAGTGAGTTGAGGACTCAATCAGCGAAGTGCGTGTTCTTCACGAATCCGTTGGGTCAGGCTCTCATCATACCTAGGAATTATTACTTACCTAATTAATATATGTAGATAGGTGATGTAGCCTGACCGCTACTGATTAGTGATGAGGCGGCGGTGACTGAGCATGAGTGATTACTTAAGTATACTTAAGTCACTCAGTAAGGCTATTAACTTCGTATGTAGTAAATGCTTAAGTGAGTATACGTACTTCAGTGATTTATGGTGTAGGTTCGTATGTTCCGAGGTCTCATTAATGATTAGCAACGTGTCATTAGGCCATTATGTAGATGCTGTTAGGGGGCTTAAGGTAGTTATTGAAGGCAGTATCCAGTCGCTCTATTACTTAAGTAGGTACGGATTAGATGATGGGGCTATACTAGCTGAGGTTAGGCGTAGGCAGAAATCAGCTACCTCATTCAACATAAAGATGCTCGGTAAGATTAGGGGGTTACACTCCAGGGTTAGGAAGGATCTACTTAAGCTGTACTTAAAAGTAGCTGAATTCTCACACCCTACGAGTAAGGTTATTAAATTAGGTAGTAGAGGGCGTGAGGCAATGGCTGAGGAGTTATTTAATGAGGTCCTACGTGACGTCTGCGACTACGTTGCCTACTCAGCCATTAGATTATGCGGTAAGGGCTCGGTTCCTCAAGAACTAATTGATGAGTTAATGGCTATGGGTTTTAAGAGGGTTATTAAGTACTTAAGGAGTTAAGTAAGTACCTAAATAAAAACCCCGGTATTAAGCTCTAATCGGTTACTGGGTGATTTAATGAAGGTACCTGAGTCAATAATATGGATTATAACAGCAAGGTGTAACCTTAACTGCCTACACTGCTACACTAGGAGGTTCTTAGGTGGTAGGGAGTTAAGTACTGATGAAGTACTTAAGCTGATTAGGGAAGCTAGTGAGTTAGGTGTTGAGTATATACAATTCACTGGAGGCGAGCCCTTACTACGTAAAGATGCACTTAACTTAATTCGCGAGGCCCTCAACTATGGTATTGATGTCAGCCTATTCACTAATGCAACCCTAGTAAGTAGTGGTGTTGCTAGGGAGTTAAGTAAGTTGGGGGTAACGGTATTCACGAGTATTGACGGACCTAATAGAGGCATTCATGAATTAGTTAGGGGTAGAGGTACTTGGGATAGGGTAGTTAATGGTATTAAGGCACTAGTTAGTGAGGGCATTGACTTACACATAAACATAAGTATATCGAGACTTAACTGGAGGTACGTAGGGGATACTATTAGGAAGGCTGTTGAGTTAGGGGCTAACTCAGTATCCGTAATACCTGTGATGCCTTCCGGTAGTGCATTAAGTAATAGAGTCTATGTAGGTTCCGATGAAGTTACTTACGCATTGAGGAAGGCTGAGGAAGTAGCTAAGGAGTTAGGTATAGTAGTTAGTGCTTGGTGCACACCCTTCGCGTACTTAATAGTCAGCCCTAAGTACGTGAGTTCACATAACTGTAGGGATTGGGATGTAATGGACATAGCACCAACGGGTGATATACTCCTGTGTGATATACTAGACATTAAGTTAGGTAACGTAACTGAGTTAGGTATTAGGGAGGGGTGGAGAAGGTTAATGAGTTCTGAGTTAATGAAGGAGATAATCAATCCTAAGCTAAATCCACCATGTACTACGTGCCCTATAAGTAACCTATGCAGGGGTGGGTGCTACGCTAGAGCCATAAAAATCTTCGGAAGTATAAAATCGCCCGACCCTCTCTGCCCCCTAGTTAAAGAGATCCGTCAATACTGATGATGGGTTCGAACCTCACCTTGATTAAGACCCTTATTAGTGGATTATACTATTAATGATATGTTAGGTGTTGTTTTTGGGTAGAGTAGCTTCAGTAGTTATCATGGCTGGGGGCAGGGCTAGGAGGTTAGGGTATGTATGTAAGCCGTTAATGAGGATTTGCGGTGATAGGTTAATAATTAAGTCCATTAACGTAGGACTTAAGGTAAGTAGTAACATCGTAGTAACATACACTAAGTACACTAAGGAAGTTACTGAAGTATGTGATGAAGTAGGTATTAAGTGCGTAGAGACACGTGGTGAGGGGTACTCTAAGGACTTAAGTGAGGTTCTAAGTAGGACTAACTTACCGGCACTAATACTACCTGCTGACCTACCATTCATTACTTACGCCGTAATTAAGGACTTCATTAATAAAGCATTAAGCCTAAACGCGTCAGTAATTAGTTTATGCGTAATAGATAATGACACATGCAGGTTAGTGGGTATATCGATTATTAAGGAGTTAGGAGGTAATGAAGCACTAATACCTTACCCGCCAAGCATAGAATTAATGGATGTCGACACATTAAACGACTTAATTAAGGTGAAGGAAGCATGCGCTTCCATGGAGGGTCTTGGAAGGGAGTAAGAATTGACTTCAGTATTAATGTAAATCCCTTAGCACCTAAGGAATTAATTAATGAATTAATACTTGAGGCAGTAAGTAAAGGTACCTACTTAAGATACCCAGACTACAGATATAGTGAATTAAGAGAGGCTATAGGTGGTTTCTACGGTACTAAATCCGAGTATATAATACCTACTAATGGAGCTGCTGAAGCGTTATCGCTTATCGTGCTAGCCTTGAGGCCTAAATACGTAGCACTTACGTGTCCGTCATTTGGTGATTATGAGATTATGTGTAACGCGTTGCGTACAGCGATTAATTACGTACCCTACAGAGTAGTTTATGATGAGTATGTATTGGATGTTGAGGCACTCACTAGGTACTGTAGGAGTAACTCATTAATAATAATCAATAATCCTAACAACCCGACAGGGAGCGTAGTGAATAGAGGTGAAATTTTTGAATTACTTGGTTGGAGAAGGTGCTACGTATTAATTGATGAGGCCTACGCAGAGTTATGTAGTGATTATGAAGTTAAGTTACCCAAGGATTTACCTACGAATATAGTGATAGTTAGGTCATTCACTAAGTGGTTATCAATACCGGGTATTAGGGCGGGGTTCATATACGTAGTAGATAATGAGTTGAGGGATCAACTAGATAGTGTTAGGCAACCATGGAATGTTAACTCAATAGCTGAGTACGTAATAACTAAACTACTAACTAAGTACTCAAGCAAGCTACTTAACGTAGTTAAGGAATCTAGGAACTACTTAAGTAAGGAGAGAGAATGGCTTAGTAGTAAATTAAGGTCATTAGGATTTAAAGTATTTAAGAGTAGGGTTAATTTCGTATTAATAAAACACGATAAGTTAAACCTTAGTTTAGTTAATGAATTACTAATTAAGAGATATGGAATAGCTATAAGGCCATGCATAGGATTTAGAGGGTTGAGTAAGTCGTACGCTAGAGTATCTATTAGGTGTAGGTCTGAGAATGAGGTATTAATTAAGTCCTTGAATAATGTTATGGAGTTGATGGGTGTTGATTAAATCCCTAATTAAGGGGCTCTTATCACTTATTTCCTTCCTAACAATAATACCTACTAAGGAACACGACTTAAGACTAGCTGCTAAATACTTCTACCTAGTACCTGCTGTGGGTTTAATTAGAGGGTTAATAGTAGCGGTAACTACTGCATCAATATTCTCAATTACTAAGGATCCTCTACTAGCATCAGTAACGTCATTAGCTATGCACGCATTAATTCAGGGGTTTAACCATATTGATGGCTTCATAGACTTTAGTGAAGCAATACTTAGTGGTAGTAGGGGTTATGAAGCACTTAAGATAGTTAAGGACGTACATAGAGGGGCATTCGCGATAGCTATCTACGGTATATACTTATTAATTGCTGCATCAGTAATACGTTACGTACTCTTAATTGCTAATCAGTACTTATACGTAGTACTAATTCTCACCTACTCGGAGGTAGCTTCGGCATCGACAATGTTTATACTCGCTAAATTTAGTAGATTACCTAATTACGATGGTTTAGGTAAGTTATTCATTGTTGAGTGCAGGGATCTAAGTAAGTTTCTTAAGTTTATAGCAGTACTTACTGCGTGCCTCACACCCGCATCAATATTAGTTATTTCCTTAGGGAGCACCCACTACGTAGTACTAGCTGTATCCGTGACTCTATTAACTTCAGTAGTAAGTGCTTCAGTACTTAGTAGGTACTTAGCCAATAAGGTGCTCGGATTTACTCAAGGTGATGTACTTGGATTCACTAATGAATTTTCATGGATTAATTACTTAATAATATATTCAATATTAATTACGTTGATAGGTAGGTACGGTGTCATTAATACCTAACCTCCCTACATGGATATACCCCAGTAACTACTACGTAATAGCTTCATTAGGTATATCCCTACTATGTGATGTGGTGTATCCAAGGCATGAGGGGGTGCTATACTTAATACATCCTGTTAGGACAGCTTACTTTATGTCTCTTAAGCTATCTAGGTATGGCAGTACTAAATTATTCGGCTTTACCGTGTGGTTACTAACGCTACTTACTCACTTACTACCTTATGCACTATTACTTTATGTATCATGGTCAATATCCCCCATATTATGGGTAATTACTTCTGCTTACGTAATTAAGGTGAGTATATCACCTACATTACTGGTTAAGACCTTACTGAGGGTCATTAAGTGTGGCTACTTACGTGACTATAAATGCGTTAGGAGGGAAGTTCAAGGTATTGTTAGGAGGGATGTAAGTAGATTAAGCATTAGACACGTATACTCAGCAGGTATTGAATCCCTCTTCGAGAATATAGTTGATGGTGTTGCATCACCCCTAGTACTACTCGTAATCCTAGGACCTCTAGGAGCACTTACTCAGAGGCTGATCAATACCTTAGATGGTGCCTTAGGGTATAAGGTAGGTAGGTTTAGGGAGGTTGGGTGGTTCTCAGCGGTTATGGATACCGTAATTAACTACTTACCAGCTAGGTTGGTGGCTTTAATGACCTTACTTACTTCATTAATCATTAGTAATTCACTAGGTAGTAGGTTTAAAACCTACCTTAAGTACTGCAGAAGCACTGAGAGCGTTAATGCGGGTCATCCAATGTCAGCTATTGCATCAGCCTTGAGCGTGAGGCTAGAGAAACCGGGTCATTATGTACTTGGGGATGGTGAATTACCTGATTTAATGCATGTCTGCCTAGCTACTGAACTAGCTATTTATGTAGTTACGGAGCTCTACGCAGGTGCGTTACTTGCGTTAGTGGTGCCGTATTTACAGTAGGTATTAATTAACCCTCTCACAAACTCATTAAGGGTAATTAAGCTTGAGTAAAGCATCGGTAGTTGTAGCTATAGTTGTTACAGCTATCCTAGCTTACTTAGTAGGTTCATACGTAGGTCTTCAACCACTAACTGGGGTTCAGCCTGCAGTAAGTACTAAGGTAGTTACTAAGTACATGTACAGTACACTCACAAGCAACATTACTAAGTACGTACCTAAAACAACTTATAAGGTATCTACGAAAGTAACTACAGCTAAGGTCACAATTACTAAGTACGTAACTAGGACAAACATAGTTACTAGGAAGTTACTAACTACAGTAACTAAGACTAAAACTAAGGTACTTACTTCATTAACTACGACAACCGTAACAAAGACGAGGACTCAGTATCTACTACAATCCGTTGAGCACGTAGTTATAGCATTTAGTAACTTAAGTAGCTATAACTTAAGTAAGTTAATTAGTATAGCTAGTAAGCACCCATCATTAAATCCCCCCTCATGTCCTAAGGTAAGACGTAGCTTAAGTGAGTTAGTAATAGCCGCTGCCTTAACACCTGAGGAACTCAAGACTGTAGAGTCTATAGCCAAGGAGGTTAAGGTACCTAACTCCCCCCTAGATACGGCCTTAAATGCCGCTAGGTGGGTGTATAGGAACGTTAAGTACGTTAGTGACGGCAGGTTCAAGACATTTAACTGCGTTCTAATGCCTGGTGAGACATTAAGATTAGGTGGTGATTGCGAGGATAGGGCGCTTCTACTTGCTTCAATCCTATTAGCTACTAAGCAATTCAATAAGGTATACATACTCAGTATCAAGTTTAAAGAGACCAACGTAGGGCATGTAGAGGTAGGTATTGATGTAGGTGGTGAGTTATACGCATTAATGACTGAGAAGCACCCGTTTCTTAGATCATTAAGTAGCGATTACTGCGGTTATTGGAGGGACAACGGATTAACAATAAGTAACGTAACTGTATATGAAGTAGTTACTACTGGATTTACGGTTCGCGTAGGTAAGTTAGGTACTTATGAGATAAAGTGCAGTACTACGTACCCACCACCAATAACTGAGGAGTACTTGAAAAGCATCGAGGAGTATCTACTCATTAAGTTTAACTTAAGTAAGTGTTACGTACCGAGTTATGTGTGGGAGCAGTACAGATTAGTTGATGAGGGGGTAATTTACCTGCCCTACTTAAGGATGACCATACCTGTAGATTGGTACTCAGTACACCCCCCTAAGTGGGTAGCTAATAGAGTGGCTGGGATTATTGCGGAGACTTTCAGTAAAGAAGTAAGTAATTTAGTAAGGAAGTACGGGTGCGGAATCTTTAAAGCGGTATTCACGAAGCGTAAGGTAAGCATTATTAAGTACAATAGGTACCTACAACTTTATGAAACCAAGGAGCTAAAGCCTGTTATTGATGTCTACTTCATAGCACCACTAACTAAGTATTCCCCTAACGCCGTAGTTAATATCGGTAGTAAATACATAGTAATTAATGTGGTATCACTAAATAAGAGCGTTGAGGTCCTCATATACAGATTGAAGGAATCAACACCAATACTGGGTATAGCTAAGCCTGGGTGGGTATACAGTACTGTACCTACAGTAACTGCTGATGAATGGGTAAGTAATAGTGGATTAACGCATATAGTAGTTAATAAGGAGAAGGTATTCAATAAGTTAGGTACTGGTAAGTACGTATTAGTTGTGTGGGTGGGTAAGGAGGCTTACGTTAAGTACTTACCAGTACCTTAGGATTCACTATGGGGGTAAGGTTTTTAATTATATTTAATTAATACTGACTAGGTGAGTGAACTGGTTAAGTGCATTGATAAGGGGTTCGTACTATGGTTTACGGGATTACCAGCTAGCGGTAAGACGACCGTAGCTAGGGGGGTAGCTGAGGTTCTTAAGTCTATGGGTTATAGAGTTGAGTTACTTGATGGTGACTGGGTGAGGAAGACAATAAATCCTGATGCTGGATTCACGCGGGAGCAGAGGAGGATACACCTTAGGAGAGTTGCCTGGATAGCTAGGTTATTAGCTAGGAATGGTGTAGTAGTTCTATGTAGTTTCGTATCACCATACAGGAGTGTTAGGAAGGAGATAAGAGGTATTATTGAGGAGGAGGGTATTAAGTTCGTTGAGATATACGTTAAGTGCAGTGTCGAGGAATGCATTAGGAGGGATCCTAAGGGACTATATAAGAAGGCATTAGCTGGTGAGATAAGTCACTTCACAGGCATAAGTGACCCTTACGAAGAACCCGAGAACCCTGACGTAGTAGTTGATACAGAGCATGAGAGTGTTAGTGAGTGCGTATCTAAGGTGGTTAGTAAGGTTAGGGAATTAGGGCTCATTAGTTAAGAGGTATTAAGCTAATGTACTTAAGTATAAATGAATTCCTAATAATACTAAGCGGTGCATTAGCATCCATAATGTATGTTTGGTTAGGGGTTGGCTACGCCCTATCGGTCATGCTGATAATTACCCTACTAGGCTACAGCGTGACTAAGGCACTACCCGAGATCCTCTTAACTCAATTCGTTATATCAGTTCTTGGATCTTACCTAAGGGGCAAGTTATCTAGTGACTTAGGGACTAGCTTAAGGAATGGTGCCGTAATAGCTATCAGTGCCTATGCATCGTTCATATCAGCGTTATTACTTGGTATTAAGCTTCACGACGTTAGTAGGTTATTAGCTATAGTAGCTATACTAATGGTAGCCTCATTCATGCTAATCATTAGGAAGGGGGGTACCGACCCAGTACCTAAGGTGAGGCAGTTTAAGTTAAGCCTAGTCACTGGTGTATTAGCTGGTGTTGTTAAGGGGGTTATAGGGGCTGCAGTAACTCCGGTAATGCTAGTTATTCAGAGAGTAGGTGGTTTAAGTATTGATGAGGGTCTACTTAGGTCATTACTAGCTGAGAGTGCTATATGCTTAACAGCATTCGTACCGTACGTACTAACCCTTAAGTTCTCACTAGCGATGTTCACGTACTTACTCATAGGGTCATTAATAGGTGCTCTAGTTGGTTACGCGTTAATCGGTAGGAGAGGAGCTAGCGTTAAGGTCTTGGCTTCCTCGTTAGCTATGCTCGTAATATCGGGTATCCTACTTATTAAGGTCTTGCTTACAACACTCTACGGAGGTGCTACGTAGGTGAGTGAAGAGAAGGTAAGTATTAAGATTTCAAAGCAACTATACGATAAGGTTAAGAAGTACATTGAGGAGCAGGGGGGCTTCTCAAGTGTTGAGGAGTTCGTTGAGTTCGTGATTAATGAAGTACTTAGTGAGGAGAGTGAATCCTACGAAATGAGTAAGGAGGATGAGGAGAAGGTCAAGGAGAGGTTAAGAGCTCTAGGCTACATTTAAGGGGTAAGCCATGAATGGTGAGGAAGGTAGTGCTAGGAGGGGTAGGTACACCACAGTATCGATACCAGTAACCCTGTATAATAGGATTAAGGAGTTAATCAAGGATACAGGATTTACTTCAGTATCTCAATTCGTTACGTACGTACTAAGGGAGGTTGTTTCGTCGATGGAGGCTGAGAAGTTAGAGAGTGAGGTAATTAGTGAGGAGGATAGGAGGAGGATTATAGAGAAGCTTAAGAGGTTAGGGTACTTATGAGGTGATTAACGTGGTATCGAGACCGCATGGTGGTAAGTTAGTTGATAGGGTCGTTAAGGGTCCTAGGAGGGATCACTTACTTGAGGAGGCTAAGGAGCTTAAGTCAATTGAATTAAGTGAGAGCTTAGTAGCTGACTTAATGAACATAGCTCATGGAGTATACAGCCCATTAGAGGGCTTCCTAATCCAGGAGGATTACATATCAGTAATACATGAGATGAGGTTAAGTAATGACGTACCGTGGACAATACCTATAATACTTGACGTCAATCCAGAGGAGATAGTCGACCTTAAGGAGGGTGATGATGTAGCACTAAAGTATGGAGGTAGTGTAGTAGCTTTAATGAGGATTGAGGAGATCTACGGGTGGGATAAGAAGGAGTACTGTCAGTTAGTATTCAAGACCGTAAGTAAGGAGCATCCAGGTGTAGTTAGGACTATGGGTAGGAAGGAGCTACTTATTGGAGGTACTATAGACTTACTGAATGAGGTCCCAGAACCCTTCGAGAATGTTAGGTTATGGCCTAAAGAAACTAGAGTACTGTTTAGAGAGAGGGGATGGAGAACCGTAGTTGGTTTCCAGACAAGGAACGTACCCCACTTAGGTCACGAGTACGTTCAGAAGGCAGCCCTCACCTTCGTTGACGGGTTATTCGTTAACCCATTAGTGGGGTGGAAGAAACCAGGTGACTTCAAGGATGAAGTGATAGTTAAGGCTTACGAGGCCCTAATAAATCATTACTACCCAAAGGATTCAGTAGTGTTTTCAGTACTTAGGATGGAGATGAGGTACGCAGGACCTAGGGAGGCCATACATCACGCAATAGTTAGGAAGAACTTCGGGTGTACGCACTTCATAGTTGGTAGGGACCATGCCGGTGTAGGTAACTTCTACGGACCTTACGAGGCGTGGGACATATTCAGTGAGTTCCCCGACCTAGGGATAACCCCCTTATTCATTAGGGAGGCATTCTACTGTAGGAGATGCGGTGGTATGGTCAATGCCAAGATATGCCCGCACACCGACGAGTTTAGGGTTAGGATAAGCGGTACTAAGTTAAGGGAGATGATAAGGAGGAAGCAGAAACCACCTGAGACCATGATGAGGCCTGAAGTAGCGGAGGTAGTACTTAGCTTTGATAACCCATTCGTTACTTAAGCGTAACTGCCTTAGGATTCGTGAGGACTTAGCGAGTAGTGACTACGTAACTATAATTCATCACTGGGACACCGACGGTATAGCATCAGCTGTCCTACTCAGTAAGTTAAGGGGTGGGGAGTCAGGGATTAAGTACGTAGTACCTAGGATTGGTGAGTACTCCTTAACTGCTTTTGAGACTAATGAGTTAGTTGGTTACGTAGTAATTACTGACTACGGAATTAAGCTTGAGGAGGTTAGTAAGTTAAGCTCACTACTAGGTAATTACGTAGCAGTAATCGATCACCACTTGAATAGAGTTAGTGAGTGTAATGCGTTAATATGTAATCCTGTAGCATTCGGGGTCAGCGAGTATTCATACCCATCAACTACTTGGGTAATTAAGGACTTAATCAATACAGTAAGTAATGAGTACTTAGTAGCCTTAGGTATTGTAGGGGACGTTGGTAGTGAGGTTAGGAATGAAGGTATACGTAAGTGGTTAAGTAGGTTAGGTCTAAGTATTAATGACTTAATATTAGCTAGTAAGTTAATTGACTCATGCTATAAGTTAATTGATTACGGATGCATAGACTACGCAAGGAACTTACTAATGAAGTCCAGCGACTTAGGTGAGGTTATCAGTGATAGTGTACTCAATAATGCATTAAGTAGGTTAAGTAGTGAATTAGGTAGCGTACTGAGTAGTTCAGAACCTAGTGAGGAGTTAAGAGTAGGTGATTTAAGTATCAAGTTATTTAGGTTAAGTACGGAGTACTACTTAACATCAAGTATTGGTAGGGAATTAGCTCGTAGATACCGAGATTCGGTAGTAGTGCTTATTAATGATGTTAGGAGGTTAGGTAAGTCATACATATACGTTAGGAGCTACACCTACAACCTCCGCAACGTACTCACTAAGCTTAAGGAGTTAGGCTTAAGGGTAGGTGGTAAGGACACAGTATTCGTAGTTACCTGCTCAGAAAGTAGTTGCTCTAAGGAGGTTAGTTACGTTTTAAACTCCCTACGGAAGTACGTAATTAGTCATAGGTGAGTAACTTGAGGAGAGTCTTCATACTCGGACTTGACTGCGCACCACCTAAGATACTCTATGAGGGGTATGGCGTTGAGTTAAATAACCTTAAGGAGCTAATCGAGGGTAGTGAAAGGTACTTACTAAGGAGTACCCACCCACCCATAACGATACCGGCATGGATATCAATGTTTACGGGTAAGACCCCTGGTGAGTTAGGACTTTACGGATTTAGGCATAGAAAGCCGGGAGACGTTAAGGAGAGTTACATAGTTAATTCTAGATACGTTAAGTACCCAACACTATGGGATATCGTAGGTAGGGAAGGTGGTAGGGTAGGTGTTATTGGAGTACCACCTACGTACCCACCTAAACCAGTGCACGGCTTCCTAATAACTGACTTCACAACACCGGGGCCCGAAAAACCTTATACCTTCCCGCCTTGGCTTAGGAGGGAGTTAGAGAGTAGGTTCGGACCTTACATATTTGATATTGTTTATAGGAGTCATGAGAAAGAGAAAGTAGCTCGCGAGTTATTTAAGATGACTGAACAGCACTTGAGGATAGTTAATTACCTATTAACGAGGAAGGAGTGGGATTTATTCATATATGTTGAGGTAGGGCTTGATAGAGCCCATCACGCATTCTGGAAGTACTTCGATAAGGAACACCCAAGGCATGAGAAGCATCCAGTACTTAGTAAGGTAATACCTAACTACTACAGATTAATTGATGAGTGGTTTGGGGAGGTACGTAAGGTACTACCTAAGGACACGATAATAGTTGTAGCTTCAGATCACGGAGCTAAAGCTATGAAGGGTGCCTTCGTAGTTAATCAATGGTTAATTGAGGAGGGCTACCTTAGGCTTAAGGAGAAACCTAAGAAGAAGGGTATAGACTTAAGTGGGGAAATGATTGACTGGGAACACACTATAGCATGGGGTTGGGGAGGTTACTACGCAAGGATATTCATAAATCTAAAGGGTAGGGAGCCTAAGGGAATAGTTGGTAAGGAGGAATATGAGGAGGTCATTAATCAGTTGAAGAGGGATATATCAAGGATTAAAGGACCTAATGGCGAGTACTGGGACAATAAGGCGTATACACCTCAAGAACTATACCCAGTAGTTAATGGTGACGCACCAGACCTTATAGTGTACTTCGACGACTTAAGCTGGAGATCAGCAGGTACTCTAGGATGGGGTACTAAGTACTTACCGGAGAACGATAGGGGTCCCGATGACGCGGTTCATGACTGGATAGGGGTATTCAGTATCTACGACCCGGAGGGAACCGTTGGTGAGGGACTTAAAGGTGAGTTAAGGATTGATGAGGTAACTAGTAGGTTGCTCGGTATTATTCAAGGGAAATGACTAATACAATATTCAATATTTTCATATTTTAATAGAATTAAATTCTTCTATGTATTTATTCTTAAATGTTCAGATATGATCATAGTAAATTTAATATATTGTTCAAAACAATCAGTGAATTAGGTGTTAGTTTGGGTATTGAGGAGGTACTTAAGGAGATTAAGGAGAGGAAGGTAAGGTGGGTTGATCTACACTTCGTAGACTTACCCGGTAAGTTACAGCATATTACAGTACCTGCTAGGGAGCTTAATGAAGAGAGGTTTAAGAAGGGGTTTGGTAAGCTAGACGGTAGTAGTATTAAGGGATTCAAGACTATTGAGGAGAGCGACTTAGTACTAGTACCAGTACCCGACACGTTCGCGGTCATACCATGGACTGAAGGTGTAGGCGCTACGGCTAGGTTCATATGTAAGATATACGACACCTACGGTAAGGGTAGGTTCGTTAAGGATCCTAGGTACGTAGCTGAAAGAGCTAGCGAGTACGCAGCTAGCTTAGGCTATAAGGCATACTTCGGACCCGAGGTCGAGTTCTTCATATTCGATAATGTTGAGGTAGATGTAATGACTCCTCAGAGCGGCGTCTCATACAGTATATACTCAAGGGAGGCACCATGGAACATCGAGCAACCCATAATAAGGTTTAAGGAGGGTTACTACCCAGTACCGCCTATGGATAAGGTATGGCTAATTAGGCAGGAAGCTGCTGAGGTTCTAGAGGATTACTTCGGTTTTAGTGTTGAGGCGCATCACCATGAAGTAGCCACTGCTGGGCAGGGTGAGATTGACTTTAGGTTCGATGAGTTAGTGAGGGCAGCTGATAACGTAATAACGTTTAAGTACGTACTTAAGAATGTAGCTGCTAAGCACGGAATGATAGCTACCTTCATGCCTAAGCCACTATACGGTGATAACGGGAATGGTATGCACGTACATATAAGCCTACGTGATAAGGACACAGGTGAGAACTTATTCTTTGATTCAAGCAACGACTACGCAGAATTAAGTCAGTTAGGTAGGTACTTCGTAGGTGGTCTCCTAGAGCACGCTAGGTCCTTAGCAGCACTAGTAGCACCTACCGTGAACAGCTACAAGAGGTTAGTACCCGGTTATGAAGCACCTGTGTACATCGTGTGGAGTAGAGCTAATAGAAGCGCATGTATTAGGGTCCCCGTATACCACAAGAACGATAGGAATAAGAGGGTAGAATTCAGGCCTCCAGACCCTTCATGCAACCCCTACCTAGCCTTCGCAGCTATCTTAATGGCTGGACTCGACGGTGTTGGAAGGAAGATCGATCCGGGAGATCCAGTTGATGAGAACGTATACGCTATGGACCCAGCTAGGAAGAGGGAGTTAGGTATTAAGGAATTACCTGGCTCTCTCATTGAGGCTATTGAGGAGCTTGAGAGTGATAACGAGTACTTAAAGCCTGTATTCCCGAAGGAGTTACTGGAGACTTACATCGAGCTTAAGAAGGAGGAGTGGAGGAGGATAAATACGTACATATCACCTATAGAGGTTTACGAGTACATAGACTTCTAACTCTGGGTTATTTTAGGGAAGAAGTGTCTGCATCTACATGCCTTATCCCTAACGCACTTACGTACAACGACCTCAGCTAACTCTATGATAGCACTGGATACGTAGACTAAAGCACCGTTATTACATACCCTAGACCTCCTGCAGAACTCAATAACCTTTAAGGCCTTCTCAACACTATTCTCCTTAACAGCTGCTGATGCTGATCTAAATACTTCAGTAATGTCTTCTAATTCATCCTTACTTACCTTATCCTTACTTAAAGTAGCTGTAGTTACTAAGTTCCTTAACTTCTCAAGTATTGTTAAGTAGTCTAGGAGCTCCGGGATCGCTTCGGGTGGGCTAGCTACTACCTTAGACCTAATTAACCTAAGCCCAGCGTTATAGAGCTTCATGAACTCATTAAGCATGCTTAAGTAACCGCTATCACCCTTAAGCATGTCTAAGAAAGTAGCTACTACATCTAATGACCTATTAACTAAGTCCTTAGGATCTACGTAGAACTCACTAACTACTACGTCATAGAATGACTTACCCCTACTAACTATTATGAATCCCGTGATGAAGTTATTTAGTAAGTTCATGAGCTTAGCTATATCGGTCTCATCACCCCGAACTCTAATCCTAGTAGCTCCCTCAACGTAAGCAGCGACTATTTCTTGAGCCGCTACTTCAACACCATCCTCCTTAAGATCAACGAATATCTGCATATCCTTACTACCTACCTCATGCTCTATGACCTCCCTCCTAGGTACTACAGTTATTGATGTACCGTCGAAGAAGACATCAACTAATGAGCCGGGACCTAGTCTTAAGTCATTAAGCCACTTCTTAGGTATTATCAAGGCAGTTGAGGAAGCACCTAACTTCATTAGCTTCCTCACATCATGTTCCAACTGAGTAGCACCGTAGTATATGCTGTATATACAGCACATATACCTTACTCACACAATACTTGATTATCTTGAACCTAGCTAAGGCATGGGTGATTTAGCTTGGGAGTAAGTACGGCAGTAGTTAGTAGAGCAGTAATTACTAGTGAAGTCACTGATTACGAGTCATTCGCTGAGGAGGTATGTAGGAAGTACGGACTTAAGCGTCAGTACTTAATAAGGGTTCTTCAAGAAATTCAAGCACGTTACGGGTACTTACCTAAGGAGGCGTTGAAGAAGGTATCTGAGGTTATGAAGATACCGTTAACCGAGGTAATTACCGTAGCTACCTTCTATCACCAATTCAGGCTTGAGAGACCAGGTAAGTACTTAATACTTGTTTGTATGGGTACTGCATGTCACTTAAGAGGTAATACACAGAATTACAAGTTCCTAAGGACCTACTTAGGGATAAGGTCTGGAGAGAGTACGACAAGTGATGGTTTATTCACGGTTGAGAAGGCTAGGTGCTTCGGGTGCTGTAGCTTAGCCCCAGTTATAATGGTTATGAGTAGGGACGGTAAGCATAAGAAACTCTATGGAGGAGTTAACCCAGTTACTCTACGTAAGATCATAAACTACTACAGAGCTATGGAGAGAAAGGCATCTTAAGTAAGGTGATGGGTATTGCGGAGCCTACTAGAGCGATGCTGTAGTAAGTGCTGGCACAGTACTGAATACCCGTGTAGGAACTACGTAAGATGTAGGTTAGAAGGTCCCTTATGTCATGACGACCCGAGCTGTAGAGAGGCACGTAGGGCCAGAATCGAGGAGATTAAGTACGGTAGGTACGGATTCAAGATAAGAGTCCCCCTAGCTAGTTGCTCAATAGCTGCTGGTGCTCAGGAGGTTTATGAGGCGGTAGTTAAGGAGGTTAAGTCAAGAGGTATTAAGGCAGACGTAGGTAGGGTTGGGTGTACTGGGTTATGCTACTTAGATCCGTGGGTGGAGCTCCACCGTAGGGGATACCCACCAGCTATATACGCTAACGTAAGACCTGAGGACGTTGGTAAGATCTTGAGTGAGTACTTATCGGGTGATGTTAGTAGTGCTTACGCGTTAAGGTATAGGACGGGTAGGGCGAGGGGTGAGGATAAAGTACCTACCTTAGATGAATTGGATGTTTGGAGGCTTCAGGTAAGGTACGTATCAAGAAATTGTGGCTTAATTGATCCTGAATCTATTGAGGAGTACATAGCATACGGCGGTTACAGAGGTCTTGATAGAGCATTAAGGATGAGTCCGGACGAGGTTATTGAGGAGATTAAGAAGTCGGGACTCAGGGGTAGGGGAGGTGCTGGTTTCCCTACATGGCTTAAATGGAGGATATGTAGGGATCAGCCGAGTAAGGAGAAGTACGTAATAGTTAATGCTGATGAGGGTGATCCTGGTGCGTTCATGAACAGGTTATTAGCTGAGTCAGATCCTCATAGGGTTCTTGAGGGTCTAATAATAGCTGGTTACGCAGTAGGTGCTGCTAAGGGATTCATATTCGTTAGGGCTGAGAAGCCCTTAATGGCTGAGAGACTGAGGAAGGCTGTTGAGGATGCTAGGAAGTACGGGTTGTTAGGTAGGAACATCTTAGGTAGGGGCTTCAACTTCGATGTTGAGGTAATCCTAAGTGCTGGTGCGTTCGTATGTGGTGAGGAGACAGCATTAATAGCGGCTATTGAGGGTAGGGCAACACCTAGGCAGAGACCGCCTTATCCAGCAGTTAAGGGCTTATGGGGTAAACCAACAGTAATTAATAACGTCGAGACATTAGCTCACGTAGCTACGATAATGGCTGAGGGTTGGGAGAGCTTCGCTAGGTACGGTACGGAGAAGAGTAAAGGTACTAAGATGTTCTGCGTTACTGGAGCTGTTAAGAGGACTGGGGCTTACGAGGTCCCCTTAGGTACTACTTTGAGGGTATTGGTGGAGAAGATAGCTGGTGGTGCTAGGGATGGTAGGAGGATAAAAGCTATTCAGATAGGGGGTCCTAGCGGTGGATGCATTCCTGCTGAATTAATGGATACACCAATAGATTATGAGAGTCTTCAGAAGGTAGGAGCGATAATGGGCTCTGGAGGTATCGTAGTTATTGATGATAGTAGCTGTATGGTTGATGTAGCTAAGTACTTCACATCATTCGTAGTTGCTGAGTCATGCGGTAAGTGCTTCCCATGTAGGGTAGGTACTAAGATACTCTACGACACCCTAGTAAGGATAACTGAGGGTGAGGGTAGTGATGAGGACTTAGAGGTTCTTCAAGATTTAAGTGAGGTGATTAAGTATGCTAGTCTATGCGCCTTAGGTGGTACGGCACCCAATCCAGTACTCTCAACTCTTAGGTACTTTAGGAATGAGTATGAAGCCCACATAAGGGATAAGAGATGCCCAGCCGGTGTCTGTAGTAGGTTAGTTACTTACTACATAATAGACAGTAAGTGTGTTGGGTGCGGTTCCTGTGCTAGGTCATGCCCCGTAGGAGCCGTAAGTAGGGGTTCTAACGGTAAGTACGTGATTGACTCAAGTAAGTGCATTAGGTGTGGTCAATGCTTCATTGTTTGCCCAGTAGGTGCTGTTGGTAAGAGGTGATGCTATGGTTAAAGTAATAGTTAATGGTACCGAGGTAGAGGTTGAGGAAGGTGCTACGTTATTAAGGGCTATCCAGAGGGCTGGCTATGAAGTACCTACGCTGTGTCTCTTCGGTCACATGTATAGGGAAGCTTCATGTAGGGTATGCTTAGTTGAGTTAAGTAACGGTAAGTTAGTACCTGCTTGTGCTTACCCGGTAAGCGAGGGTCTTAGGGTACTTACGGACACACCTAAGGTTAGGAGGGTTAGGAGGACCGTTATTGAGTTAATACTAGCTACACATAAGACTAAGTGCTGGGAGTGCTTAAGGAAGGGCGGTCATTGCCTCCTACTTAAGTTAGCTAGTGAGTACGGTGTTGAGGGTATACCCGTATGTGCTGAGTGCCCACTCTATGGTGAGGACTGCTTAGTGGTTAGGGGGTACCCTTGCTTAGGACCCATAACCGTAGCTGGGTGCGGTGCTCAGTGTCCGTTAAGTGGTAGCTACTGCATAGGGTGTAGAGGGCCTATAACGCGTAAGGACACGTTAAGGGAGGCGGCTAGGTTCTACGCTAAGTATGGTGTGAATATCAAGAATGTACTATCACTAGCTACTATATTCTGGGGTAGGTTAAGTGAGTTCAACTTAGTAAGGAGTGAGCTACTGAACTCCTTCACAAATTACTTCAGGGGTGGTGGTCCTTGAGGTTATCCGAGGTAATTGAGGTCGATAGGGTCTTCGGACACGTCGAGCTTGAGGTAGTCATTGATGGTGACGACGTACTAACTAAGTTCAGAGTAGTCCACGACCCTAGATTCATAGAGTTAGCTATGGAGGGTAGGCACTACCTTGAAGTACCATACATAGCGTCTAGGATATGCGGTGCTTGTAGCATAGCTCATTACTTAGCATCTATTAAGGCTATTGAGGATGCTTTAGGTATTGAAGTTAGTGAGGATACTGAGGTAGTTAGGGACGTACTAAATTCCTTACAGGTAATTCAAAACCACCTAATACACTTAACATTCCTAGCACTTCCTGATTACTTAGGTGTTAAGGACATTAACTCACTACTTAGTAAGTCTAGGGACGTAATTAAGTTAGTTATGAAGCTAAACTCACTAATTCTTAAGGCCATAAAGGTGCTTGGAGGTAGGATAGTTAATCCAAACATACCCTACGTAGGTGGGTTTATTAGGGAGATTAGTAGGGAGGATCTAAACCTAGCTATAAAGTACGTAAATGAGTCTAGGGGGGTATTTAGTGAGGTCCTAAGTAAGTTAAGACTTAAAGATTTACCACTACTTAAGGACGTAGCTAATAACTACTTAGTACTTAAGATCAGGAATCACTACTTAAGTAGTAGTGATGAGGTAGTAGCATCAGATGGTCATGTATTCAAGCATAACGAGTACCTAAACTACATTGAGGAAGTTAGTAGTAGCTGGAGTAACTCTAAGGTAGTACTCTATAAGGGTAAGCCTTTACATGTAGGTCCTAGAGCTAGGGTCTCTAAGTACTTAGGGATTGTTAAGGAGGTGGTTAGTGAGTTAGGAGGTATCGACACTAATAACCCATTCAGTAACTTAATAGCTAAGTTAATCGAGATTAAGTACCTACTTGAGGTAATTCCTAACATACTCTCTGATATGAGGATAAGTAAGTTAGGAGGGGGTTCCCCGCATAAGTCTGAAGTACTTAATGGCGAGGGTGTAGGGGTTATTGAAGCGCCTAGAGGCTTACTCATACATCACTACGTAATTAATGGTGGTAGGTTGGTTCATGCAAACATAATAACACCTACGGAGATTAATGCGAGGCATATTGAGTTAAGTGCTAGGGAGCTCAGTATTAACTTAGTAAAGAATAACCCACTAAACATTAGTAAGTTAAGGAGCATGCTCTCCTTCCTCGTTAGGACCTACGACCCATGCTTACCCTGCGCAGTTCATGTATCAGTAGTTAATGGCTTAAGGAGGTGATTAGTTGTGAGTACTAAGAAATTAGTAATAGGTATATACTCGCTAACCGGTTGTGAGGGTTGTAGACATGAAGTAATTAACTTAGGTGAGGAACTATTAAGCACTATGGATGAGTTAGGTATTGAGTTAGCTTACGAGCCCCTCCTAGGATTAAGTAGTGAAAGGGATGAGTATGACGTAGTCTTCATTGAGGGTGCAGTAACTAACGAGGGTGAAGCTAAGAAGCTTATTGACTTAAGACGTAGGAGTAAGTACTTAGTAGCTATGGGATCATGCAGTATGTTCGGTGGTGTAGCGTCGATCGTGAATCTTAATGAGTTAGGGATTAGGGAGAGGGCTAGGGAGCTCTACGGGGATTACGCTGTGAAGTCTAGGGAGGGTGTACCAGTGGGTCAGCCTGTGAGTAAGTACGTTAAGGTAGATTACTGGCTTAGGGGATGCCCAATAAATGCTAGGGAGTTCATTAACTTGCTAAGGAACATAGCATTGGGTAAGTGGTTTAGGTTAGGTATTAGGAGGTTCGAGTTCGTTAAGGACTTAATAATTAATATTGAGGGTGAAGTACTTAGGCTCGATGGTGAGAAATGCATAGTATGTGGTAGATGCGTAGGTGTATGCAGTACCTTAGGTATTAACGCCTTAGGGACGATTAATAGAGGTATTAACGTAGCTATATCAACACCGTTTAAGGAGCCGTTCGAGAGCGCTGGTTGCGTATGTTGCGGATTATGCGTTAAGTACTGCCCAGTAGGTGCCTTAACCTACAGGAATGACGTAATTCATACCCAAAGACTCCTCAGCTCCGGAGGTATTGATGCCTATATAGAGCCTGAGGCGTTAGTAGCTATTGCTGAGTCATTAAGTACTGACCCATGGGTCGTAGTTACTGCACTTAAGGAGGTAGGCTTTAGGAGGGTAATACTCTGGAGCCCCTCGGTTGATGTAAGTGCCTATGAATTAGCTATAGTACCCGGTAGTGAAGCTGAGTATAGGTACGTATGTAACCTATACCCAGACCTACGTAAGTACTTAGTTAAGCCACCTAAGTTACCGAGTGATGGAGTAGTCATTACGTCATGCGTAGCTAGGAAGTTGGATGGCATGCCCGTACTAACTGCCTTAGAGGCTGAGAAGTTACTAGGTAATGTAGTACGTAATCACGAATTAAGGGGTTCTAAGCCAGACATTATAGCCCTACCACCTAAGCAACCATACGCTAAGGCAGTAGGTCCATACGAAGTTAGGGGTGTTCTTGAGGCTATTAAGAGGGGCTACATTAGGGAGGGTGCGGTAGCTATATACATATGCCCAGGAGGGTGCATAATGGGTGGTGGACAGCCGTTCCCTAAGGAGGAGTTAGGTAGGGTTGAGGTCTTTAGGAGTAAGTTACTTAAGGAGGTACTAAGGGATTTAGGGTACGTTAGTTAATAATGACTCCCACAACCTCTTCTTCCTCTCATAATCATCACGAGTACCGATTACTCTCGCAGGAACACCAGCTACTACAGACTTAGGTGGTACGTCCTTAGTAACTACTGAACCAGCAGCTACTACAGCATCCTCACCTACCCTAACACCGGCTATTAACACAGCATTAGCCCCAATAATAGCTCCATCCTCAATAGTAGCCCCCACCAACCTCCTCGATAGTGGGTACTTGTCGTTAGTTATTACTACGTAAGGACCTAAGAACACGTTACTACCTATATAAGTATTAATAGGTATGAATACGCCAGACTCTATCCTCACGTTATTACCTATCGTTACGTGACCCTCAATGACTGTTAACGTACCTATAACGACATTATCACCAACCCTAGTCTCTTCCCTAATCATTACGTTATGGCCCGTCTCAACGTTATTACCTATCCTAACTAACTCATAAACAACACTCCCTGGCCTAATATGGCAGTTATCACCTATTACAGCCCCTTTACTAACCTCATTAAGTACCTCCCAGTAACTCCTATGGATACTACTTAATGGCTTAGCTGCGCTCCTTAATGAGGATCTCCTAGGGTACCCAATGATTACATCATGATCTATGATTGAGTAATCACCTACAGACGAAGGTCCTAAGATTACTGAGGTAGGTGATATTACTGAATTACTGCCTAAGTTAGCCCTAGGGGATATGTAAGCCACACCACCACCTCCAGGAGCTATTACGTGTCTTAGGTACTGCTATTCTTTTATTGATTCCCTAATTATCTTATGTTGTGGTTCAGTATATGGGGCGGCACCTAAGGGGGTTAGGAGGGGTAGGTGGTGTTGCTGCGTTAGTCAGTACTTACGTAACGTTATTCACCGTAATAACTCACTTAGTTAGTTTAGTCGGTTATAGGTACTATATAACCGTGCGTAGAGTAACTATATACGTCATACCTCACATCAGTAATGAATTACTAACGTACTTGCTAGTAATCTCTGTAATTGCCTTAACATACTTGACGTTGCTTACGTTCATAAACGTCAGGAAGGCTTTAGTGAGGTTAGTCACTGTAGCTTCCCTAGTAATTACTTTCTCATTAGTACCTTCAACAGCCCTAAGTACTCAAGTGAGTATTCAGTATATTCTGGAGATTTCCTTAGTTGTGGCCTACGTAGTAATGTATGTAGTAATTAGTTACTTAGTAAGTACTTCCTACGTAATTAACTCACTAATTTACTCATTAATAGTAGTTAATGCAGCGTACGTAATACCACCTACGCTAGCATTGATTAATGTCAGATTAAGTCATTTAGCTTACGAATTCAGTTTCTTAGCGCCATCTCTCTGGGGGTTGATACAGTGGCTCTCTCCGTTATTGGTAGTAGCGATATTCTTCCATTGGGTATTCAGACCGCTTACGAGGATCTACATCAATTACTTAAGTAGGTACCTACCTAAGGTTAAGGTACTCATTAACAGATTAAGGTCTTGGTTAATGAGTGATGAGTTATTGAGGATTGACCTAAGTAACCCACTTAATAAGGCATTAATACTAATACTAGCTACTTCCTTATCAGTTCTAGTATACGTAATACCTTACTCACCAACAATAAATCCCCAGGGTATAGGCGTTAGCGTTGATTGGAGGTACTATTTTGAGTGGTTAAATAATATGGATAAGTACGGACCATTATGGGCTCTAAGCAGTAAGGAAGATAGGTTTATTTACTTATGGATACTATACGCGTTTAAATCACTAACGAAGTTAAGTAACTACGTAGTTGCTGCGTATCATAACATAGTACTTATGGCGCTACTAACGCTAGCTACATGGTACTTAGCTAGGGAGGTTTACGGTGAGAAGGTCGGTGTGCTAGCTGCCTTAATAACTCCATTCTCATACCAGGCAACTTCATTCATGTATGGGGGCTTCCAAGCTAATCAATTAGCTTTAGCATTCATGTACGTAGCCCTAGGCTTAGTAGTTAATCCATGCAACACAGCTAAATTAGCTGCATTAATCACAATATTACTAGTAACTCCATACATACATCCGTGGTGCTGGATACATGTAGCATCAGCTATAGCTTTAGTATCAATAGCTAGACTTATTAAGAGGAAGTACTACTTCAGAGAGTCATTAATAATACTAGTAACTATCATTTCTTCAGCAGTTATTAGGCAGTTAATGGGTGGGTGGACCTGGGAGGCCTTTAGAGCCCCGGTAGTGGCTACGGCATCACATGCAACACCTACATCGGTAATTAGTGGGTTAATAGCTGCTTTCTCGTACTATATGTGGTGCGTACTTAACGTACCCATAGTATACATAGCTACGTTCTTAACGATATATCTACTGGGTAATGGAGGTGTTAGGTCGAGTGATAAGATAAACCCCATTCACTACCTACTAATTACGTCGTCCTTCATATTGCCGATATCCAATAGGTGCGTAATTACTAGGTTAGTTACTGATGTACCACTACAGATCGAGGTAGCTAGGATAAGTAATAAGTTATTAATGACCTTAGTCTTAACCACCTTAATATCAAGTACTTTATTCCTAGCAGTTAATTCAGTACCGATAATCCCTAGGGTACAGCATTAATCAATGATGTATGGGTTAGTTATTCGATACGTTTAAGTAAGTAATACTTAACAATAAAACCTATTACCTTCTGTAGGTCTCCTTGGATCGAAAAACTTAATAATTATTGCTCTAAGCAAGAATAAGGTGGTGAGTACTTAGTGAAGGCTAGCATCGCATTAGCACTCACGCTCATACCTGCTTTAGTGATAGCTTCATTGCTAGCTTACTGGGTGTACATATGGACTTACCAAGGAGTTTCCCTACCTCCATTCAAGCCTTTATTACTTAGGTTAACGGTCTCAAACGGTTCGGTAGTTAGTGTTAATGGTAATGCAACTATAGTAATTAGTAAGGGGTCAGCAATCAATGCATCACTAACGATTACCTATCCATACCCATGGCAGTTAATGCATCAGACACCTTATTACTACTACTATTACGGACCCTACTACTCAACGCAGTACTACTATTACTACAGCGGTAGGTGGTACCCATCATATCAAGCGTATTACTACGGCTATTACTACGCATTCCAAGCACCTCAATCAATAACGTTCACTTACTTACTAGCAGTAAGGAGCTATAGTGGAGGTAAGGGAGTTAATGTAGTTAAGTTGCTAAGTAACTCCGTAACCATACCTATGGGTGGTTCATACACAGTGAGACTAACTAATTACGTACTAAGTAACTCAGGAAACTACGACGTGGCGGGCTTCGCATGGACTGGAATGATAGATAGGGTAAGTAATTCATGGGCTAGCCTAGCTAATCCAGTTTCTTGCTCCGTGACTGTGAGGTGAGATCATGAGATTAAGTAAGTACTTAATACTTGTATTCCTACTCGTATGCGCTGTATCGGCATCAATAGCCCCTAAAGCAGTAGCTCAAGGAATAACAGTTACTGTAGTCCCTACAATGCCCTTACCAGGTGATTACGTAACAATTAAGGTAAGTAACGTAGTCTCAGGTGCTGACGTAGGCTTTGAAGTACTCTACAAGGGTAATGTACTGTGGATTGATGAGGTTAAGGCAAGTAGTGCAGGTACTGCATCAACGACATTCAGGGTACCTACCACAGCAGTAGCTGGTGATAAAATATACATATACGTAGCAGTATCAAAGCCCGGTTGGTCATCGGCAATTACATACTCAACAACTATTCAAGTGGTTAAGGTAGTCTCACCAACAACTACATCACCGACAACAACCACAACTCCGCCAACAACGACCCCAACGACGACCATGCCACCAACAACTACAACTACAACGACAACCACGACCACTACACCAACGGTAACGACGACTACGACGATAGCTAAGAAGGTAGCTATGAAGACGTATGAAGCAAACATAAGTAATTATGTAGCACCTAACGGTACCGTCAAGACTAATATAGAGGTAGTAGCTCCTGAAGTGAAGGTTAAGGTAATCATAAGTGCGGGTACTAAGGCTACGGTTAATGGCGTACCTATTAAGTCAATAAAGATAAGGGTAGTACCTACGCCACCACCCCCACCACCTAACATAGTGCTCGTAGGACCCGCAATTGACTTAGGGCCTAATGGTACGGTATTTAGTAAGCCAGTACTAATAGCTATACCGTTCGACCCAAGCAAGGTACCTCCAGGAACTCCTACGGAGGCTATCAAGGTTGCTTACTACGATGTAAAGTTAGGTATGTGGGTACCGGTAGATACTGTTAAGGTCGATATGACTAATGGGGTAGCTTACGCCTTAGTAACACACTTCACTCTATTCTCGACTGTAGTGCTTAAGGTGGTGACCCCGACAACAACTACCGTAACCACCACAGTAACATCACCCGTAACCGTGACTACTACAGCAACCTCAACCGTGACATCAACAGCAACCGTAACCATCACAGCAACAGCCGTTAAGACAGTAACCTCAACAGCTACCGTAACCGCTACAACAACGTCACCTATAACTAAGACCGTAACACTTACATCAACTCAAGTATCAACAACTACGACACCAGTTAGTATAACTAAGACCGTAACGTCAGTAATGACTACTAAGTCAGTAGTAACTACTACAAAGACCGTAACCAAGACCGTACAGGTAACCCCACCTTGGGCATACGCTGTGATGGGTGTACTAGCGGTAATCATAGCTATATTAGCCGTACTCTACGTTAGGGCGTCTCAGAGGAGAACCTAATACTAAACCCTTTTACCTTTTAAGGTTCTTAAAAAAGAAATTAATAATTAAGTACTTAAGCCCTACCTCCCCCTCCAATACGGGAATATAATTGAGGATTACAGAATTACCCAAGTACTTAAGAATCAGTGACACTCAATTACGTGGTACAGCATCCGATTTAATACTAATAGCATCACTTCTCAGGCCGTTAAGCCCTACCTACTTGGTAATTAATGCTTTAGTAATTACTATGGCCCTCACATCACGTAATTTAGTAATTACTATAGCCTCTATAGTGTCTACAGTTGCCTTGGTAATTAATGGATTCGTAGGTGTGGTCACGTCAGTAATTATTGCTTTAATCATTAAGGTAATTACATATAGGAGATTAAGTATTAAGGATTACGGATTGCTGATAACATCGCTTACCCCACTACCACTACTTCATTCAGGTATAACCTCATTTACTACCTACGTACTAGCACTCCAAGAGTGGGTGATTAGTAAGACACCAACTAATGAATTAACCTCCCTCTACCTCGTAGTACTAATCAACTTCCTACTAATATGGTTCGTTAATACATTATGGCGAATTAAGGGGATTGGTAAGTTCCTTGCAGAAAACGTAGGTGCGTTACCAGCTATATTATTTATGGCCCTCCTCATAGGGGCTGCGGCATTACTTGCTTTAGGTGATGAGGTGGGTGCTAATAAGTTAGCTGAGCTAGCTTACTATAGCCTAGTGATTAGTGTAGCTATTCAAATAGCGCTAGTCGTAAGTGAGGGTAGGGCTAAGTCTAAGGCTACTCCTTCCTAACCTCGATAACCCCTCTAGGATCAATAACTATCCTTACGTCGCACCTAATTACTGATCTACTAAAATCGATGCACTCCCTAACACTCCTAGCTAAGGTCACTACAACGTCACTGCTCCTTAAGGGTAGTCTAATACCGTGGAGATCAGCCTCCCTAAAGACTTGATTAACGACCTCATCAATACCCGAGCCAGCGGGTACGGTAACGCTTACCTTACCGGTTATTTCCGCATACAGTCTTAATGTGTTCCTAGCCTTCCTAACAATCCCTAAGGCATTCTTAAGTACGGCATGGACGCTGGCCTTCGAGACCCCCAACTCCCTAGCTATCTCATCAAGAGTCATCCCCCTTGACCTCATAGCCAATATCTCAACCTGCTCCTTAGTGAAGAACGTATCCTTGTATCTCTTCGGAGGCAAGGCCTAACCCCCCGCCCCGGGAGGGAATACAGATACTTCATCACCGTCTCTTAACTCGCAATTAAGACCTCCCCTAAACTGCGCGTGTATACCATTAATTAATACTATGAAACCATCACGTAAACCGCCTGAGTCATCAACTACCCACTTCTTAAGCTTAGGTAACTTATTCAGTAAGTCAATTAACTTAGGGTTACTACCTCCTAACTCAATCTCTAACTCCTTAAACCCTACCTTCTCCCTCAAAACACCGAATACTGACACCCTCACCTTAACCACTAAGCACCCCTCTATAACATTACTACTTATTGAGTAGTAAATAGGTTTTGGAGCAATACCTAGAGCGGGCACCTAACCATGCCGTGTGAGTAAGGGCAGTGTGAGCACGTTGGTGAGTTACCCCAGCAATCACTATCGTTACTTAATGTGTAGTCACAGTAATTAACTAAGGGACAGTCTAAGCAACTGGGCATACTGAAGAAGTAGGTCCTAAATCTAAAAGCTACGTAATCACTACTTAACCATATACTCCTCAATGATTCCTTAAGTACATTGCCGAATGTAACGGCCCTTATCTTACGCTCAACACCCTTAAATACTGAGGTCCATGAATGTGCGTAGTATATGCATGGAGCTACGCCACCGTCCCACCTAATAAATAGTGCTGATCTACTCGTGAAGGGGCATGACCTCTCAACAGTAACGTCCATATTTGGTAGAGTAATTAGTACCTTAGTCTCTAGGCTAATCTTAGCTAACTCCATACCTAATTTCTTGACCTCGTAAGCACATTCACTATCTAAGTAACAAGCACTTAACTCCTCACCCCTTACCGATAGGGGTATTACGTTAGATACGAACACGTGCGTAGCGCCAGTTATTCTCGCATACTCAAGGAGCTTCCTTAACTCAGAGACGTTAGACTTAGTTAGTGTGAACTGAATACTCACGGATGGCTTCCATAAACCTCTAGATATGATTAACTCCTTAATCTTGAGTAAGGCATTAGTTACTTCGTCAATACTGCCACCAACCCTAATACCTTCGTAAACGTCCTTACTAACGGCATCAATACTTACAACAACTTCATCAACGCCTAACCTAACTATGTCGTTGACGTACTCATTAAGTAATGTCCCATTAGTATTAAGTAATACAGTAAAGCCCCTATCCTTGCATAGCTTAATCATATCGAGTATATCTTTATGAACTAGGGGTTCACCCCAACCAGAAAGTACTACCTTCCTAACACCAACATTACTTAACTTCTCAATAATATGTTTGAAATCACTGAAATCCATCTCACCTAAGTCCTCAAGTAGGTTATTCCTGAAGCAATGTACGCATTTTAAGTTACATCTCATGGATACTTCAATCATAGCCTCCTTAGGTCTCGAGCCTTCATCAACACTAATTACCCACTCACCAAGCCTCATCGAAGTCAATCTAAAGCCCCAATAACAGTGTTAAGAAGGTATTATTAAATCGATGTTAAGCTGACCGCATTTATTAACTAGGGGTAAATTAGAAACAATTAACATAAGTTATGCACTATTCAAACAATCTCATCGTATAAAAGTTATTACTTATTCCTGCAATAATATCAAGGTGTAATTCTTGCCGCTAGGCGGTTACATGGGTAAACTTGCTAGAGTAGACTTATGGAGCGGTAAGGTAAGGTTCGAGACACTACCTGATGACGTCCTTAAGATGTGGATAGGTGGTAGGGGTCTTGGAGTATACTTAATGCTTAAGGAGGTAGACCCTAGGATAGATCCTCTATCACCATCAAATAAGGCGTTAGTACTTACAGGACCATTAACTGGCGTCGCCGGTGTCCCATCCTCAGGTAGGTGGTGCTCAGTAACTAAGTCACCCCTAACAAACACGATCCACGACTCACAAAGTGGAGGTAAGTTCGGTCCTGAACTTAAGTTCGCGGGGTTTGACGGAATAATAATTGAGAATGCTTCAGAGACACCAGTGTATCTGTGGGTACATGACGGTAAGGTAGAGATTAGGGATGCTAAGCACTTATGGGGTAAGGACGTACATGCAGCTACGGACATGATTAAGGAGGAGTTAAGGGCTGAGGTAGGTAATGAAGCTGATAAGATTAAGGTAGCCCTAATAGGTCCAGCAGGTGAGAACTTAGTTAGGTTCGCGGCGATAATGAATGACAAGAATAGAGCAGCTGGTAGGGGAGGTCACGGAGCTGTATGGGGCTCTAAGAAACTTAAGGCAATAGCGGTATTAGGTCATGAGAAGCCGAAGGTAGCTAAGCCCGAGAAGTTTAGGGAGGCGGTTAAGGTAGCTATGGATAAGCATAAGAAGAGCCCAGTAACTTCCGAGGGACTACCTAAGTTAGGTACAGCTATACTAGTGAACATAATTAATAAGGCAGGTATATTCCCGACGAGGAACTTCAAGACAGGAGTCTTCGAGGGTGCTGAGAAGATAAGTGGTGAGACACTGGCTGAGAAGTACGTAGATTGGAAGAAGCAGAAGGAGGAGATATGCTGGGGTTGCCCAATAGGGTGTGCTAGGTACAGCGTAGTTAAGAACTCACCATTCAGTGGTGAGGGCGGTGGTCCGGAGTACGAGACTATATGGGCGTTCGGAGCACAGACAGGTACTGATAACTTAGAGGCTATAATAAAGGCTAACTTCCTCTGCAATGAGCTAGGGCTCGACACTATAACGACTGGGCATGTGATAGGTACGTTCATGGAGTTAGTAGAGAAGGGTAAGATACCTAAGGAGGCATTAAGGGGCCTAAAGGCTGATTGGGGAACCCCAGAAGCTATCGTCGAGCTCACATGGAGGATAGCTTATAGGTCAGGAATAGGTGATGACTTAGCTGAGGGAGCAGCGAGGCTAGCTCAGAAGTACGGAGCGCCTGAGGTAGCTATGGTAGTTAGGGGCCAGGAGCTACCAGCTTACGACCCAAGAGGTGCTCAGGGACATGGACTAGCTTACGCAACAAGTAATAGAGGTGGTTGCCACTTAAGGGCATACATGATATCCCCTGAGGTATTAGGAGTACCTCAGTTAGTTGATAGGTTCGAGACTAAGGGTAAGCCAGCACTAGTTAAGCACTTCCAGGACGTCTTCGCAGTAATTGATAGCTTAATCGTCTGTAAGTTCACGTCATTCGCTATATGGGCTGACGAGTACGCAGCACTACTAAGTGCAGTAACTGGTGTTGATGTCGATGCTAAGGGTATTGAGAAGATTGGTGAGAGGATATGGAATGCTGAGAGAGTATTCAATATCTTCAGCATAGGTGATGGTAGGAAGTACGACACACTACCTAAGAGGCTACTGGAGGAGCCAATGCCAGAAGGACCTAGTAAGGGCCATGTAGTTAAGTTGAGTGAGATGCTTGACGAGTACTACAAAGTACGTGGCTGGATTGACGGTAGGCCAACGAGAGCTAAGCTTGAGGAGTTAGGACTTAGGTGGTTAGCTGATAGGTTAGAAGAGGAGGGTCTCTTACCTGAGTAAGTAACGTGAGTTTTTGAAAGATAATTAATAAACTAAAATAAACTAAACCTAGGTTAATTAGGATCAACACATCATTTTAGGGTCTGCCCATCAGTAAAGGGGGAGGCTCTAATCATTAGTCATTCGGGGACAGCGGTTCATCACCTAGTACCTCGTTAGTAAGTGAGAATTTAAGCCTGTAATTACCGAGTACTTGGTTAGAGTATGGGTAGTAGTGAATTAACTATTAGGGAGAGGATAATGAAACTGTTAGAGAGTAGTAAGTATCCATTAACAGCTGATGACATAATTAACGAATTAGGACTTGACTTAAGTCCTAATGAAGTTTATGAACATTTAAGACATATAGCTAAGTCTATAAGGAGATTAAGTAATGGTAGGAAGATACTAGTTATGAGGCCACCCATGTGTAGGAAGTGCGGTTACGTATTTAAGGACATTAATAAACCTAAGAAACCTAGTAGATGCCCGCGATGTAAGTCCGAATGGATTGAACCACCAGCGTTTAAGATTATTGAGAAGTAATTCGCTACGTTTTTACTATACTATTATAAACTTAGAACAGTATCTTACCTAAGGGGAGTATACGTAGGGTTTAGGTGTGATGGAAATGAGATTAACTAGCGTAATAAGGGGCTTTCCTACGGAACCCTATGGTGAGAGCGCGGAGGTTAGGTATAGATTCCCTAAAGCAACTGCACTAATCATAGCGCTTAATGTGATTATCTACTTAATAACCACATCAAATCACTTCTTCTTAAGTATTGATGAGAAGTGGTTATATTCTTACGGCTTCATACCCATACTCCTACTCCAGAACCCAGCTAACGCCTACAGAATATTCACGAGTATGTTCCTTCACGCAGGTATAATACATATATTCTTCAATATGTACTTCCTCTACATCTTCGGTAAGGCCGTTGAGAATACCATAGGTAGTATTAGGTTCCTAATACTCTACTTCATATCAGGCATCGCTGCCTCAATATTCCATACAGCCTTCAGTATATTGCAAGGAGCTTCAGCACTAGCTATCCCAGCCATAGGTGCTTCAGGAGCTATTAGTGGCGTATTAGGTTCGTACTTACTACTCTATCCGGGAACCTCACTAACTACTTGCTGGTTCTTCTTCTTCATGCCTGTATGCTTCACGATGAGGGCTGCTTACTACCTAATATTCTGGTTCGCGCTACAGGTACTATACGGGTATGCAAGACTAGGTGCTTCAGTAGCTTTCTTTGCACACGCTGGCGGTTTCATAGCTGGTATAGCCTTACTCCCACTAGTCATTAATAGGGAGAGGCACTACGTACTTAAGTTAAAGTCATCAGCCGGTTCACTATTTGACTTCATAGTCTACGGCTTAAGGAGGTTTAGGGAGGGGCTACCTAAGGGTGCTAAGATTATCTTGGTAGCCTTAATAGCTTCACTACTAATAGGTGCTGCATTCATAGGTTACGATGTAGCTACTAGTAAGCCGGCGGGTCTGTACGTAGCTAACATAAAGATAAACGTACCTACGTATGGGCTCTCATACACAGACACAGTAGTACTGAGGACTGTAGGGTCGAGTATAAAGCCTGAGGACGTAGCTAACCCAACTACTAGGGTCCTGCTCAATAGGCTACTATATGCGGGACTACTTTTCAACAAGGAATACGCAGGTCATGAAGTAAATTTAGCGAAGAAGGACTTAAGTATAGAGTTATGCGGTGTCGTAGTACCTCTAATTATTAATGAATTCCACGGAATATACGATAGGTTAGGCATGCTAATTAAGGGGTACGGGGACCTCAGTAGTAGAGTTGTTAAGGTATACTTAGTAGGAGCTACATGCAGGGGCGAGTTAGGTGAGTGGATAAGGTATGTATTCTCAATAGCAGTTCCTCACGAAGTGAGTATAGGGGCTAACATAGCTGTACTTGCATTAGTGTCGGTACTAACATCACTAGCAGCCCTATATGTGGTAGTAAGGAAGGATAGAGACATAGTTATTGTTTCTTAAAACTTAGAGGCCCTACATACAGGTACTCATCGTGAGTAATCATTAACCTAACGTAACCTCTGCATGAAATTTTCTCATCATTAAGTAATGATATGTTAATTAAGCCTACATAGTATCTACTTAAGTCAATTACTAGCGAGTCATTACTTAAGCAAAGAACATTGATACCACCCACCTTGAGTATATCTTTAAGTACTTTAGACACATCATCGTTACCTAATGATATGTCTAAATGATTATACCTAACACTACCACCCTTTAGGTGCTTGTAAGCTTCTAAGGTAGAACATCCGATACCTTCAATGCATAACCTAACGTGGGTTAATACCTTCTTCAGAGTAGCACCTACTGGTACGACTCAAGTACACTTAAATAGATTAGTTCCAGGAATTGCCAAGAACTCAGCGAAGGACCACTACATCACTAATCAGTTTAGACCCGGGGTATCTCAGCATCATAAATGTTTTGATTATTGAGTTAATAATTATTAGTTAGGTTAGCCTAATAAAATTCAGCAACTACTATAGAGCGGTACCTGTATGGGTGTTAAGGTAGTAGTAACTGGTGGTAAGGGAGGTACTGGTAAGTCATTCATAGCTACTAACCTAGCCTTAGTAATGAGTAATTACTTACCTACGTACCTAGCGGATCTGGATGTTGAGAACCCGAACGATTACATACTACTTAATGTAGAGCTAAGTAATTGCTTCAATGCTTACATACCATATCCAGTAATAGATTACTCAAGATGCTCAGCATGCGGTAAATGCACTGAGGTATGTGATACAGGTGCCGTAGTGGCTAGTAGAGGCAAGCCACCCTTCGTGATACCTAGGCTATGTAGTGGGTGTAGAGCCTGTATACTAGCGTGTCCTAACTCAGCCATACGTGAGGGTAAGAGATCCTTAGGTAAGGTATGTATAGGTAAGAACGACAATGTAGGTAATGGATTAACGGTAGTTACGGGTATTCTAAATGAGGGCGAGGAGCACGTAGCACCGCTAGTCCTAATTACTAAGAGCTACGTACTTAACCTAATTGAGGGTAGGAAAGAGTACGCGTTAATCACGGATACCTCAGCAGGCACCAGCATTAACGTAGCCCTAGCTTGTAGAGGTAATGACGTAGCAGTAGTAGTCACCGAACCAACCCCCCTAGGCATACACGACTTAAGGATGATCCTCGAGGTACTAAGTAAGTTAGGGATACAGTCATTAGTAGTTATTAACAAGGTAGGTGTAAGTGACTCTAAGTACGTTGAATTAATTAATGAATTATCGGGCAAGTACTTAGCTAAGGTAGTCGCTAAGGTACCATACTCTAAAGAAGTAATTAAGTCGTATATGGAATCCCAACCAATCGTACTAAGGAATCCCAACCACTCAATCTCTAAGTCAATAAGGAAGTTGGGTCTTGAATTACTTAAGATAAGTGGTGATTAACTTGCTTGAACTAGTTATCTTAAGTGGTAAGGGCGGTGTAGGTAAGTCAACATTAGCTGCATCACTAATTAATTACTTAAGTAAGTCGGGGTATAAGGTTGTAGCTGTTGATGCTGATGCTGACGCACCTAACCTACACATACTATTAGGTGTTAAGGAGTGGAGTTCAGTTAGGGAGTTTACGGGTTACGTAGCTAGTATCGACCGTAGTAAGTGCTTAAAATGCGGTAAGTGCTATAAGGTATGCCACGTAGGTGCTGTAGAAGTAATTAATGGTGATTACGTAATTAATGAATTACTATGCGATGGTTGCTATGCATGCTTAGTAGCTTGCCCTAACTCAGCAATATCTAGGGTTAAGACACGCTACGGGGTCGTTAGGGTAGGTGTTAGTAGCTACGGTAATTACCTAGTAATTAGCCCTAGACTAGACCCAGGTAAGTCAAGTAGTGGTAGGTTAGTTACTGAGGTTAAGTCAGTAGCTAGGAGCTTAGGAGGTGACGCTATATACGTAGTGGACTCAGCAGCAGGTATTGGGTGCCAGGTAATATCGTCGGTAGTTGGTGCTAGCGCAGCTATATTAATTACGGAACCAACCCCTACGGGATTTCACGACTTAATAAGGGCTCATAAGCTAGTTAAGCACTTCATGCTACCATCAGCTCTAGTAATCAATAAATATGACCTAAATGAAGAATTGAGTAGAGAGATAATTAGATATGCCGAGGAGGAGAATATCGACTACCTAGGATCGATACCTTACGATGAAAAAGTAATTAAGTCACTCAATGAAGGTAGATTAATTACTGAAGCATACCCTAACTCATCAGCCTCTAAAGCAATACTGAATATCTGTAATAAGGTAGTTACTGAAGTCATTGAATCTTGGGATAATTGGTTCAGAAGGTACAGACCTAAGAGGTATGAACCATTTAAGGTGGAGATTATTAGGTGATGCAGTAAATAACACACTTATTTATCTTAAACACACTATACTACGGTGATTCACATGCGTATAGCATTCGCAATAAATGAGGATAAGGGACTAGACTCACTTATTTCCGAGAGATTCGGTAGGGCACCCTATTTCCTAATAGTTGAGGTAAGTAATGATTTCAAGATAGTTAATTACGAGGTAGTTGAGAATCCAGGAGCTAAGGTCATGGGCGGCGCAGCATCCAAGGCGTCTCAATTACTAGCTAGTAAATCAGTCAGTGCTGTAGTAGCAGGTAACTTCGGCCCTCACGCTATGAGCGTCTTACCAGCGTTAAATATTAAAGCAATAGCCTTACCACCAAGCATTAAGGTTAAAGACGCTATAAGTAGGTTAAGGGAGTTACTTAGTAAGTAATAATTACGTCCCTACCATAACTTAATTGGTGCTTAATTTTGGGGTTGAATAAGGAGGTAATTAAGTTATCTAAGGAATTAAGTAATTACGTAATTAATATAAGACGCCAGATACACATGTACCCGGAACTAGCTTATGAAGAAGTAAGGACTTCCGAATTAGTAATTAACGAACTCAGTAAGTTAGGGTATAAGGTGTATAGAGCAGCTAAGACAGGTGTTGTAGCGGTCATAGGCAGCGGTGAGGGACCTACGGTAGCTTTAAGAGCTGATATGGATGCCCTACCAATTAATGAAGAGAATGAAGTACCCTACAAATCAAGGATTAAGGGTAAGATGCATGCCTGCGGACATGACGCGCATACAGCCATGCTTCTAGGAGCTGCTAAGGTGATTAAGGAATTAATTAGTGAGGTTGAGGGTAGGGTCAAGCTGATATTCCAGCCAGGGGAGGAGGGCGGGTTAGGTGCTAAGAGAATAGTTGATGAGGGTTGGTTAAGTGACGTCAAAGCAATCTTCGGTATGCACGTATGGGCTGACTTAAGGTCGGGTGAGGTAGGTGTTAGGGCAGGACCAGTAATGGCCTCAGCAGATGCCTTTAAGGTAGTTATTAGGGGTAAGGGAGGTCATGCAGCAGCTCCTCACGAGTCAATTGATCCCATAGTAGTAGCTGCTGACTTAATCAATGCGTATCAGAAGATAGTTACTAGGGAGGTTGATCCCCTAGAACCCGTAGTGATTACCGTAGCTAAGGTGGAGGCAGGGACTACATTCAACGTAATACCTGAGGAGGCAGTTATGTTAGGTACAGTTAGGGCGTTTAGTAAGGACGTTAGGGACTACGTGATTAATAGGTTACGAGAAGTTACTGAAGGGTACGCTAAATCATTAAGAACCCAAGCATCGTTCACACTAAAGGAGGGGTACATACCGCCAACAATCAATGATCCCGAATTAAGTAGGTTCGCTTCTGAAGTAATTAGTGATTTAGGTATAGCTAAGTTAGTTAAGGATGTTAAGCCAACCATGGGTGCTGAGGACTTCGCATTCTACTTAGAGAAGGTACCGGGAACGTACATATTCTTAGGTATTAGGAATGAAGCTAAGGGAATTAAGTACCCGCATCACCACCCTAGGTTCGATGTTGATGAGGAGGTTCTATGGGTAGGTACTGCAATATATTCGTCCCTAGCCCTTAACTACCTAGGGAGTTTTAAGTAGTACCTAGGGTGGTCTGTTCGCGGTAATTTCTTCACCCCTCAGGTGGGGGCAAGTGTCTTCATCCCACTATCTAATAGTTACATTTCAGGACTTTTTAACAGTACTTGATAGGAAGTAACTATTTAACTTAGTCTAGGTATTCTAAGTTGGATGATCTGAAACGGGTTGTCTGAGAGGTGATGACCTTTCAGCGGCGTGACTCGTTAATAAGCATAAATTATAGGTATTCTTAGTCCTTCTTTGTTATTAATGTCGCTACTGTAGTAGTTATGGTGGTGAGGTGTGAAGTTAGGTGGTAGATCCTCTAAAGGGTTGGAGGAGGTAATAACTAAGTGGTTAATTGATGAGGGCTTCGAGGTTAAGAAGCTAGACCCTAGATTCCCGATAAAGACTGTATGGGGTATTGACGTTAGGACACCACCACCAATGACTGTAGGCTTCAGTATATTCAAACCCGCTGAAAGGACTGATAGATTCGTAATACTGTTGGGAGTAGCTATATCACCAGAGCACTTAACTGAATTATCTAAGTTAAAACCTACTGAGAGACTTAAGTTCATGTCTAGATTAATGATTGAGATACTTAAGATATGCCCTACGTGCCATGTAGCTGTCGAGCCTAACCCCATAAGCCCTAGGGGTATATCGACATCAATGACGATACTTGAGGACGTACTTAGTAGGGAGGGTAAGCATTACCTATTAACGTCGATTTACAGAATAATAAATACGTTCATAGCAATAATATCGTACTTTAATGAGGCATTCCCGGAAGTAACTATGAGTAAGACTCAGCAAGTAGGTGGTAAAACAACATTAACTAGTATCTAAATTTCTTAATCAACCCTCCTCAACTCGCTCTCCTTAACCTCAACACCTAAGCCAGCTTTATTAGAGACTATCATTAAGTCACCCTCCCTCCTGAAGCCAGGCTTAACAGGTTGCGACTTAAGTGTTAAGTCAGCATCTAAGTCAACATACTTAAACCTACCTAAGCCAGCAACTAAGTGGGTAGCTACACTAAGTCCTAATCCGGTCTCAGCCATACACCCAATCATTAATTCCTTACCTAAGGCCTCAGCAATAGATACTATCCTCAAAGCCTCAACAACCCCGCCGCACTTAGCTAACTTAATATTAACGCCATCACCTAAATCACATAACCTAATGAGGTCCTTACTAGTATGTACTGACTCATCAAGTACTATAGGTATCGGTGACGCTTCCCTAAGCACCTTAAAGCCACTAACGTCGTCCTTACGTAACGGTTGCTCAACGACCGTAACACCTAACTCCTTAAGCTTAGGAAGTATGTTTAGAGCCTCCCTCAAACCCCATGCTTGATTAGCGTCAACACGTAACTCAACACCATCACCTACGGCATCCCTAATAGCACTAACCCTCTCAATATCCTTACTAATAGGTCCTCCCAACTTAATCTTAAGGATCCTAAACCCCTTACTAACCCACTCCCTAGCCTCCTCAGCCATAGCTTCGGGCTCGTCGAGACTTATGGTTGTGTCAGTAACGAATCTATCCGTACTACCCCCGAGGAACTTATACAGCGGTATTCCGTAACACTTGCAAAGAGCGTCTAAGATAGCAGACATGACCCCAGCCTTAGCTGAGTAGTTATGAGTTAGTAGTGACTCCATTAAGTACCAAATACCTAAGTAATTACTTAAGTCCCTACCTATTAAGTACCTCCTTAAGTACTTAATAGCACCCACTACAGTCTCTAGAGAATCCCCAGTTATCTTAGGTGCTGGTACAGCTTCACCCCAACCCTCAATACCGCCTTCAGTTACTAACTTAACGTAGACCGTGTCAACTGTATTTATTACGTCATAAGCTATCCTGAAAGTACGTGTTAATTCTAATCTCGCAATGAATACGTCAATAGACTTGATCCTCACACAACCACCTAAAATCAAAGTCATGTACAGCTAATTAAGGTTGCTACATTACTTAGTGAGGTAGGTATGAAGGCAGTAAGGATAGTAGTTACTGGTGTGGTTCAAGGCGTTGGGTTCAGACCTTACGTGCATAGACTAGCTATTAAGTACGGCTTAAGGGGTTTCGTAAGGAACGTAGGCGGTTCTGAGGTTGAGATACTCATTGAGGGTCCTGAAGAGAGTGTTGATGCCTTCATTAAGGACTTGAGGAAGTGTAAACCACCACCAGCAATTATTGAGGATATTATTATTGAGGACATTAAGCCTAGAAACTTTAGGGATTTCAGAATAGTAGCTAGCACTTCAGGAAGCATTAAGAAGTCAATGATACCTCCGGACATAGGAGTTTGCGACGACTGCTTAAGGGAGGTTCTAGATCCTAAGGACAGGAGGTTTAGGTACGCCTTTAATTCATGTGCTTGGTGCGGACCTAGGTTCTCAATGATGTATAGAGTCCCCTACGACAGAGAGAATACCTCAATGAGGAAGTACAGATTATGTAGTGATTGCTTAAGGGAATATAATGACATAAGTAATGTTAGGAGGTATCATGCACAAGGAATTAGTTGCCCTAGAGACGGACCTAAGTTAAGATTACTAGGTATTGATGGTGATGTAATTGAGTGTAGGGACCCGATTAAGGAGGTAGCTAAGTTAATTGATGAAGGTTACATAGTGGCTATTAAGGGCTTAGGGGGGTATCACATAGCTTGCCTAGCTAGTGATGACGATGTGGTTCTTAAGCTTAGGAAGAGAAAGAGGAGGCCTTCGAAGCCCTTCGCAGTAATGGCTCTAGACCTTAACGTCGTTCGTAAGTTAGTAGTTACTAATGATGAGGCTGAGAAAGTACTTACATCACCCCAAAAACCAATACTCCTCCTACCTAAGAGAGACGATACGCCAGTATCTAAGCTAGTATCTCCGGGCATGAGTGTTGAGGGTGTCTTCCTACCGTACACACCCCTTCATTACCTAGTACTTATGGAGTGTAGGGATAAGTTCCTCATCATGACGAGTGCTAACGTCCATGGTAAGCCCATGTGTACTTATCTAGAGTGTGTAATGAGTAGATTAAGTAGTGTAGTTGATTACGTCCTAGACCATGATAGGGAGATCGTTAATAGAGTCGATGACTCAGTACTTAGGTTCACCGATGGTGAATTAGTAATGCTTCGTAGAGGTAGGGGTTACGCACCTATGTGGATAAGGATTAAGGAGCCACTACCTAGGGAAGTAGTAGCTCTCGGTGCTGAGCTACAGACAGCGGGTGCTATTGCTTTTGAGGATAAGGTAGTACTTACTCAGTACATAGGTGACTTAGATGACGTAGATACCCTGAACGACCTCAATAAGTACCTAATGTACTTCATAAGGAACTACCGTGTAGACTTAAGCAGGGCTTTATTAGTTATTGATAAGCACCCCCAATACTCCTCTAGGGAATTAGCTATGGAGTACGTACGTAGGTACGGTTGTGACTTAATTGAAGTCCAGCATCACTACGCACACATACTATCAGTACTTGCTGATAGGTCATACATACCACTTAATGAGTCAGTAGTTGGTGTAGCTATTGATGGTGTAGGTTACGGGGATGACGGAGCTATATGGGGTGGTGAGGTACTAGCTATTAGGGAGGACCTAAGCTACGAGAGGGTAGCGCATCTAGAGTATCAACCACTAGTAGGTGACGTAGCTATTAAGTACCCTACAATGTTCCTAGCCACGGTACTATCTAAATTCATGAGTGAGGACGAGATTATCGAACTACTCAAGGATGAGCTTAGGGTAAGGTCAGCATTAAGGTTATTTAGAGTAGGTAAGTACGTACCAACTTCATCGTTAGGTAGGGTACTAGATGCTGTCTCAGCACTGCTAGGGGTATGTAGGTACCGTAGCTATGAAGGTGAACCAGCAATAATGCTTGAGGAGGTAGCCAGGAGGGGTAGTAAGTTAGTTGAAGGTATTGAAGTACCTGTAATATGGAGGAACTCAACTCTTGAATTACTAACGACAAAGCTCATTGAGTCCCTAGTTAATGCGTTAGGTAGTTTTAGGACTGAAGACCTAGCACTAACAACTCACATAGCGTTAGGTAAGGCGATTGGTGAGGCAGTAATTAAGTTCATTAAGGGTAGGAGGGGGTACTCAAACAATATAGTAGTCAGTGGTGGTGCCGCCGTTAATGACTACATAATTAAGTCATTAAGGGGAATACTTAAGAGCGAGGAACTAAATCTTATACTGCCTAAGAAGATACCAGCTAATGATGGAGGTATAGCGTTAGGTCAGGTTGTTTCTGTGTTTAGGTATGCTTATAGTCATTAATGAAGCACTTATACACTGATTGTTAAGGTATATAGAAATATTAAATTGCGCACCAGATGTTTTATACTAGTGCACTAAGTATAGAGACTTAAGTACCTGTTTAATTAGTACTTATGTAACCTAAGGAAAAACTTATATTAAGAACCCATAACGTAATAGGTGGAGAGTTGTTTTGAAGCAGGATAAAGGTAATGGTAGGGTAAAGATAATTAGGTACTCACCATGGTTAGTCCACTTTAATACCGGTGCTTGTAATGGTTGCGACATTGAGGTACTTACTGCCTTAACTCCCTATTACGATCCTGAGAGATTCGGTATTAAGTTAGCTCCATCCATAAGGCATGGGGACATACTCGTAGTTACTGGCGGGGTCACGAGGAAAGCGGCATCGAGGCTTAAGAGGCTATACGAGCAAATGCCTAGACCTAAATTCGTAGTCGCTGTAGGTGCTTGCGCCTGCTCGGGGGGTGTCTTCGCTGATGGTTACGGCATCATAGGCGGTGCTGATAAGGTAGTACCTGTAGATGCTTACGTCCCTGGATGCCCGCCAAGACCTGAAGCTATACTTTACGCCTTAGTTAAGTTACTTGAGAAGCTGAGGGGTGGTTAAAGTGGGTGCTTCAGAAGGTGGTGAGTTGCTTGATAAGGTAGGTTTAGGGATGCTTAAGGGGTTAGTTACTAAGGCGTACCTAATGAAGGCTAACGATAGGGTAGTGGTTGAGGTACCTAATGAGAACTTAGGTAAGGTTATTGAGGAGTTAAGGAGGAGTTTCGGTAAGGACGGCTTCTACGTATCAACAGTCGTAGGTACTGACTTAATAGATCAGAAGTTAATGCGTGTTGACTACTTCATTTACATAGCTAAACTTAAGAGGTTCTTAGTGTTAAGGTTATTCACCGATAGGGAGAACCCTAAGGTAACTTCACTTTACTCACTAGGGTTAGAGTCGGCGATACCTGGGGAGTGTGAGGCTCATGACTTACTAGGTATTAAGTTCGAGGGTAACCCATTCCTTAAGAGACCATTCTTCGCACCCGAGGAGTTCGTTAAACAGGGTATCTACCCTCTTAGGAAAGATGTTAAGGTGTAGAGCCATGGCGTCGGGGGAGGTCAAGGCTGATAAGGTAGTTGCTTTCCCAATGGTTCTTGAAGTACCCATAGGTCCTCAGCACCCAGCACTTCATGAGCCACTAATGATTAAGGTCTACCTAGATGGTGAGGACGTAGTTGGGGCGGAAGCTAATACTGGTTATAATCACAGAGGTATTGAGAAGTTATGTGAGAAGAACACATTCTATAAGGACATATTCATATGTGGTAGGGTATGTGGTATATGCAACGCCGTACACGCTAACTGCTGTGTGAGGGCGTTTGAGGCTTTATTAGGTAAGGAACCACCTCCTAGGGCTAAGTACTTAAGAGTACTGGCTATGGAGCTTGAGAGGATCCATAGCCACATACTAATAAATGCAGTCATGGCTGAGATCCTAGGGTATGAGACGCTATTCATGTACATGATGAGGGATAGGGAATTAGTAATGAAGGCTAAGGAGATACTCACTGGCTGCAGAGTACTTGCTGACTACATGATGGTAGGTGGTGTTAGGAGGGATATCGATGAGGTTAAGAGAGACAGGATAAGGAAGTTACTTGATAAGTTAGAGCCTAGGGTTAAGTACTACATGAAAGTCTTCGAGGAGGACACGACAATTAGGAAGAGGTTAATTGACGTGGGTAAGCTCAAACCTTCAGACGTTATAGGGCATGGATTACTGGGTCCTGTGCTTAGAGCTGCTGGGTTCCCGATAGATTCTAGGGACTACGACGGCTACGACGCGTATAGGGAGGTACCGTTTAGGGTAGTTACTAGGAAGGAGAGCGACAGCATGGCTAGAATGATGGTTAGGTGGGAGGAGACTTTAGTATCTATTGAGATGTGTAGGTACGTACTAGACCACCTACCGCAGGGTGAGGCAGTACCTGATGAGAGGAGGTTACCTAGGAGGTTCCCGGAGGGTGAGGCGTTCGCTACGGTTGAGGCACCTAGGGGTGAACTCACTTACTACGTACTTAGTAAGGGCGGGGTAATGCCTTACAGACTAAAGATTAGGACACCATCACTTAACAACATAATAAACGGTGTCTTCGGCTTCATAGGGTACTCACTAGCTGACGTACCAGTGATACTAGTTAGTTACGATCCATGTATCTCATGTATGGAGAGGGCATTAGTGATTGACTTAAAGAGAGGTACTAGGAAGTACGTACCTATTAAGTACTTAGCTCAGGGGGTGGTTAAGTAGCATGAGTGCCATACTATCTGAGGTACTTAAGTGGCTATTTAGGAAGCCAGTAACCATCGAGTATCCTAAGGAGGAGACTGAAGTAGAGAAGGACGCTAGAGGTATGCAGTACGCAGACCTAAGTAAGTGTGTAGGCTGTAGCCTCTGCGCTATTGAATGCCCGCCTAAGGCAATAACAATGAGTAAAATACCTGAAGGTTATGAAGTACCTAAGCGTAACGCTAGGAGGCTCTACCCCGTCATTGATTATTTAAAGTGTATTTACTGCTATAGATGCGTAGCTGTATGCCCCACTAAGGCCTACGTAACTACTAGTGAGTACAGATTAGCTACATTCAAGAAACCCAGAACATCCTCTGAACTCTCCCTATCAACACTTAAGAAAGTAAGTGGGGGTGGTTCTGGATGAATTGGGAGGCTCAATTAACTACTTTCATAACCATAATATTCCCAATCTACATACTAGCCTTCACGCTCTATACGGTAAGGGCTATTAAGGGACCTACAATACCTGATACCGTACTAGCTATCGATGCTTTAACCTACGACTTAGCTGCTTTCTTAGCCATATTAGCTATTTTCTTTAAGTCACCGATACTAATACCTATAGCTATAGTACTTGCCCTATGGATATACGCTCTAGACGTGTACGTAGCTAAGTACTTAGAGACTAAGGAGGAGATGGGTGATTGATATGGTTGGGGTGAATGACGTATTAATAGTATTAGGTGAGATAGCGATAGGCGTTGGTGTAGCGGCTGATTTAATAGCTGCTATAGGTATGCTTAGATTCCCGAACTTCTTCGTTAGGTTACACGCAGCTACTATAGGGACTATATGGGGTGCCTTCCTACCATTAATAGGTGTTGCATTAGTAGCTGCTGGGGCTGAGTTCCTAGGTCCTTATAGGTGGTTCATGGCTGGTGCCTCCGTAGTTACGGCAGTACTCATACTCATACTCGCACCAGCTGGTTCACACGCACTAGCTAGGGCTGCTCACAGGTCAAGAGCTGCTAAGGTTGAGCCTAAGGTTGTTGATCATTTAGAGGAGGATAGGAGGAGGGGTGAGGAGGGTGAATCCTGAGTTAGTGGTATTCGGTGTTATGGCTCTCTTAGGAATAATATCCATGGTAGCTACGATAATAGCTATACTTGAGCGCGACTTAGTTAAGGCAGTTATATTCTCAGCTATTCAGAGTACTGCGTACGCATTCATGTATTACCTACTCATGGCACCCGACATTGACTTAGTGTACATCCCCGTAGCTGTAGGTCTTTACCCAGCAGTCATACTCTTCCTCATAAAGAAGACTGAGAGATTTGAGGGGGGTGAGGAGAGTGGGAAGTAAGGAAGTAGTTATCGTTGTATCAGTAATAGCTTTCGTATTACTCCTATCCCTAGCAATAACCGTAGGTGGGTTAGGCTACGTACTACCACTACCTAATGTTAGAGAAGTAGCTAGTTGGTACTTAAAGACCACATACAACCCATTCATGAAGCTATTCAGTGCCATGGCCCCTGAAGGAGTAACTGCTATAGTGTGGGACTACAGGGGGTTAGACACGCTATTCGAGACTGCAGTATTCTTCCTAGCGATAATAGGTAGTGTAGCTATTATGAGGGGAATAAGCCTTAAGGGGGTCAAGTACGACCCAGAGAAGCACGGTATGTCACTAATCATGAAGACCGTAACTAGGATCGTAGTAGTAATGATAATAGCTGTAGCAGGCTCAATAGCCCTACACGGACACCTAACACCGGGTGGCGGATTCCAAGGAGGTGCTGCGGCTGCTGTGGCTCCCCTACTAGTCCTTGTAGTATTCTCTAAGTACTTCATGGATAAGATAGGTGTCTCTAAGAACGCTATGCTGGTAATTAGGAGTGTAGGACTGATAGGTATAGGCTTAACGGCATTCGCAGTAGTGCTTGTGGCCCTACTAAGTCACGGGCAAGCATACGTATTCCAGAACCAGCCCAAGCCATACGCACCACTAGGTTTTCCGTACAAAGCTGGTACTTCACTACTAGGTGGGTCACTCCTATTCTTCAACGCTTGCGAGATGTTTGCAGTAGCTGCTGGCTTCACGATAGTATTCCTACTCTTAGCCCTACCTGAGAGGGAAGTAATTAAGGTATTAAGGGGTGAGAAGTTTGAGCACTGAATTATTAAGTACGTACTTATTCAACGTATTCGTAATATCGATAATAGTCAACATAGCTGTTAGTCTGTACGGTATATTCGCTAGGCCATCACTAATTAAGAAGATCATAGCCGTGACTATACTGGGTGACAGCGTCAACACATTAGCTATAATAGTAGGTTATAGGATGTGGCCGAATCCTCACCAACCAGTGATACCTCCGATACTTACTAAATGGCACCCAACACCTCAGGATATACAGAACTTCGCCTACTTAGCTGTCGACCCGCTACCTCAGGCGTTAGTACTTACTGCTATAGTCATAGGTCTAGCAGTTACTCTATACCTCGTATTCCTTACGCTCCAAATCTACAGGTTCTATAAGACAACTGATGTTAGGAAAATAGCTAGGCTTAAGGGGTGATGACCCATGGCTAGTAGGGTAGTTAAGGCAATAGGACCTGCTGTTCTGGCGTTCGCGGTCTACATAATATACACTGGATCAGCACACATCTACGACATAGTAACGGGTGCTGTAGTAGCTGCGGTTGTTGGTGCATTAACGGCTAACCTAACAATAGCTAATCCATCGAAGTTAATCGACCTTAGGAGGTACCTCTGGTTAGTAGCGTACGCACTACACTACTTCTTCATAGATGAGGTTAAGGCACACTTAGACGTAATGTACAGGATACTACATCCCTCAATGCCTATCAAGCCAGGGATAGTTAGGGTTAAGTATGATGTGCAGACCGACTACGCAGTAACGGCAGTAGCTAACTCAATAACTAACACACCAGGTACGGTAGTTGTTGATATAGATCCCGAGAAGAACCTCTACTACGTACACTGGATTAACGTGAAGGGTGTTGAGCCTGAAGTAACTAAGGAAATATGTAAGGGGTTTGAGTACTTCGCGTCAAAGGTATTTGATTAGGGGGTGATCGTGGTGGTAGTTACTGGAGGTTACTTATGGGCTCCTCAACCTCCTGGATCACCCTTAACCGTAGGTGCTTTAGTCCCGTTCATAATAGCTACGGCTTTTGCGTTACCACTAATAAGCCTAGGTATTAAGCGTAAGTTATTCTACGACATCTACGCACTAGTAGTTTCGGGTATAGCACTCATACTGACCTCATATAACCTGTACCTAGTCATTAAGGTAGGCTCACCACTCGTCTATATATTCGGTGGTTGGCCACCACCTATGGGTATACTGTACGAGGTAGATAGCTTCTCAGCAGTACTTGGAGTATTATCGGCTGCAGTAATGTTCCTGATAGTGATCTACAGTACATCGTACATTAGAGACGCAGGTTACGTATGGTACTACACGTTACTGCTAGGTCTTGAGGCTGGGTTATTGGGATGTATATACACGGGTGACGTATTCAATCTCTTCGTAATGATTGAGGTACTATCGATATCAGCGTACGCACTAGTATCGTACTACAGGTCAAGACCTCAAGCGGTTGAAGCGGCTATGAAGTACGCACTCTTCGGTGCCGTAGCAACTACCATATACTTCCTAGCTCTAGTATTCGTTTACGGATCCTACGGAACATTAGCTATGGCTGACTTAGCTATTAAGTCAAGAACCTTAGGACCCACTAACGTATTTAGTGGTGGGTTATTCGGTAATGTAGTTGTTGCTACAGCAGTAGCTATAGCGTTATCATTATGGGCATTCACCTATAAGGCAGCGCTATTCCCCAACCACTTCTGGCTACCTGACGCACACCCTGAAGCACCTACCCCGGTATCAGCTGCTTTATCCGGCCTAGTAGTTAATGTAGGTGCTTACGCGGTCGTTAGGCTACTATACACGATCTTCGGTAGGGGCTCAGTAGTTACTGGGTTTAGGAATGTGGTACTTGATGCTTTACTAATACTTGGCATACTATCAGGGTTCGTAGGTGCTCTACTCATGGTTGTCCAGAACGACGTTAAGAGGTTATTAGCGTATAGTACAGTCAGCCATATGGGCCTAATATTCATGGGTATATCACTAGGGCTATCAAACCTACCTACTCAAGTAGTTAGTGCCGGGTTAACAGCTGCTCTTTACCACCTAATAAACCACAGCGTAGGTAAGGCGTTGCTCTTCATGGGCGTAGGGATATTCATTGTCCTAGCAGGCGGTATTAGGGACCTTAATAAATTAAGTGGTTACGGCAGGTTGAACACGTTAGCGATGGTGGCGGTACTAATAGGTTTCCTACAGTTAATGGGTGCACCTCCATTCGGGGGGTTCTTCAGTAAGTTACTACTGTACCTAGCGTTTGTTAGGGCAGGCATGTTAATACCCGCCGTAATGGTTGTCGTGATATCAGCTATATCAGTAATGGGTTACATAAAAGCCATACACGCGTTATGGTTCAAGCCTCTAGAGGGTGAGGTGAAAGGTAGAGTAGGTCCTCAAATGACTGCAGTGGTAGTTACGTTAGCTATAGCCTGCATAGCATTAGGTATATTAAGTCCCTACTTAACTAAGTGGTTAGCTAATGTGGTGAATACATCATTAGTTGCTCAGGGCGTGAGTAACTACATAAACTCATTTAATCAAGTCGTACTTAACGTATTAAGGCTCGTGGGGTGATGGGGTGTGGCGGTTGAGGTAATAACTAATCCCCAAGTCGCTATGCTCCTCTGCACCTTAGGGAGTATATTCGTGGGTGGTATAGTAGCTCTAATTTACTTATTACTAAAGAGTAGTTACGGATCAAGTGAGGGTGAGGCTGAGGAGCCCTACATATGCGGTGAACCACCAACTGTAGTTAAGTCGCTTACAGGGCCTTCAGAGGGTATGTACTGGGGGTTCGTCAAGAGGGTTGCTAGGTCCCTATACAAGTACTTCAGGGACCTCATGCATACGGGTAGGTTAAGTGATTGGGCAGGCTACATGAGTGGCTGGTACGGCTTCCTAGTAATTACGGCACTCATCCTAACAATGTACGTAATAGTTAGGGGGGTGATGGGTGGTTGGTAGGTGTTCTTGAGTCCCTAACCCTACTGTTTGCACTAGCTATATTCCCGGGACTAGTATTCATTATAGCTCTAGCAATATTCAATGACTGGTTCGAGAGGAAGGTAGAGGCTAGGATGCAGAGTAGGATGGGACCTACGTACGTAGGTCCAGCAGGTATTCTACAGCCTCTCGCCGACCTACTTAAGTTATTCAGTGCTAAGGAGGAGATAAGGCAGAAGTACTCACTGCTTGACGTTGCTAAGGTATTCGCGTTCCTCGGCATAGGTGCTGCGGTAGCCTCACTACTCTTCCTACCGCTATCACCCTATAGGCTATCAGCGCCTTATGACTTCCTAGTCTATGTATACCTATGCTGTGTGTGGGTACCCCTAGCTCTCTTCATAATATCAATATCAGTACCTAACCCATTCACGGCCCTAGGTACTTCAAGGCTACTATCAATACTAACCGTGTGTGAGCCAACGTACTTCGCGTCATTACTGGTACCTATAATATTAACTACAAGGTTATTTAGGGCTCAAGTACCCTACTCAATACTGAGTACCTCTAAGTTAGTGATTAACTTATGGACCTACCCGTACACCATACCATTAATGATACTAGCCACCATAGCAGCTATCGTATGCCTGCAGGCTAAGGCCATGTACCCACCATACAACATACCAGAGGCTGAGCAAGAGATTGTCGCAGGCCCATTAACCGAGCTTAGTGGTCCTATGTTAGGACTCACTAAGTTACTACATGATATAGACATAGCGGTGTCGCTGCTATTCATAACGTACGTGTACCTAGGGGGTCCCTACCCATTCCCGCACCTCTCACTACCTGGGATAGCTGTGTTAATAGCTAAGTACGTAGGACTACTATTCGTACTAACGACTATTAAGGCTTCCTTCGGCAGGTTTAGGATAGATCAAGGAATTAAGAGTATATTGAAGTACGCATCACTACCGGCTACCGTCTCCTTAGTAGTTGCTAACTTAATAATAATGTTTACTTAATGTAACCTCTTAACTAACTCACTACACAATGAATCAATAACCTCCCTAACCTCAGTACTTAACCCCTCACCAAATCCTAGATCCTTAGCCCTAATACCAATAAATACTACATCCTCAACATCATAGACAGTCATTAAGTACTTAACCACTAACTTAACAGGTATTGAGTGTGTAGTAGCTAGTAGGGACTCACTCAACTCATCAATACCTGAAGCAATTATTGACCCTACAGGCGTGTCACCTACTAAAGCATCAATAACTACTAAACCCCTAGGCCTTAGTTCGGATATGGCGTCAATACAGTTCTCAAGTCCATACTCGCACTCAACGACCTCAATGCCCAAGTTCCTCAGCCTCCTACACAGGTATAGTGCTAGGTAGTCGTCCCTCCTTAAGTAAGTACCTACGCACGCAAGCACGTACCCTCTACTTAAGTAATTAATTATTAATTCAGCAGCTTCACTTACGTTTAGTACCTTAACCAACCCTACTCAGCACCTCGCTAATGACCTTACTGACTAACTCATTCACTACCTTACCAGCCCTAGTACTCAGTAACCTACTTAAGTCACCTATGCACTCCTCAATACTGATGTCGTAAGGTACTGAACCTAAGTAATTAACTCCATACCTATTACATAGTGACTTAACGTAGCTAGGACCCCTACTCATATTCTCAATAACTCCTAAGATAGGGACCCTAGATTCATTAAGTACGTTGATTAATGCTTCCGTAGGCTTCACCGATAACTTACTAGGCGTTGTCACGACAACTACTCTAGATCCCCTCCTGAAATACTTAATAACGTCTAACGCCTCATCAGATATTCCCGGTGGTGTATCAATTATTAGGAAGTCTAAGTCACCCCATATAGTAATAGCTAGTAATTCCTTAATCACGCTATCGATCTCCGCACCTCTCAACGGTACCGGCGAGTCCTTCGTGAAGTAAGCTAGAGTCATGAACTTAATACCTCCACAGACTGTCGGTGGTTCAATACCCTTAACCTCCTTAGGTAGTAACTTAGTCACGTCAACACCTAGGACGACGTGGGTTGTGGGGTTAGTTACGTCGAGGTCAAGCATACCTACCTTAAAACCCATACTAACTAATGACCCAGCAATTAATGAGGCAATAGTTGTCTTACCAACACCACCCTTAGGACTCATGACCGGTATTAAGTACTTAACACTACTTAACCTATCCTCAATAACTGACTCCCTAATATCACGTAAGTACTTACTCACCATTAGTAATCACCTCAATAATTCTAACGCCACGACCACTAACCACCTCAAAATCCCTAGAACCGCATTTAGGGCACTTAATATATGCGTGGGACACCTCAGGTACGAAGTGAATAGCTTCTCTAACCTCCTCCGGTAATTCATTAGGCTTAAACCTCCACTCATGACCGCATAACCTACACTTAAGTACCGCTGGCTCCTCCTCAGTAACTACATCATCAATTACTAATCCCTTTAACTTAGATATCTCCTTAATAGAGAACTTAAGGATCTCAGCATCGATTGACTGAAGAATCCCCAAGCCTAACCTAAGTAACTTAATGTGCTTAGTACCTAGTGTATTTATTAAGTAATTAATAACTGCCTCAGCTAATGCCCACTCATGAACCACTTAACCACACCCCATTAAGAATCACGGGGTAGCTAAAGAACTGAGTATCTCACTCCATAACCTACTAAGCTCCTTAACTTCACCCTCATCAATTTTAGATATCGCTATACCTGCGTGGACTATTACGTAATCACCTGACTTAATAGGGTCGTCAGTCGCTATTACGACCTCCCTCAAAATACCGCCTAAGTCTACTTCAGCATATTTAATACCCCCCTCAACCCTCACCTTAAGCACCTTAGCAGGTACTCCTAAACACACGCCCGAACCCGTAGCTTTAGGTGGTTTAGGCATTATTAACATATCCTAGGTAGGTTAAGGGGTTCGGACTTAAGTATGGTCTTACCACCAACCTCAGTAACGGCCAATACCTTACCCCTGAGTAATTCGTTAGGGGCCTTAACAACTTCACCAACTATAGATGCTTGAGACTCTCCTAAAGCCCTCAACTCCTTAACAACATCATCAGCTACATTAGGAGATACTGAAAGCACTGCAACACCTTCGCAAGCTACGTTTAATGGGTCAACACCTACCGCATCAAGGAAGTACCTAACCTCCCTCCTAATAGGTACGTCACCCCTTCTAACAACTACTAAGTAACCACTATCCTCAACCCACTCATTAAGTACGGCTGCTAATCCCCCTCTAGTGGGGTCTCTAGCAGCATGTATGTACTCCCTATACTTCTCAATGACGGGTAATACAGATCTACTCAAGGGCTTACTATCACTCCTTAATCCCTTAACCTCATCAATCATACCTAACTGAGAAGCCAGTATAGCCGCTCCATGCTCAGCTACTGGACCAGTAACTACTATCTTATCACCTACCTCAATCCTATCAATTAGTGGTTCATGACTAGTTAATCCTAAGCAAGTAGCGGTTATTAATAACTTATCTAGGGACCCCTTAGGCATTACCTTAAAGTCACCACCGATGAGTGCTACACCCTCATTAATTAATACCTTAATGAATGAGTCCATAACCTCATGAACTAACACCTCATCAGTACCCTCCTCAACAACTAGAGTATCTAAGGCAGCTACAGGTCTAGCACCCATCATAACAACATCATTTATTACGCCACAAGCAGCTAAGTGACCTATATCACCACCAGGGAATTTAATGGGGTTTACAGTGAATGAGTCAGTAGCAACTACTAAGTACTTATTACCTAACTTGATAGCTGCACCATCATCTAATACGTCCGTACCCACACCCCCTAAGGCACTCCTTAAGTTAGGCGGTACCTTAGAAATTACTAACCTCCTAATAAGCTCCCACATCTCCTTACCTCCAGCACCGTGGGATATCGTTATGGATACCATATATCCACCACTTACGTACTGAGGTGTTAAGTTAATAATTTACTCATAACCTACAGAGTAGGTGGGCGTAACGACCGACGTTAGGGACTTAATAAAGGGTATTTACGAGAGAGGTGATGTAAGCGGTATTGTTAAGTTCATTAAGGATACCTCAGAGAGGATTAAGCGCTTAGTAAAGATCATGAACTTCTGTGGTACTCATGAATGGACAATATCGCATTACGGTATTAGGTCCTTAATGCCTAGGAATATCGACTTAATCGCAGGGCCCGGATGTCCAGTATGCGTAACTCCTGGTTGCTACGTTCGTGAATTAGCTAAGCTAAGTTTTGAGGGGTACCACATACTAACGTACGGTGATGCATTCAAACTACCCTCTGGTAGAGTTAGTGATGATAGGCTCAAGAGCTTAGCAAGTGCTAAGTCCTACGGTGGTAAGGTAAGTATCGTATACAGCTTCTTAGATGCTGTTAAGTTAGCTCGTAAGCACCCGAGTGAGAACTTCATCTTCTTTGCTGTAGGGTTCGAGACCACAATGCCCTCAACAGCTGAGTTACTTAAGTCTAACTCAGTACCTAAGAACTTAATGATATTAAGTACCTACAGATTAACCCCACCAATAATGGATTACCTCCTAAGCTCAGGTAGGGCTAGGTTGGATGGTGTGATAGCTCCGGGGCACGTATCAGCAGTAATAGGTGCTGGGGCTTGGGAGTTCGTACCTAGGAAGTATGGGGTAGCTACTGTAGTAGCTGGTTTTGAACCAGCTGACGTAATATTAGCTATCGCAGCTATACTTAAGTGCTTGGAGGAGGGTAAGGCATTATTAATTAATGAGTATGTTAGGGTAGTTAAGTACGGAGGTAATCCTAGAGCTAAGAAATTAATTAATGAAGTGTACGACGTAGTTGATGCTTACTGGAGAGGCATAGGTATTGTTGAGAGTAGTGGTGCGGTACTTAAGGATAAGTACTCAGATCACGACGCATCAAAGCAATTAGGTATTAAGGAGGAGGTAGGTACTGACGAACTCCCGGGTTGTAGGTGTGGTGATGTGGTATTAGGGATTGCTAAACCGACTGACTGCCCCCTATTCATGAAGGTATGTAAGCCGGACACGCCCTACGGGCCATGCATGGTTAGTTCGGAAGGTACTTGTAGGATATGGTATGAGAACCTACCCGTAGTACTCAATGACTCAATACCTACTTCTTAGGTATAATCTCCGATGACCTCCTAATAATTAACTTCATGAAGTCATCAAACTTACCTCGCCTAACGTAACTCACGAACTCATCGTAAAGATCCTCAATAACTTCAGGCTCAATACCCTCACTACCTAGTACTAAGGCTAACTCCTCAGTAACCTCACTTAAGTCCCTACCACCTAAACCCACCTTATCAAGTACGTACTTCTCTAGGAACGCAGGTATTAACTCATTAACTAACGTATACACCTTATCAGGTAAGTCATCAATCTCCGGGTACTTAACCCTCAACATATGTCTAGCTATCTCATTAACTGATATCCTAACTACCTCATCCATAATCTCGTTTAACACTCTCTCACTTAGTTCCGTCTTAAGTAACTTACTAAGCTCTGAGTACGACTTACTTACAGCTGTTAATGCCTCCTTAACCCTCTCATCTAACACCAAAATACACTCCCTACACTATGGGGGAGGGAGTATTAAAAGTCTTTTAGCTACTCCATCAGTGCGTAATCCCTTAATACACATACTCATAAGTAGGAATTTTACTTAGGTAGTAAAATCCTATCTTGGTGCAGGGGTTGAGTGGGAATTACTCAATAAGTGATGGGCTTAGGTACTTAGCATCATCACTCATGGTATTTATAGGGGTATCATACCTATCAATACCCCTCACGAAGTTAATTAAGGCATTAATTACTGAGTCAGTAGTAATTAATTACTTAACACTCAATGCCTTACTAATTACATTAGCTACGGTAGTAGTTCCTTTAGTAATGGGCATCCTCTACATAGTAGCATCGATACTTACCCTACGTAAGTCAATTAAAGGTGCTAAGTTAGGTACTTCATTAGCTGTATTCACGCTATTCTACACATCAGTATACGTACCTAAGACCTCACTACCTCAAGGACTTACTAACTTATCACTCATTACAGTAGCTTCAGTCGTTGCTCTAATCATATCACTAGTGCTTTCCTGGCCTTCATATCAGGGCTAGTTATGAACTTAATCAGTAATGTCAGCGCTACTAACTCAGTAATTAGTGAATAGAGCCATACATGACTTAAGCTCATACTGTACAGGATACTCATGATTACGTTACCTAACCCCCATGACGCTCCAAATACCATCCCGAATACACCGTAAGCTTTAGCCCTATTACTAGGGGTTGTGAGGTCTGCTATAGTGACTCTTAAGTTAGTCTCGAAAATACCCATAACTACCCCCCATAGGGACGACGCTATTAGTAACGAATAGTAAGTTCTGGAAGTTACTATGAGGTAAGTACTGAGTGCCGCCAGTAGTGGGGTGGGTATTAAGGACTTAATACCTAACCTATCGTAGAACCAACCAGCAGGTAAGGCTACTAAAGCATCAGTTAGCATAGCTACTAAGTACATCGTAGGTATTAACGCAGTACCTACGATTGAATTAAGCTGGACATGGTAGGTAACTAAGGACCAGTGTATGAAGCCTAACGTAAGTAATGAAGTCATTAGTAAGTAAAACCAGAAGTACCTACCTAGCCTACCACCAGTAGTGGATTCTTGAGCGGCTTCAATACGGGGGTAGTACCTCCAAGCAATTACTAGGGAGATTATTGAGGCTATAGCAGGCAACGCTAGTATAGAGAACGAGTACCTAAGCCCATGACCTAAGACCATTGAGGAAGCCACGATAGCAGGTCCAGAGACCGCCCCTACTTGATCCATAAACTCATGAATACCGAATCCCTTACCACGACCTAAGGGCTTAGTAACCTCAGCTAATACTACATCTCTAGCTGGGGTCCTTAACCCCTTACCTACACGCTCAATAAATACTAGAGTTAGTGCTAAGTACCAATTACCTACGAGTGCTAATGCAGGTACAGCTAGTAGGTTTATTAAGTAACCAGTAAGTATGAGTGACCAGTAAGCCCTACTAGACCTTAACTTACTAGCTAGGAAACCACCGACACCACGCATTAAGTAACCCACGAATTCACCAATACCTACGACACCTGCAGCGATTACAGGTGCGCTTAATACTTCGAGGTAAGCACCGATAACTGACCTACAACCCTCATAGGTCATGTCAGCGAATAACGATACTAAACCAAGTGATATGAATGTAATCAATAACCTCCTACGACTACTTACTAAGTTACTCACTCTAGTGAGCACCTCAGCCTACTCAATAGCTTAAGTAATATGTGTTTCCTAGAATTAAGTCTTGGTGGTGGCTACGGCTAGTAAGGTCGGTTTATGCGTCGTAGGTACGGGTAGGATGGGTAAGCTGTACATGGAGTTAATCAGTAAGTACTTAAATAACACCTACTTAGCAGCAGTAGTTAGTAGGTCATTAAGTAGGGCTGAGGAGCTATGTAAGATCTACAACTGTAGACCATACGATAATCTAGAGAAGGCATTAATGAGTAAGGACGTTGATGCCGTAGTAATAGCTACACCAACATACACCCACGCAGACCTCATAATAAGATCCTGTGAGTACGGTAAGCACGTATTCGTTGAGAAGCCCATAGACGTCGACTTAATCAAAGCTGAGGGAGCTGTCAGGAAGTGTAGGAAGTACGGTGTTAAGCTTCAAGTAGGTTACATGAGGAGGTTTGAGGATAGTTACGCTAAGGCTAAGGAGGTAGTGGATTCAGGTGTGCTAGGTGAGCCATTAGTGTATATAGGTATTTCGAAGGATCCGGAACCACCACCTCCCGGGTGGCTTAGGGACCCTAGATTAAGTGGTGGTTTAGTACTTGACTTAATGTCTCATGATATAGACTTAGCTATGTGGTACTTAAGAGACGTAGTTACTGAGGTATACGCTACTGGAGGTAACTACGTAGTTAAGGACTTAGGAGACTACGATACAGTAGTCGCTCATCTGAGAATGAGTAGAGGTAAGTCAGCACTGATATACGGTAGTAGGAAATCCACTTACGGCTACGATATAAGGTCTGAAATCCACTGTAGCTTAGGTACGGTAATGATAGGTAGTGAAGCTAACTACAACCTTAAGGTATGTAGTAGTAAAGGAATTACGGTTGAGGGCTACCCATGGTTTCAGAGGAAGTTCTTAAGTGCCTACATTAATGAGCTTAATGCATTCATTAACTCAATAATTAATGATGAGGAACCTAAGGTGAGTGGTGAGGAGGCGTTAAGGGTGCTTAAAGTAGCTATAGCAATTAATGAGTCAGTAAAGTCGGGGAAGCCAGTAAGTATTAGCTAACTTAAAATAACTACAGGTAAAGTACCCTTAGGGTGAATTAATGTATTCATTCACGATAGAGGTATCATCAACAGCTTCCTTAATCATAGTAATCATAATTGTGGTGTTAGCAATCATAGCTATATTCATTACCTTACCTCCCTACCTACTAAGGATTAATGTAGATGAGAACACAATATCGGTTAACGCACCCTTATTCCCAGGTATTAGGATTAGTAAGGAGCAGGTAGTAGGTATTGCAGTAGTTAACCTTAAGGAGAGGGAGGATCTTAAGCCAACCGTTAGGTTATTCGGTATAGGTCTTCCTGGGTGCTTAGTCGGTTGGTTTAAGTTAGTTAATGGTAGTAAAGCCTACCTAGCCCTAGGTAAGAGTAGTAGTGAGGTAGTCGTTATTAGGTTAAGGGATGGTTCATTAGTAATGTTAGCTCCTAAGGACATCAGTAAATTCATTTCAGTACTTAGGGATTTAGGTTGGTTTAAGTCGTAGTTACTCATTACTTAACGGCTTCTTAACCTTACTAACAACCCTAACATATTCAATCCTAGTGTGTGGGTACTGACCCTCTTCATCCTTCTCATACTTCTTAACCATATCCCATATATTAGCTAGAGCAGCTAACACACCCATGATAGCCTCCATCTCAACACCGGTCTTAGCTGTTGTCTTAACCGTGACTACAACCTTAACCCTATCATTACCTAGGAATTCGTAATTAACTTTAACTGAGGTTATTGGTATGTTATGAGTTAGGGGTATGATCTCGGGGGTCTTCTTAACGGCTAGTATAGCTGAGGCAGTTGATAGTGCGAATACATCACCCTTCTCAACCTTACCCTCCTTAATTAACTTAATAGTCTCCTCTCTAAGCTTAATAACACCCTCAGCTGTAGCTTCCCTATAAACTACCTCCTTAGATGTTATATCAACCATCCTAACACTCACTAAACACACCTACTTAAAGAATGGCTCCCTTAACTTATTAGCCTTAATCAGTGCATCCCTAATACCCTCCTCATCACCGACCCTAACAGCACTTAGGAGACTTACAGTGGGTTCATCACGGTATAAGCAAGTCTTTAACCTCCCATCAGGTGTTAACCTTATCCTAGTACATCTACGGCAGAGGTTAGGATTGCAGTAACCCTTAACTAACGTAACCTTAATACCTGTCGGTAATACGTACGTAGGTCTTAACTGAAACTCCCTCAAGTACTTACGTGTAGCTATCTCCTCAAGCTCCTTACTTAATCCATCAATACCTACGTGTAACTCCCTCCACTCATTGTATGTGAGCCCCAAGGGTATTAACTCTATAATGTTTAAGTCAGCACCTATCAATGATGCGAAGTTTATTATATCCTTAACCTCGCTTAAGTTATGCTTTATTAATAGGAAGTCTATCTTGAGCTTAATACCGTGATCTAAAGCATCCTTAATACCCCTTAAGACTTTATCAACATCACCACCAGTAATTAACTTAAAGACGTTGGGTCTTAGTGAGTGTAGACTAACGTTTATGTAGTCAATACCTGCATTAGCTAATTCCTTGACGTACCCACTAAGTAGTGACCCATTGGTTGTTATACTGATTACGCTAGCGTAGGGTCTAATAGCCTCGATTATCTCAGCAATGTCATTACGTACTAAAGGCTCGCCACCAGTTATTTTGTAGTTAGTAATCCCTAACTTAGAAGCTACCTTAGCAATTAACCCTAACTCATTAGGGCTTAACTCGTAACTACTTACCCTACGTATACCCTCCCTATGGCAGAATATGCATGAGTGGTTACACCTAAGAGTAACACTCACCCTCATATGGGTTAACGGCCTACCGAACCTATCTATAAGCAATTTAGTGCTCCTCCTCACTACCTCATTAAATGTATCTAGCAGTAATTAATTTGTTTTACTACCTAATATTAGGGGTTAAATATATACGTTTAACCTAAGTAATTAGCTTAAGAACCTTAACATTCTTAATACCGTACCTCCTAGCCTCAGTAATTAACTCAGGTAATGCAGCAACAGCTACTAAGCCCCAAGGTTCAGCTTGAGCCTTACGTACTAACCTCACAGCTGTACCTAGTAATTCAGCATCGTTCAGTACGTCAGTAACTAGCAGTACCAAATCACCCTTCTCTAAACACCCCCTAGGAACTGCTAAGTACTCGACCCTACCCGTTACTTGCGAGGTGCATACCTCAGTAACGTACTTAGTACCGTCGCTAGTTAATGCGTTCCTAGTAGCTACGCATAAATAAGCCCTAAGCCATTGAGCGACTGAGGTAGCTAGTGCTGTTGAGTCCTCAGGGAAGCCTAGGACTGTATCAACATCATCTATCCTAACGATAGTTAATACGTAGAAACTAAAGATATCTAGGAACCCCACGTTCTCGTAGAACCTCCACTTCTCGACCACCTTACCATTACTAACCCTAACCCTCTGCTCAATAATCTTCTCAACAAGCTTAAGCTCCTCAATCCTATTTAGTATTCTCCTAGCAGTACCTTCCTCAGGTACGGTGAGGAAGTTTACGTACCTCCAAAGAACCTGCTGAGGAACGTTAAGTAACTCCTCAAGGTCCTTGAATGTGTAGAAGCATTTAAGGGCGTTTAACAACCTAACCACTAAGCTACGTACATTCTTATCCCAATAGATACTGCTTAAGTTGAACACGTAATTACTTACCTCCTCACTACGCACGGACTTAACCCCTCACACCACTACCTACCTGCTTATGTAGTAGTTAATTTTTAGTATTGTGCTAGTATATAAGTAATCACGTAATAAGTAATTAAGCTAGTACAGAGGGAGTTTAGTAGTACCCAAATACTCAACACCCCCCTAAGGTATGGGGCTGAAAAACAATGCTAAGTAGTGAGGAGGTAAGAGTGAGGACTGAGGAGCACGTTAGTGAGGGTAGGGTAGAGGATGACATCGTAGTTGGTAAGCACCTATTCGGTAACCTCTACGGTATTGACCCATCAATACTAGGTAATGAGGAGTTCCTAAGAAGCGTAATACTTGAGGCGGTTAAGCTAGCTGACATGACCCTAGTTGAGATTAAGTCATGGAGCTTCGGAGGTAGGAAGGGTGGTGTATCAGTGATAGCGTTAGTTAAGGAGTCGCACATAGCGCTACATACATGGATTAACTACAGGTACGCAACCCTAGACATATACACATGCGGTGCTAAGTCAGATCCTTGGAAAGCCTACGAGTACGTAGTAAGTAAGTTAAAACCAAAGTACTACACAGTGAATTACGCCGATAGAAGTAGTACCGGATTAACGGGTTCCTTAAGGAGGGTCGTAATTAAGTAATAAAGCAATTAACCTCAGCGTAACTTCTCCTTAGGAGTTTAGGATGGGTATTGAGTTAGTTAAGAAGGTAATTGAATCTATTTGTGAGGTAGTCTCGAGGTACGTAGTAGGTCATGAAGAGGACATAAAGTTAATAATCGTGACGCTACTTAATGAAGGTCACGTAATACTTTACGGACCCCCGGGGTCAGCTAAGACAATGACTGCTAACATAATAGCTAAGGCGTTAGGCTTAGGTTTCAAGAGGATACAATTCACTCCGGATATACTACCGTCGGACATAATAGGTGCTAAGGTAATTGACCCGAAGACAGGTGAGTTAAGGACTGTTAAGGGACCCATATTTACTAATATCCTACTAGCTGATGAGATAAACAGGGGTAATCCTAAGTCCCTATCAGCCCTACTCGAGGCTATGCAGGAGGGTGAGGTAAGTATTGAAGGTGATATCTACGAACTACCTAAGCCGTTCACGGTCATAGCTACCCTAAACACTATAGAAACTCAAGGTATATTCCCGCTACCTATAGCTGTACTTGATAGATTCATGATAAGCCTGAACTTCGGCTACCCCGACGAATTGGGTGAGGAGGAATTACTGATAAATAACGATATACTCTATGGTCCTAAGTTAAGGGAGTTGAGACCCGTAGTAAGTATTGAGGAATTAATGAAGGCGTCGAAGGAGTTAAGTAAGGTAAGTGTGATTGGAGATATTGTTAAGTACATAGTTAAGTTCATTAGGAAGTTAAGGAGTGACGAGAGGGTATACGCAGGCCCATCACCGAGAGCTACTCAGCACTTACTTAAGATAGCTAAGGGGCTAGCAGTAATGGATGGTAGGGACTACGTAATACCTGATGACGTGAAGAGAGTCGCTAAGCCCGTACTTAGGCATAGGGTAGTGCTTAAGGAGAGGAGTGGTGACTTAATGACTGACTTAAGACTAGCTGAGGGCGTTATTGAGTCCGTGTTGAGTAGAATTGAACCACCTAGGTAATCAGCTTAAACACGGGTCATCACTCCTCAGCTCACGGCAATGTCATCACGTAGTAGGTTAAGGTAGATAAGTCCTCACTACCCACAAACTACGGTGGTTGCGTGCTTAAGTATGTGCTCCTATTCCTAATAGTTGTTTCATTCATTGCCTACTTATACATACATGAATCACCTACTAAGTACTTAGCGGTTGGTGGTGCTAAAGCGGTAACGAAGTTGGTTATTAAGGAGGTAGTGAGGAGTGCTGAGGAGAGTCGATTATTAGTAGGTCTTCGAGTAAGTGATAGGTTAAACCTACTCAAGGGCGAGTCTAGAGCCCCTCTAATACTTATTGAAAGTAATGGAATACCTCCTAAGTATCTAAAGCTAGCTTCCTTCGATGCATACGACGGTAGGGAATGGTACTTAAATAAGAGTATAGCGTCACCTATAGTACTGAAACTTACGTATACGATCTCATGGAGAGGTGATTGTTTAGTAGTTGATGCTCTGTTTAGGGGTGCTAAGGGCTTAAGCCCTGCTTTAATTAAGGTGATTAACTCGTTAAGGAGGGTTAAGTATATTACGTGCTTAGCAGGTAGTGAGGGTATATTAATTAAGCTCCCCTCACCTCAAGCATTTAAGTTTAGGAACTTAACCATAGTACCCCTACCCCAGAACTTCGTAAGTGGTGGTAGCCCCTTTGGTAGTGAGGGTATTAGGGCTTCAGCACTCATATCGTTACTGACGTCAGTAATACCCATACCTAGGGGTAGCTCAGGAAATGTTACGTTAGTAATTGATAGGTACTTAAGGTACTTAGGTATTGAGGGAGGTGATGTACGTGAGTTACTGATAATTAAGGAGCCACCCACGACTAAGTACCTAATTCAGGAGGTTATGGATGAATCAACGTATGTGGGTAATATATGCTCCATGAACTTAACTTCATTAGGTAATACATGCCGTAGTAAGTTCATGGGGTTAATTAAGGATGCTGTATGTAGTAAGGTAATGGCTGTAAATTACGTGGCATTAGCATCCGCCTTAAGGAGATTAACCCAAGCGATAGATTCTGAAGTTACTTACGGATCGGTAGACCTTAGTAGATACAGGTTAGGTAGTTGCAGGGACTACACGCTAGCATTCCTCTTCATAGCTAGGAAGGGTACCTGCATACACTACGCATCAGCCCTAGCACTAGCTCTTAAGGAGCTAGGATTCAACGCTAGAGTAGCTGTTGGTCTACTAAGGGTTAAGTACGTAAGGCTTGAAGGTAATAAGTACGCCTCAATATACTCACCCCACGCTTGGGTAGAAGTAATGACTAAGCACGGCTACATATCATACGACCCAACACCACCTACGTATAGGTCAGCACCGTTAGTTGTCGTAGTTAAGGAATTAAGTAACTTAGTAGGTCCCTCACCAACATACCTAATGTCTGAGCCCTACCCAGGCGTCAAAGTAATGCTTACTAAGTTAGGAGGTCCCTACAGTAGGTACTACGGAACTCCATGGTACTACAGAATCTCGAAGAGCATCGAGGCCGTAGTTATGGCAGTAACTCCTTACCTACTGACTATAGGTACTGCGGCCATTATCGCCTACTTAATATTGACGCATCAAAGTACAGCCCTAAGATTAATAGCTAAGCTGAAGTCAATTACTATACGTAGGAAAGGTAATATAGCTGAGGAGGTAATTAATGCTGTCTACGGTAGCTTAGGTCTAAGACCGAGTAAGTACTCAACTATTAGGGAGTTAATTGAGGATATTAAGGACTTAGTGAGTGAGGACCTTAGATACTCACTAATGAGGTTCCTAAGGACTTACGAGGGCTATAGATTCGGTAGTAAGGGCGAGTTAAGTGATGTAGTTAAGACAGCTAAGGAGGTGCTATCTAGGATTGCCTCTTCTTAACATAATCAACCCGATAGCATTAATCGTTGTTAGGGTAGCTTTAGTAGTTATGTATGCCCTATCAGTAGTAGCACTCATGACTATTAGGGGGAAGTTAAGTAGGGTACGTACGTCTGATGACGTAATTACTGAGGTCATTAAGCTTAAGTTAAGTAGATTAAATATGAGTCTTCGTGAGTACCGCTTAAGGAGAGTACCTAAGTGGTTAACTAATGGCTTATTACTTGGTTACACAGCATTAACTGCCCTACTCATTACTTACTGGTTCTTAGGTAATGCGTTAGTTGGGTTAGGCGTAGTTCTACTCACTTCACTAATATTCGTAATGACTACCGAAACCTTAAGGACTGAAGCTGAGGTTAAGCGCGAGATAACCTACTTAGCACCAACAATCATTAAGGTGAGGTTAAGGGTTAAGGCACCAGCTGGTTTACTCGTTAATATTAGTGATCAGTTATGGGAAGGTGCTGCATTAATTAGTGGAGAGCCTAAGCTAACTTACCTATCAGATGGTAGGGAGGCGGTTACGGAGTACGTAGTAGGTATCGGCTGGGGTAGGATCAATGATTACGTAGTAGCTGATTTAATGTACCCACTCTCGGTCATCAGGAAGTCAGTAACTCCTAAGCCAGAGACTTCCTTAGTTACTGAATCATCCAACGTAGTAAGTATTAAGGGTTTATCGAAGGCATTAAGTAGGGAGTTAAACGTTACTGAACCAAGTATTAATTACGTAAGACCCTACGAAGTAGGTGATGACCTCAAATTAATAGTACCTAAGAGTTTAGTAGCTCCTGGAGGCATTAGGGTTAAGGTACTTGAGAGGGTGCTTGAGGAAAGTACGGAGGTCACTAATCCTGAAGTCACTCTAGTACTGAGTAACTACGTATGCAACTACCCTGCAGGTGCTGCACAGCTTAGGGGCTTACTAACGGCTCTTAAGTATGCCGGAATTAAGGTTGTGAGGGTGGGTAAGTACTTATTAAGCATTGATGAGTTAGTCAGTAACTTAAGGAATGTTTGCAGAGAGCTTCATTCGGTAATGAGTAGTCAGGATGTTCTGGGGAGTAATGTAGCTATAGTACCTCCTGATGCGTTAAGGGTTACTGATTCATCAATGTTAAGTACCGTAATAACATTTAAGCCCGTGATTGATAATCAATTAACTCAATACGTAAGTGACTGGATTAATTCATTACGTAAGTCATTAACGAATCACGTAGCTAGACTTAGGGGTAGGGGTATTAATGTTAAGGTGGTGAGTATTGAGGAACTTAATTATTAGAACTAGGCAGGTACTGCTTAAGGTGGTAGTTGCTTCATTAACTACCTACATAGCTACTTCATCAGTAGTTACCTTCGGGGGTATATACGCAGTCCTACTACTAGTGGCTTTACTGATTACATCCTTAGTACTAAGTGTTAAGAGGTCATTACCATTAACTATAGCTGTATCTACAGTTACTTACTTACTAAGGTATTCAGACATACCGCAAGCACTACTCATAGCTTCATTACCGATACTCTCTAGGGGGTATAGTAGGTTAAAGTACTACTTATTCATAACGTACTCAATAGCGCTTATGTACTACTCAACCTACTACGTAGGTAACGCCTTAACTACTATAGTAGCGTGTATTACGGTAGCTACGTCCCTCCTACTAATTACTTATGAGGGGGTATTGAGTATGGGGTCTCAAGAGGGTATCGCTAAGTTAGTGTTTAAGGCATCACTAATAGCCCTACTGGCCTACGTAATTAGCTGGCTATCACCCGTGATACCTACGGTGATAGTGTTTGGGTCATCAGCTATAGCATTCCTCCTAGCTATTGATAAGATAGCTAAGTACGTTAAGTAGTTACATTAATTAAGTCGCTCATTAATTAGTAAGTTAAGGTGCCTATATGGACCTACTAACACTAGCTCTACTAACGCTAGCAGTAACTCCTTCAGGAGCTATGAGTCCAGGTCCATTAACTGTATCAGCGATAGCGTCAGGTATTGGTAGGGGGTGGAGGGGCGGTGTATTAGTCTCCATGGGGCACATGATCTTCGAGCTCCCCTACGTAGTATTCCTCTCATTCGCACTAGGTAGTATTAAGTACGTACTTGAAGGTCCGTTAGGTTACTTACTAATAACTGTAGCTTCAGGATTCATAGTGTTCTTCGCTTACTTACTAATTAAGGATGCCTTAAGAGGTAGTAGCGCAGGTGAGGTTAGGGCAGTGAGAACTAATCCAGTAGTTACGGGCTTAGTACTTACTGCATTCAATGTGTACTTCCTGCTCTGGTGGGTTAGCGTAGGCTTCCCACTAATAATCGGAGCTGCTAGCTTAGGAATTGCTGGGTTCGTGGTTATGTACTCAGCTCATGTATGGATGGACTTTGCTTGGTTAGGATTAATGAGTGAGTTAGGTGGTAGGGGCGCTTCATTAATGGGTAGGAAGTACTACAGAGCGTTCCTACTAGCACTTGCTGCGGTGCTCCTACTATTCGCTATTAACTTAATGACTAGTAAGTACTTAGGTATTAAAGTACTCCCCTTCTGATTAAGCAACGCACTTACTAACTCTTTAAAACGTAGTTAATTATTGGGTACCCTTATGAGTTTACTAGACATTGTTAAGTTAATATACGAGGCTAATAGAGAGGAGCGTGAGAAGCATAAGAGGGAGGAGGGTACTTACTGGGTAACTGACTTAGTTAGGTGCCCTCTCAAGAGGAGGTACGAGATTGAGTATCCCGAATTATCAGCTAAGGAGGTATTCACACCGCACTTCATACTAGGTAACTTAGCCCACTTAGGTCTAGAGACATTCCTTAAGGAGAGGTTAGGTGATGCAGTAAGTACTGAAGTCGAGGGTAGTAAGGAGATAACCCTACCCGACGGTAATAAGGTAGTCATTAAGGGTAGGGCAGACGCAATAATAGACTTAGGTGCTGGTAATCGCGTAGGTGTCGAGATTAAGACTGCTAGGTCTGATATAGGCATACCTCAGCAGCACCATAGGGACCAAGCAAGGATCTACAACTGGTTATTCGGGTTAAGAGCTACGATACTATTCTACATAACACCAGAGAGGGTTACTCAGTACTTAATAGAGGATGTAGCTACGGATGAGGAGATAGTTGATAGGGTACTTAGTGAGGTAGCACCTAGGTACTCATGGGAATGTAATTACTGCCCCTACACAGTACTATGCCCTAGGAAGAGAGTAAGTGGTTAAATACAACTGCATAATTCCTTAATCACGTTATTACCTAATGACCTTAACCTCCTCCTAAAGACGCTTAAGTCCCTACGGAAGGCCCTAGTATGTTGCCTAACGTAGCCACTGAAGGTCCTAGGTATGTGTGCTAACTCATGAAGTATTACGTCCAACCTATCTAAGCAACTTAACTCATTGAACCTACTATTAATTAGCTCAATCACGTAGGTAGGACCTACACCTAAGCCTACTTGAATAACCCTACTAACACCCCATACCCTAGCATATACCCTAGCATCAGAGTCTGACCTAACGACCCTCACGTTATTTGGGTTTATGTAACTTATGCCTAAGTACCTAATTAACTTCCTAACGCATTCCTCACTCCTTAAGTCTCTAACAACGCTAGTTACCCTACCCAAGGCCGCCACCTATACATACCTAATTAATTAAGTTAGGTAAAAGTAGTTTGAGGTATTTAGGTTATATACTACTAGTTAGTTCATAATAACCTCATTAGTTCCCTAGTAACATACTACTACCTTCCGGTAGTATACAGAAATTATAAGCTATGACTCCCCTATTGAATGAATTGTTATAAACACTTTATATACAGAGCTATAGAATACATCTACCCCCCAAACAAAAATTTATTACTGACACCTCTAACGTATTAACTTGATGAAAAAGTGGAAGGTGATGTGTTCTTGAGGCGTGGTGTAAGTCCAGCTGTTACAGCTGTAGCCCTATTCATAATAGGCTTAATAATAGGAGCTGTAGTGGTGTACTTCGCCGTACCACACGGTGTTAAGACGGTTACTCAGACAGTAACGAAGACCGTGACAGCTCCTGGAGCAGCTACTACAGCTACAGTCACTAAGACCGTAACAGCTGGTGCGGGAGCTACGGCTACAGTCACTCAGACCGTGACTAAGACCGTGACAGCCGCCGGAGCACCTGGTAAGATTAGGTACATAACGATTAAGATATGGACCATCGGTCCGGACCCGCCATCAGTCTATAGGTTAAAGAACTTCTACATAGTAGCTAATGAGCTCAACCACTTCCTAGAGATGATAGGTGCTAACGTAAGGATTAAGATCGATGGTCAGTTCTTCGTAAGCCCTGTTGAGTGGGGTACCTACAAGAACAAGTTCTACCTAGCTATGAAGGCAGGTAAGGGACCTGACATCTACCTAACCGGTCACGAGGACATAGGATTCCTAGCTGAGAACAACTACATAATACCGCTAGATAAGTACATTAAGGAGTACTGGAACACTACATTCTACGACGTAATACCGACACTATGGAATGCAGTTAAGTATAAGGGACACATATGGGGAGTACCACAGGACACTGAGGTAAGGCCTCTGTACTTCAGGAAGGACATACTGAAGAAGATGGGCTGGAGTGACGAGAAGATTAAGGAGTTCCCGAAGCTTATTGAGGAGGGTAAGATAACTCTATGGGACATACTGAAGATAGCTAAGGAGGCGGTAGATAAGGGTCTAGTGAAGAGAGGTCTAGTGCATAGAGTTAAGGAGGGTTACGACTACTTCCAGTTCTACATGGGCTTCGGAGGTAAGTTATGGGACGCAGAGAAGGGTAAGATGGTGTTCTGTAAGGACTCATGGCTAGAGACACTGAAGTGGTTCCACGCAGCCGTATGGCAGTACCACGTAATAAGCCCCAACCAGTTCAGTGGTGACTGGACTAGGGACTTCCACCTACCATTCACTAAGGGACAGGCGCTATTCTGCTCAGGAGGTAGCTGGCACTACGGTGAGTGGATTAAGAAGGGACTACTTACTGAGCAGCAGTTCAAGGAGGATGTAGGGTTTGCTCTACACCCAGCAGGTGCTCCAGGACTTAAGCCAGTAACTCTAAGCCACCCACTAGTCTACACAATAACTACTCAAGCAGTTAAGGATGGAGTAGCTGACCTATGTGCATTCCTAATAGCTATGGTAACTAACCCACACCTCAACGCGTTCCACGCAGTCTACAGCGGTCACTTAGCCATACTAAACAGCGAGATTAGCGACAGTAGGTACGCAAGCAACTGGTTCCTACATGACGTAGCCTACATGCTGAAGTACACGCACTTCATACCAAACCACCCGAAGTGGGGTGACTACAGTAGGATCGTCTACAACGTACTAAAGGCTGTTGAGAGCGACCAGAGCATGACTCCGGAGAAGGCATTCAACATCCTACTAACGCAGATTAAGAGGACCTTAGGTGATTCAGTAGAGATCATAGATAAGTGCTCACCAGTATCACTACCCTAATCAAGTTTTGGGGCATAGATAAAATAATACGTTTTTAAATGTTCTAAACACGTCTCTTAATGAGAGTAAAGAGTGTAGTATGCGGGACGTAATTAATGTATTGGAAGTGACTGTGGGGGTGCGCCCTTATGCCTAAACGAGGGTTGAGAGTAACTGCACTTTGGTTCTTCCTAGTACCTAGTCTAGCATTGATAATGACTTTCTTCTTCCTACCAGTAGTACTGACGGTACTGATAAGCTTTACAGACATGACCCAGACCTTCGAGTGGCACTGGGTAGGTGTTCAGAATTACATAAACATAATTACGGATCCATGGATGCCTAAGATATTCAAGAACACTATATTCTACGTATTCACGACCCTAGTCTGCTTTAACGTAGGTTTAGCACTGATAATCTCGCTAATAACTACGCACATAAATGAGAAGGTAGGGGCTGCGTTTAGGGCTTTATGGCTACTACCTAGGATCACACCATCAACCGTCTACGTACTCCTTTGGTTATGGGCTACTAGGGATAAGTCAAGCCTCTTCAACTGGTTACTATCCTTCATGGGTATACCACCAGCTAATTGGGCATTAAGTAGGCCTTGGTTACTGGTAATACTGATTAACGGATTTGTAGGCGTTAGCTTCGGGATGATAATCTTCACTGCAGCACTTAAGAGCATTAGTAGGGACTTAATATGGGCAGCTAAGGTAGATGGGGCCAGCACTTGGCAGCAGATAAGGTACGTTGAGTTACCACTAATTAAGTGGCCACTCCTCTTCGTAACTGCGTACCAGACCCTATCACTACTCACTAGCTACGAGTACATACTAATAGCTACTGACGGAGGCCCCGGATTCTACGATACTGAGGTGTGGGCACTCCACGTATGGCATTTAGGCTTCAAGCAGTACGGAGGTATGCTACACCTAGGCTACGGTTCAGCACTTGCTGTATTTCTAGTGATAATGGGTGTAGTACTCTCAGTGATTTACCTCAAGATATTCAGATTCAAGGAGCTAATGGTTGAGCCTAAGATAGAGGTGTGAAGCCATGAGCTGGAAGAGGTACATCGGTTCAGGACTCATGTATGCTTTCCTAGTAGCAGTTACGGCACCTGTAGTACTACTCTACGCGTTACTCTTCATAACTAGCTTCAGTACTAACGTAGTGGGTCTAATGCCTCAAGGAATAACGCTGAAGTTCTGGAGGATCGTACTTAGTGGTGAGATTAAGGTACCAGGTGCTGGGGGTTACTACTACTACCCCAACCTATACTTAGTAATGGGTAATACATTCCTATTAGCTATCACTGTAGCGGTCTCAGAGGTTATACTATCATCACTAGCTGGTTACGCACTATCTAGATTCAAGTTCAGGGGTAGGCCCCAGCTACTAGGACTAATACTAGTACTCCACTCATTCCCTGGAGTAGCTCTGCTAATCGCGCTATTCTACATACTCAACATGATGGGGCTGTACGACACCTTAGTAGGTGTGATCATAATTAAGATAGCGTTGGACCTACCACTTGATGTGTGGATAATGAAGGGGTTCTTCGACGGTATACCTTGGGATCTAGAGATGTCAGCCCTAATCGATGGGTGTAACAGGATACAGACTTGGTGGAAGGTACTACTACCTACGGTTAGGAACGGATTAATGGCTGTACTAATATTCGGGTTCCTATCCGGTTGGAGTGAGTTCATATACATACTTACCTTCATATCATCACAGAAGTACTGGACCCTAAGCATGCTCATCTACGCACTCAAGAGTAGTGAGTACATGTACGTAAGCCCAGCACTAACTGCTGCAGCAGCTATTATCTATATGATCCCAGTAATCATATTCTTCCTAACAGCTCAGAAGTACTTACTAAGGATCCAGATAGCTGCTAAGGGTGTAGTGTAAGGTAATTAAAGGAACTATTTTTAAGTTCCTTAATAATTTTTCTAATGGTATGCTGACCCAATCAATGATACTTATAGGTATGTTACTGGTATTCCTAGGTATGATGGTCATAATCATAGATATGATGCTACACTACGCTAGAGGTGGCGGGGAATCTAGGGTAAGGGGTGGTGGAGTAGTTATAGTGGGTCCCGTACCTATAGTCTTCGGTACTGATAAGAAAATGGTGGTGACGGCAGCCATCATAGGTGCGTTACTGACGGTAATGACCTTACTCATATACTTATACTTAAGTGGTTACTTAAGGTGGTGATTATGAGACCATTAACTGTGTTAGGTATTATGCTCATTATAGCGGGTATAGCGTTAATCATAGCAGGTTCGGTACAGCCCATCATAGTGAGTACGGGTACTGAGAACGTAAGTAGTAAGGGAGGTTTTGCGGGCTGCGTAGTAATATTCTTCGTACCGATATGCTTCTCAAGCTCGGTAGGGGGTACTTCGTGGGTACCCGTAATACTTGTCTTATTTGTGGTCGTGTTCCTAGCTTTAATTATTTTCTTCTTCTACGTAATGATGAAGAGTATGAAGGCGGTAAGCTATGCAGTTTTGCAGTAGCTAAGGAAAAAGTGAACTTAGGTGTGGTTCTTAGTAGAGGTATTTACTTACTTACTAGTACCCTCAGTAATCTTGCCTTCAGTGCTTCCTTCGCCTCCTTTCTCTTCCTCCTTTAGTTCCTTCTCAAGCTTCTTCAACTCCTCCTCAAGCTCCTTCTCAATCTCCTCAATAGGTTTCGGAGGCGGTGTAGTCGCTAGTGTATACCCTATCCAACCTATGATACCGAACACAGCAATTACCGCTACAGCACCTGTTATCTTAAGTACTATTAATGCGTAGGGCGTGAAGAACAGTAACCACAGATAAATTATTATGACTACAACTGAAACCGCTAGTAGCCCAGCACCTACTAGCTGATCCTTATTCATTCCTAGAGCACCAACTACTTAAGTTAATACCGATTAATAAAAAGTACGCTCATGAATTCGTGAGTAATTCATATAGTTAAAAATTAAAGTTGTTAATACATCGTTAGAGTTATTTACTTCATGGAGTATATGTGTTAGGGTGTAGGGTAGTTTGGGTAGGAAGGACTTGGAGTTCTTCTTCAACCCAAAAACAGTAGCTGTGGTAGGTGCTTCAAGAAAGCCAGGTAAGGTTGGTTACGCACTACTTAAGAACCTTAAGGAGTTCTATAAGGGTAAGATATACCCAGTAAACCCTAACGCCGACGAGATACTAGGTCTTAAGGCATACCCTAAAGTATCCTCGATACCTGATGAGGTCGACGTAGCAGTTATTGCGGTACCAGCACCTAAGGTCATCGACGTCGCTAAGGACTGTGGTGAAGCTGGTGTTAAGGGCTTGATAGTTATCTCAGGTGGTTTTAAGGAGGTAGGTCCTGAAGGTGCTGAGCTCGAGCGTAGGTTAGTTGAGGTAGTTAGGAAGTACGGAATGAGGTTAATAGGACCTAACTGCGTAGGTGTTTACGTACCTAAGACGGGCATGAATACGTTATTCCTACCTAGGGAGAGGCAGGGCTTCCCCAAGCATGGAGGCATAGCGTTCATATCACAGTCAGGTGCGTTTGGCTCAGCAGTACTTGATTGGGCAGCTATGAGGGGTGTAGGGATCAGTAAGTTCGTTAGCTACGGTAATAAGGCAGATGTTAACGACGCTGACCTCCTAGCTTACTTAAGGGAGGACCCCGACACTAGAGTAATAACGATATATATTGAGGGTGTTGAGGACGGTAGGTCATTCCTTAAGGCATTAAAGGAGACAACACCAGTTAAGCCCGTAGCCGTGCTTAAGTCAGGTAGGACCGAAGCTGGCGCTAGAGCAGCTACCTCACATACTGGAGCCCTAGCGGGTTCAGATGCGGTGTACTCAGCAGCATTCAAGCAGTCTGGAGTTATTAGGGCCTACGGTATGGAGGAGCTATTCGACATAGGTATGGCTCTCTCGATGCAACCACCAGCACCCGGCGATCGCGTAGCCGTACTTACGGTGGGTGGTGGCTCAGGTGTTATGACTGCTGACGCACTAGCTGACTTAGGCCTTAAGGTACCTAGGTTAAGTGAGGAGACCGTATCTAAGCTTAGGAAGGTGCTACTACCTATAGCATCACCCTACAACCCAGTAGACGTTACTGGTTCAGCAACTGATGAGCACTTAATAGAGTCTGCTAAGATACTGATTAAGTCAGGTGAGGTAGACGCTATCGTCTGGTTACCTTACTACATAGTACCTGGCATATCCCCTAACCTCAATAAGGAATTCATGAAGGCCCTTAAGGAGGTCATGGCTGAGGTTAAGTACCCAATACCGATAGTCGGTGTAGCTACGGGTGGTTCATGGACTTGGAAATTCGCTAGGGAGGCTGAGGAGATGGGCATACCTATGTACTTATCACCTGAGAGGGCGGCCAAGGCTGTTAAGGCGTTAGTTGATTACGGTAGGTGGCTTAGGCGCGTAGGTACGTTTGATGAGTATGTTGAGAGGTTTAGGAAGTTTAAGGGTTACTGAGTAAAGAAGTAATTACCTCCTAAACACGTATTTTTAGGGGGGACCATACGTAACTTAATCGCTGCCTTAATAACTGCCTGTGTCTTAGCTGTACTAGTATTTAGTGCTTTCTACCTAGCCGTAACCCACGTTAGTAAGCCCCACGTAAGTAAGTATGGGGTAGGTGGTGTTAAGGTGGTTAATGGTGAGATATACCTCCCACTCCCGCATAAAGTAACTAAGATGACCGTCGATGAGGCTATGCTACTTAGGAGGAGTATTAGGGAGTATAAGGCTGAGCCCCTAACAGTTGATCAGTTATCTATGTTGCTATGGGCTGCTCAAGGAATTACTGAGCCTAGGTATAGGTTTAGGGCAGCACCTAGTGCGGGAGCTACCTACCCTCTAGAGCTGTACGTAGTGGTTGGTACTAAGTCAGTTAGGGTAGGTAGTGATGAGTACTTACCAGCTGGTGTGTATAAGTATGACGTAATGAAGCACGCATTAATACCTATTAAGAAGGGGGACTACCGAGAGGAGCTTTATAGAGCATCACTTAGGCAGGAGTGGGTTAGGGACGCACCAGTGAATATAGTGGTTTGCGCTGTTTATGAGAGGACTACTAGGGTTTACGGTGAGAGGGGGTATAGGTACGTATACATGGAGGTAGGTCACGTAGGGCAGAACATATACTTAATGGCTACGGCCCTACACCTAGGTACCGTAGTTGTTGGGGCTTTCTACGATAATGAAGTAGCTAAGGTAATAGGTGCTAAACCAAATGAACACCCACTATACGTAATACCTGTAGGGGTTCCTGAGAAACCACATAAGATGACTTTCCAGGAAATAGATCAGTGGTATGAGAAGCAGAGGGGTAAGTAGTTTTTAACTAAAGCAATACCTAAGATCAAGTCATTACTACTATCCTTAATTAGTTACTACGAGGAGGTCCTACGTTGGTGTATGAGTTAATTAAGTTACCGCAGTATAGGGTGTGTTCAGTAGTTAGGAGGTTGAATAGGTTCGTAGTACTGATTAACTGCGGTCAAGGTATTGAGGAGGCGTACATAACTAATACGGGTAGGCTCGAGGGACTACTTAAGCCTAGGGTTAAGGCCTACTGCGTACCTAAGCACTCAGGGAGGATTAAGTACTGGTTAGTAGCTACTGAGGAGGTTGGGGGACCTGCATTAATAGATACTAGGTTGCAGGAGAGGGCGTTCGCAGTAGCCGTTAATGAATCACTCATACCTTGGCTTAAGGGGTTTAAGACCGTATTGAGGAACCCGAGAATAGGTGATTCAGTGCTTGACTACCTACTTAAGGATGTAAGGGGTAGGGAATTAGTGATCGAGCTTAAGAGTGCAGTACTTAGGTCAGGACCTAATGGAGAGTACTCAACATACCCAGACTGCCCAAGTGAGAGGGGTGTGAAGCACTTAAAGCAACTAATTAAACTAGCTGAGGAAGGTAAGGAAGTAGCTGCGGTATTCATAAACACATTAAGTAACGTAAAAGCATTCACACCAAACGATGACGTAGACCCTAGAGTAAGGAAGCTACTAAGGAAACTAAGGAGTAAGGGAGGCTTAATTAAAGCCATAACCCTAACCTACGACCCACGAAGAAACACCATAAAACTAACAAATACGGACCTACCAACAATAATATAGAAAACCAGCAAAAGCAGACCTAAAAACAAGTAAAAAGAAATTGCATAAGGGCCCGTGGCCTAGCCAGGATAAGGCGCCGGCCTCCGGAGCCGGAGATCCCGGGTTCAAATCCCGGCGGGCCCGCCACTTATAAACCCACTATATAAACCTTCTTCAGGTGTCCCCGATAAGTTTTATACTTCACAATAAATTGGTAATGACTTATTAGTCTCTTATAGAGGTTCTTATGTTCTTTATATCATCGTGAATAATATAAGATTTAGTCAAAACATTATTAGTTACCAAACCTGTGCAAAGAAGCCTTAGAGCACGGGGCATATGTGTGTCTGGTGTACACTACTATTTGGCTCCTAGTAGCTTTCTTCTTAGCTCCTGTAGCTCTATAGCGAATGCCAAGACCTCCGGCGTATTCGCGTATACTGATTCATTATAAAGTCTTCTTGTAAGCTTTGCCAAGCTATATTGTGATGTAGTGCTTCCAACTATATCCTTCATTACCCCTATACTTTTCTCGAGCTTGCTTTCACGCTCTTCTAGTCTTTCGATTATCTCCCTGGCAAGACGCTCCACCTCAACAGAGAATTTACGTACTGCTCTACTAGCCCAGTACTTCTTTATAGCAACGACTATAATTGCTGACGTCTTCAAGGCTACGCCTAGGTATTGTATGAATAGTTTGTCGGAGAGAAAGGGAGCTAGAGGCGTTAAATTGAGGCCAGCAAGCTGTAGCCCCAGCTTAAGGTATTCTCTTAGCATCTTAACTTCACTCTCACTCAGGGTGCGCAAGTGCTCTTGGAGTTTTTCACGGTACTCGTGGCTACGATACTTCTCCGCCACAGTATTAACGCACAATTCAACTATTTTCTTCAGTACTACTAGTGTATCATCAACTACCTCATGTTCCTTCCACTCTAGCTCCAGCCTTAAAAGCTTCTCACACCTATAGAGTTCTAGAAGACTACGAGCAAGTTCGAAATACTCTGATGCAGTAAAATACTCCAAAGGATCGAAGTAATGTGGGAGAAGCTTCTTAGCAGCATCAACAGCTTCGTTACACCTAGGTTGCCATGATATAGTTTATCACCTCATATCACTGTAAACTAAGTGTACTTGACTAGTTAAAAATTTTAGATATACCTAGCTCTCTAAAGAATTCTTCGAGCATTCTTCTTGATATCCAGAGTCCCTATCTATCAACTCATTTATATCGGCTTCGCTTCTGGGATTAATTCCCTCTTTAGGTCTTAATTAGCTCCGCTGGGTTCCTAGTGTACTAGATGGCTGAATGGGTTTTAGTAGCCTAGTGTGATTAGTGCTTGGGGCCCGTTGTAAACCATTATCATACGGCTTAGCACGT
>CAZVLA010000027.1:0-13471 GCA_964627805.1 uncultured Desulfurococcaceae archaeon
GTAGGCAGTAATTACCTTAGTCTTGGGGTCCTCAGCTAAGTACTCAATAAGTTCATACTCCTTAACGTCGGCTGCATTGCCGTAGCTAATGAACTTACTCATACCTATCCCAGCTAAGCCCATCCAATCAAGTATTGCCGCTCCCAAAGCACCAGACTGAGATATGAACGCAATAACCCCCGGCTTAGGCTTTAACTGCTTCTCTGAAGGGTTGAATATAGTGTCTAGTCCTGTATGTGCGTCATATATACCTAAACAGTTAGGTCCTATCATCCTCATTCCGTACTTCCTAACGACCTCAACTAACCTACGCTCAAGCTCAGCACCTTCAGGACCTACCTCCTTAAAACCAGCTGAAATAACGAGTAGTGCCTTAACACCCTTCTTACCGCAGTCATCAGCCACCTTAGGAACTACCTTAGCCGGGACGGCAATAACTGCTAAGTCAACCTCATCAGGTATCTCAAGTACCGACTTAAAGCACTTAAGACCGAATACTTGATCATACTTAATATTAACTGGGTATATCCTACCCTTAAACCTCTCAAGTAGGTTAGTCATGATTGCTCTACCTATAGTTCCGGGCTTCTCTGAAGCACCAACAACAGCTATGGAACGAGCCTCAAAGAAGTGCCTTAATTTACTGACGTCATAATTCATGACTAACACCTTCCTCAAGGATGTAGTAAGCGAGATACTTATTTACCTTTAGTACTATTGAAGTAGATAAATCACTAATATTTCTTTACTCATATATCTCATTATCGAGAATGAATATTAAGTTTTAGTAAGTATATAGTAGAGTGGATACTAAGCACCTTGGTGCTTACAAGATAACTAAGGGGAGGGATTACAATAGTAAGCTAATACTTACAACGAAGATTACCTAAGATACGCGCTTCTAATGAGGAGCTTAGTGTGGTTCCTTGGTTTTAGTACTTCAGATAGGTATTAATGAGTTCTATAGTGCGTTATTCCTTATTTATCTTTGTGTAAGCTTTTATTCTAATCCGGCATAGTTATTTTGTGAAGTTAATGGTGGGGGTGGTGATGGGTATTGATGATTGAGATTAGGTGGCACGGGCGTGGAGGCCAAGGTGCTTGGACCGCCTCAAATATTCTGGCGATGGCTGCGTTACTTGACGGTAAGCATGTTCAGAGCTTCCCAGCGTTCGGTCCTGAGAGGGCCGGCGCTCCTGTGCTAGCGTTTACTAGGATTAGTGATGAACCTATTGAGATACACAGCATGATTTACGAGCCTGACGTTGTAGTGGTTCTTGACCCTACGTTACTAGCTTCAGTTAATGTCGTTGAGGGTCTCAAGAAGGGGGGTACTATAGTGATTAATTACGATGGTTCCCCGGAGGAGCTGTATAGTTCATTAGGTATTAGTAAGGGTGAGTATAAGGTATTCACTGTACCAGCTACGAAGTTAGCTATTGAGGTGCTGGGTAGGGCAATAACTAATACCGCAATGATTGGTGCGCTACTGAAGGCAGTACCTCTAGTGAGTATGGAGAGCCTAGAGAAGGCTGTGAAGGCTAGGTTCTCAGGGAAGGTTGCTGAGGCTAACATCCAGTTAATAAAGAAGGCTTACGAATCAACTAGGGAGGTGTAAGTCATGGCTCAAGCTAAGGAGCTTAAGGAACCCCGTGGGTGGAGGGACTTACCGCTATCCGCTCTACCGTACAAGCTGTCCCTAGAGTACAAGACTGGTGGTTGGAGGGCCTTCAGACCCGTAATTGATCAGAGTAAGTGCGTTAAGTGCTTAATGTGCTGGCTCTACTGTCCTGAAATGGCTGTCCTATGGGATGGTGAGAAAGTTAGCATTAACCTCGACTACTGTAAGGGATGCGGCATATGCGCTAATGAATGCCCTGTTAAGGCAATAACAATGGTTCCTGAAACTAAGGAGTAGGGGGTGGTTGGTCGTGGTTAGTGTTAAGTCACCTAAGGTCCCTCCTGAAAAGCAGATTAAGATAGGTGTTAATGGTGATGAAGCAGTAGCTTACGCCGTTAAGCAGTCACTAGTTGATGTAGTAGCTGCTTACCCAATAACCCCCCAGACGATAATCGTTGAGAGATTCAGTGAGTTCGTAGCTAATGGTGAGGTACATACCGAGTTCGTACCTGTGGAGTCCGAGCACTCAGCAATGAGTGCTGTAGTAGGTGCTGCAGCTGCTGGTGCTAGGGCATTCACAGCTACTGCTTCACAGGGATTAGCTCTTATGTGGGAGATACTCTACATAGCATCCTCACTAAGACTCCCGGTAGTGTTAGCGGTCGTTAATAGGGCATTATCAGCACCTATCAACATACACTGCGACCACAGCGACGCTATGGGTATGAGGGATGCTGGGTGGATACAGTTGTTCGTTGAGAACTCGCAGGAGGCGTACGACACTACTATTCAAGCATTTAAGATAGCTGAGGATCCGAACGTCCTATTACCAGTAGCTGTTAATCTAGACGGGTTCGTACTGAGTCACACACTAGAGGACATATACATGCTACCTGATGAGGCCGTTCATGAATTCCTAGGTGGGTACCGCAAAGCACCTAAGACGTTCGTGGATTACTTAGGGAAGGAGGTTGAGGTTAAGTTAGATCCTGCTAACCCACTAACCTTCGGTCCTCTAGACCTATATGACTACTACTTCGAGCATAAGATGCCTCAAGTAGAGGCTATGAAGAGGGCTAAGGACGTAGTTAAGAAGGTTAATGAGGAGTGGTACGAGTTAAGCGGTAGGAAGTACGGCGATGGAGTACTAGATACCTACGCTGTTGAGGATGCTGACGTAATAGTTACTGTCTTAGGTAGTACGGCAGGCACGGTTAGGCACGTAGTTAAGAAGTTAAGAGCTAAGGGTGAGAAGGTAGGTGTTGTGAGGATAAGGCTCTTCAGGCCATTCCCATTTGATGAGATTAGGGAGGTACTTAAGGGAGCTAAGGTAGTCGGTGTTATGGATAGGGCAATAAGCTTCGGTAGCTTCGGACCATCATTCATGGAGATCTCAACAGCGCTATACAGCCTTAAGGAGAGGCCGTTACTAGTTAATTACGTCTACGGCTTAGGAGGTAGGGATGTCCCGCCATCACTTATTGAGAAAATGTTTGAGGAGCTACTAGCAGTAGCTAAGGAGGGTGAGGTGAAGGAGCCCCTCAAGTTCCTAGGTGTTAGGGAGTAGGGGGTGGTAGTCATGGCTTCCTCAAGTCCCTACAGGTTAATCAAGTTCGAGCCCGGTAAGAAGGTTGAGTTACCTCTTAAGCTAAACCTTAGGGAGTTAGCTAAGGAGAGAGCATGCGCTGTACTACCTGGCCACAGGTTATGTGCTGGGTGTGCGGCGCCTATAATAGTTAAGTTACTTAGCTTCGCTATGAGGGGGCCTACAGTAGTAGCTAACGCTACTGGGTGCTTAGAGGTAGCTACTACGATCTTCCCATTCACTAGCTGGGCAATACCGTGGATTCACGTAGCGTTCGAGAACGCGGCTTCAGTAGCTAGTGGTGTTGAGTCTGCCTTAAAGGCTATGAAGAAGACCGGTAGGTTGCCCTACGACTTCATTGATGTAGTAGCTATAGGTGGTGATGGAGGTACCTACGACATAGGCTTCCAAGCATTAAGCGGTATGGCTGAGAGAGGTCATAAGGTACTCTACCTACTCTACGATAATGAGGCGTACATGAACACAGGTATCCAGAGGAGTGGAGGCACACCTCAGTTCGCTTGGACAACCACTAGCCCCGTGGGTAAGGTAATACCTGGTAAGACACAGCCTAAGAAGCCCATAGCTGATATCATGGTAGCTCATAGGATACCCTACGTAGCTACCTTAACACCTGCTCACTGGGTAGATGCTATTAAGAAGTTCAGGAGGGCATTAGAGACTAACGGACCTACATTCATTCACGCACTAAGCCCATGCACTAGGGGTTGGAGGTTCGACACGAGTAAGACCATAGAAATATGTAAGAGAGCTGTAGATACTTGCTACTTCCCACTATGGGAGTACGTACTAGGTGAGGGATACAAACTAACTGACCGCTCCCTAGCCATAGCTAAGAACCCGAACCTCAAGCAACCTGTCGAGAAGTTCCTTGAGTTACAGGGTAGGTACAGGCACTTACTGAAGCCCGAGAATAGGGAGTTACTGAAGAGGATCCAGGAGTACGTTGATGCTGTTTGGGAGGACCTCCTAGAGAGGGCAGTAAACGCTCCTAAGTAGGGTTAGGTCAAAATTAACGTATTTTTAAAGTACCTTAACCTAAGCATCAAGATAATTTACGTTACTTAATAAAAGCCTAACAGTGGCTTTATTAGTAGTACATAAATATATTCTTGGTGCCCAACATGGCTGCAACACCTCTTAGGTCAGTACTCATGGACTTCACTAGGATTGAGGGTGTGCAGGGAGTAGCTATAGTGTCTAAGGATGGATTCATAGTTGATAGTGTGATATCCGGTGGGTTCGATCCTGAAGCATTAGCTGCTATGGTCACTACCTTAGCAGGTACAGCCACTAGGATATCTGAGGAGTTAAGGTTCGGTGACTTAGATATACTGATTGGTGAGTACAGGAATAACTACCTACTGCTTGAGGACTTAGGTGAGGCTTACTTAGTAGTAATAGCTGATAAGAGAGCTATACTAGGTAGGGTTAGGTACGAAGTTAGGAAGCAGAGGGATAGGGTTAGGGCTGCTCTCTAATAGTTAAGTAATTTTTAATCATTAATTCATTAAGTAGGGGGTTCTTAGTACTTAATTAACTACTACAGCTGTCCGCACTCTATATTTTAAATTGTGTGCTTTAAAGCATCTATACTTAGGATACCCTATCCATATATACATTATCTTAAATAAACTAAGTTACTCAAGTATTGAGGCACTAAAGATGCGCTAATAAATTAGTTATTTAATATTTAATTAACTTCCTAAGCGAGTTAGAACTTGGGTAATGAATTATGTCTCTTGACGATATTAATGAAGTAATCCGTAAGTATCGTGAGCAGGCTATGGCTGAAATACGTGGTGAGAGGTCATTAAGGCCTAAGGTAGCGTCCTATACGACGCTAGACTTCCTAAATCCTGCGAGACCTACGTTATCTAGCTTAAGTAAGGACGACACTAAGTACGTAATTAACTTTAGGTTAGTTAGGTGGTCTAAGCTGGAGAATATAGTCGGCATCTCAGCATCTAACGTGCTTTGGTACAACGCCGGTAAGTCCTTAGGGGAGTTAGTCGTTGATAAGGGAGTCATTAAGGATGTCGACTCCTTCATTAAGTTCGTAGTTGATCAGAGGATAGGGCTCGTCGACGTAATTAGTGAGTCAAATAATAAGTTAAGGATCCACGTATACGAGTGTATTACCTGTAGCGGAATACCTAACGTAGGTAGGGTTACGTGCTACTTCGAAGGTGGGTTAATAGCTGGTGTCTTAGGTAGGTTAATGGGTAGGAGGGCTAAGGCTATTGAAACACACTGCTGGGGTACTGGGTACAGCTTCTGTGGATTCGACGTAATTATTGAGTAGTGATAGTCAACTTGATTAATCCTAACCACTTTTTATTATTAGGAGTTAATCATGGCGTTAAGTGAGGGTAGGTTAGGTAAGGTATTCGAGGTTATTAAGTCATGGGGAGGCATTGAATTAGCCGCCTTATCACATGAGGGGCTCCTCTACGACTTCATAGGTAGGCGTGAAGAGGCTGAAGCATTAGCTGCTACGGCCCCTTCACTACTTAATGATGTTAAGAGGTCGATTAAGGGTAGTGAGTACGTACTCAGTGGCTCAGCTAATGAAGCAACCTTTACCTACGGAGGTGATGACTTCACGTTAGTGATTAGGGGTAGCAGAGGGGTAGTGTCGTCGTATGTAGACGTTATCCTACGCTTAATCTCAGGTAACACGATTAAGTGCCCATCATGCGGCACCGAATTAGATTCTAAGGTTGTTACGTGCCCTTCATGCGGACTTAAGCACCCCTTCACACTACCCTCATGCCCTAGGTGCGGTGGCGGCTCTGTGTTCAGGAAATGCCCTAATTGCGGTACCTTAATTACTTATAGGGGGTTGAGGGTGGTTAAGGATAAGACACCATTAGCTGTCTTCTCAGCTACTGCAGCAGCTATCTTAGGTTTAGGCTTCCTAATAAGTAACTTAGTCGTTGGTTTAGTAGGTGCGGGGGTAGTGGCTGTTGTTGGTGGTATTATGTGGTTCGCCGCACCCATACTCACGGTTTCTAGGAGGTGAAGTAAGCCATAACCTCACTCTTCCTATCTAGGGGGAGGACCGTAAGGATTAGTGAGTGTAGGTATGTGAGGGTTGAGGACGTACTTAATGATGTTAAGTTAAGTAAATTCACTGGTAGGGTATGTATTAAGGGCTATGGAGGCTACCCCGAGGTTGATGTTGAATTCATTAATGGTGAGGGGGTAGCCTGTAGGGGTTTTGATGAGAGGGGGAACATAGTTGAGGGTCAGGACTGCGTAGACTTACTGGGTAGGTTCTTAGGGAGTAATGAATGCATCATAGAGGTTACTGAAGTACCTATGGAGTTAATCATGGTTGATATTAATGAGTACCCATCATCAGTTATTAAGGAAGTTACCGAAGTACCTGAAACACCTAGGGAGGAGGCTGTACTTGAGGGCTTCACGTATGAATGCCCCGATCCCTACGTCTTGATTAAGGTGCTGAGGAGTGCTGAATTATGGAGGGTCATTAGGGAGTTACGTAGTGGTGTCGACGTAATTAACTCAGTATTTAGTGAATTAGGTGGTGAGGCTTCAGTAATATACGTTAAGTTTAGGGGTGATGGTCTAGAGTGTAGGGTATTGATTGATGTTGGGGGTAGTAAGGCGTACGTATCGTGTGTTAGGGATGGTGAGGAGGTCTGCGGCGAGGAGGCATTACCTCTACTTAAGGAGGTTTTTAGGGAGTCCTACGTAATGTACTTAAGTAAAAAGAGCTGATCTTAATCCTCAAATCTTACCTAATGCCTTAAGCACGGGTATTATGTACATTAGTGAAGGTCCGCCACCCATCAGTACAGCTACCCAAGCAGCCTCGATGATCTCCTCGGGCTTAGCACCTGCTTCTAAGGCCTTCTTAACGTGGAACTCGATACACCACTCACACTCCGCCTTAACAGCTAATGCTATAGTTATTAGTTCCTTAGTTTTAGTGTCTAGGTAGCCCTTACCCTCAACAACCTGAACTAACTCACCGAATACGCTCATGTGCTTCGGGAAGTTCTCCTTCATGTACTTAATAAGTGCTTGAATCTCCTTCTGAAGCTCCTCGGAACCCATGAATTAACCCCCCTCAGAATTAGTGAGGATGAGAATAAATAACTTAGCTCTTAAGCGTCCTTAGTAACCACGCTTAAATCCTGTGAGGGTAAGTCTAAGTAGGTGAGTCATTGGTTAAGTACCCCATCGACTACAGCGATAGGAAACCATTAGGTAGTACGGGTGAGTACGTAGTAGCTATCGGTGTAGGTACTTGGGCTATCAGGGACTACAGTAGAGCTAAGGAAGCATTGATTAGGGCTATTGAGTTAGGTCTCAACATGATAGATACTGCCGAGATGTATGGTAGTGGTAGAGCTGAGGAACTCATTGGTGAGGTTATTAAGGCTGTAGGGAGGGATAACGTATTCGTAACTACTAAGCTATACCCACACAGATTCACTGATAGGTACACAGCCATTAAGGCAGCTAGAGCTAGCTTAAGGAGGTTAGGTATTGACTGCGTAGACCTCATACTGATTCACTGGCCAAACCCTAACGTACCTATTAGTAAGCAGGTTAGGGCGCTTGAGGCCATAGCTGATGAGGGTTTGAGTAGGTACGTAGGTGTTAGTAACTTCAGTAGTGATGAGTTAATTGAAGCTATCGAATCAACTAGTAAGTACGATATAGTAGTTAATCAGGTTAAGTACAGCGTACTTGATAAGCGTATTGAGGACGACTTACTACCTACGTGCATTAGGTACAGAGTCACTATACAGGCCTACACACCCATAGAGCGTGGTAGGGTCTGTGATATCAACTTAATTAAGGAGATTGGGAGGAGGTACGGTAAAACACCTGTTCAGGTAGCCCTTAACTACCTAATCTCGAGACCTTACGTAACAGCCATACCTAAGTCAGAACGTACTGAGAGGATTGAGGAGTTTAGGGGTGCTTTAGGTTGGAGGTTAGAACCTAAGGATATTGAGTTACTTGAGAAGCTGTAGGTAGTACTGACTAATCCATTAAGTAGGGCATGAACTAGTTCACAGCATTAGATACCCTAACCACTTAGGAATTCAGGCGCTTAATATAGCTTAAGTGAGTGAATAACTAAGCCTCAGTTACGTGTAGGATTTACTTACTAAATTCACAGGGGGCTAGCTAATATCGGATAATTAGTTTCTATACTTACTACTCAATAAATGATTTAGTATAATGAAATAGTTTTTAAGTAATCCTAATTAATTTTATCAGGTTTTTATGGAGTGATTTACCTATGGTATTATCATTTCTTATCATTAATTTAGTCCTGAGTTAACATTGAGGTTACTCGTTTTAGTTAATTAGTTACTTATTAATTATTTTCTCGATCTCCTCTCTGAGTTTCTTGAGTGCTGTCGGTGTTATTAGTATTAGGTCTTCGTCTTGGTAGAGCCCGTCTAAACTTACTTCTGTTATTTCGTTTTCTGGTACTTCTTCTTTCTTTGGTGCTAGGTTTGGTATGTGTATTCCTAATTCCTTACTTACTAACTTAACTGCTTTCCAGCTGTCGCTGTCCCATCTTAGGTAAGCTACTACTCTATCATACCTCCATCCATGCCTCCTTAAGTACTGACTTAGTCTTTCCTTAAGTACCTCTACGTAAGCTTCCTTAATCTCTGGTGTTTCGTACTTTGGGTTCCAGTCGTAGGCGCAGTAGGGCCAGTACTCGTCTAGGTCCCTAGGTACTACTCCTGCGTTCGTTACTATTACCTCATGTATTAACCCCTTGAGTAGGTAGTCCTTAATTGCTGACCTTATGGCGTAGTGTATGTATGACTGACTGTATGGCTTCCCGTAAGCGCATGGGAGTATGAGTGCTAGTTCGTACCTCTCCTTAGGTGGTTCGTAGGTCTGAATTAACTTCCTGAATCCCTCCTCGAAGTAGGGGTTTATGAGGTACTTAGTGCCTACGCCTCTTAAGTATAGTCTCTGATTCGTACTTACCCAGTCAAGCTCACTACCGTCCCACACGACCTCAGGTGCTTTGAGGTGCTCCTTACTAACTAACTCGCGGCTCCCCATACAGACACCTAAGCATGACTTTACTCACGAGTGTGAAGTAGTTTTCCCCTATGCATTAGCTTGGCTTCTCAAATACCCACTCCTCCTCTTCACCCCAGTCAACTAGGTCTGCGCTCCTCTCTAGGTACTGAGCTAGTTCCTTACTGACTGGCGCTTCGTTCGGGTGGTTAGGTAGGTACTTCCTGTACTTAATAGCTATGACTCCGTCGAATAGCTCCTTGAACTTAGTTACTGACTCCACGACCTTACTCTCCGGTAACCCCTCCATACCGAATAGCACGTATATTATGAACTTGACCGGCAGCCCCTCCCCCCTAACCTCCTTGCGCAGCTTAGCTAGCCTCACTACCTCGGAGTTAGGCATTCCCTTCCTTAAGTAACCCTCCCTAATCCCCTCATCCCATACCTCAAAGCCCACCCTAACCACTAACTCCTTAGGCTTCATTAGGCGGAGTAGGTACTTCAGTGACTCCTTACTTACGTACTCACTCCTCTCCTCAACCTCGAATACCCTACCCTCAGCTAGTGGTGGGAGCCTCAGTACGGTGTCTAGGGGTAGTTCGTGGAATGAGCTACCATTGAATACTGCTACCCTCTCAACATCCTCCCTCCTAACCTCCCTTAGTGCGTCGTCGATGACCCTCCTGTTAGTCTCTATGATGTCCTTAATGTCTGTGGACTGCTCGAGAGAGAATGGACAGAAGATACACCTACCCCACGAGCACGGGTAGGACTTGAGAATGACCACTAACCTATGCCCTAACCTATCCCTTACCCTGAAGACTCCTATCGTAGGTACCCACCCTAAGCTAAGTACCGCTACCGAGGTGTAGAGTATTGCGCCTGACCTACATAACGGTCCTGAAGGGCTTGATGCGTACCGCCTTCCTAGCTACGTGAACCCCTAAGTAGACGAAGGGCGTGTCTAGAGCAGCTATCAGTAACTTAACTAAGTACTGCCCGAGCACCATGTTAGGTATTAGTGACCAGCTAATCGACACTCCCCCAACTAATGCTGGTAGTACGGCAAAGGCTAGGGTAATGAATATTGCGGTATCTATTAACTGACTGACGGCTGTGCTAGCGTTGTTCCTTAACCACAGCCACTTACCCTCCGTCCTCCTACGCCAGAAGTGGAATGCCCACACGTCGTGGTGCTGACTAACTAAGTAGGCAGCTAATGACGCCAGAACTATGTTAGGTGGTGAAGCAACTAACCTCCTATAAACACCCTCAATACCTGACTGGAAGGGCGCTGTCGGTAAGGCTATCGCCGTCCATGAGTAGAAAATAAGTAGTAACTGAGTTAGGAAGCCTGCTTGAACTACGTAATTAGCTGCTCTCTTACCGTAAACCTCACCTATGATGTCCGTAGCTGTGAAGGTTACTGCGTAAGCAACTACACCAGCAGGTACTAGGAGGTCAATACCGAGGAACCTACCTAAGTAAGCAACCTTAGCAGCTAGGAAGTTAGCTGCTGTTAAGCTAGTAATGAATACACCGGTGAGGAACGCGAAGTACCTATCAATAACTAACCCCCCACCACCGCTACCCTCCCTAGTACTCACCATTAACCACCACCTAACCTTAGGTAAATCAATTAAGCACGTATTTAAACATTACACCTACCTAACCTAATTGCACCACTAATTACTAATTAGCTAGGTATGTAACTGAGGTTCTTAATAAGTTAATGAGTTACTCACGCACCTTAAGTACTTAAGAGCATTTTGGAGTCGGTCCTAGCGAACCTCATCACACCTCAGGATGGTCCGGCCTCCCCACGAGTCAAGGTTATTATCGCTTCCTAACCTATTAACTTCTGGTGGTTGGTGTGGGTCCCCAAGGTGAGTTAGTTAAGCACTATACTGAAGTTAATGAGGAGGTCGTACCCCCGGACTTCGGTGAGGGGGTGACTATTAGGTGGTTAATTCGTGAGGAGGATGGTGCTAAATCATTCGCTATGAGGTACTTCAGAATAAAACCTGGGGGCTCGATCAAGCCCCACACCCACCCTTGGGAGCATGAGATATTCGTACTTAGGGGTAAGGCTAAGGTATTAATAGGTAGTAGGGAGTACGTAGTTAGTCCCGGGTACTTCATCTACATACCACCTAACGTCCTCCACGGATTCAGTAATGAGTGGGATGAGGATGCTGAGTTCCTATGCATGATCCCCATAAGACCCACTGCTTAGTAGCTCTAGCAACGACTCCCTAACCCCCCACAATACTTAAGGCATCAACGCCGCTACAGCAGGTATTAATTACGGTGTAGGTGGTTAATCATTGAGGGAGGTAGTTAGTTAGAGGTGCGTACTTACTTGCGTGAGGAAGCACTTAGGTGGCTTGATGAGGCCTTATGGGATTTAGAGACGGCCGAGATACTCCATCGTGAGGGTAGGTACAACGCAGCCTCGTTCTACGCTCACCAAGCAGCTGAGAAGGCTGTTAAGGCACTACTTTACCACGTTAATGAAGCCCCATGGGGCCGTAGCATTAGAGTGTTACTTCAGAGGTACTTTAAGAAGGTAGGTGAACCTGCGAATGAGGAGTTACTTAGGTATGCTAGGGAGCTCGACCTCCACTACATACCATCTAGGTACCCCAACGCACACCCAGCAGGCACGCCTCATGAAGCTTACGATGAGGAGACCTCCAGAAGAGCATTAAGTGCTTCTAGAAAGATAATTGAGTACGTTCGGAGGGTAATTACGCTTGGTAAGCAATGACGTTCTTAAGGAGGTCGTGGAGAGGTTAGTACGTAAGTTAGGGGTTAAGGCGATCATACTCTTCGGTTCTAGAGCTAGGGGAGATTGGCTTCCCTGGAGCGACTACGACCTCCTAGTAATAGCTGACTTCAAGGAGAAGTACTTAGATAGGTTAAGACGCATTCTTGAGATCGTGAGTGACGTACCCGTCAATATAGAGCCTCACCCATACACCCTAGAGGAAGCTACTGAAATGCTTAGGAGGGGTAACCCAACGATCGTAGATGCTCTTGAGGAAGGTATAGTACTGTATGCTTCCAAGGACTTAGAGGTACTCAAGAAAATCTATAAGGAAATGAAGAGGAGAGGACTGAAGAGGAGCAACACCACAATAATACTACCGAAGTAAATCAACGCCCCTAATCAGAGATACATACTCACGTAGTGTAGTTTACTTTAAGGATACTGAAGCCTCACTTTAGACTATTTAGAGTACACTCACTAAGTAACTACTTTCATACATCAAGATCTGTAGCAACATGTAAATTAATTAGTTAGTGAATCTATTGGGTTGAGTGTAAGAAAATTAATAATATTTAGTTAAGAATTTACTATGGAGAGGTAGTGAGGTATGAATGAATGGTTTAGGTCTGCATTGGTTGCTATTGGTTACGTGGTTATGGCTTTAGGTACTTTCTACGCACTTACTCAGTACGCATCATACAGCTTAGGGTACGACATATTCTTCGCTATACTACTAGCTTTACCAGTACCCATTATACTGACTACCTACTTCCTCAAGATCTTCAAGAGGGACGTAAAGCTTAAGACGATGGTAACGTGCTACGTAACGTACTTAATAATATTCGCTGTCCTTAACCTACTACCTTACGTAGCACCTCAAGTCACTAACCTACTAAGCCCCTACGACCGACTACTCAGGAATATGAGGATGTTAGTAGCTAGCTGGACCTTCGTAACGGTACTAATGGTGAGTATGAGGTACGTAAGTGGTAGGGAGATATAGTGAATAGGGGTAACTCAGTAAATCCCTATCAACGTACTTAATCATTAAGTACCCCCACTAACTCCAACACTACCCTAACCACTTAAGGAATCACTTACCTCACATTGAGTACGGTGGTTATCCCTAAATAGATGCTTTACCTAGTATACTAGGTCGTGAACTAAGTTAGGTATCCTAACTCCTTAACCCTAACACCCCCTCACCTAGCTAAACAGTAACTCAGTAAAGGGTAACTACTGCGTTAGCAGACCCTCTGGAGTACGTACTTACTGATTACCCCTGAAGGTGGGGGAAGGGACTTATGGTGAGGCACTTAACTTTACTGCGGTGAAGTTAATCCCTACTTAACTTCACCCAAGGCACCATGAGGTGAAGTATATGGTACTAACCCCACTCCAGTGGGAGATGTATTACGGAGGTACCTTGAGCTGT
>CAZVLA010000028.1:0-90534 GCA_964627805.1 uncultured Desulfurococcaceae archaeon
TGTGGCTGTGGTTATTACTGCTGTTGTTGTTGCTGTTGTGGTTGCTGGTGTTACTTATGCTGTAGTACCTAAGGGGGGAGTAACTACCACAACGGTAGTTAAGACAGTAACATCAACAACAACCACAACAGTAGGTAAGGCTGCTAAGACCGTAACCGTAACCAAGACCATAACAGCAGCCACAACCATAACCAAAACCCTAACACCAACAACAACCAAAACCACAACACCCAAAACAATCAAGAAAGTCAGGGTGGCTGTACTCTTCGACGTAGGTGGTAGGGGAGACCTAAGCTTCAACGACATGGCTTGGCTAGGTGCTCAGAGAGCTGCTGAGGAGTTAGGCGCTCAAGTGACTTATCTAACTCCTAAATCATTAGCTGACATGGTTCCACTACTAGAGCAGTTAGCTAAGTCACGTAAGTACGACATACTAGTGCTTATAGGGTTCCTCTGGACTACACCACTAAATAAGACGGCTAGCAAGTTCCCGTACCAGAAGTTCGCCTTAATAGACTCAACAACTGGTGTTGTGAGACCTAATGAAGTTGACATACTGTTTAGAGAGCAAGAGTGTGCTTCGTTAATAGGTGTGTTAGCCGCTGGTATAGCCTATGAACTAGGAGGTAATACCGTAGCTGCGTTAGCTGGTATGGACATACCACCACTATGGAAGTTCCATATAGGTTACCTCTTCGGTGTTAAGTACTTTGAGAAGATGACGGGTAAGAAGGTTAACTTCCTATGGGTATACACTGGCACCTTCAGAGACCCAGCAGTTGGTAAGCAATACTCAATGCAGTTAATACAGAAGGGTGCTAGGGTGATATACGGACTTGCTGGAGCTACCCACTTAGGTATGTTCGAAGCCGTTAAGGAGTGGGATAAGGAGCACCCGAATCAGTTAGTACTAGCTATAGGTCAGGACGCATCCCAGGAGTGGATCGATCCTTACCACATAATCTTAAGTGGCGCTAAGAGAGTTGACGTAGCTGTCTACACGGCGATTAAGATGGTTGCTACAGGTACTTGGAAGGGTGGTATAATAACCTTAGGTCTTAAGGAGGGTGGTGTAGGTATTTGGGACTTAAACGGTGTTAAGTGGTTCGCTGAACAGGCTTACAAGACCGGTAAGTTAAAGAACCTAACACCGGATCAGGTAGTTAAGATCGTTAAGGAGATGAGGGAGAAGTACATTAAGCCTTACGTATGGAACTTGGTTAAGAAGTTAGAGCAGATGATAATTAGTGGTCAGATAGTGTTCAAGACACCCAGAACCCATGACGAGTACATGAAGATAATTAAGGAGCTAGAACAGGGCAACTTAGATGCGGCACTAGCTAAGGGACATATAGGTTAGTATTGAATATTACCTAATGAAATAAAACTCTTTTTACCTTTACTTGGTATTTCCCATTAAGTAACCTATTCGGGGGGAAGGAATGACTTACTCAGGTAATGACTATGCCGTTGATATGCGTAATATAGTTAAGGTATACCCGGATGGCACGTTAGCACTTAGAGGGGTTAATTTTAGGGTGAGGGCTGGTGAGATTCATGGTCTCCTAGGAGAGAATGGAGCTGGCAAGACGACCTTAATGAGGATACTGTACGGGGAGATTAAACCTACGAGAGGTGAGATTAGAGTATTCGGACGTAAGGTAAGTTTTAAGGGTCCTTGGGACGCTATGAAAGCCGGTATTGGTATGGTCTATCAGCACTTCTCCCTTGTTTCTTCATTCACAGCCCTTGAGAACCTGGCCTTGGCACTCTCTTCAGTTAGGAAAGTTAGTCTTGAGGAGGTACGTCGTAGGGCCGAGGAGTTAATGCGTAAGACAGGGCTTAAGGTACCTTTAGATACGGAGGTTGAGCACCTAGCCGTAGGTGTTCAACAACGTATTGAGATTCTTAAAGCATTGTTAAGAGAGGCTAAGATACTCATACTTGATGAGCCAACATCAGTACTTACACCTGTTGAGGTTGAGGAGTTATTTAAGACGTTAAGGAGACTTAAGGAACTAGGCATTACGATAATCTTCATAACTCATAAGTTAAAGGAAGTTAAGGCAATAACAGATACAGTAACGATCTTACGTAAGGGAAGGGTAGTAGGTGTTGTTAAGACTGCTGAGGTTAGTGAAGCTGAATTAGCTAGAATGATGGTTGGTAGGGAGGTATTCCTGAAGATAAGTAAGAAGCCTGCTAAGGTCGGTAGAACAATATTGGAGGTTAAGGACTTGTGGGTTAGGGATGATAGAGGCTTACTAGCTGTTAAGGGCGTTAACCTCGACCTTAGGGAGGGTGAGATACTAGGTATTGCTGGCGTTCAAGGTAATGGTCAGTTAGAACTTGCTGAGGCCATAGTTGGTTTAAGGCCTGTTGAGAGGGGGAAGGTAATATTTATGGGTGAGGACATAACTAATAAACCACCTGCTGAGATCTATAGACGCGGTATTTCATACATACCTGACTCAAGAGCAGTTGGTTTGGTACTTGAGATGAACCTAACCTACAATTCAGTACTGACTAGATTAAGGAACTTCCTAGGGGGTGGTGCTAGGATCTTATGGGGTAAGGCTAGGTTATTCACTAGCTCCATAGTTAAGAGGTTTAACGTAGTTACTGAGTCATTAAGGACACCCGTTAAGTACTTGAGCGGAGGTAATCAGCAGAAGTTAATGGTTGGTAGGGAGGTAGCTGCTGAGCCTAGAGTAATAATAGCTTCGGAACCTACGCATGGCCTTGACGTAGGCGCTACTGAGTACATTAGGTCATTACTAGTTAAGTTAAGGGATGAAGGTAAGGCCATACTACTAATATCTACTGATTTAGATGAAGTTCTTCAGTTAAGTGATAGAATAGCTGTTATATATGAGGGACGCATAATGGCTGTCGGAAAAACCGAGGAATTCACTCTTGAAAGGCTAGGACTCCTAATGGGTGGTGTACATGCCTAGCAAGCGTCTTGGATGGGTCCTTAGTGAGTACTTAAGTGTAGCTATTGAGGTAATAGGTTCAATAGCTGCTGGTGTGTTAATAGGTGCCGCCATACTTTACGTACTTAAGTATAATGCTTGGGAGGGTATAGGTATACTCCTCTCAAGTGGTTTCAGCACACCTGACTACTTACTAAGTAGGGCTACCTTCATAATGATGACCGGTCTAGCATTCGCTATACCAGCACTAGCTGGGTTATTCAATATAGGTGGTGAGGGTCAGATGTACTTAGGTGGTCTAGTAGCTCTACTTACTTCAGTAGCTACGGGAAACCCTATACTTGCTTTACTAGCTGGGGGATTAGCTGGAGCGGCTCTAGGCTTAGGTATTGCTGCGCTGAGGGTATATAGAGGTGTTAATGAGGTAATAACCGCCATAATGCTTAATTGGACTCTATACTACTTAACTATATACTTAATAACGAATAAGTTCTACAACCCAGTAGCCCCCCAAGAGTCCATTAACGTGCCACCATCAGCTAGGTTCGGCGTGATTGGAGGGGTTCACGTGATATTCTTCATAGCTATAGCATTAACGTTAATAGCTTACTACATACTTTACTTTACTAAAATAGGTTACGAGATAAGAGTATCTGGATTATCGCCTAAGTCAGCGAGGTATGCAGGAATAAACCCTAGAAGAGCCATGCTTTACTCAATGATGATTGGGGGCATGTTCGCTGGTTTTGGCGGAGCTCTTAATGTGCTTGGGTTTACCTACTATATAGACACTATGTTAACTACCATGTACGGCATGGGATTTGATGGGATCGGCGTTGCGTTGATGGGGAGGAACCACCCGATAGGCATCATATTCTCGTCGATATTCTTCTCGCTACTAATACTTGGCGGGCAGAACATGCAATTAACTCTAAACGCACCTAAGGAAGTAGCTACTACACTAAGCGGTATAATAGTGATTGCCCTTTCCTTACCCTATGCGTATAGAATGGTGATTAATTACATAAGAGCTCGTAGGTTGGTGAGTAGGAAATGAGTATGGGATTCACACATACGGCGCTGGATCTAATATTCTCGGCACTAACCTCGATGGTTCCTCTACTACTTGGAGCTACTGGCGAGATTATAGTTGAGAAGTCTGGAGTAGTTAATATCGGTATTGAGGGGATATTCCTACTATCAGCTCTTACCTCCACCATAGTTGATTACTTCACGAACGGTAACTTAGGACTAGCATTACTAGTCGGTATAGCTACTGGAGTCGCTGTTGGTGTTCTTCACGGAGTAATTAGTGTTTACTTAAGAGGTGATCAGATAGTAGCTGGTGTAGGTGTTAATATGTTCGCTTACGGAATAGCTGTGGTTGCTTTAGTTAGTATCTGGAAGACCTTCGGTAACTCACCTAGTGTTGCTACGATACCATCAATAATGATATTTGGTGAGTCAATGTCACCCCTAGTACCTACGTCAATCGTCATAGCTATCATTGCTTGGTACTTCCTCTTCAAGACTAATGCAGGTCTTAGGTTAAGGGCTTGCGGTGAGAACCCTAGGGCTGCTGAGGCTATGGGTATTAACGTACTTAGGGTTAGGTTCTTAGCAACTATATTAGGTGCTGCATTAGCTGGTTTAGGAGGTGCTTACTTATCAATTGATTGGGTAGGTCAGTTCACTAAGGAGATATCTGCTGGTAGGGGCTTCATAGCATTAGCTAACGTAGCATTCAGTAATTGGAATCCATTAATGGCTATAGTAGGTGCTCTAATCTTTGGGTTCTTTGATGCCTTAGCTATATACTTAAGCATAGCTAGTATGCAGCCAGCACTAGCTTACCTCTTCAAGATAATACCCTACATAGGTACCTTAGCAGTAGTAGCGATATTCGTTAGGAGGACTAGGTTACCTGCTAGCTTAGGAGTGCCGTACATTAAGGAGTGAATTAGAAAGTTAATCTACTCCCTAAAACCTACATAACTACGGTGGTGGGGTAGGTAGTTGAGGTACGTAATCGCAATACCGTACACACGTGTAGTCTTTAGGACTACTAAAGGAGATACTAGAGAGGTCTGTATAGATTCATTCTCCTTGGCATACATAAGCGACCCATGCAGAGTATCCCTACTTACTTACCCTTGTAAGTCAGTAAGTAAGTACGGATTAAGCCCGTCAGTAGCTACATTAGGTATTAAGATGCTTAAGCGTGAATTACCCTCCCATAAGGCATTCGAGAGAGTGATTGAGTTATATAGGTTACTTAATGACGAAGCCCTACAGCTAAGGAGGAGAACCATGCCTAAACCATCAATGAGTATATTAATGCTAATAAGCCCCTGGTACGGTAGGGCAAGTAATGAGGACTTAGATAGGTTAAGCAAATTAACAATATCATTAATGCTCCTTGAGAAGGTCCTAGGTAGGGACGTACTTACAGAGGAACCACTAATTAATGAAGTAAGTGATGTGACCATAGCTTTAGAAGCTGATATTGAGGGCAGTAGTATTAAGTTCTTAGGTAATGAGCCGTTTATTAAGGTTTATGATAAGTTAATTGAAATGGATGAGAATCTAAGGGCTGCCATGCTCCGTGAATTAACTAAGTAGGGTACGCTCAGAGCCGCCTGAATACCTCACCACTCGGTGACTCTACCCTTTCATCAGCGCTTAACGTATACTTAATATTCAGCCGGGTAAGTTTTCTTCATTAATCAAGCCGGGAGTAACTCATCACTCCAGAGTAGGGTAGTTATCGTTCCTTTAATAATTTTAAGGTGTTACGTGTACTTTAACTTGATCTCTCCTGAAGCTGGCTTCAAACGCTTCTTTAATGTTTGGAAGTCCGTACCTTGAAGTCACTAACTTATCGACATTGACTAATCCTTTCTCAATCAATCTAATAGCTGGTTTAAAGGGCCCGCATCTAGAGCCTATCAATTCAACTTCCTTAACCACTAGTTGCGTATAGTTAAATTGAGTCATTACCCCGTGAGTTGATTTAGCCGCTACCACCCCTCTAGGTCTAACTATCTTAATGGCCTCATCAAGCCCCTTTGGCGAGCCTGTAGCCTCAACCACGTAGTCAAATCCTTGACCTTCCTTAGTCTCCCTCCTAACGTACTCGTCAATAGACTCGGTATCTATCACATCATCAGCACCTAATTCCTTAGCTAATGATGCCTTAGGTGAGTTAGGCCTCGTTATAACTACTAACTTACTTGGTGCGTATAGCTTAAGTACTTGAAGCGAGAGTAACCCTATCGTACCAGCACCTAATACTGCTATATCGTAACCCGGTTTAGGTGGTCTTAACTTAACCATCTCAAGAACAGCTGCTAGAGGCTCTACTAGAGCTGCCTGCGCGTACGTCAATTCATTAGTTATGTGTATATTCTGTACAGGTGTTATTACGTACTCAGCCATACCACCATTAACTGTTATGCCTAGTACCTCCCTGTTTGGGCAGTGTGTTTTTAGTCCATTCATACAGAACCAGCACTTACCGCACGTTATGTTTATTTCAGTAGTTACTTTCTGACCTATCAGGTCCCTACCAACACTTCCCCAAACCTCCTCAACAATACCAGCTATTTCGTGACCCGGTACTATAGGTAACCTACCTGGTGAGTAGGTACCTTTGTAGAAGGCCTTATCCGTACCGCATATACCTACAGTCTTAACCCTAATTAGTGCCCACCCATCCCTCCTACCAGGTCTTGGAACCTCCTCAATTCTTATGTCTTTAGGTCCGTAAAGGATAGCGGCCTTCATTAATTACCTCCCTCTAACCACTTTAGTAAAGCCTACGTAGATCTTACTGAAACCTTCCCTAAACTCCTTAAGCATCTCAGACTCAGCAACTAATCCTGTACAGTGGCCTACCCAGGCATACTCAACCCCTGATTTCCTTAACTCATTGATAGTTAATCTAATGACCTCGTTACTTGAGTTTATGAGATGTAAACCGCCAACAACTACCTTAACGTTATCTAATGTTACCTTCGACGCGTAATTAACTATATTAACTATACCAGCATGTGAACAGCCACTAACAACTATAGTTCCGAAGCCACCTACTTTAATAGCTATCGCCGAGTCGTCAATCATGTAGTCGGGTATTAACTCGCCGTCATTAGTTATTTGGTAGAAGTTCTTAGGTCTCCCCTCAAAGCTGGTCTCTCTAGGTATTTCACCTAACCACCAAACACTGTATCCTATGCGTAGGGGTGATTTCGTAAACAGTAATTCATAGTTTAAGCTCCTTAGCTCATCCTCATTGTAGGGTAAACCTATATTTAATGCTTGCCTATCATCACTCACGTATACATGCTTCCTCAGTATCTTAGGGTGAGCCACTAACGGGATCCTTACCTCATCATTACGTATCTTCACAATTAATCGAGCTAAGTCCTTAAGACCTCCTGTGTGGTCATAGTGAGTATGTGATACTATTACTGCCTTAAGGCTCCTTAGATCATCAAGTACATTAAGGACTTCAGCATTCCTATTAATGACGCCGTGTCCTTGACCTGTGTCAAGAATGAATACCTCTTCATCACCTCCATCATAAGTGACTTTAGTAAGTATTGAGAGTCCGTGCTGTGCGTAAACCCCCCTAACGTCGTAACCTGCGTAATCATCTATTAATACCTTAATCATTACTTCCTTAACACCCATGACTAACCCCTCACGTACTTAATTACTACATCACCTACCTTAGCCCCTAACGACCTAGCAACTAACTCACACTTAGTTATTAGTAAGAAGAATGAATTCGGTACATCACTTAATGCTTCGTAATTACCCTGCCCCTTAAATATCTTCAAGTCATGCTCCCTAAACCAACTCATGACCTCTTCATCCCTTCTATCGGGACCCGTCCCTGGATCACCATTAGATACCGTCTTAACCGCTAAGTTTCTTACGACTTCACGGAACCCTACATACTCGACATCCTCGGGTGTTGCGTCGTTGATTATAGGTCCTCCCTTAACTACCAAAGTAACTCTCTCAAATTCCCTGCCTCTCACCTTTATCATGGTCTCAATAAGTAACTTGTCAAGCACCAACTCACCCGCGTTATCCGCAAAGAAAAGCATTCTCTCAGCGTCAAGCACCTTATTACGTAGTAACTCGTAATCATCGATACCTACGCCTCTCCTCATGATCTCGCTAGTGAATTTCAGGAACTCATTACCTATCCTCATTAAGTCATCTTCACTCATTACTGCCACATCGAACGCGTTACCAGCTATTGATATTATTACGGCGGTTCTTAACGGATCTTGAGAACCCATCACCAATTCCTTGAGCTTACCGTACATCTTAAGCATTAAGTCATTACTTAACTTCTTAACCCTCCTATACGGGTCATTAACACCTAAGACTTTTCTTATAGTTCTGAAAACAGGTCTCGCTAAGTCCGGAGGGCAACCTCCCCACTCCGTACTTACTAAGGTCTTCATTACTTCCTTAAGCACCTTAAACTGAAGGTCCTCTGGAGCATTAACCGCCTTTGATGCTTTAATAGCTTGCCTAGCTAAGCAGACTATACATTCAGGTGAGAGCCTTATCAACTCCACTCCCAATACTAGCTAACGGCGTAGTTATTTAGCTCACCTACTCCAAATACCTTAAGGTACTGCCTCTTTAGGTCTTCCTTCAGTAGGTGTATGTATATCTGCGTGGTCTTTATGTCCTTATGACCTAATATTGCCTGGACCGTAGGTAGGTTCATGCCCCTCCTAAGTGCTTCAGTAGCGAATGTATGCCTTAATACGTGGGGTCTAACCTTCTTAGGATCTATACCGGCCCTCTTAGCTAGTGTTTTTAGTCTTTTATAGAGTCCTGAGTAACTTAATGGTACTAACTTATCCTCGGGTTTTAGGTTAGGTAAGTAACTCCTAAGTACCTTCTCACTAAGTGGTCCAAAGAAGACTACCCTTTCCTCGCCGTACTTTGCGTTTCTAACGATTATTTCATGAGCTTCTAAGTCTACGTCCTCAGCCCTTATAGACAGTAATTCTTGAGCTCTAAGCCCTGTCTCGAAGAGAAGCGATATTATCAGTAAGTCTATAACGTCCCTTGACGCTTCTAAGAGCTTAAGTACCTCATTACTACTTAATGTAGTTGGTCTTCTCCTCCCCCTAGGTCTAGATACTGTGGGTACTCTATCAGCTATACCTAACCACTTAAGGAAGGCCCTAACGAATAGTGTGTAGTAGTGTAAAGTTGCTTGAGCCCTCCTCCTATCCCTCCTCCCCCTCGGGAACCCCTCTCTTAATCTCTTTAATCTCCATTTAGTGTAGTCCCTTAAGTTAAGCTCCGATACTAACTCCTTACTAGCGAAGCGTAGGAAGTCTGTAATACCTGCTCTATACGCCTTAACAGTCTTATCTGAAGCACCTGCTGATTGTAGAGCTACTAAGAACTCCTCCAAAGCCTCCCAAACACTTAATTCCTTGATGTACTCCGGAGGTGGTGGTAGGTCGAATTTAACCACTAAGCACCCCTAAACTGTCCTAGGCTATGTAATACCTTATAAAATCACTAAAAGTGTTTGGTGTTACTATACAAAGCTCTTACTAATGTCTAAGGTTTCACCAGTCCTCTCAATAGCTATGTCAAATGCAGTCTCAGCTATTGTTTCGAACGCATTAGCTGTCTCACCTAACTTATCTAGGAACTCCCTAATCGTTAAGTAAGTCCTATCTAGTCCGAATTCCTTGAATAGTATCTCATTATACTTCCTCATGTGGTTTCTGTACTCAGCTATTAAGTTCAGTGCTTCATTAACTAGGTACGGGTCGGGCTGTGATATGCACCTATCAACCCTATCAACTATCAGCAACAGCATATCTATAGACTCCTTAAATATATCCGACTTACTAGCTAACTTATCAATAACGGTATCACCGCTCTCCAAGATTAAAGTAGCTGCCCTATTCAGAGTATCAGCTGCCTCCTCGTAAGCCCTAACTACTGCCCTATACTCAGTAGCTAATGTTGGTTTAATACCTAAGTACTTACCAATCACTCTATTAACTTGAGTAAGGATTAACTGACGAGCTGTTAATGCGTGAAGCCTGTCAACTTCGTTCTCAAGTTCCCTAACCTCATTAAGTAAGTGCGGCTTCCTCTCGATGATTGCCGTCTCTATGTGCTGAACCATGAATCTAACCAAGTTAGACATCCTACTAATTATTGTAGCCGCTGAGTACTTACTAGGGTCTATCAGTATCTGAATAACTATTCTCTTAGGTGTGTGCTCAATTATCTCAGTACCTATTAACAACCTAACTATATCTCTAATTATCTTGAGTTGAGTTTCTGATAGAACACCACTCACTGACTCAATAACGATCCTATCAGTACCTAAGATGTAACCCGCGTATATCGCTCTCGTTAAAAGACTCTCTGAGGAGCTCGGGCTTACCTTAACCCTCATTACCCTCTCCTTACGCTGAGTAGTCATACTCAATGGTGTTAATCTTAAGGAACCATCCTCAAGAACCTCAATATTTATTGCATCACCGGGGCTCAGACCTACCGACTTAACCCACTCAGCTGGTAGGGAAATCATTAATGTTGAGCGACCGAATCTCTGTACCCTCCTTACTTCAGGCACCTTACCTACCCACTTAAAATGTATTAGCGTGTTTAAAAAGAGTTGCTCCCGATTAATTATTAGCAGTAAAGTAAATAAGCTGGTCGCAGGTATTTCTTAACTACTTATACACTTAGTTATCTGTATTAAAGTGAATAAGTTAGGCTGTAAATAACGTATCTAATGTATTTTAATTGGTTCCTTAGAGTAATTACAAAATGTATCCGCGTAAAAAGTATTAAAGCTAATGGCTATTGAAAATACTTATTTAGCTCTACCTAATAACGAGCGAAATAATTACTTAAGTAATAACTTTAAGAATCCCTAAGTACTAAGTATGTACGGACCTATGAAGAGGGCTTGGCGTCGCTGAGTGGTGATGTTATGAACCCCTCTGAGGTTTTATTAAGTGATTAGGAATATAGCTACCGCAGCGGCTATAGTTACTAACCAAGTAGTTACTGAGTACTTAATCACCTTAAATCCGTCTAGGGGAGGTATTGGTAGTAGGTTAAATAGTGCTATCCAAGCATTTACGTTACTAATGAATCTTAAGTAAGCACTTAGCGGGTAGGGGGTGATTATTGCCGCTATGAATGATGCTATAGCTACTACCATATTAGCTACTGGACCAGCTATTGAGACCCTAAACTCGATATCCGGCGGTGGTATTCCGTAGTAAGCCATTATGTAGACTGCGCCAGGCGCTGCTATTATGAATGGTGATCCGAAGAGCTTAGCTGTTATGAATGCTACTGCTACAGCTAGTATGAGTCCCTTATACCATGCCCTGTACTTAGCGAATAAGTTATACTTCCTAGCTACCTGCCTATGCGCTAATTCGTGAAACACGAACGCCGTAGCTACGGCTATACCCGATATCAGCAACCACAACCATAACTGAGGGGTACGCGCTACTATATCCTTGGCTGAGAACGCTAGTGTTAGTGCTGCCCACGACGCTATTAAGTCGATTACCTCCCTCGACCTACTCACGTACACCCTAGCCCTAGGTGCTGGGTAGTAGTCGCTGTACATCCCCATCCTAAGCACCTATGTTCGATGGTGTTTAAGTATTAAGTACCTCACCCAACTTAAGCTTTCGCACCCTGCCTTAACTCAACTAACACACCCTCCTTTACGTGTAGATCTAGTTGCGGGAACGGTATCTCTACACCAGCCTTCTTAAGTTCCTCCCTAATTAGTTCTAGACATAGCTTCCTGGTTTCATACCAAACCTTACTAGGTGCCCAGAACCTAACTGTGAGCACTATAGCTGAATCACCGAACTCCTTAACGTATACTTCAGGTACTGGATTAACGAGTACGTACGGGTTCCTATCTAGTGCCTTCATTATAGCTTCCTTAGCCTTAGGTATGTCCGACTTATATGAGATACCTACGTCGATAACCACCCTAATAGCTGATGCCTTACTGTAATTCATTACTACTGACTTAAACAGTTTGTCATTAGGTACCCTAACTACGTACCCATCCCAAGACCTAATCTTAGTCGATATTATATCTATATCAATTACTTGACCCCTAATAATCTCTGAAGTACCGGCATCTACCTGAACACTATCACCTATCTTTATGGGTCTCTCAATATACAAGAATACACCACTTAAGAAATTAGAGAGTACGGTCTGGCTCGCGAAGCCCACGACAATACCTACTATACCACCAGCAACTAGGAGCCCCGTTAAGTTTATACCTAGAGGTGCTAAGGCAGCTGCTAGTCCTAGGAAGAGTACCCCGTAAACAATGACCTTCTCAATAACGTTGTATATGTAGGGCTCCATCCTAATCTTTAAGGACCTCCTGAGTAGGGTCCTTATGGCTAGAGCTACTAACACCACAACAGCTACTGATAGGGTAACACCTAGGAACTTAATTAGCATGTCCCAGAAGTTACTTGCTGATGCGAATACCTGCTGCATCGTAGCGTTAACTACATTAGCTAGGCCCGTAGTACCCATACTCAACACCCCTTAATGAAGTAACTATTAGGTTTAGACTCCAAGGAATTGAGACTTTCTCAACACCTCTTCTCTTGGATGGTTCATTCAATGCCCTAGCAAATGGCTTGTACGGATTAGGTGAAAGAGTTACTGCCTCATAATAAACCCTCAACTTCCTTAACTCCCTGAAAACATCTAATGACTCAATATCTATTATAGTGTATTCGTAGGTAATAGCCACTTCGCTACTTGGTACTACTACCTTTATTAAACCCTCAAAGGTACCTTCCTCAGCCTCACTTAAGTTATCATAAACTTCACTTTCGTAGTATCTACAGATTAACCCATCAATGATACTTCCATGGAGCGTGAATTTCGTCTTGAATGGATTAATGACTACTATGGGTGATTCATCAACCATAACTACTAACTCGTAAGGCACTCTCACCCAGTACTCACAACCACCCGTACTAACTATTGGCGACTTAAACCTTAAGTAGAGAACATTAGTTAGTTTAGATGGTGTATTAACCGGAGGAACAGGTACTAATTCAATGGATGCCTCCCTATCTATCTTGAATTTCCTGTCAGTATAGAGATCCTTAACTAGTAACTCCTTACCCCTCCTAATTACTTCAGCATTACCCACCTTAACCACGTCGCCATCACTAACTATCCAAGGTGATACAGACACGAACCTACCCTAAGTAATTTACTTGATCTTAAGCAACCCTTAAAAGGGTACTACCCCTACCTCTTATTACTAACTACCTTCTTAACTTAATTCGGTGGTTGAATGTCGTTGAAGATAAATCCTGAAGTGCTTAGCAAGTTGATTACGAGGATTACCTACTACATTGAGGACGCTGAGGTAATCGGTTTAGGTACTGGAAGGACTATGACTTACGTAGTTAACTACTTAAGTAAATACGAGCTGCTTAAAGGTAAGACCTTAGTACCCTCATCAATAGATACTGCACTCAAGCTAAGGAAGCTAGGGTTTAAGGTGACTAGCCCGTTAAGTACTGAATCCCTTGATGTTTACATAGATTCAGCAGATGAGGTCGACCCTAAGTGGAATATGATTAAGGGTGGTGGCGCAGCATTAACTATGGAGAAGATACTGACTTACTACTCGAGGAAGAGAGTATTCGTAGTTACTGAGGACAAGTTAGTACACAAATTATGTAGCAAGCATTACATACCCTTAGACGTAGTTCCTGAATCTTTAACAATGGTGACCAACTACTTAAGTAGTAGAGGCTTCGACGTTAGGATTAGAGAAGGTAGTGGTAAGAGAGGTCCTGTGAGGAGTGATTTCGGGGGCTTAATAATTGATGTTAAACCACCTAGTAATTTACTAAGTAATCTAGAAGCACTTGATAAGCTACTAACCTACCTACCTGGAGTCATCTCATCAGGTTTATTCGTGGGACTTGTTGATGTTGGTTACATATTACTTAGTGAGGAATTGAGGGAGTATGTTATGAGGGATTAAGTAAGTACTCGTAAGTGCTTAAGGCGGCCAATGCCCCATCAGCGGCTGCTGTAATTACTTGATCGAACTTCCTCCTACACCTACTTACTGTACAGTCACCTGCGGCGAAGATTCCCTTAATACTTGTTTCTTGGTTAGGACCTACCACTACATACCCTCTCTCATCAACTTCAAGACCTAATCTTAGGAAGAAGTCCTTGGGTGGTTCTGAACCTATCTCTACAAACACTCCATCAACCTTAATTACTTTCTCCTCGTTAGTGCTTCTATCCTTAACTTTAACCCACTCGACATGCTCCTTACCCCCTACTTCAGTAATTACTGAGTTAAGTACTGTAACTATGTTTGGTCTTTCCTTAATCATGTCTACGTATATCGGAAATGCCCTAAAACTCAGCCTTCTGTGTATTAAGTACACCTTAACAGCATAGCTACTCAGTAGTAGAGCTGCTTGGAGAGCTGCATTACCCCCACCCACGACAGCCACGATCTTACCCTTAAAGAGTGGGGCATCACATGCTGCACAGTATGAAACACCTTTACCTACGAACTTATCCTCACCAGGGACTCCTAACCTCCTCCTACGACTACCTACGGCTAATATTACTGCTTTACATCTGAATTCCCTACCTGACTTAGTAATTACTTTAAATCCTTCGTGGGTCTTAACTACGTTAATTACCTCATCAGTAACTATGGGTACTCCGTACTTCATTACGTGCTCAGCCATTCTCCTACCTAATTCAGGGCCTCTAATTTCGGGTAATCCTATGTAGTCATCTATTAATCCAGCCTCGTTTAGAGTACCTCCAACATCCTTAGTTACTACTAATACCTTCACCTTAAACCTAGCTAAGTATAGGGCAGCTGATAGCCCAGCTGGTCCGGCACCAATTACTACTACGTCGTTTACTCCTTCGGTAGTACTTACCTTAGTAGGTAGTGACAGCCTGAATGACTTAATGTTAACCACCCTCATTACTTACTTAGTATGTTAAGGGTTTAAGCGTAACTAAGTAGATAAAGTACTTTAAGTAATTAAGTTTAAGCTTACTATGCTGCGTAACAAATACCTTAGTTCCGAGGCAATTATTTTTCGGTAGTGTATATGCGTAGGAGCGTCTTAATAATTGATGGCTCGTTGAAGGCATTAGGTCTTAAGGCATTCTACAGTGTCTGCAGTAATGTTAGGGTTGAGTTTAGTAGGGTTGATATTAGGGTGTATTCTGAACGTATAGTTAAACATTCGGTAGCGGGGGATCCCTCTAAGCTACTTAATCACCCCATAGTTAACGCATATAAGGAGTTCCTATGGAAGTTAGGGATCAACGCTAGTAGGTATAAGGTACTTAGTGAGTACTTGCTTAGGAAGTTAATGAGGAAGGGGTACAGGTACTTAAGCAGCTACAACAACCTTACTGAGTTACTCCATGCAGTAGTTGCTGAAACGCTAATACCCCTAACCCTACTTGACATCACGCACGCTAGAAAACCCCTAATCATTAGGTACTCTAAGCCTGGTGAGATTGTCGAATTAGGTAATAGAGTTATTGAGTTAAGCGGTAGGGAGGTAGTCATTAGTGATGCTCTAGGTAAGATTATGTACTTACTACCGACTAAGTACGTACCTAAGTACAGAGTTAGTGAAGATACTAAGTCAGTAATTATCATAGGATATTCCGTACCTAAGGTACCTAATACATTAGTAACGAACGCTATCACGAAGTACGTTAACTACTTAAGCATGTTCTACCATGAAGTTTCATGCACTGATGTGAGGTCCTGTAACTAAAGTAAGTACTACTTTATTAATTTAGGGTAATCCTCATTAAGGGGGAAATTATGGGTAGTAAATATGTAAAAATTAATGCGCCATTCATAACTGACGAGGAGATTAATGAAGTTATTGAGACGTTAAGAAGTGGTTACTTAGCATCAGGTCCCAAGGTTAGGGAGTTTGAGGAGTTATTCGCTAAGTACTTAGGTGTGAAGTACGCATTAACGGTCTCTAACGGTACCATAGCTCTCTACCTAGCACTTAAGGCGTTAGGTATTGGTGAAGGTGATGAAGTCATCGTACCTGACTTCACATTCTTCGCAACAGCATCAACAGTGGTTTTATGCGGTGCCAAACCAGTATTCTCAGATATTAACCTGAGGACATACACCATAGATCCTAACGCTTTAGAGGAGTTAATTACTGAGCGGACTAAGGCGGTAGTGGTTGTTCACTTATATGGTCACCCAGTAAATATGGATGGGGTCCTTAAGGTAGCTAGGGACTACGGACTTTACGTAATTGAAGACTGCGCCCAAGCTCACGGAGCTGAATTTAGGGGTTCGAAGGTCGGTGGTTTAGGGGATGTTGGCGCCTTTAGTTTCTATGCTACCAAGAACTTAACCATGGGTGAGGGTGGTGCCGTGGTAACTAATAATGATGAGGTAGCTAGGTACGTATCACTGCTTAGGAATCACGGGCAGGATAGGAAGTACCACCACATACTTATTGGTTGGAACTTTAGGATAACCGATATTCAAGCAGCTATCGGTATTCATCAGCTAAGGAAGTTAGACGGCATGAATAGGCGTAGGAGGGAATTAGCTAAGGTGTATAATGAGGAGTTAAGTGATTTAGATGGCATTTCATTACCTATTGAGGAAAGTTGGGGTAAGCATGTATACCATCAATACGTTATATGGGTTAAGGGCGGGGAGGTAGTTAGGGCTAAGTTAATGAGTTACTTAGATAGTAAGGGTGTTCAAACAGCTATTCACTATCCGGAACCTCTCCATGCTCAACCAGCATTAAGTAAGTATGCAGTAGGTGTTAAGTGCCCTAACGCTACTAAGGCATCTAAGCACGTACTCTCACTACCTATGCATCCCGGATTGAGTATTGATGACGTACTTTACGTGTGTAAGTGCGTTAAGGAGTTCTTCAAGTACTTCAGTAAGTAGTAATTACCTTAATTACCTAACTAATAACAGTGTAATAGAGGTGCGAATACGCCTAAGTACGTGTTCGGACCCGTACCCTCTAGAAGGTTAGGTAGGTCATTAGGTGTTAATTTAGTACCTCTTAAAACTTGCGACTACAACTGCGTTTACTGCCAATTAGGTAGGACCACCAATTACACTATAACTAGGAGGGAGTGGGTACCTAGGTATGAGGTACTTAATGAGATAATCAATGCTCTAGAGGGTAAGTTAGAACTAATTGACTACTTAACCTTCATAGGCGATGGAGAACCCCTACTTAACTCATCGATTGGATGGTTAATTGATAGGGTAAGGGAGCTCTTCGGTAGTAGTGTTAGGATTGCTGTATGGAGTAATGGCTCCCTACTAATTAATGACTCCGTACGTAGTGAGGTACTCGACGCTGACGTTGTTAAGGTAACACTTGATGCTGGGGATGAGCGTACTTATGAGTTAATTAATAGGCCCTACCCAACACTTAAACTTCACGATGTAGTTAACTCCTTTAGTGAGTTCCGTAGAGTTTTTGAAGGTAATTTATGGGTTGAGGTAATGCTTGTTAATAACTTAAATGACTCAGTAATTCAAGCTGAATACATAGGTAAGCTCCTTAAGGATGTAAGGCCTGATAAAGTACATATTACCGTACCTACACGACCACCTACCGAGGAATGGGTTAGGCCACCTCCATCGATTAAGTTGATAAGAGTATGTAGGGTAATTAGAAGGTATGTCAGTAATGTTGAGATACTCCCACTCTATGAGGGTAGTGACTTCGTAATTAGTGACTTAAGTAATGTAGTTAATGAGTTACTATCGATTATTAAAGTACATCCTATGCGTAAGGATCAATTAATTAACATCTTAAGTAGGTTCAACTTAAGTATTGATGACGTAATTAATGAACTAACTTCTAGGGGCGTAGTTATTGTTGAGTATGAAGGTAAGGAATTCCTAGTTTTTCGTGGTAATGCTTAGTAATATTGAGCGAGTCAGTACTCCGCCATAACATCACAACTCAGCCCCAATAGCCTTCATCACCAAGGTTCTCTAGATACCATAGTTAATAACTTACCTTACTCGATACTTCTTGGTGGTGCCTTTGGTGTATAGGGAGGAGTTCATAGGTGAGTTCAGGATAGTCGAGTATGAAGGATATAGGTTAAGTGGTGAGGGTTACGCAGTTGTTGCTGTACCGGATGCTGGGCTAGTTGGTGTTATTGGTGCTGGTCAGTTAATTAAGTCCATGAAGCTTAAGGAGGTAGGTGGTATAGACTCCTACATACACCTACCTCCAGTAGCTGTGATTAGCCGTGGTGAGATTAGATTACCTATAAGGATATTCTATGGTGAGGACCTACTACTCATCTACAGTGAGTTCATACCCTCAACACCATCAATACCCCAATTAGCTAGAGCTATAATTAATTACGTTGAGAGGAAGGGAGCTAACTTCCTAATATTGATGTCTGGGTTACCAGTGCCTAATAGGTTCGACTTAGAGAAGTTAAGGACTTACTACATAGCAACTACGGACTACGTAGCCAGTAAGGTTAAGGATCTAGACGTAGTACCTTTTGAGAATGGTTACCTAGTAGGTCCTTACGCTATGTTACTTAAGGAATCAGTTAATTACAGATTAAACACGCTAGTACTACTTACGGAGTCATACCTAGAGTTCCCAGATCCTGAAGCTTCAGCAAGGAACTTAGAGATATTCTCGAAGGTCACCGGCAAGAGTATTGATGTTAAGGAATTACTAGAGCAGGCTGAGGTTATTAGGATTAGGGCTAGAGACACAATGAAGAATGTCGTTAGGAACTTAGCTCAGATGAGGAAGGAGTACGAGTATGCAGTACCACTTAATATCTAGGGGGTGAGTCTCATTGAGTGAATTTGATGAGGAATTTAAGAGGTTCTTAAGGAGGATGAGGGAGTTAGAGAGGAGGACTAGGGAATACATCGAGGATGAGATAAGGAGGGTCGCTGAAGAGATTAGGTCTGAGATTGAGAGTGTTGAGCGTATGTTATCACCTAGTTGGTCACATAATGGATACTTAAGACCTCTATACTCAATCAGAGATGAGGGCAGTAATTACGTACTGTACATAGACTTACCTAGGGTTGATGAAGGTACTATAGATGTTAAGTTCCTAGGTAATAAAGTATTGATTAGGGCTCGCCTTAAGGAGGAGACTAGGTTTAGTGAGTGGAGCGGTAGGGGTGGTGAGGTTAGGTTTAATGAGTATAGGGAGGTCATTGAGTTACCGTTCACTATAGAACCTAGTAAGGTTAAGGTAATAACTAAGAAGAGGGTTGTTAAGGTTATAATACCTAAGGAGTAGGAAGTCCGAATAACGATAAACTTTTTGGTTACCTCATAACCTCTCTTTAGGTGCTGTAGTATTGAGTATTGAGAGGGAGCAAAGGAGAGAGATTAGGGAGGAATTAATAAGGAACGGTATTAACCCATATCCTCACACCCCTAAGTACGTGCCTACTCCAGTGAGGGAGATAGTTAAGAATCCTAAGGTAGGTTCTCACACAGCTATAGCTGGTAGGGTAGCGTCGATTAGGAGACACGGTAAGTTAGTATTTGTTGATGTGATAGATGATGGATGCAGGATTCAAGTAATGCTTAATGCTAGGGTAGTTGGTGATGATAAGTTTAAGTGGTTCTTAAAGTACGTGAATTTAGGTGATTTCATAAACGTCTTCGGAGAGATAATGTATACAAAGCGTGGTGAATTAACTATAAACACCATCGACTATCAATTATTAGCTAAGGCACTTAGGTCGCCACCCGTTAAGTGGGGTCATAGACTACTCGACCCTGAGGTTAGGTATAGGAAGAGGTACTTAGACATAATGATGACACCCCAAGTTAGGAGAGTACTTGAGATTAGGTTCAGAACTATTGAGGAGATACGTAAGTTCATGTGGGGTAAGGGGTTCATAGAAGTTGAAACACCGATACTCCAACCTGTTTACGGAGGTGCTGCTGCTAGACCATTTAAGACTAGGATATGGGCTCTTGATGAGGAGTGGTACTTAAGGATAAGTCTTGAGCTCTACCTTAAGAGGTTAATTGTTGCTGGTTTTAATAAGGTGTTTGAGATAGGTAAGAACTTCAGGAATGAGGATATAGACGTGCTCCATAATCCTGAATTCACTATGCTTGAGGCTTACGAAGCGTATGCTGATTACCACGATATAATGAAGTTGACTGAAGATATGATAAGTACGGTAGCGTTTAAGGTCTTAGGTAGGACTGAGGTTGAGTACCCTCTAAATAATGAAGTAGTTAAGATAAGGCTCAACCCACCCTATAAGGTCATTACATTAATTGATGGACTTAAGGAATTTGCTGGAGTTGATGTTGATGAGTTATCAGATGAGGATATTAAGGAGTTACTTAGGAAGTACAACATATCATTAGCTGGTGGTTACGATAGGGGTAGGGCCATTGTTAAACTCTTTGATAGGTTAGTAGGTCGTGAGCACTTAATACAGCCTACATTCGTAATAGACTTCCCAGCATCATCGTCACCATTAACTAAGCCTCATAGGAGTAAGGAGGGATTAGCTGAGAGGTTTGAACTGTACATAGCAGGTATTGAGTTAGCTAACGCCTACACTGAACTTAATGACCCCGTACTTCAGGAGGAGTACTTTAGAATGGAGGAGGAGAGACGTAAGCTGGGTGATGAGGAAGCTCACCCATTCGATTGGGACTTCGTCGAAGCCTTGGAGTACGGCATGCCACCAACTGGTGGGCTCGGTGTGGGTATTGATAGGTTAGTAATGATACTTACTGGCTCAACATCGATAAAGGAGGTAATTCCGTTCCCGATGATTAAGAGGAGGGAAGGAGGTAGCCAGGGTTCTCCTGAGCACCGATAATAAGTACTAAGTCCCTACTAGGTAGTACTTCCTCAACAACTCCCTCAGTAATTACTTCACCACCTCTAAACATTATGTAGGAGTATATACTCTCGTAACTAATGATATACTTAAGCCTACTCTTTACGTCGTATTCATTAACTTCCGACTTAATAACGTCAATTACCTTCTCTACCTGAGCTCTTGACGGGTAGTAGAGTGACTTACAATCTCCACTAGCTAACTTAACCTTAATTAATGCCTTACCTAATGGTACGTAAGTAAACTCGCAGTACCTGCTGGTGTATTTATCTGAAAAACATATATTGACCTCTCTATTACGTAGGTAAAGCATTCTATAGGGAGCTTCCAGCTTAATCACTTGATCAATACTTAACCCATAGGCCTTAGCCCTACTCCTTAACCTCTCAACTAGCTTACCCTTAGGTGCTCTCTCAAAGCATTTACTTACGTATTCACAAACCTCCACTGATTCTCTACACCCATAAACTACTAAGTCAATATCTGATATCGCTATGTTATGTATCCTAGGTAGTAGCGACCCTGTGATTCCTAAGTTACTTAATGGTACGTTACAGCATTCCCTAATTCTATCTATTACTTCAAGGACCCTAATCTCCAATTCATCATCGGCATGCTTAATTAACTCGCCTAACCTTAACTCAGGTAGGTAATGCTTCACAACATTACTTAATCTAACTATGGGTGCTGGAGCATTAAGCATGCTGTCAATTATGAATTCTTGATGGGGCCTTACTGAAGGCATGACATTCCTAACTCCGTACCTCTTAACGACTCTAGCATAGTACTTATCACCTCTTCTCCAAGGAGTTACCTCCTCAGTTGGTACGTACTTGAGGTAAGCAATAACATAATTTGGAGGATGCGAATTACCTATAACTACGTATAACCTACCCCTCTCATCCTCTACGTAGTCATGGTCTAGGAACCCCCTATCAGCCGGTTTGCTACTAATCATCAATCATCCCGCTCGTGCGTCATCATCAAGTCATTAAGTATGTAGAGGACTTAAGTACTTACTTGATCCTCAATGATTCAGTACTAATAAAAGTCACCTAACTTATGTAGAGTTGGTGATTTGAATTAGAGATGAGGTCTCGTTAGTACTTAGGGCCGCGTTCGTAGGTGAGGAGTTAGAATTCATTGATGGCCCGATTAGCTTAGTAATTGATAGAGAGTCTGGCGTAATTAGGAGTATTGAGAAGTGCTCTTCAGGTGATGTCGTATTAAGTAATTCAGTAGCTATACCACTCCTCGCTAATTCCCACGTTCACATCTTAGATATGTCCATCGCTGAAGAGGGTTGGGAGTTAGATATTGACTCAGTCGTTGGGGAGCCCTACGGTCTTAAGTACGTACTACTTAGGAAGTTAAGCAGGAAGTCGCTACTGAACACCCTTACTAAATTCGGCAATTACTCACTAATGAGTGGTGTAGGTATCGTTGTTGAGTTTAGGGAGTTAGGGAGTTACGGTGCTTCATTGGGTAAATTAAGTAAGTTAATTCACTACCTATTGTTTATGCCGTCAACACACGACCTTAGAGCTATTAATGAGTTAAGAGAGGCAATTAATTACTGTGATGGGCTAGGTATCTCATCACCTCACTACTTCGACCCTAACGTACTTAAGGAATTAGTGAATACTACAAGGAGGTACCGGAAGTTAGTGCTATCGCATGTAAGTGAAGTTAAGGAGGTTCACGATCTTAACGACTTTGATTACTTATTAAAGGTTGGTAAGCCCGATGCCATCATTCATGGCTACTGGTTAAGTGAGGATGAACTCTTAACTGCTAAGGAGTTAGGTGTGACTGTAGTTATATGCCCCAGGTCAGCTACGTGGTTCTTAAGCGGTGAGCCTAGAATCGACTTACTCTATGGGTTAGGTATTAATGTTTGTTTAGGTACTGACAATGCTGGTTGGGTAAGTCCCGACATATGGAGGGAGCTAGAATTTACTGCGTTACTAATGAGGAGGTACTGCGGCTTAATTGATGCTAAGTGGTTACTCAAGCTAGTTACTACTAACGTATCTTCAATAATAGGTATTAGGAACGTCATCTCTGAAGGTGAGTTAGCTAATATCACCTTACTCAATAGTGAGTTGATTAACTTAAATGTAGTTAGGAATAAGTACTTAAGTATAGTTAAGCGTGGATGTCCTGAAGCTGTAGAAGCCGTATTAATTAATGGTGGTGTCGCGTATGATAGACGTGGAAGGCTTAAGGCCTTACGTAGTAGTCTACGTAACTGAGTCCGTTGATGGTAAGATAGCGTCGAGGAGCGGTGACTCTAGAATTAGTTGTCGATACGATTTAATCAGGCTTCATAGGCTTAGGTCTGAGTGCGATGCCGTGATGGTTGGTGCTGGCACAGTCATTAATGATGACCCTAGACTAACTGTCAGGTATGTTAGTGGTAGAAACCCTCTCAGAGTAGTTATTGATGGTAGGTTAAGATCACCTCTAGATTCTAAGGTATTTAATACTGATGAAGCTCCCACGGTAGTTTTCACATCACCTAAAGCACCTAACGATAGGGTTGAGTATTTAAGAGGGAAAGGCGTTAATGTTGAAGTTACTAAGGTTCTAGAGGGTAGTGATTACTTAATTGACTTGAGGGAGGTGCTTAAGGTGCTTAGACTAAAGTACGGGGTAGGTAAGTTACTCGTTGAAGGAGGTGCCGAACTTCTTTGGTGGTTATTTAGTAGTGGTTTAGTTGATGAGGTTAGGGTTACTATATCACCTTACATAATAGGTGGGAGTGAAGCTACCTCGATGGTTGAGGGCTTAGGTTTCGGACCTAAGGAGGAATGGGTTAGATTGACCTTAAGTGACGTGGTTATCTGTGAATGCGGTAATGAAGTCCATCTAAAGTACTTAGTTAGTAAATTACCAGATAATCTCCGTACTTGATTCCTTAATAGCTTCTGAGAGCACTTTCATTAATGCTGAGATATTACCTATGACTAAAGTACTGAAGCCTAGGGCTAATAACGCTGTTGAGCCTATATTGCTTAAGGCTTTATTAACATTAACTACTAAGGTTAACTTACCATTACTTAGTGACGTACTTATTGATAGTGATGAGAGTATGAGTATGACGCCTATAATATTAAATACTGCCGATATCGCTAAGTACTTAAGTCCGTAGATGAGTGCTCTCCCCCACTTCATGCTCCCCACCCCTCCGCTATAATGTCTTAATTAGTAAGTGCATTAAAGTACGGAGGCGTCATTGATCGGTAATTTCTGGATAATTCCCCAGTATTTTCTGTAGTATTTCTTTAGTACTACTAATACTTACTTATATTGAGGGTACGTAGGGTGGGTAATGACCTACTAGCCGTGGTTAAGGAGTTACTGAAGTACTACCGATTTAATACTGATGAGTACGTAGCTACTAAAGCATTAAGTAGCGGGTTACATCCACTAGGCATACTTGTCTCCATAATATTAAGTCAGAACACCTCAGATAAGAATGCCTTGAGGGCATTGAATAACTTAAGGAAGGCGCTAGGCAGTAGGTTAGGTCCTGAGGAGCTGAGTAAGGTTGACCTAAGGACCTTAGAGAATTTAATAAGGCCTGCTGGTATGTTTAGGATCAAGGCTAGAGCCATAATGAATGTTGTGAAGAGGTTCGGAGGTAATAACGATTTAATGAGTCTCGAACCTACTAAGTTACGTAAGGAACTACTGTCTATACAGGGCATAGGCCCTAAAACAGCTGATGTCTTCTTACTAATGGTTAGAAATTACCCGACATTCCCTATTGACACTCACATACGTAGGGTCTTAAGTAGGCTAGGGTTCGTTGAGGAAGGTAGTGATTATGAGGTCATTAGGAGGGTGGTTATGGATTCACTCCCACCTAGGCTATACCTACCAGCTCACCTAGTATTGATTAAGCATGGAAGAACCTTATGTAGGGCTAGGAACCCTAAGTGTTTAGAGTGCCCAGTACTTAAGTACTGTAGGTACGGTAGGAACCGATGATGTAGGCTAGATTAGGTGATTAATGATCGGGGTTTCGGGTCACTGAGGCTATTCCCTAATACTTAACGTCTGACACTCCCTTGATGTAGAGGTATAGTGTAGCATCTCTGTAACCTAAGGATATTCGCATTATATGTACAGGTCTCCATCCAGGAACTTCAAAATCTAAGGTAATTACCCTAGTACCCATCCTTAACTCGCGTTCAAGCTTAGGTCTCAACATTCTATTAACCGACGTTAGTAAATACATGTAAACTATCGTGGCCTTACTTAGGTCTACATTAAAGAAGTTATCGTTTATGAATTCTATTCTGTCGTAAACACCCATCTTTCTAGCCTTCTCCTTAGCCCTCTCAATTAACTCCTTACTAAGTTCTACACACACTACCTTAGCTCCTCTTAAGCTAGCTTCAATAGCTACTCTACCATCACCGCATCCTAAATCATAGAACACATCATTACTCGTCGGTTTAGCTAATAGCATTATGTACGGAAGTATCTCTGACCTCGTAGGAACCCAAGGAGCCAATATCCCCGTGCCTGACCCATACGGTGGGTCTACATAGAGTAGTAAGTTGCCTGCAACCTCCTTAAGCCACCACCTTAAGTCCTTACTCATTCCTCACTACCTATGCCGTTCTATGTTGTGTAGGGAAAAAACTTTACTTTAGATTAGTGCCTAACGTTAATTAGTAATTCTTACGAGTAAGGCTTGGTAGGTAAGTATGGTTACTATTAGGTGGCACGGACACGCGTGCTTCGAGATAGTTAGTTCCAAGGGTTACACAGTCGTTATAGACCCACACGACGGCGGTAGTATAGGTATTAAACCACCTAAGGTTAAAGCTGATGCCGTACTCATGACTCACGATCACTTTGACCATAATGCATGGCACGTAGTTTCTAAGGAGGGAACCCTTAAATACTTAATGAAGGAGGGTGATTTCGAGGTTAATGATATTAAGGTATTAGGTGTTAAGGCCTACCATGACAAGTATAGGGGGAGACGTAGGGGAGCTGTCGTAATGTATAAACTAATTGTTGATGACTTAGCAATACTTCATGTGGGTGATTTAGGTCACGTACTGAGTGAGGACGTAGCTACTAAGTTAAAACCGCTGGACATACTCATGACGCCAGTAGGTGGTACATTCACTATAGACGGTAAGGAGGCGCTAGAACTAACTAAGATCCTAGAACCTAAGGCAGTAATACCTATGCATTACTGGGTTCCAGGTATTAACTTACCCTTAGCACCATTAGATAACTTCCTCTCAATATGTGATTATGAAGTCATTAAGTTAGGTAGTAATGAATGGATTGTAAGTAAGGAGGAGTTAAGTAAGTGGAAAGAAACAAAGGTAGTAGTTTTTGAGTTACCTAAGTAAGTATTATCCTCCTAATCCTTAACCTCCTACCCCTAGTTAATTCAGCTATATTTGCTTTATTATTAATGAACGTCACTATAGCCTCTCTAATTAACTCAGACCTAGGTATACCTAACTTCATAGCTAGAGCGTCGAGTCTCTCAAGGAGCTCCTCATCTATTTTAAACGTAACTACCCTCACACATCCACACCTAAGTCTCTTATGGTATTAGAGGGACTTAATACCTTCTATCGTTCTCTAAGCTATTTCTGATATGTACGACTCTTTTAGTAGTTGTACATATCATAGCTAGTTTTAAATACTACGATTAATGTATTTCTCTTGGAGGGGTCAGACATACCGACAGTACATATATCACTGCCGGAGAAGCTGTACAGTAGGTTGAAGAGGATAGCTAGTGATATGGGTATTCAAATAACTGACCTTATAAAGATGTTCATAAAAGCCGGTCTTGATGGTGGAACGATAGTAACAAGTAACGCGCCTAACATACCAAGTAATGCCACATTATCGAAAGTTGAGAAGGAAGTGTCCTACCTTAAGGGTAGGGTATACATAATGGATCTGGTGATTAAGGACCTGCAATCTAAGATTGAGGAGCTTGAGAGGAGGCTAGAGGAGATAGAATCACCTGATGTACTATTCAATATTAGACGCTATAGTGAGGGTAGACTTAATAAGCCTTGACACTATTATTTCACGGCCCCGCCTAAGGCCCCGAGTCTCGGGGCGTTATGAGGCGGGGAGGGCCACCCCCGGCCCTTCTCCTTACTTATCTGCTTACTGATGACTTAATCCTCTTAATTAATTCCTTAGCTTTAGGTCTACTTAATACGCTCTCCCTTATTGGCTCCACGATCCTTATTAGATAGTTACTTACCGCGTTTTTTAGGTCTAGCGGGTGTAGCTTACCCTCTACGTAATCCCTCTCTAGGTCCTCATACCTCCAGTACGTTATCGGACCTCCGTACTTATTTGGTCTATCAATCCTGAACTCCACTTCAGATTCTCTAAATATTATGTACTTAGCTATAGCTAGTACAGGGTTACCCTCAACCTGCCTTGGTGGGCAGTATGCCTTCCTAATCTTACTCCTTATCTCTTCATTCGTGTCGGTTATGAATATAGCTGACTCAGGTCTTGATTTACTCATTTTAATCTCTACGTAGTACTCGTCCCTACTTAACCTACTTACGTCCATCCTACCAGTACCTACTAATGAAGGTATTAAGGGTGTGTGTATAGCTACTACTTTCTTCCACTTAAGTTTCTCAGCTACATCTCTAGCGAGCATGTGTGCCTTACGTTGATCCATACCGCCTAAGGCCACATCAATCCCTAGGTGGAATATGTCGGTTACCTGCATGAGTGGGTAAATGAGTTTTGAGAAGTCGGTCTCAGCCTCATCCGCCTTCCTACCCATTATAGTTAGGGCTCTCCTAACCCTAGCTAGTGAGAGTACCTTAGCTACCCTAAGTAACTTCCCCCAATAATCAATATCCTTAACTAAGTCCTCAGCATACACGAATTCGTACCTACCCTCAAGACCTAGAGCATTAAGTACGTCAGCTACGTGCTGTGCCGCATACTTAATTAACTCTAAATTACCTCCCAACTTATCATTTATCCATGCATGCCAAGTAGCTGCTAATAACTTCATCTTAATACCTACATCAACTAAATCCTTAAACTTAAACGCCCAGACTAACCACCCAATATGGAATATACCGCTTGGCTCAAACCCTAAGTAACCAGTACCACCTACCTCTAGGACCTTCCTTAACTCTTCCTTAGTCACTACCTCCTCAGCACACCTAGTAGCTACTCTTAACCTATCCTCTAAATCCATAGCACCACCTAAGAGAGATAGTACGTAACTCTTAAATTACTTACTTACGTGGTTAATTAACTAAATGAAGTATTTGTAAGTAGATACCCTCCCCTCACCGACGATATTTAATCTGTAACCGCAGTAGGGGCACCTACCGTCCTTACTTAACCTATAATTAATTACTCCGTAATGTGTCCTCCTAATAACTACCTTACCGCAGTTGGGGCATTTAGTATGCATGTACTCCGTACTTGCTATGTTACCCACGTACACATACCTTATACCACTCCTTAATGCCTCCTCATATATACGAATAAGTAACTCAGTACTTGTGGGTGGTTTAAAGTATTCGTAGGCTGGGTAATACCTATTTACATGCAGTGGTACGTCATCACCTAAGTATCTTAAGTGATTATCTATTACCCAATCAATACATTCGTCCCAGTCATTAGCTCCAGTAACTACTAAGTAGACAGCCTCAACATGAACACCTAACTTAATAGCTTCAGATAAGTTCCTAAGTATTTCTGTAGGGTCTGGTATTCCTTGGTACTTCCTATAAGTCTCTGGGCAACCCTTAATATCTGCACTTATGGCGTCTAATCCCGCCTTAACTAATTCATGTAGGGCTTCCCTAGTCATTGATGCGTTAGAAACTATTACTGTGTAAAGTCCATGCTTCTTAGCCTCCTTGAAAACGTCGATTAAGTATTCAAGATGTATTACTGGTTCGTTAAAGCTAGCGCATACACCCTCATCACCCCACCTTAAAGCATACTTAACTATATCCTCCGGTGATATCGTCTTAGAATCCTCCGGTGGTGGGTACTTACTTAAGTGCCAGTTCTGACACCAAGGACAGAGGAAGTTACATCCCCAACCACTGAAGGTAGTTGCTGACGATCCTGGGTAAAAGTGGAAGAGAGGCTTAATCTCTATCGGTCTTGACTCTATAGCTGATACCTTACCGTAACCTACGTTATAGAGCTTACCACCTAAGTTTCTGTAGTTCTTGCATAGCCCGTAACTTCCTTGAGGTATTGAGCATCTCCTAATGCATGTACCACACCTAACTCTACCACCGCCTTCGGGTTTCTGAAGTATTGCGTACTTACTCATTATCCACCCGTGGAATTAGTTCTTAGTTCGTGAATAAGTTATTTAGTTATGTACTTAAGTACCTCCTTAATCACATCAACTATCTCATTAACTACAGCTTCTAGGAACCTCTTACCCTTATCAGCACTACCTAGTCTAGGGTCTCCATTAAGTGGTAGTGTGAATATGTACTCGTCAATTACCTTAGAGTATAGCCTACCCTTAATGCTTAGGTAGGGCTTTGGATTAGGTACTGCGTACTCCATCTTAACTAACTCGGGAGCTACTGCTAATACCGCTGAGGTCTCGTCATCTCCTCCATGACCTACAGCACTGAAGAGTTCCTTCCTAACATCCTGAGCTACGTGGGTCCACCAATTAATGACTAATACAGTACCATTAGTTTCGTAAGTTACGTCTCTAGCAGCCATCGATAATGGTAATGTATTACCTCCATGACCATTAATGATTACCAGTAACTTAAATCCATTCTTAAATACTGATCTCATAACCTCAGCTACGTACTCCTTAAGTACGTCTGACCTAACGTCTATAGTTCCTGAGAACTTACTTAAGGCCTTACATGATCCGTAGTATATTGGGGGCATTACTACGGCATTACCTAACTTCTCAGCAACTCTCTCAGCTATCCACTTAGGTACTATAGTGTCAGTACCTAATGGTAGGTGATCTCCATGCCTCTCAACACTACCTACAGGTAATATAGCTACTACCTTCTCAAGAGATTCGAAGTCCTTACCGACTAATTCATCCCACTTAATGACCAACCCTACTCACCCCTTAATTAGTTCCTTAAGCCTACTCACGAATTCTTCCTTATCAACTATAGCCCTCTCATGAATACCATGACCTACCTTCCTACCCCTCCAGAACACCTCAACCCAGAACGTGAGTCTATTCTTATCAATACTTAGTAATTCAGACCTAACCTCAATCTCCTCACCTATGGGTGCTGCTGTTAAGTGCCTAACATTAACTAGTGTACCTACCGTTGTCTTTCCCTCAGGCAGGTAAGGCTCTACAGATTCCTTACACGTCTCCTCCATAAATGCTATCATCGAAGGTGTTGAGAGTACCTCAATATTTCCTGAACCAACGTGTTTAGCTGAGTGCTGAGGTCCCGGAATGTATTTCTTTACGTATTTAAGCCCCTTAACTAACTCACTCATAATTATCACCGACTATGCTTAGTTAATCCTCCTTAAAAGTATGTGTTCATGATTAGTACATAGGTAATTAGCGAGATGATGGGTAGTACCTGTAGTAGAATAGCTCTTGGGTCATAACTGAAGTGGGGATTGAAGAACCTTAACTTAAGGTAGAGCCCTTCTTCATACATCCTTGAGTGCTCTATAGACGCTAATATACTCACAGCAACGCCTTTACCAACGCCCTCCCCCTTAAGGTCATTAACTAGTAAGGCTGACTCCATATCACGTAATGTATGGGGTATTACCTTCCATAAAAGCGCTGGGAACACTGCACCCTCCTTAATACCTAGTCTTCTGAGTAGGTACGAAATCTCCATGGGATTCATCATGAATACTGCAGTAAGTATTGATAAAGTATTGAGTAGTACTCTAGAACCTATTATTAATGAATTAATTAGTGAGTGCGTAAACGGTATTGTAGTTAGTACGTACCAAGCTGTAGGTAGTATTGCGAGTATTACTGAGTAGATGAATAACCTATACGTTCGTGCTGTTAAATGAATTAACACCAAGGTAATCATTACTATCACCAATCCGTACCTACACCAAGTACCTACGTATACTAAGGTAGTAGCTAATGCGATCCCAAGTATTGATGAGGAATGCCTCCACCAAGTATCGTCACCTATGAATACCGCTCTAAGTATTAGTTCCTCAATAACCGATACCAACTTCGTTATTGGGTTACTCAAGCGTAATCACCTCATCACATATGCTTAGTATGTCATCATCGTGTGATGCTATAACAAATGAAGTCCCTCTAGACCTAGCCTTAACTATTGATTCGAGTACGAAGTACTTAGACCTAGGATCTAAACCTACGGTTGGTTCATCAAGCAGTATTAAATCAGCACCCCTAACTAGTGCTGAAGCAATAGCCACTCTCCTTCTCTCACCAGTACTTAGTCTCATTATCGGTGACTTAGCTACGCAGTCCACGCCGAATAGCTTAAGTACCTCATAACGACCCCTAACCTCCTCAATAGGTGTTGGTTCCGAAAAGTAAAGTAGGGGATTATCAGGTATGTAGAGCACCTTACCATTCACACTTACTTCATAACTACTTCCAGACCTACGAGAGGCTATTAACTTAAGTAATGTGGTCTTACCTGAACCTGAGGGACCCCTAATGAGTAATACCTCACCACGCCTTACACTAAAGCTTACATTACTTAATACGTACTTACTCATTCCCGGGTACTTAAATCTACGTACATTAACTCTACACACTACATCACTACCTGGGCTTCCCCTACCTAACTCCTTAATCTTGCGTCTCCATACTTTATAGGGGTCACTATTGAGCCTTAAAGGCTCTAACCTACCGTTACTTAGGAAATAAACCTTATCAACTACAGATTCCCACTTGCTTACGTCATGGTCAATTATGATTACTGTTGCTTTAATCTCCTTAAGTATTCCCTTGACCACATTAACTACTTTTAAAGCGTTAATCTTATCCAAGTGGGATGTTGGCTCATCAAGTAAGAATATACTCCTCCCTGAGACCTCAGCTGATGCTATACTCAATCTCTGAAGCTCTCCTGAGCTTAACGTGTACGTAGGTCTACTTAACAGGTCATGCAGTCCGTACTTACGCAGTAACTCCTTAATATCACTCATACTTAACTTAAGCTTACTGAATGACATTACTTCAGACCATACATAAGGAGTTACTATAGAGTACCAAGGTTCCTGAGGTACGTAGTATATGTACTTACGTAAGTAAGTAGGATCAGGTTTTAACGTTCCTGAGACCTTAGCTTTAATTACGTAAGGTATGACTGTAGATATTACTCTAAGTAATGTAGTCTTACCTGAACCTGAAGGACCGGTAATTAACGTAGCCTTACCTGATTCAAATAGTGCTGTTAGTTTTGAGAGTACTTCTCTACCACCTTCGTAAGCTACGCTTAACTCCTCAATTACTACGTCATTACTCAATACCTGGCTTACCTCCAGTAGCTCTAGCTATGAATGAGGCTATAGGTAACGCTACTGAGAGCCCCACTAATGCTTGACCGAAGTTTACGGGTACCTCAAATAATGCCTGCATGGGTGGTACCCTATTAACTATTGGATTAGTGAAGAAGTACTCGTAGAGGAAGTACCCAGTAACCATTACCATACCACCTAATAGCATCGAGACAGCTAACGATACGTTCTCCTTACCCCTAACTAGTACTGCGTATAGTAGAGTAATCGTTATGACCGCACCTACGCATACCCATAGTATAGGGCTTAAGCTTATCTTACCAGATATCAGTACAGCCTTAAACCCTAACACACTAACGGGTACTGAAGTTAATTCAGCAATACCTGACAACTTAAACACACCTAAGGTAGTTATGACAGCACCTACAGTTACTGAAGCTACTACTGAGAGTGCCTTAGCTAATCTTAGGGATCTCCTCCTAAGTACTGATATCAAGTAAGAAACCACGAATCCCTCACAGAACTTAATCACTAAGGTACCTGGTGCGAAGTAGGGGTAGCCAGTTACTGCATCAGCTATTGCTGAACCTACACCGGCAGCTATTGCCGTCTCGAGTGGGGGTGATATAGCTGCTATCGCGTATATTGCTGTCTCACCTAAGTTGAAGTAACCCCTAGTAGCTGGTGTGTAGATCTGAAGGACTACCGTAGCTACGAATACTAATGCAGTGAATATCACTAACCTAACTACATTACCTACGCTTCCCATTACACCACCGAACCTAGTCTAATGTGGTGACTTAATTAGTCGGAGCATCAGTATCTACCTCAGTATTACCTAATAATCATTAACCCTTTATTAGTTACTTCATAGAGCTTCCTAACCCTACCATCAACTCTAACCTCACCTACTCTCCTAATTAATCCATTACGCTCTAACTCGCTTACGTGTTGGTAGAGGACTCTTAGGCTCACCTTAATCCCGTACTTGTTCCTTAGTTCCTTCCATATAGCGTAGGGGTGCAGTGCTCCTTTAATAGCTATCAATTCAAGTATCTTTAATTTAGTGAATCCTATGTTAATACCTAGTACATTCTCAGCTTCATGCCCGCATACGCTCCTAAGTATGGCTACATCGCTTAATCCTCCACTAGTCATTACTGCTAATACTCTATCCGAGCTCGTTACGGTACCATTACTTACCAACTTAGTGAGTGCTGCTATTGTTGATGCTCCTACAGGGTCGGTAAGTATCCCTTCGAACTTAACTAAGTACCTTATAGCCTTAATAACTTCAGATTCGCTAACCTCAATTACCTTACCTCCAACCTCCTTAATTATTTCATTAACCACGTTACCCAGTAATGGCTTCTCAACATAGATGTCCCTAAGTAGGGGTGTCCTACTTGATGCTTTTACGGCATATATAGTCGCTGAATTACCCAGCTCCTTGATGCAATTCCATATAGTAGTCACTAAGGCACCATCACCTACGGGTACAATTATTATTGAGGGACTTACTGACTTATTCAGCAACTCATTAATTACTATCTCATAGTAGAGCGTCCTATAACCATCTAGGAGGTAAGGATTGGTAGGTATTATCGGGAAGTACCTACTCTTAAGGACCTTACTTAATGCTTCCTCATAATTACTTACGAATTTAACTTTATCAGCTAGCGCTATTGATTGATAAGCCTTAATTGGTGAGACGGAATCAGGCATTACTATCAGTGACTTAAGTCCGAATCTCCTAGCGTACGTACTTACAGAGACGCCTAAGTCACCTAGTGATGCTGATGCTACGTACTTAATACCTAACTGCTTAGCGGTAGCTACCGCAGTAACTACCCCCCTATCGATGAACGTACCTGTAGGATTTCTTGATTCATCTTTAATAATTAAAGACTTAATACCTAAGTAGTTACCTAGTTCATTAGCTAAAAGTACAGGTGTTAATCCTTCATGTAGAGTTATTAAGTCCTTATAATTACTTACTAAGACATCAGATAATGCCCATATACCGTAAAGACCTTTCTTAAAAGTAAACAAAGGCTTACCTTCCCAATAGATAGTAGGTATAAGCACCGATCCGCATTTAGGGCATGAAGTAATTAACTCGTTATTCATAATGAGTAGGGGCTTAAACTCTTCATTACATTCCAAGCACTTAAGTACCCTCCTAACCACGCACTTAAACCCTTATGAAGGGTATTTAGGGGCTTAATAGGTATTATTTACTTAGGGCTGTAAATATTGAGTGGAGAAGCAGTTAGTTCATGGCCTAGATTAGCTGTTGGGGCTTTAGTACTTAGGGGTGATGAAGTACTCCTAGTCAAGAGGAGGTACCCACCAGCACCTAATAGGTGGTCAGTCCCTGGAGGTCACGTTGAGGCAGGGGAAGAGTTGAAAGAGGCTGTACTACGTGAGTTGAGGGAGGAGACGGGAATTATTGGTTATGACCCGTCACTCCTGGCGCTTATTGAGTACATAGCTTATAATGATTTAGGTAAGATTAAGTACCACTACTTAATAGTTGATTTCTTAATAAGGAGGTTTGAGGGTGAAGTAAGGCCTAATTACGAAGTACTTAGTGCTGGTTTCTTTAAATTAAATGATGCCTTAGAACTTAGGCTAACCGTAACTACTAGGAAATTACTGGAGCAGTTAAGGCGCGGTGTTGGGGAGGGTGAAGTAATGCATATTATATATAGGGAAGGAGGCAGTAGTAAGTAATTACCTTAAAAGCTACACTAAACAAATCACTTGAGGTAGTAGGATGGGGAGTAGGAGAATTATCCCCCCAGTTAATGAACTAACTCCCCAGAAGTTTAAGGAGACTTTTAAGAGGATAATTGAGGTTAAGGAGAGGGCAGGTATTAAGGCTATACTTGATAACCCGTCAGACCTATTTGAGAGAGCTAAATTATACGGCATACAGTACAGGAACGGTGCTTGGGGCTGGGCATCTAACATCTGGAGTAGATCTGCGGCTAACACCGTAGTTATTGAGAGAGATGAAGACCTTAGGTACGAGCATAAGTTACTAATGCTTAGGGTCCTAGAGCATATACTGGCTCAAGGACCCTTAATAAAGGTTGACGGCTACGTAGGTAAGCCAGGAACTAAGGTTCAGATGCATGCAACAGTATACGTAGATCCCCAATTCCCTGACCTAGCCTATAGATGGAAGCAGTTAGTATACCCAGCCCCACCCGATGAGGAACCCGACATTGAGGTCTTCGTAATACCTCACTACCTAGGTAACCCGAAGATACCTGGTAAGGATAAGTTACTAATGGTTATGAGGTTCCCGCACCATAACTTCACAATAATAACTATGTCCTCATATCAAGGTGAGATTAAGAAAGCAGTACTTACTCACTGGATCTTCCATGTCTATAAGAGAGGGTGCACGGGTGAGCACGCAGCCCTTAGGGAATTCACCGTAAAGACTGTTGATGGTAAGTGGAAGAGAGTTGTAATGGCTGTTTGGGGTTTAACGGGTACGGGTAAGTCAACGCATGGACTCTACGTATGGACTAAGGATAATGCTAAGATATATATTGAGAAGTTCGGGATAAACCCGCTGGACTACGTTAAGGATCAAGTAATTAAGAATGACGATATAGTAGCTATATGTGAGGATAGAGTGTACGGTTCCGAAAGGGGTTGCTGGACTAAGACTGAGGACTTAACACCTGAGCAGGTAGCTATGTGGAGAGCAGCAATGAGTCCTAGAGCGCTTCATGAGAACACTGAATTCGATGAAAGGGGTTATCCGAGCTTCAAGGGTGAGTTATTCCAGTACTTCGGTATGCCTAATAGGAACTCAAGGAGCGTTATATACTTGGAGGATACGGGCTACTTTGACGGAGATACCGTATCCTCAGGTCCTTTAAACACAGCTATATTCCTAACTCCTGGTTACTTCACTGATTATGCTTGGATAAAGATAGTCGATCCTGCATTAGCTGCTAAGGCATTAGCTGATGGTAGGACCATAGGGCACCCAGCACAAGCTAAGGAGGTAATCGGTAGGGTCAGGTACGTAGCTAGGTACGCACAACCATTCACTATGGGCGTCAGTAATACTGCTCACGTAGTTAGGTTCTATCAGTACCTTAAGAAGAGAATTGAGAAGGGCGACCCCATAGAGGTTTACATGTTCAATACTACTGGTAGGATCATAGCTAAGTACAAGTGGGTTGAGAAGAAGTTAGGTGATAAGACTATATTAGCTCCAGAACCAATACTCGTTGAAGTTAATGGAGTACCTAAGGCCGTAGGGGGTACTAGACCAACCATTGAGGAGACTGAACTCTTCATACTACAAGCAACTAGGGGTGCTGTTAAGTATAAGCCCCACCCCGTATGGGGTGAGAAGGTATTAGTACCTGCTGAAGTACCTGGAATAAGTCAGGAGAGACTTAAGGAGTTAGACCCAACTACCTACGTTAGTATGGATGAGTTCAGAGCGTTACTGAAGGCTCAGATTGAGGAGAGTAAGTTCTGGTTAAGGAAGAACTGCCCAGGACTTCCTGAAGAGATAATGAATGCTATGGATTTTGAGTAGCATTATACTGGCCAGGACTCTAATCTATACGCTGCATCCCAGAACATCCATTCATATTTTGATGCTCTAATGAATAACTTCTTAAGCACCTCGTAATTACCTTTACCTGTTACCCATAGATCATCCACTATACTCCTTAACTTACTAAGTAATTCTCTGTATTCCTTGCTTAAGTACACGCTACACCACTCAACGTATATTGGGTTGCTATTATTTCTTAGTAAGTCCTTATGTGTTTCAGCAATTACTAAGTACGTCCAGAAGCACGGTAATGTCGCTACTAGGCATTCTAGGGGTGATTTAAGGGCACACGTACTTATTAGGAAATTCATGTATGCTTCATTAGTTGGTGATGGTTCAGTACTTAAGACCTCCTTTAAATCCATGCCCAGCTTTTTAAGTAACTTAACGTAGTTCTCCATCTCTATAGTAGCGTCTAAGTAGGCTATCTCAAGCGCCTCCTTAGCTACTTCGTACTCAGCCTTAGATGCTAGTAGTGAGTATGCCCTCATCATACCTATTAAGTAGTTGTAGTCTTGACGTACGTAGTACTTGAATTTCTCGATGGGTAATGAACCACTGTACAACTCAGTTACGAATGGGTGATTAATTATCTCGCTCCATACACGCCTTACCTCCTCCTCATTCCTTAACCTCTCAGTTAAGGTGTTCACGAGTAATCACCTACTCAAGTAGTGAATCCCAAAACATCCTTTCATAACTCTGTATCATCCTTGACACTAATTCATACCTAACCATATCTACGTACCTCTCAATTATTGGGTACGACAGTCTCTCTAACTCATCATAGGGTCTAGAGAATAGCTCAAAGAACCCCACCTCCTTGATTCCGTACTTCTCCTTAAGCGCCTTCCCTAATCTACCTACGTTATTACCCCATATAGGAAGGTTTATTACTAAAGCCACCGCCGCCTCTCCTAAGCTAGCGTAATTAGCTAACCAAGCTAAGTAGTGGGTGTAAGCTACTGCTTTAGGGCTTAAGTACCTAGCAATAACTTCTTCACTCTCTAGCTTAATACCTACTTCATTAGCTAGCTTAACCAACTCGATATATGCTTGATAGTCCCCATCAACACATAACTTAAAGAACTTAACCTCATCATCGTATTTAGAACGTGCCAGTAACTTAGATAAGCTCCTCATATCGTAGGGTACTATGTATAACTGATTAACGACAAACTTCCTTATAGCGTCCATAGGTAATGAACCTTCAATAGCCCTACTAATTACTGGATGATTTAGTATATACTTATTCTCTTCCTCCAACTTACTCCTTAACACCGAAATTATCTCACAGGCATTCAAGAATACCCACCCATTATTTCTTAGCTTGCCTCAGCCTTATTACTTAAGCCGAAGTTAGTTATTAATGTATGCAGTAGGGGGACATACCTAACTAAGCATCCCTTCATTGATGACTCTAAAGTACTATGCAGTTCAGCTATTTTACTTGATTCACCGGACACTATTAATATCTCTATACACATCTCACCTACGTGCATATGTATGTAACTATGGACTACATCCCTGAACGACTCAACAATACTTAATAAGTCCTCCCTACCGTACCTTCCAGTAAGTATCATTAGCCCCTTGCACTCATGAGGTACTACGTAATGCATGTGGTCAAGTAGGAAGTTACGTACAGCCTTCTCAATTAAACTTGATCTATCAACACCTAACTTACTAGCTAATTTATCAAGCACATCAGCTACGTTAGCTGTTATTGAGATCCCGAACCTCCTCTTCTCCTTCCCTACCCTAGACCTACTGCTCAACACCTACTCCCGAAAACAACATACTGCTTTATTACTATTTACGGTTACTTAAGCACGTTAGTGAATTAGCTTAATTACTCTTGATAATCTTTAAGTACGTGATGTAATCACTAAGTATTAGTTTGTCTTCCGTACAAAGTATTAGTCTTTATTAGTTAACACGTAAAAAGTATAGTGCAAGTAGTAAAACCCTGCCTTGGGTGTTAGTCGTGCCTCAAAGACTTAAGTTTGGTGTGTACCTCCCTGAAGAATTAGCTAATGAGTTAAGTGAGTGCATGAAGGTATTAGGTGTTACGAGTAAGTCTAGAATTATTCAGGAAGCTTTGAGGTTATTCATTAATGAGAATAGATGGAGACTAGGGGGTAGCGCGGTAGGTACTATAGGGGTTATTTATGACCATACCGTACCCGACGTTGATGAATCTTTAACAGATATCCAGCATGATTACTTAGACATAGTAGTAAGTACAATACATGTGCACCTAGATAAACGTAGGTGTATGCTTAACATAATAGTTAAAGGTAATGTTGAGAGAATTAAGGAGTTACTTAGTAAGTTAATTAATGTTAGGGGTGTGTTGTTCGCTAGGCCATTACTACTTAAGGTGGAGAGTGAGTCCAAGTAATTTCTCTTTCCTCATTAACCTAAACAATACTGATGACAATATAAAGAGAGGCGTTGATATGTAGCCTAGTATAGCATCAACTCTAATTAACCCGCTTAGTAATTGATTAATCATTAATTCACCATTAATGGCTACATCAACTACGGAAGCGAGGGTAGCTATTACTTGAATAGCCATTACAGCAACAGCTAATCCCGAACCTATTAGTAGGGTAGCGATAGTCATTAATGTATTATTCCTCATTAAGTAGTATGCTGAACTAATGAGTACTAGACCTATAGTTACGAGTACAACGGATAGCCATGGATCGGGCGGTATTACTGCTGGCAGTACCTCGTATCTTAGGCTGAACCAATTACTTAACCAATTAATTACTGAGGCCAAGCCTGAACCTACGTAAGCTAAGCCTATAATGAATGATGCCATAGCCATTAACGCTAAGGTCGTCTTCCTAACTAAACCCATACGGCCCATCTCAGTCACCCTAAACCAATTAACTTACCTATACCCACTATTACTAATGAAGCTACGTAAGCTAGGGTTACCTGATACGTTAGAGCTAGCAACGCGTACTTAAGCCCTAATTCACTCTTAATAGCTGCTAACGTACCTATGCAGGGTACGTAAAGAAGTATGAATACCATGTAAGCGAAGCCCGTAAGCGGTGTGAATACATGTGCTAGTGTAGCTACTAAACTTCCCTTACTAACACCGTAGAGTACACCTAATGAACCCAGTACTATCTCCTTAGCTACTAAACCGAAGAGAAGGGCTGAGCAGGCTCTCCAGTCCCACCCCATAGGTAATGTGAAGTAAGCTATTACGTGACCTAGGAACCCTATCCAGCTCTTCTCAAGTAATGATGTATTAGTTAGTGCTTGAGGTCCTAAATAACCTGAGGGTCCCGTAACTGATAGTAGCCAAACAATAACTACGCCACCCAATATCACCGTACCTGCCTTAACGAGGAATTTCCTTGTTCTCTCCCAAGTCTTAGCTAGTACATCAGCTGGTCTAGGTACTAGGTACGGAGGTAACTCCATTATGAATCCCATGGAGGGTCCCTTAAACATTAGTTTCCTCATGATTAAACCAACTATTAATGCTAGTAGTATTCCTATCCAATACATAGAAGCTACAGCAGCTCCTGCGTAGTTACCCATGACGGCACCCGCTATAGCGAGGTATACGGGTAGTCTAGCACTGCATGAGGATAATGGTGCTATGAGTGCTGATACCTTCCTATCATTCTCATCTTCTATCGTCCTAGTGGACATTACGGCAGGTACGTTACAGCCGAAACCTATTATTAGGGGTATGGCTACCTTACCCGGTAATCCGAACTTATGGAATATCTTATCAACTACGAAGGCGAACCTAGCTAAGTAACCTACATCCTCAAGTACCGATAGACCTAAGAAGAACATAGCTATTACTGGTAGGAAGGTTAGTACAGCACCAACACCTGATAGTACACCATCAGCTAGTAGTGAGGTTAGCCAGTCAGGGAAGTTATGCAGGCTTAGTACGTAATTACGTAGGATTTCATCGAAGAGTAATCTAATTAAATCCACTAAGGGCGTCGATACTTCGAAAGCAAACCTAAATAATAGGTACATTATAGTTAGCGCTAGTGGTATCCCAAGTACCTTATGGGTAAGTACTGAGTCAATTACTTCAGTAATTGTTACCTTACCTACTTCAACATAGCTCCTAACTAAGTTAGCTATTCTTAATGACTCTCTATACCTAGCCTCAGTTATGTATGTCTCTAAATCACCTAACTCCCTACTCAGTTCCTCCCTAGCCTTAATTACTAAGCCCTTAATTTGGGGACATAGACCATCTACAGTACTTAATACGTGCTCATCTCCCTCAAGTAACTTAATAGCGACCCATCTCCTAGGATACTTCAGTCCTTCACACCTTCCTAGCTCCTTAACTAACTTACCTATCCAGGCTTCGATGAGGTCACCGTAATTCACTACGTAAGGTTTAACCTCCTTTCTCTTATAGGTATCGATTATTGCTCTCACTAATTCATTAATACCGTATCCGGTTATGGCTATGGTAGGTACTACCTCAACACCTAACAATCTACTTAGTGCCTTCCAATCAACTTCAATACCTTCGTCCCTAGCTATATCAATCATATTTAGAGCGACTACTACCTTAACACCTAGCTCAAGAATTGATAATACAAGATGAAGACTCCTCTCAAGATTTGCTGCGTTAGCAATTACGACTACGACGTCAGGGGATTCATTGAGTATGAAGTTCCTAGCTATTACCTCATCGACCGTATAGGGTGTTAGGCCGTAGATTCCGGGTAAGTCCGTAACCTCTATTAAGTACTTGCCAATGATTAATTTACCTACCTTCTTCTCAACCGTAACTCCTGGCCAGTTACCTACCCATGCCTTCCCTCCAGTTAATTTATTGAATATTACTGACTTACCTACGTTTGGAATACCTACTAAAGCTACCTTAATCTTAACTAAGTCTTTACTTAAGTCATGATTAGTAACAAATGCCTCCTCACCTCTCAATAACTTCAATGCATGCGGCTTCCGACTTCCTAATACTTATTGGGAACCCACTAACTATGACTTCTAGGGGATCGCCTAGGGGGGCCGTTCTTAGGACCCTAATCTTAGCTCCAGGTATTATTCCCATATCGAGTATTCTACGCTTAACAACTCCGTTACAGTTTATACTAACAACTACATACTCTCTACCCATAGAGGCTTCAGACAGCCTCACTGATCTACCCGTAGTCTTTAGTACTCCTCTACTCAATTAGGTCACCCTAGTTAGGTTTCCCTAACCTAACTCACGTAAGGCCTGTTAAAAACATTTTTCTGTGCAATATCTCAGAAATAATGAATTTAATTTAAAAACTAAGGTTTCTTAATTAGCTTATACCTCTCATAGAGAAGTGTTACCTCCTTATCACTAATTAGGAACTCCACCATAACTCTCCTTGAGTTTATTAATGTATAGAACTCGGCCTTATCCTTAGTTAGTTTTACTGGGATTAATGGTACTTTAACCTCCTTACCATCTATTCTCTCATTAATGTAGAGGAAGTCCCCCTCCTTACTAACCCTCACTTTTATAGTTCCCTTAAATCCTACGTAATTACCTACTAACTTACTCGCTACTTCCTCGTACGTTACGAATGGTAGTTTAGTAACGTCAGTGTTTAGTAGTTTCGCTATTACGTACATACCTATGTTAGAGAGTGGGTATCCGGAGGCGTTAGCTAGTATAGCTACACCAACTCCCTTCTCCGGTACGTAACCTATGAATGCTGTATAGACTAGTACTGAACCACTATGACATACTAACTTAGTGTTAGTACCTAGGAAGTTCGGGTATATTATTAATCCGTAGCCGTAGCCCTCATTACCTAGTAACGTGTGGGGTATCCTTACGTAAGGCCTCTCCATAGCCTCTATAGACTCCTTACTTACTATTCTATAACCTCCGAACTCCCCCCTACTTAAGTACATTAGTATGTAGTTACTTAGGTCAAGTACATTACTTAATATACCACCATCAGCCTGTATACCGTATGGGAACTTACCCTTACGTATGCTACCGTCAATACTTACTATGTATGGTGTAGCTACGTTCTCATCCTTAACGACCTCATCCCGCTCTAGGTAAGTCCTCCGCATCTTTAACGGCTTCAGTATCTTACTCCTAATGTAGTCCGCATACTTCACATTACTTACTCTCTCAATGACCTTACCTAGTAGTACGTACCCTTCATTTAAATAGTAGAACCTCTCACCGGGTTTAGCTACGCTCCATTCAGTAGCTCCTCTCATGAAGTCAATTACGTCGTTAGGGTCCGCGGTAGGTAGCCATGAATCCGTAATACCTAGGTAACCATCTATTAATGCTTCTGCATACCCCAAGGCAGGTATTCCTGAGGTATGTGTTAGTAGGTGATGTATTGTTACGTCCTCACCACGTACCTTAAGGTTTATACTTAAGTACTTACTTACGGGATCCGTAAGTTCTAACTTACCCTCCTCCCTTAACTGCATAATAGCTAGTGCTGTGAATGACTTAGTTACTGAGCCTATACCGTATACTGTACCTTCATTAGCTGGTAGACCCTTATCTAAGTCCCTATAGCCGAAGCCCCTAGTGTATTTAACTTCATTATTAACTATGACTGCAATACTTAGCGCCGGTATTCTAGACTCGCTCATCTTCCTAATTACGTACTCAGATATTTCACTCCATAATTCATTAGTAGGCATGATAGGCACCTAAGTTACTTCTTAACCCACCAGAACCTATCGAAGTATATGTTCTTACCCTTAACGGAGAGTGGTATACCTAATACGTAGTCAGCATCCACGAAACCTATTTCCTTAGCAGCTACCCCTATCGAGTACATAATCCTGTTATCTACGTTGAGCATTGAGGCTACCTTAACAGCTGAGCCAACAGCTATCCCTAAATTAACTATGGCCATGTAGGTATTCATGTCGATACCCAACTCCTTAGGAGCTTTAACACCTATATCAACTACCTTAGAACCTATTATGACGACAGCATCAGACTCCCTAACACATCTAGCATCTCTCTCAAAGAACGAGCCATACTTACTAGCTAACTCCTCCATCTTACTAGCTAACCTCTCAAGCTCCCCAGGATCACTAATCACTACTGACACTACGTTATCTATACCCCTAGCCTTAGGTGCTGTCTTAGCAGCTATGACCATTAACTCAGCAACCCTAAGAACACCTGACCTTATTAGGTCAGCCTCAGGAAGCATTAGGACCTACCGAAACAAATATTGCTCAATCCAATTAATACTTACGACCATCAAGTAATGAAGCAAAAAGTTATAACCCACCTCATAAAGTGAGGTTAAGGGAGTAGAGAGGGCCCGTCGTCTAGCCCGGTTAGGACGCCGCCCTTACGAGGCGGAGGTCCGGGGTTCGAATCCCCGCGGGCCCACCAGCCCTACCTACACTTCTTAAGTACTCAATTAGGTTATGTGGTGAATTCGTAGCATTACTTGGAAGGTTTTTCTTGCTTAGTTATATGAGACCTGCTTCATATAGCTTAAGTGCCTTGTAGTTGATTATTATTGATGTAGCTATTAGTACTGATGACATTATAAATGCTGATTGGTAGTTAAGAGTATTTACTACTGTAGACATCATGAATCCCGTAGCTAATCCTGCACTCATTAATGCATTCATAGTACCTACTAGCTCGTCCTTACGTCTAGGTGGTGCTAGCTTTGATGTTATTATACTCTGCACGCTACCTACGAACGCCCACGTAGCTCCTAATGAAGCGTATAGTAGGTAGTATAGGTGCTTACTACTCACGAGGAGCGGAGGTATCGCGAAGAGTACTACCCTAGCAGTTAAGGCTACTATGTGTGCTTGCCAGAGAGTTATTACATTCTCCGATATCCTTAACTGCATTAAGTACAGAGTAAGGCTTGAGGTACCAGCTACTGCTGAGAGAGCTATGAATGTGGCGTCATCAATCATAACCACCTTCTTTAGGTATATAGGTAATACCGTAAAGTAAAGACCTATTGATGCGTAAACTACGTAAGTGGATATTAGAAATACCTTAAGTGAGGCTAACCTCCTAATCCTCATTACTGGCTTAGGAAGTGCTAATGGGTTAAATAACCTCACACGCTCGATAACCCACCTATAGAGCGATTTAAAGCTAAGTACTTTCTGAGCCTCAATAACACCTACAGTCCTAGGTAAGGCTACTGAGGTTAACGAAGCTACTAAGAACCCAATACTAGACAACGCAAATAGATGCAGGTAACACACACCTAATCCCCTAAGGAATGATCCAATAAGTAATGATGCTATCCAGCCAATACTAGATGCTACATAGAGTAGCGTTACTCCCTTACCTCCTCTCCATAACTCAGCAAATATGTTCGTCTGTATTACGGTTGACAGAGCTATTAGTAGGGCGTAAGGTACTTGAATAAGTACTATTAGGTAAGGATTATTTAGTAAACCAGTAATTAAGGCTACTGAGAACGTTAGTGAGGAACATACCATGAGCGCTACCTTCCTATGAAGACCTCTAAGTACTGTCGGTAGTACCCAACTACCTAAAGCGTATGATAGGCAGTAAGAAATGTTAATTAATGCATACTCAGTAACTCCGCCTCCGTACTTAACAGTTACCAAGGGTAGTAACGTACTGTAGAGTGCAGTACCGAAGCTAAGCATAGCTGGTATTACTAGATACTTAATCCTCACTACTTAACCACCCTAACTTTCAGTGATTACAGCTTAAGTAGGTGAGGATGCTTAAGTAGCATAAGTAATTCGATGATTGCTTAAATGGTCCTCACGGATATACTCTCCTAATTTTCTCACCGACCCTTATGTATACCTCAATATACTTACCTAAGCCACTAGTCACTATCTTAGGTCTTAATACAGCCTCGATCTGAAAGAGACCTGCGAAGTCATTCATTATGACGTCTATCCTAGTTGGTACATCCTCACCGCTACTAATGATTACCTTCTTAATACTTAATGCTGATACTGCGTGCATATCTAACTTACCTAGTTTGTAAGGTATCCTAGCTCTGCCCTCAGCCATGTCGGTCCCATCAGCTACCTTAACAACACCTGCCTCAACGGTTAATGCTTGAGTATTCATTTCAGTAGCGTATATTGCGTGCATGACCTCCTGCCTAATAGCTACTAACCTACGCTTCTCAACATTACCTAGGATGTTAGGGAGTATCCTATCTAGTATGTCCTTCGAGAGCAGAGCACCTGTAAACTCATGATCTACTCTATGGATAGCGTTGCCTATGTCGTGTAGGTAGGAGGCTAGGAGAACTACTAACTTAGCCTCATCAATACTCCTTACAGTATTATCACGTAGGGTCGTAGGTTCAATGCCGGCCTTAATCAACCTATCGAAAATCTCTAAGGCGGAACCAGATACTATTCTTGAGTGAACGATACCGTGATCATTATATTTAAGTCTGCTAACAGCCATTACATTGGCCATCTTAATAAGCTCCTGAATCTCATCATCGCTCTCTAGTACTTCATAAGCCTTAATTAGTAGCTTAGACTTCGATATATGCTTTACTACTAATTCAGGATTAACTACTACCTCCTCATTCATGAATACCACCACATCAACATCCCTGATTACTTATTTAAACCCTAAGAATTAACTTAAGATGATGATGAGGAAGAGCCGAGATGATTAGTGATTAAATTATCCTCGACTGAACCTACTAGGTTAAGTTAAATTAAGGTAGTTACCCCTAAATCGATTGAGCGATGACCGGAGTTACCGGCGCTGATGAGTGATGACCCTAGACCAGGGTGAGCTTTACCTTTTAACTACCTTCTCGATCTGCGTTAATGTATATATGAATGCAGCTAATGCTGTACCCACCCAGAGTGCTGTGAAGAGTAGTGGTCCTTTAATGAGCATTAATATGAAGGCTATTAGTAACGCTATTACGAATACCTTCTCAATCAGTTTTGATGACTTTATACTCTCCTCTAATGAACCCTTAGGAGTTATTCTGTATTCACTACTCCTCTTAAGCAGACCTTTAAGTGTGTAGTAGAGTATGAATGGTGACAACGTTATCGTTATAGCACCTGAAGCACCCATTATCTTAATGATCTTAACCTTATCCCTACCAAACTTACCTGACCTCATTAGTGAGTGATAGAATGATGCTGCATAAAGCCCAAGTACCCCGAAGGTGAATGCTGATACTTCGTAATTAATAAACATTACGTCGGTTCTAGTTACTAATGCTATTATGGGTACAGCTATTAGTGAGAGACCTATAATTGCTTGAGGCACGTACTGAGCTAAGAATACTAACGCCTCTAACTTCTTAAGTAGAGGGTACGGCGCGTTCAGTACTTTCCTCAAAGACCTACCAAGAACCTCAGCAGCTCCAAAGGCCCACCTAGTCTGCTGTATCTTAAATGCCTCGTAAGTTGATGGTACTAGTATGTTGAGGACCGCACCGTCATCGTAGTCCGTCCTTAACCCACTAATCATTAACTTAGTACCTATATGCATGTCATCCTGGATTATCCTTGGGTTCCATAGACCCACCTTAAGAAGTGATTCCCTCCTAAACGCTGTTCCGGAACCCAAAGGAAAAGTGAAGAACCCTGCAGCTGCCCTACCTCTATATATGACATCAACTATGAAGTTCATTGATGCCGCTATAGCGTTAGCTAGCTTAGTGGGTTTTAACCAGTAACCCTCCCACCTACCTACGCAGGCATCATTGCCGTTCTCGACGCACTTAACTAACCTAGATATGTATCCCTTAGCGGGTCTTGAATCAACGTCAAGCAGTATTACTATATCTCCTTTAGCTACCTTAACCCCGTAATTAAGGGCTGCGGCCCTCCCTGGAGGTCCTTCGCATCTGTTTATGAACCTTACTCTGAGGTTTAATGAGTTGGCTAACTCACTTACCTTTCCACCTAAAACCGCGGCCCTATCCGGGGGGTCATCGGATACTACTATAATCTCGTAATTACTCCCTAATTCATTCCTCAACTTACTTAAGTGCTTTATAGCTTCAAGCACGAGATTCTCTGGTTCATTCTTTATAGGTATTATTATCGATATTGATGAGCCCCCAGCGGCTCTACTCAAGCTTACTTTCTTTCTCCTCGCACTCACCTTACTACCCAGTATGTAGTATATGGAATGAAGCACTGTCAGCAGTAGTGGTGGTAGGGCAAATATTACGAATGTTAATATCTTTATTAGGTACGTCATTAGATCACCTCACCAGAATTACTGCAATATCATTTACGTTAGTACCTGTAAGACCTGTTATTATTACCCCATTAACCTTACTTAGGAAGCTGTATGAGTCATTCCTGTCTAGGTAGTCCATAGGGTTAAGACCTAGTTCCTTAGCCTTAATTACGGTCTCACCAGTGACTAAGCCCCCGGCAGCGTCACTCACTCCATCCTTGCCGTCGGTACCTATCGAGGCTAATGCTACACCATCTAAGCCAGCTACGTAGATGGCGAAGGCTAACGCTAATTCCTGATTCCTACCCCCTATACCATCACCCCTTACGGTCACCGTGGTTTCACCACCTAGCAGCACCGCAATAGGGACCCTCTTAACCCATCCATACTTCTTTATATGTCTTACAATACTTGCTAAGAACCTCCCTATTTCCCTAGCCTCACCCTCCATCATTGAGGTCAGTAATACCGTGTTATACCCTAGCTCCTCAGCCTTCCTGGCCATGGCCCTTAAACTTATTATGTTGCTAGCTACTATTTCATTCCTAACATTATTGAATACCGCGTCACCAGGCTTCGGGGTCTCCTCGACCTCACCCCTAAGTCCTGACTCAATAACTTCCTTAACGGACTTAGGTACTCTATCCCATAACCCTTTACGCATTAGCACGTTCTTAGCATCACTGAATGTCGTTGGATCAGGTGCTGTAGGTCCTGAAGCAATAACATCTATTGGATCACCTACTACGTCGGATATTATTAATGAGAAGACCTTAGCTGGGTGTAGTATCTTAGCTAACCTACCCCCTTTAACCATACTAACGTGTTTCCTAACGGTGTTGATTTCATTAATGTCGGCGCCTGACTTAAGTAGTAAGTCATTAAGTATTGATAAGTCACCCATAGTTACTGGTGGGTAAGGCTTCTCAAAAAGTGCTGAGCCTCCACCGGATATTAGAACTACTACTAAGTCATTACTGCTTACGTTACCCCTTACGTAATTAAGTACTTCAGTAGTTGCCCTTAAGGTATTCTCTCCAGGTATTGGATGATCACCCAGTATTACCTTAACATTACCTAACTCACCCACCCATTCCGGGTTATTAGTAATTACTACCCCACCATAGATCCTATTACTTAACACCTTAGTAATACCTAATAGCATCCTATAGGAGGCCTTACCGAAGCCAATTACGTGGATCCTACCAGTAACTTCGGTGCAGTAACTACCTACGCATACCTTACCATCACGTAAGGATAAGGAATTAATAACTGCTACCTCGGGATTAGCTGCCCTTAGACCCTCCTCAATAATAAGTAATGCGTGCTTACGTAGCTCATCAGTCGCTAGCTCAGTAAAGTTTTTAATCATCACGGTGTAACACCTAGTACTACTAATGATATCATTTAAGTATTTAGTAATAAACTATCCTCCCCTACCTATCTGGGGAGGACTTATAAGTGCTACGCAATAAGTTCAAGTAAGACTAGGTTTAATAAATGACCTAACGATATTTACTTGATGGCACGCATACCTAGTCTTGAGGAAGTGATTGACTGGCTTAGAAGGAAGAATATTAAATTCGTAAATGCTAGGAGAGTTGCTAAGGCATTTAAGGTAAGCTCGAAGTCTGCGGGACATATACTGAGGAAGCTTAAAGAGAAGGGATACATCAAGATACATAAGAAGAGGAGAGGAAGGTTCATAGTGTATAAAGTCAATGAATCGCTGCTTGACTACCACTAACGCACCACGTAACGTAGGTGTGAGGAACCTCACCAAAGCAATTGGTTAATACTTAGTTAAGCTTTCCTAGCATAGCAATTAACGCTCAAGTATTTTATGATTTAATGGTGGGGCCGCGGGGATTTGAACCCCGGACCACGGGGACTTTCGCCGTGTGAGGTTATCGGACCCGAACCCCGCATTCTCCCAAGCTAAACTACGGCCCCTCTCCGCTCCATTCATTTCTTGGTCTGCAGGGGTTTATCACTTTTAATTATTGCTTCTAAGTAATTTTCTCACTACACTTACGTACTTAAGCCCTGAGCCCGTGAGTATCGTTACTGTCTCCTGGGGTCTTACCTCATTCTTCGTCACTAACGCTTTAGTTGCTGCGTATGTGAATGCACTTGTAGGTTCTACTAGTAAGCCATTGCTCCATAACTCCTTAAGGGCCTTCACACCTTCATCATCACCTACTATAACTAACTTACCCCCACTTGCATTAACTGCCTCACTTACTTGCCTTATTCTAGGTGCTTTAGTTAGTCTTAACGCATCTGCGTATCTACTATTACTTCCCGTATTACCTACTTCAATGACTTCATTAACTAACTTACTTAAGGTAGCATATCCAGATGCTTGAACAGCTATTAATTTCGGTAATGACTTAATTAGTGACTTACTAAGTAATTCATTAAATCCCTTCCACAGACCTAGTATTAACGTACCGCTAGCTACGGGCACTACTATGTTCCTAGGAACCCTACTTAACTGCTTAATTACCTCTAGGGCTATATCCTTCATACCCTCTATGAAATACGGGTTAGTTACGTGTCCTACGTAGTAACCGTCCCTATCCTTAATAGCTGCATCATGAGCTTCATCCCTAGTACCTGCCTTAATGACTTCAGCCCCCACACTAACTAACATACCGTATTTACCTTCAGGTATGTCCGACGGTACATACACTCTAGCCCTAATGCCGTGTGCCGATGCGTAAGTAGCTACTGATAAGCCTGCATTACCTGACGAGTCCTCAATAACTAATTCATAACCCAATTCACGGGCTAATGCGACAGCTAGGGAAGCTCCTCTATCCTTAAATGACCCTGTAGGGTTTAGGTGCTCTAGCTTAATATACGTATTAAAGCACCTAATCAGTGGTGTAGATCCCTCACCTAAGCTTAAGTAAGTACTAGGCCTATCACATAACGTAGTAACACTTTGAAGTCCCTCGACAAACCCAATACGTACCCTAGTAAGTAGGGGTTCACCGCATTTAGGGCATCTATGCTGAGGTAAGAACCTTCCCTTAATGAAGTAACTGCATTTAGGGCACTCTAAACCTTCATTAACCACCTCAGACTTAATCAAACACAGCACCAAGTATTAACTATCTTCACCAGGAATTAAACCCGGATGCGGGTTTAAAAACATTCTTTATACATAAATTATCGGTAATGACCTAACATTCCTACTAACTCTCTTTTTACTACCTACCTTAACCTCATTACGCTTCTCAAACTCCCGTAGAAACTCTATTAACGCATCCCTGATATAGTCGCTTTTAGATTTATAACCCAATAACTTAACAGCTTTTTCAACAAGTCTATTCAGTTCTTCGTCAACCCTCAATGTAATGGTCTTCGTCCTCCTACTACCTGTATCTAAAATAATCATCAAGTATCCCGTAACATAAACGATGACCTTAGTAATAAAGGTTATTTCAATATTACGTGATTATGAGACTAAATTTTTTAAGAAGTTCTATAGAATATTACCCTAATAATACAGAAGTTAGTAGCTACTACGTATTATTGAGGTGCTAAGTTCACACTTACTCATAAAACGTATAGGGGTGATTCCCCAACTACATAGTTATAATGAGAGGTATTACAGGGTTAACACCTCTGAACCCAATTAAGACTTAATAGGTGGTGCGGGGGGTGGGATTTGAACCCACGCAGGCCTACGCCAGCGGGTCTCTAACCTTCATGCCGGAGGGTCTTGAGCCCGCCCCCTTTGGCCAGGCTCGGGCACCCCCGCACCCTTACCCTTAATTCGCTAGTAGATTTAAATTCATTTAAAAACATGCTCAATTACCTATGAAGTACCCACGTACCTACACTTCTATCGTTATTCATTACTTTTAGTATCGTATACGGTTTTAAGGCATTGACAAAGACTAGAGGTATTTTTGATCTCTTAATAATCATTAATGCTAAGGGATCTAGTAATTCGTAATGTCCCGGCTCATACGTCTGCCTTATCACTTTCTCTAACTCCGCCACAGTTATTTCCTTAAGTAACTTAGCATCACTGTATAGTTTAGGGTCTTTATCATAAACCCCATCAACTACCGTAGCGTTAATTAGTAAATCAGCTCCTAATAACTCAGCTATTATTGCTGATACAGCATTGGTTGATTGACCTGGCTGTAAACCACCTGTAATAACGAGCTTACTGCTCCTTAATGCATTCATAACTTCATCTACACTCCTAGGTATTGGGAGGTATGCGTACTCATTAATTAGTAGTGCAAGTATTAGGGCATTAAGTCTTGATGATTCAATTCCTAATAAATCAAGTCCTGCCTGGCTAATACCCAATTCACTACCTAAACTAACATACTCTCTAGCTACCTTACCGCCGCCAGTAACGACTACTACCGTACTGCCCTGCTTAACTTGTTTACGTAATATATCAACTATTTCCTTAATCTGACTTACGTGCTCCTTACTGAATAATTTACCTGTTAATTTAATTACGTACTTCATTAGTACCCTACATAACACCTACGTAATCACTAAATAAGTTAAACTAACACCTCCGTTGATTACCTATACTACAGTTACCTTAACTCCTAAGTCACTAGCCACTTCATTAATTACGTCCTTAACCACCTTACCTACCTTCTTCAGCACTATGAACTCCTTAGTAGTTACTGATGAAAGCGTTACTGCCTTAATTATTATCTCTCTTAGCCTTCCTACATTGTTCTTAAGCTCACGTAGTGAATACCTAGGTATTATGTGTCCGTAGCATTCATCACTCGTTAATGCCCTCTTAGTGAATGTGCCAGCGTAGTGAGGTCCTCCAACACCTACGACTGCCTTACAGTAGTTGGTACGCTCCTTAGTTATCACGTTTAATACTACATGCGCTAATGCCTTATGGGCATTACTTAATACCCATTCCCTAATTGATGATCCTATCTCGATAAACGTTAGAGGCTTCTTAATACCTGTAGGTCCGTGGTGCGTTACTTCATAAGTTACTTCGAAATCCCCTAACCCGAACTCCTCTCTAGCCTTAACTAAGCCTAGTAATAACTCCTTAGTTACTGGTGGGTTAGATACGCTTAGTTCATAGGGCCTACCGCCTGCTTGAGCTGATGATGTTAAATTACCTGTGTGATGTACGGTTAATGACTTAATACCTGATTTAGCTGAATGCCTAGATAGTACAATATAATAATTTACATCGTACTTACTGAATACCTCATCTAGGAAATCAAAGTAGATTACATCCTCCCTAAAGCAAGCTATAATGGTATCTAAGTCCTTCACCACATACGCCTTAAGTGCCTTAGGTACTTCTGCCTCACTATACTTAACTAAATTAAGTAGTTCCTTAGCAATCCCCTTACCAGCCTCATCAATTACGCTATACACTACGACCTTCACACTAACCCCCTAACTTAATTAAGTATATTAATCCTCTGTAATAACTACTAACGATACCGATATGTCTTCAGTAGCTGTTGCTTACCTAAGTACTGACGGAGAAGTGGCTATACTTTTCATACCGTTGAGGTGTTATGAGGAGTTAATTAATGAGTTAGTACCTGATCAAATACTTGATGCTGTCTTAAGGGATGTGAAGGTGATTGCTACCATCGATTCTGATCCAATGTTAAGTGGTGCTATATACCATAATGTAGGTCCTTACGGTATTGGGTATACATTGATTGAGGTCACTTACGGGCTTTACTTACCAGTTAATGGAGTAGTACCTACTCAGTGCTTATTCGCTAATGGTGAATTTCTTTGGTGTAGGTACGGCCTTCAAAGGGTACTGCTTAGGAGCGACTGTAGAAGATGCATATTAAGTCAAGATATAGGAATTGAGAAGCTTGTTGAGTTGTGTAGATCACTAGTTAGTAACCTAAGCTTAAGTACTGATGAGAAGTGTGTTACGGCATTCGCTAAGGTTGATAAACATATTATACTATGGGAGGTTATGAGGGAGCCTCTTAAGCAGTAAGAGGTAATGACTTCCTGCAAGCGTTTAGTGTCGTTGTTAATTCATCAATTAACGCGAGCATGTATCTAGCTATCGACTTGATCTCCTGCACCTTACTGTTAATACCTTCGACACTTAATGGTTCAATAATTAACTCCTTACCCCTAAACCTAATCCTAATACTAGCTGGCTCAACCTCAATTCTTAACTCATCATTAGCTACAGAGACCACTGACTCCTTAACATTAACTGATACCGCCCTCAACGGCTTATGCTTAATTAGTGCCACTTTATCACTCTCCTTAACGATTATCCAATTACCGCACACCTTCTTAACACCAGTACTCACTAACCCTGAAGCACTTTCTACGGTCTTAGCTAGGTCGAGCACCTTCCTAATGCCGGAGACGACATCTGAAAGCACGTTGAATGCGGCTACCCTAACTACGGGTAAGTTAGTTAATGCGGTCCTCCTTAATCCTTCAAGCCTCTCTAAAGTACTACCTACTATTTTACTGCCTGCGTCAACGCTCATTCACGAGCACCCTACTACGATTAGGTGCGGGAATTTAATTCTTTACTTCTTAAGTACCTACGTAAGTACCTTAATCTAGGTTCGTTCCTTACTAGCTGACTTAATCTACTGAAGCAAACTCTACACACCCTAATCCCTGGCTGTAGCTCAATGGAGCATTTACGGCATATTAGCTTACCGCATATTAAGCACGTACCTATAGCTACTCTTGATCTGCATAGCTCACACATTAACTCGCTACATATCGAACATAGTCCGTTAGGACTTAAGTGCTTACTACATACCCACCTACCACACAATACGCACTTACCTACTGCCTCCCTAACCCAACACACCTCACATACTGGCAACTTAAGCACCTAATGAACTGCTAAACCACTTATTTACTCGCTAAAATAATTCCTTTCGGGATGACCTAACGACGCTCACTGAGTAGTGATGTAGGTGGAGCGACGGGGACCGCTACAATTCTCCGACTCACTCTCGGGGTATCTTAATCACTTTAGGATCCTCTAAAACATACTTGACTTCATCACTATCCGGCTCCACCTGATCTACCCTAATAGTAGCTGCTATATTGGTTTCTAAGACGCACTTAACGTAGTCTATCCAGTCTCTAATAGGTAAGTCAGTTATTACTATAAATTTAAACCTACTCACACCCTTAGCTAACGCATTCAAGTACTCTCTCCTAATCTCCTCACAAATCCTCTCGGGAGGACCCTTAGGTATTATAGCTAGTACCAACTCATCCATACCTCGTCACTACCCGAGAAACGAGGTGAGGTCAAGTATTTAACTCTAGCCTCAAGAAATGATGGGGTCCTTAACTATGGAGCACTACGAAGTAGTTATTGCTGGCGCAGGAATAGCTGGTGCCTCAGCTGCTTACTTCCTAGCTAAGAAGGGTGTTAAAGTACTCTTAGTTGATATTAAATCGTTTAGTAGGGCCGGTGATAAGGCCTGCGGTGATGCATTAGGTAAGCACCACATTGATGAGTTGGGTATTGAGCCACCTAAGGGGGAGGAACTAGAGGGTTTAGTTAAGGGTATAGATATCTACTCACCCTATGAGGACGTGAGGTATAGGGTGTTAGGTGACGGATATGAAATAAATAGGATAGCATTTACTCAGAGATTCATTAGGGAAGCAGTAAATCACGGAGCCACTTACTTAGAAAAGACCCAAGCCGTAGAGCCGTTATTTAGAGAGGGTAAAGTAGCTGGTCTAAGGTTATGGAGTAAAGAGAGAGGTACGTGGGAGGTACTAGCTAATGTAGTAATCGACGCGACCGGTGCAGCTAGGTGTATAGCACGTAAGTTACCTAAGGACTGGCCCGTGAGTGAGAACCTGGACTTGAGGGACGCAGTCATTGCTTACAGGGAGGTTAGGTTACTTAAGGATGAGGTTGATGAGGCTGAAGTACTGCGTATATTCCTTAGTAAGAAGGTGGCTCCAGGCGGGTATTGGTGGTTCTTCCCCTACTCTCTAAATCCGAGGAAGGTTAATGTTGGATTAGGTGTTCAGGGGGGTATGGGCTACCCGCACCCTAAGGAGCTACTCTATAGGTACGTATTCACTAGACCTGAGTTTAGGGGTAGTGAGGTTATTGAGGCTGGCGGTGCTATAGCACCTACTAGAAGGCCCTTAACATCACTTGTGTGGGACGGTGTAGCAGTCATAGGGGATGCCGCCTACACTGTTAACCCTATTCATGGTGGTGGTAAGGGGTCAGCTATGTTATCGGCTTACTGCGTCTCTGAAGCCATTAGTAGGGCGTTGGAGGAGGGTGACGTCAGTGCTAAGGGGTTATGGAGTGCCAACCTATGCTTTATGAAGCGCTACGGCAGTAAGCAGGTAATACTTGATATATTCAGGCAGTTTCTTCAGAGATTAAGTGATGATGATCTGGAGTATGGCATGAGGAGGAAGATAATTAAAGAGGAAGACCTTAACATACTCTCCCTTAGGGGTGATTTGGAGTTAAGCGTTGTTGAGAAGGCTATGAGGTTACTAGCCGGCTTAGGTAGACCTTCCTTCCTACTTAAGTTACGTAATGTAGCTAAGTACATGAATAAAGCTAGAGAACTATGCGATTCATACCCTGAAGACCCGAGAGGTATTAAGTACTGGTTAAGTCAGCTAATGAACCTTTACAGGGAGTTTAGGGAAAAAGTACTTAAATAGCTATTTTAAGACACACAACTTTACTACTTCACGTAATCCTTAAGCCATGGGTACTTATCAGCCCACTTATGTAGGAATGGCTTGTACGTATTTATGTACAGCGGATGAGTCATCATTTTCTTCATTAGTTCCGGAGTTCTTCTGTACTTAATAGCCTCACCTAAGGTATCCTCACCCTTCATTCTTCTCCACTCATCTAAGGTGAACATGTACTTCTTCTGGACATAGTCCCTATATACTTCATTAAGTACGTTGAATGTGCAGAAGGGTATTATCCTGCCGTCAGGCATTAAGTAATGGACATTACACCTCATTACCCTCTCAACATCGTAGTTGTAAAGATCCATGAAGTGCATCATACCTAAGAATAGTAACCTATAGTGCCACTCACCTAATGCTTCATATGATTGCTTAGTGAATATATCAAATAGCATCTTAGGTAATGCCTTCTTTAATTCACTAGGTACTCCGTCCCACTTAATGAACTTAGTTATTAGGTTAAGGATTATCTTACTACCAACGAAGAACTTACTCTTACCACGCTTTAGCTCCTCAGCCTTCTCATGTAAATACTCCATGAAGCCCTCAATATCGATCATCTTAGTAATCGGTATGAACTCAACCTCATCACCTTCAGTCCTACGTACGTAGACATAAGTACCTACACCACACTCCGGATGATTAGCCATCTCGAACTTAAACGTACCTGCCAACGCCTCAGCAAACTCAGATACGGGTACTGATGTAGGTACGGGGAACCAGTCAGTCATTTTTATCTGACCATCTGTCTGCTTCTCAATCTCCCTAGCCACGTCAGCTATGGTGACCCTTAGTTTCTCACGTTCAGCCCTCTTAATCATTCCAGTAAGTGATACTGGCTGGAAGTTAACGGCCCTAACTATATCATTATTCAATGCTGCAAACTTCAGTATGTCCCCTAGCTCATGAGTATTGACACCCCTAATCACTGTAGGTACTAAAACAACGCTAGTCATACTCGCTTTACGGAATACCTCAAATATGAATGGTATCTCCCAGTGATTCTTTGGGTTAGCCATTGGTGATACTCCGTCGAAGCTCATGTAGACAGTATTAACTCCTGAACGCCTTAATTCCTTAGCGAATTTAACAGCCTCCTCCTCACCCTCAAAGAAGTACTTAGAAGCGAAGATTATTGCGTTAGTATTTAATTGTAAGTGCTTAACACCCATTTCCTTAAGCATCTTAACGATCTCAACTATATCCTCGCGTAGAGTTGGTTCACCACCAGTTAATTGAATTACTGGAGTTACTCTCTGCTTAAGTAGTTGCTCAACCATGAACTTAATTTGCTCCTTAGTCGGCTCATAAACAAACCCTAACTTCTCGGCGTAGAAAAAGCAGTACCAGCAATCTAAGTTACACCTATTGGTTAGTACTAGGTTAGCTATTGCTGTATGATTCTTATGGAGAGGACACAAGCCGCAACTATACGGGCATGGAGCAGTTAATTCAGTGTAGACGTACCTTGGACCCCTACCCTCAATGTACCATTTCTCGAGTCTCCTAGCGAATTCGGAGTCGCCTTGATAGACCTCCTCAATCTCGCCGTGCTCAGGGCATACCTTCCTTATGTATAACTTACCGTCTCTCTCAATAATTATAGCTGGTAGTAACCTATAGCAGTAGGGACATATTGATTGTGTGTACCTAAAGAACTTCTCCCCCTCCTTAGGCTTAGGTAGGGGGCCACCAACGCTTATTTCTCGATCGGCTATCTCAATTATTTTACGTTTGGGATCATAGGTTGATGGCTTAATTAACTTACTTACGGACTTACCTTCATCCCTGTCCTTAGATACTGCCGTAAGTCCCCACCTCCTAATCATAGGTGATTAATTTAATTAAGGTTTTATTGGTTTACTAATTAGCTAACTTAAGTATCCTCTAAAGTTATCCCAACCACACCTTAGTACTCTACCCTCGAACACTACCTTACCACTACCTCTAACTAATTTACCTAGTACGGGGTATTCCTTGATGCTTACCCCCTCCTTTAGTGAAAACGCTATTACGTACTCCTCACCTAAGTACTTAATGATCTCCTCGATGCTTATGTTAAAGTACTCCATGAAGTCCCTAACCTCCTTACACAAAGGTAATTCATCATTAAGTACTAAGTCAAGCCCTAGGGATTTAAGAATCTTAGTTACGGATATTAAGCCGTCACTAACGTCAGTTGATGCTCTCACGTTACGTATCAAGTTAAGGAAGTTAGTAGGTGGTTCTGGACGTACTATCTCCTTAAGGTTAACTACATTCATAACATCACGAATGTCCAGACCTTTGTAGTAAGTTATTGCTGGTATTGCTGATATCCCTAAGCACCTAGTTAGGTATACCACATCGCCTTCGCTAAACTTATTACTTATTAATTCATTACTTACTCCTAAACCGAATACATCGATCCATCCGTCGTTACATAAGCAGGAATTAGTATCTCCTCCTAATATCCATGCACCTAATACCTTACTCAATTCCTTAACCCCAAGTACTAGGGACTTAATATCATCTACTTCGGAATCTCTCGGAATACCTAATGAAATTAGAAACGCAATTACATTACCTCCTTTACTTATTATGTCCGTAGCTGTTGATAGTGCAACTCTATATCCTAGATCCTCCATATTCATCCATGGGTATTTGGAAGAAGTTATTGAGGTACCATCAACCTTAACTATTAAGTACTTACTACTTAGGTGTTCCTCAGTAATAACTGAAGCATCATCACCTAGTTCTAGGGGCGAGTTCCTAGGATATACATCCCTAATTATGTTAAGCAACTCCTTAATTACTCCTAACTCACCTAATTCACGAATACGCAATACCATTACCTACGTTCTTTTAGGTTAATTAAGGTAAATAACTTAATTAGTTGTTTATACAGTAAATACGTTATATGTATAAATTCATACGTAATATTTACATTGTCATGAAAGTAGAAAGTATAAGGTTAGATAAGCTTAGGTGGTACTTAGGTAGTAAGGATATCTACAGAGTTATTTTCGAGAAGTTGGTTGAGCTCGGTTACGATGTAGTAGCACCTAGTAAGGCAGGTAATTCCTACATATTCAAGAAGGTCAGCTCCTTTAGTGAGGTATGCATTAACTATATTAGGACATCAAACACCTTAAGAACGTTCCTTGAACCTGAGGAGGTACTTTATAGGTGGTACTTAAGGGATAGTGAGTTAGTTATTAAGGAGGAACTACCTAGAGGGAAGTTAGCACTTTACGCCGTACATCCATGCGACGCTAACTCCTTAGTAGTTCTTGATGCATTACTGGGTTCAGAGCCTAGGGATATGTACTATGGAATTAGAAGAGCTAATTCGTTCGTAGTAATTGATGACTGCTTAGGTGGTGATGAGTACTGCTCATGCAGTGATGTAGGGGCTAGGATCCCGTGGGGTGGTTCAGGTGATTTGTGGTTAGTTAGGAATAATGGTAATGTCTACGTAACCGCTATTAGTAATAAAGGTACTGAGTTCCTTACTAGGTACTTAAGTAGTTACTTAAACATAGTACCGGGTGCGCCTAAGATCATTAACTATGGTACTTCTAAGGCTGAGTTAGTTAGTAGGTTATACATGCTTAACTACGCAGTAAATAATCCCTTATGGGCCCAGAAAGCTAGGGAATGCGTTTTCTGCGGTTCATGCTTAGCCGTATGTCCTACATGCGTATGCTTCGACATAATTGACGTACCTAACGATGACTTAAGGTCAGGTACTAGGATTAGACGCTGGAATGCGTGTTTATTTAGGTCCTTTACGGCGGTAGCTGGTGGCAGAGTATTTAGGGAGTCCAGTGAAGATAGGTTCAAGATTAAGTACTACCATAAGTTCCTCTTCATACCTAGGAGGTTCGGTATTGTTGGTTGCGTAGGATGTGGCAGGTGTACTTACTTCTGCCCCGTAGGTATAGATCCTGTTAAGGTAGTTAAGGAGGTGATAGGTATTGCTCATTAATAATTCCTCAAACCCTCTACTACCGGTACCCGCTAAGGTAGTACTTATCAAGGATGAAGCGAGGGGTATTAAGACTTTAAGACTTAAGCCCAAAGGGAAAGTACCTGAGTTCACACCAGGTCAGTTCGTGATGGTGGGTGTCTTCGGTTACGGTGAAGCACCATTCGCTATAGCTTCATCACCTCTAATATCGGACTATATAGAGGTATCCGTTAGGGCGGTAGGTGATGTAACTAACGCTATACATCGCCTATCAGTAGGTGATTGGGTAGGTATTAGAGGACCCTACGGTAGGGGATTCCCGGTGAGGGACTGGGAGGGTAGAAACGTAGTCATTGTTGCTGGCGGTACTGGCTTATTCGGTGTTTCGGCTCTACTGTGGTACTTATACGAGTTTAGGGGTAGGTACGGTAGGGTAATTCTGTTTTACGGTGCACGAACACCTCAAGACATACCTAGGCGTGATGACTTAAGAGTGTGGAGTAGTAGAATAGAGACATACTTAACAGTTGATAGACCTGACGGTAGGTGGAAGGGTGACGTTGGTTTAGTAACTACGTTGCTTGATAAGTATAAGTTACCTAGGAGAGGCGTTATCTTTGTTATATGCGGCCCACCAATAATGATTAAAGCTGTTTACGATAAATTAATTAAGCTTGACTATAGACCTAAGGACATGTACGTCTCCTTAGAGAGGAGGATGCAATGCGGTATAGGTAAGTGCGGTGCTTGTATGTTAAGTAACGGTCTCTACGTATGCAAGGACGGCCCTGTTTTCCGTATTGATGAAATACCGGAGGCTGATCTGTCATGAGGAGATTAAGATTGGCTCAATACAGCTTAACTGGTTGCGAGGGCTGTGCCATATCATTAATTGATGCTATCTCATCACATCCTAAGCTACTTAATTACATAGAGATAGTCTCTTCTAGAATAATTGGTTACCTAGGTGTTGAGGATTCTGATGTAGCCCTTGTTGACGGCGCTGTAGTCACTAAACATGATGAGGAGTTAGCTAGAGCTGTGAGGAGGTCAGCCGACGTCTTAGTTGCTGTTGGTTCATGCGCACACATAGGTGGGTTAAGTACTCTGAAGGATGCCTTAGGATCTTCACACCTTAAGGTATACAAGAAGTGGCCGTTAAAGATCGAGCATATTGAGAGACCTAAGGCATTAAGCGATATTGTAAGTGTTGATTACTTCCTCCCAGGGTGTCCGCCAGATCCTGAAGATTTAGCCAACTTACTTAAGTTACTGATACTCGGTAGGAGGTTTAGACTACCGGATAAGCCCCTATGCTATGAATGCAGGTTATTCGGTACTTTAGAGTGCTTACTTAAGAGAGGAGAGGTCTGCTTAGGACCTATCGTGATCTCAGGTTGCGGTGCTAGGTGCCCATCATTAGGTGCCCCATGTATGGGTTGTAGAGGTTTACAGGATGACGCTGACATACCTACCTTCTTGAGGACTGCTAGAGAGTTAGGTCTTAGAGTTGGTGACGTATTAGACGCTATGCTTCCCTTCCTTAACAGATACTTAAGAAGTATTGAGGTTAGGAGAAAGGTATGAGGTGATTATATGGGTTTAGAGTTGAGTATTGAGGAGGTCGCTAGGATTGAGGGTCACGCTGGTATTAATGTAGTTATTGAAGGTAATAACGTAATTACCGAGTTTAAGGTTTTCGAGGGTGCTAGGCTCTTCGAGGACTTCCTAATTGGTAGGAGGGCTGATGAAGTACCTAAGCTAGCTAGTAGAATCTGCGGGATATGCGGTATCACTCACTCCGTAGCTGCTTCTAAAGCCATTGATAAGGCATTAGGTATTAAGGTGAATGATAATGTTAAGTTAGTTAGGGAATTACTACTTAATCTCAACATAATTGAGAGTCACTTGCTTCACGTGGTATTCCTATCATTACCTGACATCTTCGGTGTTAATTCATTCCTTGAATTGCCTAAGGAGGTACTTAATTATTCCTTAAGGATCATAAACTTTAGGGAGGCTATTGGTAACCTTATTAAGCTCCTAGTAGGTGATAGGGTGCATGGCAAGACATTCACCGTAGGTGGGTTTACGTACCTACCACCTAGAGAGGAAGTAATGGAGTTTAAGGACATACTGTCCGATGCTTATGAAGCAGTTAAGGAGTTTACTGAGGAACTAATTAGTAAGTATGAGGAGTGGTTTAAGAGTATAATCCTTAAGAAGAGGAAGCACTTCGTAGCCCTTAGTAGTAGGAATTATTCACCTTACGATGGTGTAGTATCCATCGATGATAGAGTAGAGTTAAGTGAGGATGAATTCACTAATGAGATACGTGAGGTGAGCGTTACTTACTCGACAGCCAAAAGGGTTTACTTAAAGAACGGAGAGCCGTTCATGGTCGGTGCTCTAGCTAGATTAATTACTAATAGGTCAGTAGTGCCTCGCGAATTAAGTAGTCTCCTCAATCAGTTACTAAGGGAGGCACCAGAGGTTGAGCCAGGCTTAATACCTTTAGCTCAACTCATAGAGTCTGCATATCTTATACTGAAGTCGCTAACACTGATCGATAGGTATGAGAGAAAGCCTTCATTAAGTACTGCTAAACTTAGGGGAGGTACTGCTACGGCATTAGTTGAGGCACCACGCGGTATACTCCTACATCACTATAGCGTAGATCCTACAGGAGTAGTAAGGAATGTAAATATAATAACACCTACAGCATTCTTCGCAGCTGATCTTGAGGATTCATTGAAACACTACACACTAAATAAGCTAGGTATGGGTATACCCTTAAGTGACTTAAGGAGGAGGTTAGAGGATATCGTTAGGTGCTACGACCCCTGCATCTCATGTTCAGTACACGTAATCAGAATTAAGGATTAATTTGGAGCCGCCGGCGGGATTTGAACCCGCGACCACCGGCTCTCTAGGCCTTAAGGCTTACGAGGCCGGCGCTCTACCAGCTGAGCTACGGCGGCTCCAATCTTAAGGGTATATTTTAGGGGATTTAAAGGTTTGATACGTCCTTACCTTAGTCAGAATGCCTTATATAGATTGACCCAAACCCTTGATTAGGGTGTGTGTAGTGTTGAGGACTAAGGTTATAGCATCTTTAGGTCCCGCATCCTCAACTCCGGAGGTTATTGAGGGGCTCTGTAGGGCTGGTGTCTCTGGCTTTAGGATAAACTTCGCTCACGGTAACCCGAACTACTGGGATGAATTAATTAAGGTTGTTAGGGAGTGTGAGGAGAAGTTCGATAAGCCATACACCTTGATCGGTGATTTAAGGGGCTCATCGATTAGGATAGGTGATTTAGAGGGTGAAATCAAGCTAAAGAAGGGTGAGACTGCTAAGTTCATATTGAGTAATTCAAGCAGCGGCGATGAGATACCATTACCTAATCCCGCGGTTTTCGAGAACTTAGAGCCCGGTGATATCATAGTTATGGATGACGGTAAGGTTAGGTTAAGGGTTGTTGATGTGGGTTCAGACTTCGCTGTTGTTGCTGCATTAACCGATGCTATCATAAAATCTAGGAAGGCCTTAGTTGTTAAGGGTAAGGAGTTCGACTTACCTCCACTAACTAATAAGGACTTAAGCGACATTAAGTATGCTTGCTCTAGAGGTTTTGATTACATAGGTCTTAGCTATGTAAAGAGGGCGTCTGATGTTTACTTACTTAAGGATTACTTAAATGAGGTTGGGTGTAGGGCTAAGGTCATAGCTAAGATAGAGACTAGGTCAGCCGTTAATAACTTAGATGAGATTATATCGGCTTGCGATGCTGTATTAGTTGCTCGTGGGGACCTAGGTATGAATTTCGGTATTGAGGAGATACCGAGAATCCAGAGGTTAGTAGTTAATAAGGCTAGGAGAGCGGGTAAGCCCGTGATAGTGGCTACTCAGTTACTTGAGTCAATGATGGAGAACCCCATACCGACTAGGTCTGAGGCAGTGGATATTAGCGTAGCTGTTAGTGAGGGTGTTGATGCCCTAATGCTAACTGGTGAGACGGCTGTTGGTAAGTACCCTATAGAAGCTGTTAAGTGGTTAATCAAGATAGTTAAGACTGCTGAGGAGTATGTGAAGCCCGAGGAGATTCACCCTAAAGGTAAGACTAAGGTCATGTACGTTAAAGGCGTTATTGAGTTAGCTCAGAGCTTAGGTGCTAAAATAATACTATACTCACTACATGGGCACACAGCAAGGTACTTAGCAGCTCTAAGACCTTCAGTACCTACTTACGTGGGAGTACCGAGTATAAACGTAGCTAGAAGCATCAATATCTTATGGGGTCTTAAACCGTTGATAGTAGAGACCAATGACTATGATGAGGGACTTGAGAAGGCTTACCACATGCTACTTGAACAGGGGGAGGTCAAGATAGGTGACTTAGTAATAATGACTTACGGAATGAAGGGTGAGGAGCAGTTAATTAAGGTTAGGAGAGTTATGGAGTAACTCAACTACGTCTTATAGCCTTAAACTATTTTTAACTTCAGTAACCCATTACTTTGAGGGTAGTTAAATGGCTGGTAAGAGAGGCAGAAAGAAGCGTAAGGAGGCAGGTAAGATAGTCGTTAAGAAGCATGCTAGAGCTAGAATATCCCTCCCTAGGATTAGATGGGATATAGTTATAGTGGTTGTAATTGTAGGGTTAATAGCTACCGCTACCTTCCTAGCCTACACCTCAAGTAGGGGAGGTAATACGGAAAAGCTAAGTTATAGTGACTTACTTAAGTACCTAGGCGATGTTGCGAGTGGAAAGAATGAAAAGCTAGCCCTTGACTTATTCTACAACGTCAGAGGTGATATAGTTACTTCAAGTGGTATATTAGGTATTAAGGACACATTGCAGGTAGATATTAGATTCTCTAAAGTAACGCTACCAGCACCTAAGAACTCAAGTAAGAGTAAGCAGATAGTTATTAAGGGGTACTTAGTATTCTACTATGGCCTCGAGTATCTTAACGAGCTATATAACTTACTAGGTATGAGTAATAACCTAAAGAACCTATCACAAGTACTGGTTAATATTGATAAACTTAATAGAAGTGTTAAGAACCTTAAAGTAGTTGATGCAGGAAGTGAAAGGATTAAGTTAGGCAGGATAGGTTATGTAGATACTTACAAGCAAATAATTACATATAAAGCCAAGATAGGTAGTAAGTACTATCCTGTTGAACTAAAGGTGTGGAGAGAGAGGAATTACGGAGTTCCTGTTAAGGTATGTATAAGGATCAGCGAATATGAATTGAACATAACGCTTAATTCATATAGACCTAGAGTTATAGGGGCAGGGATTAAGTAGGTTTAGCATAAAAACTACTCTTTACTAAACTTACTGATTAATATCGGTATCTTAAATAGTGCTTCATGGAAATCACCGCTATATACCTTACACTCAACGCCTCTCTTCTTAAGTACCTCATTAACATATCTGGAACTTAGATTTGCTGGATCTAAAGCGTCTGATGCCGTTACGAAGTTACAAGCGTATGCAAACGCAGGTACCCATACCCAATACTCCCTGACCTTACTAAATACTGCTTTAATGTTGTTTAATACCCTAGTATATGTTCGTGGGTAGAAGAACGATGAACCTGCCTGTGTCACTATTATTCCATCAGGTTTAAGTATTCTCTTAACTTCACGGTAGAATTCCCTTGAGTAGAGTTTCCTAGCAATCTCGGGTCCGTACGGATCCGTTAAGTCAAGTATTATTACGTCGAAGGTCTTACCAGCTACCTTCTTCACGTATTCTCTGCCGTCCATGATCACTAACTGCGCTCTGGGGTCGTAGAAGGAACCCTTATGCATGAATTCCAGGTACTTCTTGGAGAACTCGATCAGCTCACCATCTATGTCAACCATAACTGCCTTCTCAACTATTGAGTGCTTAAGTACCTCCCTTAAGGTAGCTCCCTCACCACCACCTATAATTAATACTCTCCTAGGACTTGGGTGAGTAACCATTACTGGATGCACGAGTGACTCATGATAAATGAATTCATCGGCTTCAGTCGACTGTATTAGCCCATCCAGAACTAAGCCTCTCCCGAAATCCTCGAATTCAACTATCTGAACCTCTTGGTACTTTGTCTTAGTAGCTAATATTATCTTCTTTATTTTAGCAATCATTAGCGAGTGTTTCGATATACTCTCAATAACCGAGAGTCCAGGTACTTCTACTAGCTCCCCCATACGCACTACCCATGTCAGAAGTAAGTAAAGTAATTTAAGTGATTAAGTTATGCTTGTTAGGTGATTGAAGGTGTTAAGCGTATTAGTTCAGGATGTCGTGCTATTATTTATAGTTATTGACCCATTAACACTGGCTGTTTACTTAACCGCTAGTACAGCTGGTCTAGGTAAGGAGGGGCAGGAGAGACTCATTAGGACTGCCGTACTAGCTGCATCATTAATTCTAGGCTTATTCGCTGTAGTCGGCGATTACGTAATGCATTACTTCAGCATAAGTATTAGTGACTTCATGATAGCTTTAGGGGCTGTACTACTTATTTTCTCAGTACTTGACTTCCTAGGTAAGACACCGTATGGTTCAGTAAGTGATAGTTTCGCTATAGTACCCATAGCTACTCCCTTAATAGCTGGACCAGCAGCCATCTCTACGGTCATCTACATAAAGTACGCTCACGGTTACTTAAACGCTGTTGTATCCATAGTTATTAATATGATCCTTACCTACGTAATACTTAAGCAGGGAGTTAAGGTATCTAAGCTACTTGGGCGTACAGGATCCTTAATACTTGATAAGGTCGTTTCACTAATACTAGCAGCTTTAGGTGTTTCGTTAATAAGACGTGGTATAGAGGATATAGTAGTGAGTATCTTACACAGGTAGAAATATGAAGTTCCCTTACGAGAGCTTTAGGAAAGGTCAGAGGGAGTCGATTGAGAGGGTGAGGAAGAACTTAGGCAAGTTAATAGTTCTTAAAGCACCTACAGGATTCGGTAAGACCATCGTAGCGTTATTAGGTCATACTAACGTGGAGAAAGTCCTCTACGTAGTTAGGACTAGGAACGAAATGGCTCCAGTAATTAAAGAGTTAAGGAAGTTGAATGAGTCATTCACTATAGTATTTAGCGGCAGGAGAATGTGCCCATTACTGCCTAAGAAAAACGTAAGGCCTGAGGACTTCTGGATTAACTGTAAGTTGGTTAGGACGAAGGGATTATGTCATTATTACCAAAGACTTGAAGAAATTGACTACGACATGATTCAAGACATACTTAAGTTCTCAAGTAGTGACCCTCACGAACTAAGCTTGTCAATAGCTAAGAACCTCGATGTATGCCCCTTCTTCGCCCTTACAGGCTTGATTAAATATAGTAAATACGTAGTAGCTACATATCCTTACCTATTTAGGGAGGAGGTGTTTAAGACTGCATTTAGTGATGTAGGTCTTGATGATTATTACGTAATTATTGATGAAGCCCATATAATATTAAATCCTCAGACACTCTTTGAGGAGGAATTAAGTGAGGGTGATGTTACTGAAGCTATGAAGGAGGTTAGGAGCTACAGTGTCGGTGAAGAGATTTGGAATTATTTAAGTAGTTTGAAGGAAGTCATTAGTAAGTTAAGGAGTGAAAGACTGAAGAGGATTGATAAGTCAATAGTGTATCCTGGCGAAGGTATTAAGCAGTTGATTGAGGACGCGATACTTGATATTAGGTTACGTAAGCTGCGTGAGTTAATGAGTAGTAGCGCTAGTGAGTTAATGAGCATTAGTACAAAGTTAAGTAAAGTAGCTAAGTTTCTACTCTATGCTAGTAACGATTCATTTAGTATTTACGGACAAGTAATTGGTGAAGGTATTAAGGTTATTAAGGCGTTGCCTACGGACTACACACCACTACGTGAGAGACTAAAGATTGCTAAAGGCGTTCTGTTAATGTCAGGTACGATACCCCCTAAGGAAGTTGTTGACTACATACTCTCCGCGGATACCTACTACATAGATGTTGAGGGAGACTATGGCAGGGTATTCCCTAGAAGTAACATATTCGTTTGTGTCTACCGTGAAGTAACTTCAAGCTACCGTTACCGAGGTACTGAGATGTACTTAAGGTATGGTAAGCTAATTGAATTAATCAGTAAGTACTCACCTAGGGGTGTTGTCCTAGTTATATACCCTAGCTACTCATTCATGAATGAAGTACTTAGTAATATAATAATTGAAGATGCTTCACAAATTATTGAGGGTAGGGAAACTAACATAGCCAGTGTGGTTAATAATGTTCTTAAAGGTGAGAAAGTAGTCATTCACGCAGTAGCGGGTGGTAAGCTAAGTGAGGGTATTGAAATCATAGACCCCTCCACTAGTAGGTCATTAATTAAGGTAGTAGTTATAGCTGGTGTACCATATCCGCAACCAGATGACTACGTTAGTGACTTAAGGAGTAAGTTAGAACGTGAAATGCCTAGTAATGTCGCTAGTAGGTTAGTTATGGATGTACCAGCAACTATAAAGGTCCTTCAATCAATAGGTAGGGCTATTAGGTCTGAGTACGACCGAGCATTCATAGTGTTAGCAGATAGGAGATTCTTACTACCTAGGATTAGGAAGTTACTTAACTTAAGTTACGACTTAGTATCTAGTAATATTAAAGTACTAGCTAACTACTTAAAGAGATTTCATGAAGGTACTCTCTAAGTGACTTAGTTAATATAGCAATTATCACGAGCATCGAAAGAATTACTAGGGTTAATGATATGGGTGCCGAGAAACTCATTAACATCCCGGCTTCACCACTGATTACAGACATTAGTTCATTTCCGGATTGACCCAACTCCTTAATTAGTAATGGACCGGAACTTACTTCAAAGGGTATGTAGGTTATACCTATAGCGTACAGTAGTAGTGATATAGTTATTAATAGCTTATTCCTTAAGACGTACTTAGATAGAGCTATACATAAGAATGTAAGTAATGGTATAGGTGATATATAAGACGTTATTAGCGTTAATGAGACCAACTGCGGCTTAGCCTTACTCAATGAATCAATGAATAATGCCATTGAGACGAAACATAACAGTATAGATATTATCAATGCATACTTAATCAGTAATCTTATCTTGAAATGTATGTTATTGAAGACCCTTAACCTCAGTAGTAGGAATATTGATGAACCGATTACTATTAAGCAAACGTATTGAGGGGTCATAAATCCTGTTAGTGTAATTACTGCCAATATGTATAGTATTATTAGGGTATTTACTCCAGCCTTACTTAATTCATAACTACTCAATACTTCCACCCTACTGCTTTACCTCATAAACGTAACTACTCACTTTCCTGTCTAGATTTAGTACTCCATTATCAAGTACTACGTAACCATTAATTAATACGTACTTAGGCCAACCACATAATTCCAGCCCCTCATAAGGGCTCCAATCCACTTTCTGATGTAACCTATTAGCGTCTACCTTAACACATACGTTAGGTTCTATTAGTACTATGTCAGCATCTGAACCCACGGCAAGTACCCCCTTCTTAGGGTAGAGCCCAGTAATTCTAGCTGGGTTTGCCGATACTACATCAATGAACCTCTCAAGCGTTAATATCTTAAGTACCTTACATCCTAAGGTATACACTAAAGGTATCATAACTTCTAGACTAGGTATCCCTCCCCAAGCATCCCAAACACTACCCTCCTTCTCCTCTCTTGTAGAAGGTGCGTGATCTGTAGCTACGGCGTCAATCACACCATTCGCTAAGCCTCTCCATAACGCCTTTACGTCGTCTGTACTCTTGAGGGACGGATTCATCTTAAGTAAATTACCTAACCTCCTCACGTCATCCCTTGTGAAGTATAGGTATTGAGGACATGTTTCAGCAGTTACTCTAACACCTAATTCCTTACCTCTCCTAACCTCCTCAAGACCCTGCTTAGATGATACATGAGCTACGTGTATCCTTAAATTAAATAACCTAGCTATATCCACTACCCTCCTTATAGCTATAGCCTCAGCTTCAGCAGGTCTTGATTCATGATGTGCTAATGGATCATCTCTACCTGACCGTCTTAACTCATTAACTAAGTACTCAATTATTGCGTCGTCTTCAGCGTGAATTATTGGTAAAGCACCGTAATTATTGATCTCAGTAAGTGCTCTCGTAATACCTTCGTCGGTCTTTGGTCTAAAGGGCTTACACGTAAATACTTTAAATGACTTAACTCCGTACCTAATTAGTTGAGGTACATTAGCTATGTTGTCTTCGTTCATCATCCCTCCATGAATCCCGAAGTTAATCAGTGAGTTCTTCACCCCTTCGTCGTACTTCTTAAGTAGATTCTTTAAATTATCCACATACATCCTTAATGGCATGTCAAAGAATGTTGTTATACCGCCATATATAGCTGATATGCTTCCCTCCCTAAAGTCTTCATGATGGGTGTAGTCTGGATCGTAAATGTGTGCATGAATGTCTATACCTCCTGGTATCGCTATTAAACCCTTACCCCTAACTACTCTATCAACCTTACTTAAGTACAGACTGTAGTCCCTAACTATCTTCTCAATTCTTCCATTACTTACCACTATTGATGCTTGAGTAACTTCATTACCCTTTAGAGGTATCAGCACATCTCTTATTAGTACATCGTACATCAAGTTAAAAACACCTTTAGTCACTCATTACTCAATACTAATTATTGGATCTACTAATTTACCTTTCAATACGTCAACTAACCCCTTATCAGTTATTCTTATCTCAGGTATTACTGGTAGTGGTAACAGTGATATCGTCATGAATACAGCTCTGTAATTAGCTCCGAGGATCTTTAAGGCATTGATATAGTTACTTAGTTCATGAGCTAATTCCTCGTAACTCTTATCCGATAGTAGCCCAGCTATCGGTAGTGGCACCTTAGCTATTACACCGCCCGTAGATACAGCTACCATACCTCCACCCATTGCTATGACTTCATTAACTGCCATAGCCATCTCTTTAGGTGACCTACCTACGGTAACTATATTGTGTACATCATGAGCTATTGTCTGAGCTATTGCCCCACTTAACCTACCTAACCCACAGACGAATCCACGACCTATATTACCTGTTGCGTGATGTCTCTCAATAGTTGCTACATAGAGTACGTCACTATCACCACTTACGGTTAATTTACCGTCAATTACGTCAACGGTAATTACCTCACACTTAGTAACTGCTTTACCAGGTATTACTTTGATAGCCCTAACCTTAGCCTTACCCTCGCTCCTACCTACCTTAATAACTAGGTCATCAGGCGTTACTTCCTTACCTACCCTAACGGTTTCGTAGGCTTTAAGCGGATACTTAAACCTCTTTTCATGAGGTACTATATACTCGCCATTAAGCACCACTAACCTACCGCCGACAATCACATCCCTAACTATGAAGTGCCTAAAGTCCTTAAGTATGACTATATCAGCGAATTTACCCGGCACTATGGACCCTACTTCTCTATGAATACCTAGGTATTCAGCGGCATTTATTGTAGCCATCTGAACGGCTGTTATTGGGTCAATACCTAGAGATACTGCTCTCCTTAATATCCTATCCATGTGTCCCTCGTTCATCAACTCAAGTACGTCTAAGTCGTCACTAGCAAATGTTAAGTATCTAGGATTTACCCTCATGTACGTTAATGCCTTAGTAAGTTCCTCTAAGTCCCTCCATGCACTACCTTCCCTAATAAGTATTCTAAATCCATTTCTTAACTTAGTTAATGCTTCATCAATGAATACTGATTCGTGATCACCCTCAATACGTGTTACTGCATAAGGTACTAAATACTCCTCAGGTAGTTGGGGTGCGTGGCCATCAACTACTTTACCTAATCTCTTAGCGTGTACGATCTTCTTAAGTAGCTCCTCATCACAGTTATACACTCCTAGAAAGTCCATTACCTCACCAAGCCCTATGATCTCATCATAACTAAGTAACTCCTTAACCTCCTCATGAGTAATTACTGCTCCCGGTGTATCTAAACCACTACTTGTTGGTGGTACGCATGATGGTGCGTAGAAGAAAACCCTTAGTGGCACGTATCTCGATTCCTCGATGAACAACTTAACCCCCTCTACACCCATTACATTAGCTATTTCATGAGGGTCAGCAGCTACTGTTGTTGTTCCGTGCTTAAGAACTAACTTAGCAAATTCCTGTACTGTAAGCATTGACGACTCTATGTGTATGTGCGGATCTATGAATCCAGGAACAACTACCTCAGCTTTTGAAGCATCAATTACTAATGTGTCATCCCCTAGATACTTATTCACGTCAAAGTAACCAACCCTAACTATGTAGTTACTCCATACAGCTATATTAACACCCTCCCTAATATCACCTAGTACTACATCAACTAAGTTAGCGTTCTCTATTATTAAATCAGACTTAATCTCACCCTTAGCAGCCCTAACTAAGTTCTTCAAGAGATCAACACTATACTTAATTCTTAACATATTAGCTTTATTAGTGAGTGTATCTGAGACTCTCAACTCAAATCACTTACTACGTCTTATTGATTAGGAGGAAATAAAGATTTATATAAGGTGTCTAAATTAACTCGGTGCTTACTTTGGTAGATATATACATCAGGGGGAAGTTTGTAATAACTATGGATAAGAATCGCAGAATCATTAAAGACGGTTGTGTAGCTATCTCCGATGGTAGGATAGAGGCTGTAGGTAAGTGTAGTGAATTAGATAGGGACTATAAGGGTAAGGCTAAGGAGGAACTCAATAGGCCGAAAGCTATAGTAATGCCTGGGCTCATCGATACTCACGTACATATGGTTCAAGGAATGCTTAAGGCTTGCGCTAATTACAGGAGATTAATACCTTGGTTAAGGGATAGGGTATGGCCCCTCCAGGGTAGTATGAGGAAGGATGAGGCACTAGCTGCTGCCTCACTTACTGTTCTTGAGATGATTAAGACAGGAACTACTACGTTCTTAGAGACTGGTATGGTTGGTAGGTATGGTGTCGATGACATTGTCGAGATGGTTTTAAGGTCTGGTATGAGGGCTGCTATAGCTAGGCACGTCATGGATATGCGCGGATACGCGTTGGAGGAGGGGATGCTTCACGAAGGGCTTGTAGAGAGTGGTGAGTTTAGTATGAAGGACACGATTAGGTTGTATAATAAGTATCACGGTAAGGAGGGTAGGATATTCATATGGTTCGGTCCTAGAACACCAGGTGCTGTTAGTGTTGACCTTTATAGGGAGATCTCAGCTAAGGCTAAGGAGCTGAACACCGGCATAACTATGCACTTAGCTGAGGTTAGGGAGGATGTTGAGTACACTACTAAAGTGTTCGGTAAGAGACCTGTTGAGTTCGCTCATTGGGTAGGTATTACGGGTCCCAACGTCGTGTTAGTCCATGTTGTTTGGATTACTGATGAGGAGATCTCACTACTAGCTAAGACCGGTACCCACGTAAGCCACAACCCATCATCAAATGCTAAGCTGGGTTCAGGTATTGCTAAAGTAGCTGATATGTTAAGAGCGGGAGTCAATGTTACATTGGGTTGTGACGGAGGACCTAGTAACGATAATTACGATATGTTTGAGGAAATGATGGTTGCTGCCTTCATGCAACCGCTCCTCAAGAACGACCCCAACGCCATAAGGGCTGAGGAGATCCTTGAGATGGCTACTGTAAGGGGCGCTAAGGCTTTAGGACTCGAGGATGTGGGGTCTATAGAGGTTGGTAAGAAGGCTGACGTAATAACGATTAATTATTGGGATCCTAAACTTATGCCACTAAACGACCCAGTCTCTCATCTCGTGTATAATGCTCATGGTGATGACGTTATTGATTCAATCATAGATGGGAAGTTAGTTATGAGGGAGAGGAGGGTGCTGACGATGGATGAGGATAAGGTGCTAGAGAACGTAGCTAAGAAGGCTAGGGAGTTATTTGAGAGGACAGGAATATGTGCTGAGCCTGAACTTATGTGGCCTATTGAGTAGTTAAAAATCATGACTTTGAAGTAAGTATGAGTACTGCCTGCGCTATATCTCCGTTAGCTTTTTTAAGTGCTTCAATAGCCTCATCCCTACTAGCTCCTGTTTGCTCCATAATGAACCTTATGTCGTCCTCCGAGAAACTTACCTCCTCAACCTCCTCCTTAACACTAACTTCCTCAACCTCACTACCTACTACTTGGTATATTTGCTGTCCCTGAACCTTCATAATGACTACTTGAGGTGATTTAATAATTATCTCCTTATCACTTAAGGTTATCGTTACTGACTTAACGTTACGTAGTTCCTCAACATTAACACCAAATCTCCTCATTAATCTTTTGAGTTCCCTAGGATTCATGGGTAGCATCTATTCACCCACGGATTAGCTTATAATCCGAGAAAATAAAGGGTTTCACTAGGTGTGGAGGAGTGGTTAGGGTTAGGATTAAGATACTTGGTTCGGGTAGGGAGGTAGGTAGAGCAGCTATAGCTGTAAGAGATGAGAGGGTACCTAAGTACTTACTACTAGATTATGGAGTTAACTTTAATGAGAGGGATGAACCTCAATTACCGTTACATATAAGACCTAACGAGTTAGCTGGTATCGTAGCTACTCACGCACACCTAGATCACATAGGGGCTTTACCACTATTCTACACCACTACTAAGTTACCTTTAGTAACTACTACCTTAACTAAGGAATTATCCAAGATAATGATACGTGACTTCCTTAAGATCTCAGGTTATTACCTGCCTTTCGAGGAGACAGACTTAAGCGTGATGCTTGATAACGTAATTGATGTTAGGTACGGTGAGGTAGTTAATGTTGGTAGTTACTCTATCAAGTTAATTAATGCTGGTCACATACCCGGTAGCGCTATGGTTCACGTAACGACACCTAACTTAACAGTACTCTACACAGGCGATGTGAATACCATCGATACGAGACTAGTTAGTAAGCCCAAGTTAGATGGCTTAGAAGCTGATGTACTAATTATAGAGGGTACTTATGGCAACTCCGTACACCCACCTAGGGAGGTTATTGAGGATGAGTTCATCGATGCCGTTAAGGAGGTTATTGAGAATGGAGGTAATGTACTGATACCATCGTTTAGCTTAGGGAGGTCCCAGGAAATATTATCGCTACTTTACGAGAAGATACCGTGGGCTAGTGTGTACTACGATGGTATGGTTAGAGTGATAAACAATATTATACTTTCGTACCCGGAGTTCCTTAATAAGTACGACTTATTAGCTAAAGCGATTAGTACGTTTAAGCTTGTTAGGGGATCTAGTGAGAGAAGGAGAATAGTTAAGAGGGATGGTAATGTAATAGTTAGTTCGGCAGGCATGCTTAAGGGAGGGCCAGCGCTGTACTATATAAAGAAGTTAATGGATGACCCCAACAATGCTGTTTTCTTAGTCTCGTATCAAGGGCCATCAACGCCGGGTAGGAGAGTCCTTGAGGATGGGGTAATTGAGGATAATGGTGAGTTAATAAAGGCTAGGCTACAGTGGTTCGACTTCTCAAGTCATGCAGGTAAGGATGGATTGTTGTGGGTAGTTAGGAACGTTAAGAACCTTAAGAAGGTAGTTGTTATTCATAGCGAGGAGGAAACGGGCTATGAGTTAGTTAAGAGTATTAAGGAGGAAGTAGGAATTGATGACGTTGTATTCCCACGTAATGGCGAGGAGATCATCCTTGATTTATGAAGTACCAATTACTTCATAGTTTATACTGCCTAGGTTAAATATGAGGAAGTAGTAGTTACTTAAGGCGGCAGGTGTTGGTGAGTCACAGACGTTTGTACTACTCAATGAGTAAGTAACCTTAGGACATGAGTAGCTAGTTAAGCTAAAGAACTCTGGTGTGGTGAAGTAAGTACTGGTCATGAATGCTAACCAATTCCCTGAAGTCCCCTCACCCGCACTAATCCCAGCTACTACGTAGCTTAGTGTTTGTGTACGTATATTCATTACTAAATCACCTGAGTTAGTTATCCATAGCTTAGATTCTAAGGTAGTGCCATAGCTCCATACGTACTCCCTGAAGGTTAGCCCGTGGTCCTCACCGCACATGATGTTGAGCTTAATTGATCCACCAAGGTACTCAGGTTCGTACGTCCACCCAGTAGCTATTACTTCATGATTCACGAATTCGTCCTCACCTACGTATACACTTACTGGTGGTTTCTTCTGCCATTCACTAGTGTCTACTCTAAAGTACTTAGATATGTATAGCGTATTGTATGCCTTACCGTAGTACGGGAATTTGAAGTTAAGAGTATCTACGTAGTAACTCGCTGAACTACTGAATGATTTACTTGTAATTATTAATCCTTCCTTAAATATTGGATACTTACCCATGAGTAAGACGTATTGCTGGTTACTTAGGTTATCTATCTGTACATGACTTAATACATAGTTACTACCTAATGAAGTATAACCACATGGCAGTGGGAATACATATGTTAAGTTACCGTAATGCCTACCTAGAGTGTCAGGCGTTACTGATGTATTGAAGTATATTTCTATAGTTTCAGGCTTGTCCTTAATTAATGACGTATTGATCACTAACCAGTACGTATTGTTAGATACTCTAGTTATTGAGTATTGGAGTACTTTACCACCGTTCCTTACCTCAACAGTTGATTCGTTTAAGTATTCTATGAACCCAAGTTTTGTTAAGTTTATTCTTATTGGTATTAAGTAATTTATTCTGTCATAGAGTGATGTTACGTTAATAACTATCCTATGTCTTAAGTTACTGCATAACCACGGCAGGTTACCTAATTTACTATTCTTACTTGATCCTTTAGGTACGTTATCTATTACGGTGCTTAATTCTATATTAGATATGTATATAGCACCGTCTATTGAATGTATGGTCAATTCGTAAGTTACTCCGGTTTTTGGTTTGATACCTCTTACTTTAATGAGGAGCTTCACACTCGCTCCTTGCGGTATTATTAATGTGTTATCGTTACCTAATGTCGCTTCTCTATTTAGTTTCTGCAACGTGATTACTTTATAAGGTATTGCCTCATACTTACCGTTAACTACTATTGAATCTATTATCAAGTCCCTACCGTAGTTTCTCAAGTAAAGCTCCAGAGTACCGTTGGTATATGCTCTTAAGGGTGTGACGTATAACTTAATACTGGTATCTCTCATATATTGAGCTACTAATCCCTTAAACCACAGTGTGGATGATATTATGATGAGTAAGGTTAATGAAGCAAGTACAGCTACTATTACAACATTAGCTACTCCTTTCATACTCTACCGTTTTAGGCATACTTACTTAGTTGATAAGAGCGGTTACTGCGTCCCTAATTAGTTCTATTGAGGATCACTAAATAGCTTAAGTAATACGGTAATACTTCTGTAGTTAAACTAGGTGATCCGTTTGATGACTCTTCATCACCATTCAGCGAAGAGCGCGTTCTTCACCATCAATAACTAAGGTAGTGAGGTAATAAGGTTAAATCAGTAGTAAGTAGCTTTACTTTCGTGGGTAGCTGTGATTAAGGTAATTGTTAGAGGAGGTAGCGACGCATCAGCTATTAGGGCTACATGTAGTAGGTTCTTTAAGGGCGTAATTAATGAAGTCATCAATATAGGTGGTAGGAAAGGAAGCTTCTGGGATAGAGTACTTGACGTAGTTAAGGACAACACCGATAGCTACTACTTAGTACTTACTGGTAGACGTGACTACGATAGTACTTACTACGAACTAATTGATTCTATACCTAATGTAGCCACGTACCTCGTACCTAAGGCAGAAGTTAGGAACGCTACATTAGGTGAGTTAATGAAGTACTTAAGTATATGTAAAACTAAGTTTAGGTTAGCATTAGGTATTGAGAGCACAACCCTATTAGTTAAGGTAGCTGAGCGTAAGTTATTAAGTAGTGATGTGCTTAACCCTGCTTACGACTCATTCCTAATAATTAATGAAGGCTTAGATATTCTTGAGAAGTTAATTAGTAGGGATGTTTTAGGAGATACTTTATTGGTTATTAGGGAGTTAGGAGGTTTACATAAATTCTACGGTGGTTACGGTAGTGAGTTATGTAGTATCAGATTTACTGAGGACGGATTAACACCTAAGGTAGTGAACGTACGTGGAGGTGAGTTGAAAGGTCTTAACTTAATCAACACTATAGCTCGCTCTAAGGATGTCCTACATAGGTATGAGGAGGTCGTGATTAATTTTCTTAGAGATTTAGCTAGGGACTTCGATGAGTTCGTAGTTCCTTGGTCTGGAGGCAAGGATAGTACGGCTACCCTGTACTTAGCTATTAAGGCATTAGGTAAGTCTTCCTTAAACGTCATCTACGTCGATACCGGGCTTGACTTTCTGGAGGTTAAGGAGTACGTCGAAAGAGTTAGTGAGTTACTAGGTATTAACTATGAAGTTCTCCACGCACCCGTGAGGGAGGAGTTACTAAGGGGTAGGGAATTACCTACCCATGACAATAGGTGGTGCACCTACTTAAAGAGGAGAGCTATACTTAGTTATATAGAGAGGTTGTTCAGAGGTAGGAGGGTATTAGTTATTATCGGCGATAGAGACGCTGAATCCATCGGTAGGTCTAGAAAGGGTTTTATTGAGAGCGATAGAGACTTAAATAACGTAGTTAATACCTACCCAATAAAACTATGGGGAGGTACTCATGTCCAACTATATTTGTTAAGTAACGGTATTGACTTATGTAGACTTTACAGTAAGGGATTCTATAGGGTAGGGTGTTACGTATGTCCTGCGTTAAGGAGTTGGGAATTATTTATTATAGTGAATACCTCAATACGTAATGCATTAAACCAATGCCCTATATGGAATAGATTCTTAAGGAGTAGATTAACCCGTAGCTAGGATTACCTTAAGATTTAGAAGTAAGAATTAGCAATATATCCCTCTAAACCATAATTACCATGGCCCCGCCGTCTCACATCCTCTGACAATCCCGTAGGGGTATGAGGATGAGGAGTGATCGGTCCGGCGGGGCACATTACCTAATTAATCTTACTAGCTCTAGTAACCTCCTAGCATGCTCCTCGCAAGCTCTTAGGGCATTTACATCCCTAAGCACTTCCCCGTAATCAAAGCCCCTAGCTACTACACCTCTATCACCTATAATCATTCTATGCTTTAAGCCCCAGTTATGTATGTTCGTTAATGCTGAGTCAAGCCCATAGCCCCTACCGACGACTAGTGAACCTAGCACTTTATTCCTTAACCTACCTCTTATGCTCCATGTGCGATCCATGAACACCTTAGTTAATGTCGATACGTTATCGAAGTACGTGGGTGTTGCTACTATGATTATATCTGCCTTAAGTAGTTCTGGAAATACTTTATTAGTTAAGTCATCATTAATCACGCACCACCTAGTACTTAAGCACTCCCTACAACTCCTACATAACTTAACATTTAATTCTCTAAGCTTAAATAGTAAGTACTTAGCACCTTCAGTACTTAGTACCTTGAGTAGGTGATTAAGTAGTAGCTCAGTATTACTCTTAGCTCTATGACTACCTAGTATAGCTACTGCGTAGGTATGCATCAATTACTACTTAACAGTATTGATTATTAAAAATAACGCAGTTATAAGTAATTAGGCTAAACAACTAAGCAATACTCCTCCTCAGGCCTCCTAATTGTTAAGTCCTTGTACTTGAAGTCCTTCATCCTCTCCAGGATAGATGTTGCCTTCTTAACTACCCTATCAACAAAGTAATTCAGTAACCCTCTTATCGGTGCGTACCTCAGGTCCCTCATGTAGAACTTCTCCATTATGTCCTTAGCCCAGTACGTTGTGTGGAACAGGGCTGCTTTCAACGCCTCTACGTGCTCCTTAGTAACTCTGACCTTAGCTATTACGTCCTTCTCACCCTTAAGCCCGCCCATGGGTACGAAGAACATTGGGACAATCAATGACCTATAAGGTCTTAACCTATCGATTAACTCAACCGTAGCCATTACGTCGTCTGGTGTCTCACCTGGTAGGTTAAGTATGAATGTTGCCGCGGGTATTATCCTGTGTTCATGCATTATAGCGAATGCCTCCTCAACAACTTCAGGCCACTTCTCTGGTGGGAAGGGTGCTGACTTAGCTGGCATTATTGCTTTAGCCATACGTACTGAACCTGTCTCAATACCTACCTCAACACCTAAGAAGTTCTGCTCTGTCTTTGAGTATATCATATCTGTTATTTTAGTAACTAACTTACTGCTTCTCTGAGCAACTACTATAGCTGCTAGTGATGCGTGAGCCCAGGCTACTGTCTTGAAGTACTTGAGGAAGAGCTCATGAAGCTTAATTAGTGGTTCCTCACGCGGTATTACCCCCTTAGCTCCGTAAAGGAATACGTCTTCTGAGTGTATTATGCCGTGCTTAATACCTGCCCTAACATTAACTATTATCTCCTCCTCAATCATCTCTAGAGGTATGAATCTTAGTGGTCTTAACGTTACGCTACAGAACTTACACCCTCTTGGGCATCCCCTCATAACCTCTATTAATCCATTAACGCTGGCTCCCTTAATTACTGGTATTTCCTCAATCTTAGGTACGTCCTTAGGACCTACGAATACGTACTTAGGTAGTCTCTCGCCCTTAATTACCTTCTCAGCTATCTCCTTAATTACGTTCTCAGCCTCACCATCAATTACTGTGTCAACACCCCACTTACTCCATAAGTCAGGCTCCCAAAGCCATTGCCAAGCTGCTGGACCACCAACTATTACCTTAAATCCGTACTTACGCTTATAGTGAGCTATTCTATCCATTAACTTAACCAGTGCTTTCCTATTGATGGGTTCCTTACCTGTGATCAACCACCACTCAGAGGACGGTGGTCCGTAGGCAAAGAAATCGTGGTGACCTACAAGGACCGCTTTAGCGTTTCTTACGTGCCTGTCTAGGTAGTCGGGATCTATTATGGCTGCTTTATACCCAGCATCAATTAAGGCTGCCTCCACCTTCCTTAATCCGTACGTAGCTACTAATGGTCTACCCTCATTATCTACCTTAGGTTTTGGACAACAGATCCTATACCATAACCTCTCAGGTAGGAAGAATGCTGGTGCTGTAGCTAGGAAACCTATGAATTCCTTACCGTGGTGGTCACTCATCATTGTTCGGTCAGTCGTTATTATGAAGTCATACGTCATCCCTAACACCTAAGAGTTATGACTCCTACTAAGAAATAAAATGTTAGTGAGTTAGGTTATGGTAAAGCCCATTGAGGGTGACGTAGCTGTCTTAAGGGACGGTAGTATCTGGGTGGTTAAGGGTTGCGTACACCCTAGGGGGTACTTCGTTGGGGTACCGCGCTTAATACCTAGCCACTACTTACTTAAGCTTAAGAGGTTGAGGGACTCATTAAGCGTAGTTACTAGGTACTACAGGCATTACCTAAGCTACGTAGGTGAGGTAGGTTATGAAGTACCTAAGGTACCCCTAAGCCACGTAATTAAGTACATTACATGGAGAGACCCTAAAGTTATTACCTACTTACCAAAGAATGAATTAGGTGGTAATTGCTTAGAACTCATAAGGTTGATTAGTAGACACTGCAGAACGTACTGCGGACCTACGGGTTCATTACTTGGCGGTTACTTCGGGCCCTACTCAGATATTGACATTGCGTGCTTCGACACCCCCAACATTATTAGGTGCTTAAGGAGGTTAAGGGATGCGGGTTTATTGAAGCCATTAAGTACTAAAGAGTTCATTACTGAATTAAGTGAGGTGTCTGAGGTATTGAGTGTTACTACCCACTGTAGTTTAGTTAGGCATAAGGTACTTCAAGGAGTATTTAATGGTTTCAGATATACATTAAGGGTGATTAACTGCTTACGTATTAGGGGAGTTTTAGGTCCTTACGAGCACGTCTTAAGACCTAAGTTAGTAGTTTGTAGGGTTATGGATAGCGACTATAGAACACCGTCTGTATATAATGCTGAATTAATTAAGGCAGTTAATTTAGAGTACGTAAGTACGTATGATTCAGTTAGGCTAATTACTCATAGAATTAGATTTACAGAGTTGCCTAAGGATTCATTACTGATTATTAAGTCGCCCCTAGTCTTTATTAAGGGTAGGTACCTAATCATAAATCTAGATACTTCAGACTACGTTGACGTAGTCATAGAGTGAATGAAAGCATACATAAAGTCCCTCTCAGAACCTATTTAGTAGGTGTTGGGGGTACTACTATGAATATAAAGAGAAGGAGAATAAAGGCCTACGTGGATGCCTTGAGTGAGTTAATACTTAGTGATAACCCTACTAGGGAATTAGCTATTGAGTTAATACGTAAGAGGTTAGAAGGTGATGGGTTGGAACCCTTTAGAGGAGCTTCAAAACCTGAGGATATCTATGAGAAGGAGTTAATCAGTATGTACATCGTAGCTACTAGGGGCTTAGGTATTAAGCCTGACTATCCACAAGTGTTTGAGAAGGTATTCGTGAAGGAGATGATGTACGAAACTATATTGAACTTGCTTAACTCAGGATTACCTAAGGAGAGAATAAGGAACGCCATATCTAACATACTTAAGGATATGGATGGTTCAGACATAGCTAGGATACTTAGATTCGCGGTAACGCTTTACTATCTAGACTTCGAGAAGTACGAATACGTAATTAATACCATTAAGAAATTCTACGAAATATTCCCTGAGTTCGAGGATACTATACGTAGGTTTACGAAGTTCTTCGTAGCTGTTAAGTTGTCTGAAGAGATAGCTTCGGGTACTATAAAGAACAGGATTGATAAGGAGGTTAGGAAGCAGTTAATATCTATCGAGACTGGCGTACCTAAGTCTACGCCTCCTGATGAGTATGTAGCTAAGATAGCTAGGATAGTTTATGAAGTACCTAAGAAGGTAATTAATAACATATTGGGTGGTAGGGAGAGGGAACCCCCAAGTAGTGGTTAATGGTTAAACTTAATACCCTAGACCTAGGTTTTTGGTAGGTGTGGCTGAGTATGCTGAGAGCTAATCGTGAGGGTATGTACTACGTAGTTAAGGGCAATAAGGAGTTAGTTATTGAGGTGCTAAGGACCCCCGAAGGTAAGGCATTCGCTGCTATACACATGACGTTTGAGGGTAGGTATAAGTTAGGTGATGAGGAGAAGGACTGGTACTTATTTGATTTAGAGGACTTCAAAGCCGTCAAGGACACTAAGTTAGACTATAAGTCACTACCGCCCGATATTAGGAAGGCAGTTACGGAGGTTTTTAGGTAGTAAGTATTAAGTTAGCCACGTTAATTAGTTAGTAATACCACGTGAAGTAATTAATTAAGTTATTACTTAACTACAGAAACAAGGTATTTTAAGACCTCTTGAGAGTCCTTACTGGGTGATGTATGTCGTCATCCAAGTCTTCCGCACCAACACTTAACTTTAGACCCATAATTCCTAAGCTTCTAGGTGAGCAGGCGTTCATATACATAGCTAAGGCTAAGGAGTTAGCTAGTAAGGGTTATAAAGTAATAAGCTTCGGTGTTGGTCAGCCAGACATACCTACATTCGACCACATAATAGAGGCCGCTAAGAAGGCCCTTGATGAGAGGTTTACTGGGTATACTGAGACTCCAGGTATTAAGGAGTTGAGGGAGGCTATTGCTGACTACTTAAATGAGAGGTACTCAGCAGGTGTTAAGCCTTCTGAAATAATAGTTACTCCTGGTGCTAAGGGAGCTATATTCCTAGCTATATCGACTTACCTATCACCTGGTGACGAGATAATAGTCCCTGAGCCATCCTACCCAGCATACCCTGAGGTTGCTAGGTTCATAGGTGCTAAGCCCGTATTCGTACCTATTAAGTGGTTAGGGCCCGATGAGGGTTTCGCGCTGGATGTTGAGGCTATTAGGAAGGCTATAACACCTAAGACTAAGTTAATCGTAGTTAATAATCCTCAGAACCCAACAGGTGCTCTATTCAGTCCTAAGCAGGTTGAGGAGATTATGGAGATTGCTCGCGAGTATAACGTAGCCGTATTAGTTGATGAGATTTACGATAACTTCATATACGATAACGCGCCCTTCAAGTCATTCCTAACATTCAGTGATTGGAGGGACTACGTACTGTACGTTAATGGGTTCTCAAAGACGTTCTCAATGACTGGTTGGAGACTTGGTTACTTAGTCGTTAGGGAGGACGTAGCTAGTAAGTTAACTAGGTTAGCAGTTAATATCTGGTCCTGCGCTACCTCATTCGCTCAGAAGGGAGGTATAGCAGCACTTAGAGGTCCTTGGGAACCCGTGAAGGAGATGGTTAAGACCTTCGAGAAGAGGAGGGACTTAATAGCTAGGAAGTTGAGGGAAGTCCCTGGTTTTGAGGTATGGCCTAGTAAGGGTGCTTTCTACATATTCCCGAGGGTTGAGAAGGTACTTAAGGAGACTGGATTAAGTGTTGAGGAGTTCGTTGAGAAGATCCTGTATAGGAAGTACGTAGTGACGTTACCTGGCTCAGCATTCCCCGATAAGGCTGGTAGGTACTACATTAGGATGAGCTTCGCAACTAGCTTTGAGAATATTGAGGAGGGTGTAGAGAGGCTTAAGAGTGGTGTTGAGGAGTTACTAGCTGAGGCTAAGAAGTAGTGCGGATGAGGAGCGCTGTCGCTGCTGATTGGTGATGGAGGAATCCCCGTCTGACGCTTTTTATGCTATAATAACCTTCCTTATTCTGTACTTATACCTCCTCCCATTACCTCCTCTAAGCATATCCACTATTGCCTTCCTTATGGCGTCAGACCTAGTCATTCCTAGACTTAATGCGTACCTATCTAACTCCTCAAGTAACCTCTCATCTATTTTGAAGGTAACTACCCTCATGAGGGTTACCCTTCTACTCCCTGCTTTTAGTGAGTTATAAGTAATTCCGTAAGTTCGTTACATAGGGAGGGAGTTGTGTGAAAGTGTTTCTGTACTTATTACTTCCTTATAAACCCTTTAGTGTAAGTATTTGCTAGGTAATGCCGTGATACTAGCTAGTTGGAGATTGGTGAGGGAGTTACTTAGCTTGGCTGACGTTGCTCTTGAGTTAGTTGATGTTAGGGATCCACTATCAACACGTAGTAGGAGGCTCGAGAAGTTAGCTCGTAATGAGGGCGTACCCATTATCTTAGTACTTAATAAGTCTGACTTAGTCCCTAGGAGAGTTGCTGAAGCTTGGAAGAAGTACTTCGAGTCTAAGGAGGGGTTAAAGACTGTCTACATAGCAGCTAGGGATAGGAAGGGGACGAGGGTCCTTAGGAGGGCTATTAAGGAGGTTGCTAGTAAATCACCTATTACCGTAGCTGTCTTCGGCATTCCTAAGGTGGGTAAGTCGACATTAATTAACGTACTTAAGGGTAGGCACTCAGCTCAGACATCACCTTACCCAGGGACACCAGGGTATACTAGGAAGTCTCAACTGTATAGAGTAGCTGGTAATATCTACCTAATAGATACTCCAGGGATCGTCCCTCCTGAGGGTGGGGGTATTGAAGCAGTCATAAGGTCTAAACCTATTGATGAGTTAGAGAATCCAGTAGCCGTAGCTATTGAGTTGATACGTAAGATCGTTAAGTACAATCCAGTAGCTTTCCTTCAGGCCTACGGTATTGACTCAACAGACCCTGACGTTATCCTACGTAAGTTAGCTCTTAAGCGTGGGTGGGTGTATAAGAGTGATGGTGAGCCTATACTTCATGAGTCAGCTAAGGCGATTATTAGGGACTACTTAGATGGGAAGATACCGTTCTACGTCACGCCTCCACAACATTAAGTATCTCCTCATTACTTAACTTAAGTACCCTCAAGTACTTACTACTTATCCTCCTTAAGTCTCTATTCTCACCTATTATCATTACTGAGATTAACCTAGCGTTGGCTAGCTTAAGCTTCTTCTCGACTATACTACTCGATATCCTATCCTCACCGTCAGTAATTATGACTATGTCTGACTGACCCTTAACAACCCCGGATGCTATGTCGTCACATGCAGTTATTATTGCTCGTGTAATGTCAGTACCACCACCTCCCCTAACCTTAGAGAGGTACTTAATTAGTGAGATTGCATCTGAGGGCTTCATCCTCTTAGGAACCTTTATTAGTGGGTGCGGGAGTCCATCAAAGAAGCGCATGTAGAAGTCCCTACGCTCCTTCCTAGCCCTCATGAATAGCGCTATAGCTGTTGCTTTAGCCCACATCATCTTCTCACCCTCCATACTACCTGACTTATCTATTAGTAGGTAGAAGGGGCCTAATGTCTTAGGTAGTACCTTCTCGTAAAGCAGTAACCTACCCTCAGCCAGCTTGATCTTGAAGTATATCTTAGGGAGTTTAAGTTCCGTAGGTACTAACCTCTCCAAGTCAGAACCTAGTTCATAACCCCTTAACTCACCCCTGCTTGACCTCTCGACCCTCCTCCTAATCTTATGCATTACTTGAGGTACTACTGATATAACCTCAAGCAACTTACGTATGTTAGCATTCCTAGCTAACCTAATTACTTCATCACCACTCTCCTCCATATCAAATACGGATCCCGTACCTGCTTGATTACCGTGAGCTACTAACTTATGCATACGCTTTATAGTGCTTACCTCATCACGTACCTTCTCAATAGCCTTCTTAACCGCGCGACTAACTGTAGCCCTATCTACGCTCTCCTCCCTACCCTCCCTACCCTCACCACTCCTTAACTCACCCTTAATCTCCTCATCTACATGCTCTAGGAATGAAGCTGATATTAAGGTACTTATGTGTGCATTAGCTATTGTGTGTACCTTAACCTTGTGCAGTTCAGGACTATCTATTAACTCCTTAATTATGAAGTAATTCCTCTCCTTACCCGGGGGAACCTTATTTAGTGGTATTGTTACGGGGAATGGTAGGTAGAATGTGTAGAAGGTATCGATTGATAGGTCTAAGTCGATATCCTTACTACCTCTACTTAACCTCCTAACTATGGATACTACCTTCTCACCACGGTAAACAACTACTGGGTCGTCGTATTTAATACCCTTAAGTACTCCGGCCATTACCTAAGCCTCCTCCTTATAATCCCTACAGCCCTATCTATCATCCCTATCACGTCATTAGCTAACCTCTCAACACTAGCGTCTCCAGATTCCAGCATTAAACTCATTACCCTATCCCTAGTTATCTCTAGGTCTCTAAGTATTTGCCTAAACCTCATCTCAACGAATCTAGACTCTATATTACTTAGTGATTCTACGTAGTTTATTACCTCCTTAATATTCGTTCTTATCTCCTCAAGCTCCTTTAAGTACCTGTACGGGGTCTTCAACTCCTCAGATAGTATCGTATTTACCTTCTCAAGCTCGTCCCAGTCCTTAGGTACTACGTACTTAAGTACTATTAAGTCCCTCTCACGGGCTTCAGTCCTACCTTCAAGTACTGCATTAGCTGCTATTAACTTAAGTGCCTTACCCTTCCTCCTATCAGTTACGTGGACCCCCCTACTCTCGAAGACCGCGAATAGCTTTATCAACTTAGGCTTCACGGGTGTTAAGTCTACGTTAAGGACTACCTCATGTACTTTCTTAAGTTCCTTCATATCCATTACCTTACCGGTACTTAAGGTACCTTCAAAGTATAACTTCCTCTCGATATCCCACGCCTTACTGAGTAACTCACCCCATAGATCCTCCGGTACCGGCCTTACGAAGTGTCTCACTAGGAACCTATCATATACGGCAGCAACTTCCGTGTCATCGGGTACTTCATTACTAGCTCCGAATAGTGACCATAGCGGTACGTTAAGCTCCGTATACCCGTCGTAGAGTACCCTCTCCTGTAGTAGGGTATTTAGAGCGTTAAGTATTGCTGAGTTAGCTTTGAATATCTCATCAAGGAACGCAATCTCAGCTTCAGGTAACTTACCCCTAGTTAACCTAACGTACCTACCCTCATCTAACGCCTTAATATCTAGGGGTCCGAAGAGCTCAGCAGGTTCGGTAAACCTAGTTAGTAAGTACTTGAAGAACCTAGCATTAAGTAATTCAGCAGCCCTCCTAACAATAGCTGACTTAGCAGTACCTGGCTCACCAATGAATACCGCGTGCTCCCTAGCAAGTAAGGTAAGTACAATAACCCTAGCCTCCTCCTCCCTACCAACGAAGGGTGCTGAGAGCTCCTCAAGTAACCTCCTCACAACACCTAACTCCACACTCTAACCCTAACACTAAAGTACGGTAAGAGCGTTAAAGGGGTTTAGCTCAAATAAGACCTAACCAGCAAAAAATAAATCCCCCACCAACCACCAAACACTACGGGGTAAGAGGGGCCGTAGTTTAGCTTGGGAGAATGCGGGGCTTGGGTCCGACAACCCTCACACGGCGGCAAGAACCCCCGTGGTCCGGGGTTCAAATCCCCGCGGCCCCACCACTTTATACTAACACCTTTATCCTGTATAGAACAGTAAGTGATACTATTCTTTCTAGGGATAATTTGTTAACTAGGTGAATTAGATTTTATAAGAGGGAACTATTTTGACATTGTAAATCTATACTTTACCGTACACACTATTGAATTTGTAACACCGGGAAAGACGCCTTAAGTACTTAGAGAGACTTATCGTGTACTGAAACTGGGAGGAATGCTTGTTATAACTGAGAATTATCCTACTTTTAAACCTATAGATAGAGCACATGAACTTCTTATCGAGTTCTCCAGAATAGAGGATAAGATAATGAAGGCCCTAGGAATCACTGCTAGGGATGTAGAGTATGAACCCAATGAATTAGTTAATATGCTTACACGTATCGGCTTCAAAGACGTAATCTATGTGAAAATAAGTAATGGTGAAATGGATCCAACATTGATGGATTGGGTATCATACCTGGTCAGGAGAGCTCAAGAAATATTGAATGATAGGATTGGGGAGGAAGTGCTGAAGGATATTAGAAATAGGTTAGAAGAGGCAAGAGAATATGGAATTAGGGATAATACATCATATGCAATCTACGCATTAAAGTAAAGGTAGATAATAACAGTAACAGTGCATTACATTAAGTGACGGAAAAATTATTCTTTAAACTACTGGAGCCGAGCTTCGCTAAAACAGTTAAAGCAGAGGTATATATTACGATAAGCGTAAATAAAGTTGATAAACTCATCAAGAAAGCCAAGAATTTTAGCAGTCATCTTCAAGAAGCTTAAAATACTTCTCTCTGGTTAATCCTGCTTCCCTAACTATCGTTCTTATAAGGCCTGGTTTAAGCTTCTTACCCGGATGTACGGGTACAACAATTCTAACTTTCTGCTCATTCATGAGTATGACGTGAGACCCCTTCTGTCTGACGGGTTTAAACCCTATCTTACCGAGAATTTTAATAAGTTTATAGGGGTTGATAGGAGTTATCTTAGGCAACCGTCCTCACTCTCTGTATACCGACGATTCTTTGATGTAGTAGTTCATCCCTTTCCTCATCGCTAAGGGTTTCTAAGTATAGTTCTATAGCTTCTCTGACATTCTCTAATACCTCACTTATGGTATCTCCCTGTGTGTGGCATCCTGGTAGAGAAGGTACAATAGCTATGTAACCCCCACTCTCATCCTCCAAGATAACAACGTCAAACTCATAAACTCTTTCCTTCTTCATAATTAACCTCTCCACAATTAGTTAA
>CAZVLA010000029.1:0-17584 GCA_964627805.1 uncultured Desulfurococcaceae archaeon
AACTGTGTGCCAAAATGTTTAAAAACCTGTGCCAAGTCGTAGTTTTCGAGTTTATATAGTTGTAGCCTTTCATATTCAAAGGGTGTTGGTGTCTGGGAAGGCTAGGTATATTGTTTCCAGAATCAGATTGATCCTAGAGAGAAATAGTGGGTTACTAAGAGATGCTGACGTAAGAAAATGGTTGTGTATAACGTATCCACTACTACTGGAGCATGCCCCTATAAGAGATAAGGAGTTCTTCAAGACTCTCAGCACCTACCTCTTCAACAAGCTTCATAAGCAGCTTCAATAAGTTCTCTTTGTCTTTTTTTCTTCCTAAGCACCTCTTCCATATTGTGTTCCGTCAACTTTAATCCACAGTTGGGGCAGAATCTAGCTCCCTCTGGTACCAAGGCTTGGCACCTTGGGCAAATCCTTATTTCTCTACTACCATTATTCTTGCTGCCATTCATCATCTTGTAAACTTGCTTTAATTCAAAGGCTCTTGTATACCTTAGCACCATGTCTACTTTATTCCACCCGAAATAGTTCATGATCCACCTAATATTCCAGTTCTTGAAGACCAGCTCATATGCTCTAGTGTGTCGAAACTGGTGTGGATGTATGTATTCTAAATACCTAGCTACTTCAGGGTCCCTGCTAGCTGCACGCTTTGCCGTCCTCTTAAGAACCAGGTACGCGAAGTTCCTACCAACGGGTCTGCTTAAGTCATTCCTACGCGGGAACAACCATGATTTTGGATCGTTCAGTCTCGGGTGCTGGTACTTATACCACGCCATGAATACCTTCAAGTGCTCACTAAATTCGGGCCAGTTTATCGGGACTTCTCTAGGCATACCGTTCTTCGTTACATCAAACCTTATGTAGATGGTGTCTTCATCGTTTATCACGTTCTCCCTCCTCAGCAATACGATCTCCTCTATCCTAGCTCCTGTTATCCTCATTAAGCAGAAGAGAGCACGGTACATATCGTCTTGTATGGAGAACACTACTTTATCTAGAATATGTCCTGGAACGTAAGGGGGAGGAGACCTACTACTCATCTTAGCATGTATGCTCGATGGATACGGAAATAACTCCTTAATATCTCTCTCACTATAGCCAAGATACTTCAACACGAGCCTGAGCGGATGTATAGCACTAACTATAGCATCCTTGGTACTGTACCGGCTGTAGAGTTCCGAAGAGAGTATTTCCCATTCATCTCTTGTGAGTTCTTTAAGGGGCTTTCCAAACAATCTCCTAGCAAACCAGCACGCAGATCTGAGCCTAGTGAGCCTAGTGTATGTCGTAGTACCGCTAGCCCTGATCTTCACGTAGTGGCTCTTCACCTTAAGGAACAACACGTAGTCTTCTGGTAGCTCGTTTTTCACTTCATTCATTAAATTCTCTATACGCTTCCTGTACATAGATTCAATATACTCTCTAGCATCCCTAGCCCTCACTGGTAATCACCTTGGCTAGTCTTCGTTAGAAATGCTCTGCTATGTGTATATAAAGGGGTAAAGAATTCCTCCATCCACAGCTGTTCATAACTACGTATCAGCTGAGACAGGTTACTTCATCTATCGGTCGAGGGGACTCATCATCTAATCTTTTATAGCGTGTGAGGGCATAAGTATTTAGTGGATGATGTAACGACGGTCTCCTGAGGGATGATGTGTCTTCTCTTCACTGATTGTTTGTAAGGGGTTAAGTGGGTCATAATAGCTTTTATTACTTGTATTACAATATTAATTCTATTGAGGTTAAGTATGGGGCTCAAGGAGGAGGTTAAGGAGGCAGAACTTGTAGTTTATGGTAGGGGATGCCCCAACTGCGGTGGGTTTATTAGTGATAAGAGACTTAGGCTTGGCGTACCATGTACGTCCTGCTTGAGGGAAGTTCCTCGAGATAGAAGTATATTTAGAATATACGAGTTACTTAGATTATCGGGTAAGGTAAGGAATTACGGGAAGTTGTACGAATTTAGGAAGACGTATGAGGATTTAGTTAAGTTCTTTAGGAAATGCGTAGGTAATGACCCATGGAGTATTCAGAGGTTATGGCTTAAGAGAGTAGCTAAAAACGCGTCATTCGCTATGATAGCGCCTACTGGTGTAGGGAAAACAACCTTCGGTGCTGTAGTAGCTCTTTACTTAGCTATGAAGGGGCATAAATCTTATTTGATAGTACCTACAACAACACTAGCTATTCAGTTAGAGAGAAAGCTTGAGGAACTCTCAACTAGAGCTGACATAGTTGCTAAGCCCCTGGTTATCCATTCTAAGCTGAAGAAAAGCGAGAAGAGACTTAGGGAGGAAATGCTTAACGACGTAAATGGCTTTGACATATTAGTAACTACGTCTAATTACTTACTAAGAAACCCTGATAAGATACTCAAGCACGACTTTAAATTCATATTCGTAGACGATGTGGATGCCGTACTTAGGGGTTCTAAGGCTGTTGACTTAATAATTAAGTTAGCTGGCTACAGTAATAAGGATATAGAATTAGCTTATAAGGTCATAAAACTAAAACAGGAACTAGCTTATAGAGGCGGTGAGGATCCTGAACTTCTTGAGAGAATTAATGAGATTGAGGAAAAGCTTGAGGCAAAGAGGAAGTCACTAGGTAAGGTAGTAATAATATCATCAGCAACCGGTAATCCCAGAGGTACTAGAGTTAAGTTGTTTAAGGAGCTCATGGGATTCGAAATAGGTGCTAGGCCTGAATTCATAAGGAATATCGTTGATACTTACGAATACTTAAGTAAGGATAAGGTGGTAGAGCAGGTAGCTTCTGTAATTAGGACTTTAGGTAATGGCGGGTTAATATACGTACCTGTTGATAGAGGTATTGAATACGCTAATGAAATAGCTGAAGGACTACGTAAGTTAGGTATAAGAGCTGAGGCGATGCATAGTAAGAACATAAGAGCCATTGAGGGCTTCATAGCAGGCGATCTAGACGTACTCGTGGGTGTAGCTACTTATTACGGGGTACTCGTTAGGGGTATAGACCTACCCGAAGTAATAAGGTACGCTATATTCGTTGGTGTACCTAGACATAAGATAGGTTTAAAGCTGAGGGAGGTTAAGGCACAGGATATACTTAGGTTATTACCTATACTGAGGGACAGCGTAACTGATGATGAGTTAAGGAGGAAACTAGACACTTACATAGTAAGGCTTAGGAGAATGTTAAGGAGGGCTGGTGGTTACTTCTTACAGAGACTGAATGAGATACTATCTGAGGGTAAGGAACCGAGGTCAAGGCTTGAGAGGGAGTTCATGGAAGCTTACGAGTTAGTTAAGAGGCTAGTTAAGGATGAAGGAATCATTAGGAGAGTACTCGAGAATCCCGAAATAGCCACTGTAAAGGAGGGTGACGAGATCTACGTATTAATACCTGACGCACCGACCTACATCCAAGCAAGTGGTAGAACCTCGAGGCTCTTCTTGGGTGGTATTAGTAAGGGCCTATCACTGCTCTTAGTAGATGACGAGAGATTACTTAAGGGACTAGAAAGGAGGTTAAGATGGATCATCGATGAATTTAAGTTCGTACCGTTTAAGGAGGTTAATGTAAAGGACGTGATTAAGGAGATAGACCGTGATAGAGAATTAATAAAGATGATAAGGTCCGGTAAGATTCCTAAGCAGATAGTCAGTAAGGAGAGTATGTTTGAATTAAAGACCGCTTTACTCGTTGTTGAATCACCCAATAAGGCACGCACCATCGCTAAATTCTTCGGCAGACCTAGCGTTAGGGAGTACGGTAAGTTAAGGGTCTATGAAGTTAACCTAGGTAATTACACCTTACTAATAACAGCTAGTGGTGGGCACATCTACGACTTGATACAGGAGCTTTATGGAGGCGTAGATAATGTCTTCGGTGTAGCTTATACCGTAGAAGAGGGACGTAAGGTTCGTTTCATACCTATATACACGACGCTTAAGAGGTGCTTAGATAAAGGGCACCAATTCGCTATAGAACCAGCACCAGGTAGTAAGCTAAAATGCCCCTCATGTGGTTCAGAGAATATATACGATGCATACACAGCTGTAGAGGCTATTAGAGATGTTGCTTTAGAGGTTGACGAAATATTAGTTGGTACTGACCCCGATACTGAGGGAGAGAAAATAGCTTTTGATATAGTGAATATAACGCTACCCTACAATAGTAATGTGAAGAGGGTTGAGTTTCACGAAGTTACTAGGAGAGCTATAATCAACGCAATAAATAATCCTAGGGACATCGATTTAAACCTAGTTAAGGCTCAATTAGTTAGGAGAATCGAGGATAGGTGGATAGGATTCTCGCTATCTAAGCAATTACAGACGGAGTTCTGGCAACTATTCTGTAGGGAGCTTGATAAGCTACAGCAGAGCATGGGCATGCCAGACTCGAGCTTTAGGGGGTATAGGGAGTTATGCCTAAGGTTTAGAGGCAGTTATAGAAACTTAAGCGCTGGTAGAGTACAGACACCCGTCCTAGGGTGGGTTATTGATGCATATGAAAAGTATAAAGCGTCTCATAGGTACTACCTAGTAATTACATTGAATGGTAATAGATTAGAGATCCCAATAACTGATGACTCCCTAGCCAGGAGAATAAGGAGGGATAAGGAGAGGAAGGTAATAGTTAATGTAGTGAAGATCAAGGAGTACGAGGAAGAGTTAGGGCCTCTACCACCATACACTACAGATGCTGCTCTATCCGACATAAATAGTAGGTTAAGAATACCTTCAGCTCAAGCAATGAAGATCCTGCAGGACCTCTTTGAGTTAGGTTTCATAACGTACCACAGAACCGACAGTACTAGGATATCAGATGTAGGTATCTCCGTAGCTAGGGAATACCTAAGTGAGGAGTTAGGTGATGAGTATAGACAGTACTTCCATCCGAGAAGGTGGGGTGAAGGAGGGGCTCATGAAGGTATAAGACCTACTAGACCCGTAGATGCGCAAACGCTAAGGAAGCTTATTTCCGAGGGTATTATCGAGCCTGTCAGGAGGTTAACCAGGGATCACTATAGGGTTTATGACTTAATTTTTAGGAGGTTCATAGCATCACAATGTAGAGCTGCTAAGGTAATGAGGGAGGACGTCGAGGCTGAAATATCCGTCGTTTTAAGTAATGGAGAGTTAATTAATTTAGGTAGTGTTAAGTTCAGTATATATACTAATGTACTCTTCGATGGTTTCTTAAGGTACTACAGCTACATTAAGGTACTACCTAAGCTAGGTACTGGAAAGTATGAGGTTATGGAGTCATCAGTAATTAGGAAGTCGGAGTATCCGTTACATACTGAGGCCTCATTAATAAAGAAGATGCGTGAGAGGGAGATAGGTAGGCCTAGCACTTATGCTAAGATAGTTGACACGCTCTTTAAGAGAAGATACATACATTATAGGGGTAGAGAAGGGGGAGGTATAGTACCTTCAATACTGGGTATGCAGGTGTACAAGTACCTCATGAGTAGGTATAGGAACTTAGTTAGTGAGGAGAGAACGAGAGTGCTGGAGCGTAAGATGAGAGAGGTTGAAGAGGGCAAAACAGATTATAACGACGTTGTAAAAGAATTGCATAAGGAGTTAGAGAGTGAGGTCGGCATAAGAATAGGTGTGTGAATTGATGAGTAAGAGTAACAAGTCTGGAGGTAAGGTCCTATCGCTAGCTGTAATAAGGGCGAACTTAGGTACCTCAATAAAAGAGTACATTTCAGTAATTACCGAGACTATAAAGGAGATAGCACATAGTAACGTAATAGCTGTTATTATACCAGCACTAGTTAACCCTCTTCATGACTTTCTATTTGGTAGGAGGAGGTATAATAGTTATAGGAACCACTTAAATACTATACTATCTAAGCTAAACGCTATATCTAGGAAGTACGGTAAGATAATAATACTTACCCCAGTACTTCGTAGGGCAGGTAATAAGATCTACGTAACAAACACCATAATACCACCTATAGGGGGCCCCATATATAAAGGTAAGACATTCACTTCAATAAATAACTTAACTAACGTAGGTAAGGATCTAGAAATGATAAATATTGAGGACATAAACTTATGCTTCGTAATGCTTGACGACATAGAGATACCTGAGGTGTTTAGGGCATGCGTACTTAAGGGAGGGGATGCTGCCGTAATAGTTCAGTTACCTACCCTAACATACCGTGAACCCTCATTAACACTCTCGCTATCGATAGTTAGAGCTAGGGAGAATAAACTGCCCGTAATAGGTGTTGGGGGGTACTTAGAGGATGGAGCTCAACAACCGTCGTTCGTCATAGGTAGGGACGGTGCTGTAATAGACTCTACGGACTCACTACAGCCAGATATATTTGAGGTTGAGATAAGGGAGAGCGAGAGAAGGATTAACATAACATTAGCTAGGAAGTATATGAAGTTAATAAAAGAGCTGCAGGCAAGTCACGTACTTAGTAGGTATAGGGGCTAAGTCCCTAACTAAACAAATTCATTTTACCTAATCAAAGTACATCACTACTAAGACAACTGCTGAGTTAAATAATTAAATAGACTGATTAAGCATAAGCTCTTGAGGGAGACCCTATGGGGTGCAGTGACTTAGAGCGGACTATTAAGATAAGAGTTAAGAGTATAAATGACTTAGCTAGAATGGCTGCTTCAAGCATAGCTTTCGGACAGCCGACCTACATATTAAGGTTCCATGACAGAAGGAATAATACTGTTGTTTACGGCATATTGGCAGTGTTCCGTGATTACTATAAGCTTTATGGTATACCACTATTCTATTATTACGAAGACTCTAAAGGAGAGGTACCGATGAACGCTAATTACGTGTTAGTGAAAACCGAGAGTAACGAGGAAAGGATAGAGTTAAGTAGGGGGTCTAAACCTGGGTATGTAGTTATACCTATAATAAACTTAGAGCACCCACCTAAGTTCCTTGAGTAAGCTCACGTATTACGTGATGAGGCCGACGTAGACTTACCCAAGTAGGGGATGAGGAAGGGTTGATAGGCTGATACAGCTAAAGCTTAAAATCTGGAGTAGTCTTACTTAGATTGAAAGGGCCCGTAGCTCAGCCAGGTAGAGCGGCGGACCCAGCTAGGGTGCCGAGGCTCTTAACCCGTAGGTCCCGGGTTCAAATCCCGGCGGGCCCGCCACATTCATATCAAACAACTTACTTCATGGTTTTCCATAACTACCATCACTTTCTCAAGGCTAAATCAGAAACACGAGCCCTCATCATTGATCAGCGGGAACCTAATCATCATTACCTTAGGTAATACCCTAAGGCATCTCTATTACTGTATTAATTACCTACCAAGTTAAATTTAGTTTAGTAGGTAATACATCCTACTTAGGTGAGGGATTTAAGTTATTGAGGGTTAGAGATGTCCCCCTGCATACATATTGATTAGTTAGTGAGAGGGTGTTTGGAATGATTAGAGAGGCGGTTAGGTTAGCGATGATATACCATTTATTAAGTGAGGTTAAAACCGCTGTGCTTAGGGACTTAGGTAAGTTAAAGGTGGGTGATGAGTGGATAAGCGTTAGGAGGGGTGAAGAGATATCCTTACCTATGTGGTTGGCGTTAATACTGGAGACACGCGGTTCTGTAGAGTTTAGGGAGCAGAGGGTTAGTGATGTCGATATTAGCAGATTCCTGCTTATTGAAAAAGGATTGAAGTCATCAGAGTTTCAGAAACTTAAACCCACGTTTTACTTAGATGTAAAGACGTTACTAAATAGATTGAAGAGACTTGATAAGGAACGCATAGAAACGTACTTATTAAGGTATGCTAGAGCTGAGGCCGATGTAAAGGACTTAATACGCATTAGGTTAAGGAAGATCGTGCAAATAGCCTTACTTAGCAAGAACCCTGAGGAGTACATGCCTTCTATATTACTTGAGGAGAGAGTGTTACTCACGGAATTAATTAAAGACCTTAGGGGGTGGCTTAAGGAGGTGAGCGGTAATGCAGGGTAGTGAAATGCTTGAGGTTGAGGTAAGGGAGAGTCAAGAAGAGGCAGTACCTAGTACCGTATTCAGGGATTTCCTGAGGATGTATAAGGATGAGAGGGGTAGATTTAAGTATATTGAGAGAATAAGGGACATGATAATTAATGAGAAAAAGTCACTACTGATAGATTATGAAGATCTATTAAGGTTTGATCCTAAATTAATCAACGTAATCGAGGAATCACCTGACGAAGCCCTACAGGCATTCTCTAAAGCAATTATGGAGTTAGTCGAGCAAGAAGCTCCTGAATATGCTGAGAAGGTTGAGAAGTTCTACCCCAGATTCAATGGCTGGGTAAGAACTGTTTCTATAAGGGGATTAAGGAGTGAACACATAGGTAAGTTAGTAGCTATTGAAGGTATAATAGTACGGGCTACGCCGCCGAGGCAGAAGATTTATAAGGCCGTATTTCTTCACGTATTACCCAATGGTGAGCAGCACGAGATAGAGTGGCCTCCCGAACCTAATGAGGAAATCGGTGATGAAATAGAGAAGCCTACTTACTGCCCTATATGCGTAGCTAACGTTGGTGTAGAGGAGGAAGGAGGGAGGAGAGGTAAGGGAGTGTTTAAGTTACTAATAGAGAAGTCTAAATTTAGAGACTATCAGTTAATAGTTGTTCAGGAGAGACCGGAGGAGGTACCTGCAGGTCAGATACCTAGATCAGTTGAGGTCGTATTAACTGATGACTTAGTGGACATCGCACGCCCTGGCGATAGAGTAACTATCGTAGGTATCGTAAGACTCAATAAACCTGGTAGGAGAAGATCGGTTAAGCCCATATTCAGTATATACATTGATGCCAACAACATAGTAGTTGCTCAGAGGCTTCTTGAGGAGCTGAAGTTAAGCCCTGAGGATGAGGAGAGGATTAAGGAACTTAGTAAGGATCCCCTAATAAGGAGGAAGATAGTAGCTAGTATAGCCCCCACAATATACGGTATGTGGGATATTAAGGAAGCCGTAGCTCTACTACTCTTTGGTGGGGTACCTAAGATATCACCGGATGGCACGAAGATTAGGGGTGAGATACATGTATTATTAGTTGGTGATCCAGGTACAGCTAAAAGTCAGATACTCCAGTACGTAGCTAGGATAGCTCCTAGGGGAGTCTACACAACGGGTAAGGGATCATCAGCTGCAGGACTTACCGCTGCCGTTATTAGGGATAAACAAACCGGTGAGTACTTCCTTGAAGCAGGAGCTATGGTGCTAGCTGATGGCGGCGTAGTATGTATTGATGAGATAGATAAGATGAGGGACGAAGATCGCGTAGCTATCCATGAAGCTATGGAGCAGGGGACCGTAAGTATAGCTAAGGCAGGTATCGTAGCTAGGTTAAATGCACGTGCTTCAGTATTAGCTGCTGGCAATCCTAAGAGGGGGAGATACATACCAACACTAGGGTTATCAGATAACATTAACTTACCAGTCACTATACTATCCCGTTTCGACTTAATATTCATACTTAAGGACATAGCTGAGCTTGAGCGAGATAAATCATTAGTTAGGTATGTACTAAAGATTCACGAGACTTACGCTAATACAGGATCTGAGATACCTCCAGATTTACTTAGGAAGTACATAGCGTATGCTAGGAAGTACGTGAAACCTAAGTTAACTGAGGAAGCTGAGAAGCTCATTATGGAGTACTACATAGAGTTAAGGAAGAAGAGTGCTGAGAATCCTGAAGCACCATTAGCTATAACTACTAGGCAGTTAGAAGCTTTAATAAGATTAGCTGAAGCACATGCTAAGATGGCGTTAAAGGACCGTGTTGAAGCTGAGGATGCTGCTGAAGCTATTAGATTAATGAATACTATGTTAGAAAAGGTAGGTATGGATGTAGAGACCGGGGCCCTAGATATAGATACCATAATGGTTGGTAAGCCTAAGAGTATGAGAGAAAAGGAGGTAATTATACTTGATCTAATCAGGGACTTATCTAAGAAGGAAGAGGGACTCGCATGCGTTAAGGTTAAGACCCTTAAGAATGAAGCTGATAAGTTAGGAATAGATGAGAGATCGTTAGAGAGAGTAATTAGAAGCCTCAGGAGGAGCGGTGATATTATAGAACTTAGGCCTGGATGTTACGCACCTGTTGAGTAGTAATTCAGCATAAATCACACTTTAAATACTTACTGTCCCGGACCGCAATATAACCTTATAAACATCTTACTAAAAGTAGAGTGGGTTAGGGTGATGTGTGAACTAGTGATTAGGTTAGATAGCGGTAAGGAAATACCTATAAATGAGGATACATTAGCCATTATTTATAAGTACATAAGGTCAGAGTATACCCTAGAGGCGTTAGCTAGGGACTTAGGACTAGAGAACTGGGAGGAGGCCTATGAGTTCGTTAAGAAGTTGCCTGCTTGGCTAGCTTGGACACCATCATCGTTCTTTGAGTACACAAAGAGGAAAATATGTGTAGAGTAGTTTTAACGTAGGTTATCATGTTTAAGTATGTACTAACTGTTAAGTATGGAAAAGAGAAGCGTGCTGAGCTGGAGGTAGGTGACTCAGTATTTCCATACGACATTAATGTAAGAATTTCAAGAACTAGATTTAAGGGCGTACTTGTCCTAGAAACTACCTTAGGTTTTAATGAATTAATCTCCGTTTTGAGTACTTACCCACCTAGTGTACTGGAGAGGGTAGTACCGGTTGATAAGTGCTTTAAAATAAATAGTAACTTAGTAAGTGAGTTACTTAACTATGTAAGAACCAAGGAATTTAGCAAAATTAGGTTCGGTAGGTACGGTTCATTAGGTCATGAACTAGTTAAGGAGATTAACGCATTACTTAATAATTTAAGAAGTATTAACTCTAATAAGGTATTACACATAGAACCCATAAATGATGAGGTCTGTGTTGGGGTTATTGATGAGGGTAGGGATAAATTCTATATTATTAGGAATAGGAAAATCCCTAAGACAAAATAACGCCTAAGGAGTTAGTAAGGTGGAGTTGTTAAATTCTCGGGGAGTAAATATTAATTAGGCGATTACTATGGGTGAGCTTAGGAAGATAGAGGTCATCGACATACCCGTACCCGAGGGTACTAATGTTATTGTAGGTTATACACACTTCATAAAATCCGTTGAGGACTTATATGAGGCATTAGTAACTTCAGTCCCTAACATAAGGTTTGGCTTAGCCTTCCTTGAGGCTAGTGGTAAGCGCTTAGTAAGGTATGATGGGAATGATGACGAGTTAGTTAAATTAGCTATAGAGTCAGCAAGGAAGATAGGTGCTGGACATACCTTCATAGTGTACATAAGGAATGCTTGGCCCATTAATGTACTTAACGCTATTAAGAACGTTCAGGAGGTTTGTAGGGTATATGCAGCAACAGCTAATCCACTTCAAGTAATAGTTGCTGAGACTAACCAAGGAAGGGGAGTGTTAGGTGTTGTTGATGGATTCACGCCATTAGGTGTTGAGAGTGAAGAGGATATTAAAGAAAGGAAGGAGTTCCTTAGAAGGATAGGTTATAAACGTTGAAACATAGTGTCTAGGGATTGAGGTTGCCAAAATACGAATTAATTTGTTTAAAGGATAAAGTCTTTAATATTAAAGATTTAGTTAAGATAACACTATACGTCCCTGTTTTTAAAGATGTAATTGAAATTAGTAAAAACTTAGATATTGATGCAAGTGATGAGGAAATCTATGATGCGATTAGAAAGTACGTATATGGTAGGGAGTGTTCATACGTATTATTGAGGAGAAGTGATAGGAGACGTAACTTAGAGATAGGGACTCTTCTAGTTGGTAAAAGTAAGAAGTACATACTTTCGCCAATACCACTTAGGGTTAAGGAGGTTAGGGTATTTAGTCGCACTAACCCCTCTGAAGTAGAGAGTGAGGGCAGTACGAGTAATACTGTAAGTGAGGAAAGTAACTTTGTATTCACTAATGAATTATGGAGCTTAGCAACAGTACCTATTACTGATGAAGCGTATATTTATAACGCGGACATCGAAGTTCTTAATGAAAGAGTAACAGCGTTGAGATTAGTTACTGAGGAAATGGACCGAATCGTTGTTATCGGAAAAGAAAAGAAGGTTGTTAGAAGTGCTATGAAGAGAAAGAGAAGAAAGAAGACACGTAGGAGGAAAAGAAGGTTAAAGAAGAAGCGATAGTATAGCTTTTTGAGCATGAAGCCTATTTTCAGCTTGATCCCAGACTACTGACCACCTTCCATCTATTACCTCATCAGTTACCTCATATCCCCTATGTGCCGGTAAACAGTGCATGAATATCGCATCTTCCTTAGCAAGCTCCATCAACTCCTTAGTTACTTTGTACATACTTAAGTCCTTAATCCTCTTCTCGGCCTCTGCTTCTTGACCCATACTGACCCAAACATCAGTATAGACCACATCAACACCTTTAACCGCCTCCTTAGGATCCCTGTATATCTCAACCGAGACGGACTTTCTCTTGGCCTCCTCGAGGGCTAGATCCCATATCTCCTTATCAGGTTCGTAACCAGGAGCAGTAGCTATTCTGAAGTTATTACCTAACTTAACAGCTGCTAATAGCAGTGAATGCAGTACGTTGTCGGAACCGTCGCCCACGAACGCTATCGTTAAGCCTGAGTACTTACCCTTCTTTTCCCATATGGTCAGCATATCACCTATTGCTTGACACGGATGTTCCTTATCACTTAAAGCATTAATTACTGGTACGTCTGAGTACTTAGCTAGTTCTATTAGATCATCATGCCTATAAACCCTAGCTACGACACCGTCTACGTACCTACTAATGACTCTTGCCGTATCGGCTATAGTCTCACCCCTACCTAGCTGCATTTCCTTCCACGTAAGTGATATTACAAAACCCCCTAATTGCTTCATAGCTACCTCAAAGCTTATCCTAGTTCTAGTACTTGGTTTCTGGAATATCATTAGTAGGGTCTTACCTCTTAGTACAGGTATTACCCTCTCACCGCTATAGAATCTCTGCTTGAGATTTAATGATGTATGTAGAATGAACCTAAGTTCTTCATCACTTAAGTCACTTATTGATATTAGGTCACGACCCCTCAAAGATCTCATAAACTCACCCATAGGTATTACTTGACAAATATTAAAAGCAGATACACTCTATTCTCGTGGAGAAGTATTTTGAGGATTAATGAAGTAGTGAAGCATGTATTAAGACCTAGAAGAGGCATTAGACCTGCTTTTAAGCGTGCTCACGTAGTCATTACTCTACTTAAGCTACTTAAGGAGCCTATAGGTAGGATTGCACTGAGTAGGGAACTAGGAATAGGTGAAGCTAGCTCCCGTACATTACTGAATAGGTTAAGGGAGTTAGGTATAGTAAAGGTAGATAACGTGGCTGGTGCATTACTAACTAGTTGGGGCAGGGAGGTTGTTGAGGAGTTCTTGAATAAGGTGAAATTGATAGGACAGATCGACTTGAGCGATGTATTCAGTGACAACATCAGTAATTACGCAGGAGTCATTATTGACGGAATAAAAAACATAGAAAGTGCTGGGGGAGTCCTTAAGGTACGTGACTTATTCGTGAGATACGGAGCTGAAGGAGCTCTAATACTCTACTACGTTGATAATGAGTTAATGATGCCATTACCACGTGGATACTCAAGAATAAGTAAGAATACAAATTACTATAGAGAATTAATGAAGATGGAACTAAGAAATGGCGATGCAGTACTAATAGCTGTATGTAAGGAAGACTCAAATAAGTGTATGGAGATACTAATTGAGGTTGTCCTTGACCTAATATAGCTTATATTGCACTACCATTACTTGATTTCATTAACGCTTAAACCAAGCATCTAATCCCCTAACCTTAGGCTTTAAGTAATCCCTAAATGCCTTCTTAAGTCTATTTACAGCGTTTCTAACCCTATTTTCTGAGAAGTCATGCTCATCAACTAATATCTTAAAGATCTCTTCCTCCTTAGGTTCATGCCATTCTAGCTTATAATCCTTGGTTACTGGTGGATTCAGGAAGAACTTCTCGATCTCCTCAGGATCTACAGGAAATGAGGCGTTTGGAAACGACTTTATTATCTCCTTTAAGTTACGCCTAGTTTTCACTAACATTACTGCGGTCTTAGGCCCTACTCCCTTAATGCCTTCAGGATTGTAATCGGTGCCAAGTAATATTGCTATATCGATTAATTGTCTCCTATCGATGCCTAAGCTACTTAGTAGCTTATTAAGCTCAATCACCTCAGGCTTTATTTCTACGTAGATATTCTTCTTAGGGAGCTTCCTCTTACCTGAAATCGTTAAGTTCCTAACAAGCCTAGGAGCGCCGAAAAGTAAAGAGTCATAGTCTTGAGATGCTGCGGCCCAGACATCACCTTTACTCGCCATGAATGCCGCCTGAGCCTCACCCTCTGATGGTGCTTGAACCCACGGTATCCCCATAGCACTTAGTAACTTCTTAGCGTCCTGCACCATATCGCTTGTTAATTTAGACATCATCTGAGCGTACCGTCTAGCCTCCTCAATTTTACCCTCTGCTACTGCTTTCTCATACTTCCTCCTAGCCTCCTCTTTAATGCTTAAGCGCTCTTGGATCTCCCTAGCCTTCATCTCAGGGGGTTTCCCATCGAATACATACACGGGCTTTAATCCGTTCTCTATTAAGTTTATGGTTCTGTAGAAGAGACCGCTTAAGTGACTAGTTACTCTACCTTTACTATCCATTAATGGCGTGCCATCAGGCTGCCTAATAGCAGCTAAGAACTGATATAGTGCATTATAGGCGTCAATAGCTACGGACTTACCCCTAAGCTCTCTTAAGTCATTAATGACTACGATAGCCTCCCTAGGTATTAAATCCTTAAGATTAACTCCCATGTAATCCCCGTTAAAACAGATGCATCCTCAGTCATAAACTTATTACTGGAGTACACTAAGTTAGGAAAGTATTTTAGGGTAAGAACACCTACACATGCTATGGTGAGTAGGTAGTGAGTAAGGAACAACTTCAGGAGGGTAGTAAGGGACCGGTAATAGTTGAGGCAGCAACCCCACCTATATGCAGTAGTTGTGGTAGACCTATACCACCCCATGAAAAGGGTGTGAAGATAACATGCCCCAACTGCGGTACAGTAGTTATCTGGAGATGCAAGAAGTGTAGGGAGTTAGTTATTCCCTACAAATGCCCTAACTGCGGTTTCGAAGGTCCCTAAGGGGTGTTAATCATGAGCAGTAAGAGTAAGGTATTAGTTGTCGTGAGGGTGAATCCCGAGAACACAGATGTAGATCTAGATGCCTTAGTAAATAAAATTAAGGAAGTACTTCCAAGTGAGTTTAGCGTAGTTAAGACTGAGAAGGTATACGTAGCGTTCGGACTTTACGTTCCTAGGTTATACATAATAATGCCTGAGATGTATGAAGGAGGTACAGAGAAGATTGAGGAGTTAATAAAGTCTGTGGAAGGCGTGTCCTCAGTTGATATAGAGTTAGTAACTAGGACGGAAGCGTTTGCTGGCGAATAATCACTAAAAACAGAAATGCTATTTTATTGATTTAAGTAAGTAAGCACAACTAATAAGCTCTCTTACAGCTAGTCTTTGAGGGACTAATTATGCCTAGTAACGTTAGGGAATATATTTTAAGAGTTGCTGAGGCTAAGCGTTATGAGGCAATGCGTGGGAAGGCTAGGATCCCCGAGAGAATAATGACTAAGTTAGGAATAGATCCAGGAGATGTTATTGAAATAACAGGCAGAAGAACCACTGTAGCTATAGCTTGGCCAGCCTTTAAGGAGGATGAAAACAGTGATATAATAAGGATAGACGGTATAATAAGAAAGAACGCTGGCGTGAGCATTGGTGAGAGAGTAATTATTAGGAAGGTGGAAGCTAAGCCAGCAATCCACGTTAAGTTCGCGCCTGGATCACCTACAGTCGATATCAGCCGTAGTGAGAATTCATTAAGGGCTATAAGGAGGAAGTTACTTGATTACCCTATGGTTGAAGGCGATTTAGTACCTCTTCAATTGCTAGGAGCACCCGCCCTACTGTATGTTGTCTACACAAAGCCTTCAGGTCCTGTAGTCATAACTAATGAAACAAGAATAACTATACTTGAGAGGTCTCCAACACTAGCTAGGGTACCTAAGGTAACTTACGAGGATATAGGGGGCATGAAGGACATAATCGAGAAAGTTAGGGAGCTTATTGAGTTACCATTAAAGCATCCTGAATTATTTAGGAAGCTAGGTATTGAACCACCTAAGGGTGTATTATTAATAGGTCCCCCTGGTTGTGGTAAGACCTTACTAGCTAAGGCAGTAGCTACGGAATCTGATGCTTACTTCATAGCTGTTAACGGTCCTGAGATAATGAGTAAGTTCTACGGTGAGTCAGAGCAGAGGCTTAGGGAGATATTTGAGGAAGCAAGGAAGCATACACCAGCTATAATATTCATTGATGAGATAGACGCTATAGCTCCTAAGAGGGATGAGGTAGTTGGTGAGGTTGAGAGGAGGGTTGTTGCTCAGTTACTTACACTTATGGATGGTTTAGAGGGTAGGGGTGATGTCATAGTAATAGCAGCTACTAATAGACCACACGCACTAGACCCGGCATTAAGGAGGCCTGGTAGGTTTGATAGGGAGATAGAGATACCCTTACCGGATAAGCAGGGTAGGTATGAAATACTACAGATACATACTAGGAACGCACCATTAGCTGATGACGTTGACTTAATGAAGATAGCTGAAATGACACACGGTTACACAGGTGCTGACTTAGCTGCGTTAGTTAAGGAGGCAGCAATGAATGCGTTAAGGAGGGTATTAGATAAGGTTAATCTGGAGAAGGACGAAATACCTCCTGAGGTTCTTGAAGAACTCAAGATAACTATGAATGACTTCATAAAAGCCCTTAGGGACGTCAGTCCTAGCGGGTTGAGGGAGGTTCTTGTTGAGGTTCCTGAGGTTCATTGGGATGATATTGGTGGTTTGGATGAGGTTAAGCAGCAGTTGAGGGAGGCCGTTGAGTGGCCACTAAAACACCCTGAGGCTTACGAGCGCTTCGGTATTGAACCACCTAGAGGTATACTTCTTTACGGTCCCCCTGGTTGTGGTAAGACCTTACTAGCTAAGGCAGTAGCTACGGAATCTGAAGCAAACTTCATAGCAGTAAAAGGACCTGAAATACTAAGCAAGTGGGTAGGAGAATCAGAAAGAGCAATAAGAGAAATATTTAAGAAAGCAAGGACCTACGCTCCTGCAGTCATATTCTTCGATGAGATAGATGCCATAGCTCCTATTAGGGGAATGTACGGTGATTCCGCAGTTACCGAGCGTGTAGTTAGTCAGTTATTAACTGAGATGGACTCAATAGAGTCACTAAATAACGTTATAGTAATAGCAGCTACTAATAGACCCGACCTAGTAGATCCCGCCTTACTTAGGCCCGGTAGGTTTGAAAAAGTTATCTACGTACCTCCTCCTGATCGTGCTGCTAGGTTGGAGATCCTTAAGGTCCATACAAGGAAGGTGCCACTAGCTAATGACGTAGACCTAGAGAAAATAGCGGAACTAACCGAAGGATACTCAGGAGCAGACCTAGAAGCA
>CAZVLA010000030.1:0-168825 GCA_964627805.1 uncultured Desulfurococcaceae archaeon
GGTGGGCGGTTTGGCTGGGGCGGCACGCCCGCGAAAAGATAACACGGGCGCCCAAAGGTCGGCTCAGGCGGGTCAGAACTCCGCCGTAGAGTGCAAGGGCAAAAGCCGGCCTGACCGGACCCCTGAACGCAAGGGGTCCGGCCGGGAAACCGCGGCCTAGCGAACGCTCGTGCCCCCCTCGGTGGGGGCCGGGCATGACAGAAAAGTTACCCCGAGGATAACAGGGTCGTCGCGGGCGAGAGCCCCCATCGACCCCGCGGTTTGCTACATCGACGTCGGCTCTTCCCATCCTGGGGGTGCAGCAAGGGGTGGAGGCCTTTGCGGAGGATCACACTTTATAAAGCCCCGCCTTAATTAGGGGTTGTACGGTGGATGTCAAAATCATTTGGCCAAGAACGCGAAAACATGTCAAAGAATATCTGGTGGGACTTATAATTGGAGATGGTCAGATAGAACAAAAACGTATAACAATTACGGATAGTAGCGACGAATTTCTCAAGAATGTCGCTAAGATTGTAAGAAAGTACTTAGGAGTGAATGTAACATTGCATAAAAGAGGCGACGTTAATGCCTATTACATGAGGATTTATGGAAAGGATTTCGTAGAAAATATGAAGAGACTAATACCAGCACTTAAAGGAAGACCAACTATAAACTTCATAAGAGGCTTCTTTGATGCTGAGGGAACGATTTACAGGGAAGGAAAATACATAGTGATAGAGATAAATCAACATGACGGTCCTATAATAGCTAATTTGTCAATAGCGTTGAGGGATCGTTGCATATACTCCTACATAAGATATCAAGAGTACTTAGATAAAAGGCGGGGCAAAATATATACTAGGTATATCCTGCGTATAAAAAGAAAAACTTCCGCCTACAGGTTCCTTACTAAAGTCGGATTAAGGCATCCAAAACACTTAAAGGTACTCGGCCTCCACCCCCTGTAGGCCCCCAAGGGTGGGGCTGCCCGCCCATTAAAGGGGAGCGTGAGCTGGGTTTAGACCGTCGTGAGACAGGTCGGACTCTACCCACGGGGGGTGTGGGCCGCCTGAGGGGAAGGCGCCCTTAGTACGAAAGGAACGGGGCGTCGCGGCCTCTGGTCTACCGGCTGTCCGGCAGGGCACAGCCGGGCAGCTACGCCGTGGGGGGTAACCGCTGAAAGCATCTAAGCGGGAACCCCTCCCCGAAAAGAGGCGGCCGTTCGCTGGGGGTTAACCCCCAGCGACGAGGGCTCCCGTAGAAGACGGGGTTGATGGGGCGGGGGTGTATGCCCGCCGCTCCCAATAGCCCGAGGCTGACGTAGCTCTGGGGTGGGGTGGTGCGGTGCTGGTAGGGCCTGTGCGCGGCGTTTTGTGCCTTGCTCTTTGATTTGGTTTTGCTTTATTATTTCCTCTACCTAGTCTTGCTAGGTGCTGTGGTTGCGTGAGGTAATCATTACTGCTAGTGGTGGTGGTCATACGGGTTACGCAGTTGCTCTAGCTCAGAGGCTTGCTGGTAGGGTACGTATGAGGTTCGTAATTCCTGAGGGTGATTCGTGGAGTGCTTCTAAGGTATCTAGCTACGGTGAGGTTACTGAGGTGGTTAAGCTTCGCGGTCCTAGGGATTCATGGGTTAAGATGCTAGTTAAGGCTCCTAAGGCATTCATTCAGAGTCTTAAGGTCTTACCTAAGGGTAGTCACGTATTCGTTAGTACGGGTAGTAACCATAGCGTCCCACCAGCACTCGTTAGTAAGTTAGTTAGGGGTTCCTACCTAATCAGTATAGAGAGTAGTGTTAGGTTCACGAGAGCTAGCTCATCAGTTAAGTTCCTAAGGAGGTTCGCTGACTTAACAGTACTTCAGTGGGAGGAACAGCTAAAGCTAATACCTGAAGGTACTGTAGTAGGTCCACTGTATGAGAAGCCTGAGTATGAGATCGGTAATGAGGGCTACGTACTAGTTACTGGAGGGACTTACGGTCATAAAGCACTCTTCGATGCAGTTCTTAAGGCGGGGATAGAGAAGGTCGTACTACAGACGGGTAGGGTGGACCCAAGACCGTACAAGAGGGCTAGACCAGGTTGGGTAATCTTCAGATTCGACCCTAACTTCGGTAGGTGGTTAGCTAAGGCGGACGTAGTAGTTACTCACTTAGGTAAGACAGTAATTGACGCAGCACTAACCTACCGTAAACCAGTAGTGATAGTACCTAACCCAGAATGGAGGTTAACAGCAGGTATTGAGGATGCAGAAATACTAGCTAGGAAGTTAAACGCTGAAGTAGTTAAGGAAATAACACCAAGGAGCATTAAGGAAGCTATAGAGGCTGTGAGAGGGAGGGAACCACCTAAGTATAGAGACGGAGCTGAGGAGTTAGCAAAGATAATTACTGAGTACCTTGAGGAGACGTCATAACTAAACCTTAAACATCCTCTCCCTAGGTACCGTACCACCCCTTAAGAACCAACCAACATCAAACACATTCAAAGCAACTACGTCACTACCCTTAAGTAGGTTTAACTCACTACACGAGTTAATAACGGGTAAACCGACACCGTAAACATAACCATCCTCACCAACAATACCCACTACGTAACCCCTACGTACAGGTTCGAAACAATTAATGACTGACTCCTTAAGTACGTCATTACCGTATAGGAAGGGCTTTAACCCCTTAAGACTAACTACTAAAGCAGACCTAACACCTAACTCACAATACGTAATATGCAGGAGATTAACTGAGGGTACAAACCTAGGCTTCCGAGACCTAACCCTACCTAAGTACATACCTACAGAGTAAGGGACCCTCCCAGACCTTAGTAACTTAGTAACTAAGCCCTCAAGCTCCTTAGGTATTAAGTAAGCCTCACTAAATTCACCCCTACACAACATGAACCTACCTAAACCTGCAGTGAATTCGGCAACATCATTACCTAAGTACTCACGAATTAAACTCTTAATTAACTCATTAACTAACTCAGATACCTCACACGTAATGCCACCAGACGTACACTTCAGTACCTCCTCATTAGGCATAGGAAAAACCCCTCCATACCGTGTATGTGGGGGTACACACGGCAGCATAACCTAACATCTGAAGGTAATTCAATACCGAAGTAGGAAGTGATGCCCCTACAGAACTTAATCGGACCGTTAATAGGTACTACCTCAACGTCATCCCTCATATTAAGTACCTCAGAAATAACTAACTCACACTCCTCAGGAGCTATTGAACACACGGAGTAGAGGACGTAGGAGCCACTCACTACCGAGTCTAAAGCAGCATTAAGTAACTCGACCTGCCTTTCATGAGCCTTAACCAAGTCATTAAATAATGTCCTAACCTTCCTACTTCTATCAATCTGAATTAAACCCTCAGCAGTACAGGGAGCATCTAGTAACGCCTTAGTAAATACCCTACCGAAGACCTTAGGTACTAACCTACCATCCATCCTAACAGCTAATACATTAAACACACCTAACCTCTCTAAATTACTTCTAAGGGCCCTCATCCTAGACCTACTAACGTCAATAGCGACTATGGCACCCTCACCACCCATTAACTGGGCTAAGTGAGTAGTCTTACCTCCAGGAGCAGCAGCTAAGTCTAGGACCGTATCGTGCTTACTAGGACTTAATATAATGGGTGGTAAGAGAGACGCGACACCCCTATAGAGGTAGTACATACCTAGTAGGAACTCATGAGTAGCACCTAAGCTAGGGCTACCGAACTTAGTAACTCTAAAGGAAGTACCCTCCCACTCAATACGTTCAAAATCATACCCTAACTCTCTAAGTCTGCTCACGACGTAACTACAGTCACTTACTCTTAACGTATTACACCTAATAGAAGGTCTTAACTCACTCTCAAAAGCCTTCAGTAACTTAAGAACTTCATCCCTACTACCTAGTAACTCAAGATACCTAGCGATCATGTACTCCCTATACCCAAACCTCCTAGCAACCCTAACGACCCACTCATCAATAGATCCTCTAACCCTACTCCAGAGCTTATTAAAGTCAATTGAATCACTCACCATATCGGATGAAGACACCCAAAAATAGTGAGTAACCCCATTAATAAATAGGGTGATTAGGGTGGGTAGTGGGAAGAAGATGGTTAGAGCTCACTTAAGGATATATGGGATAGTTCAAGGTGTGTTCTTCAGATCAACCATGAGGGACGTAGCTTACAGGCTAGGAGTTACTGGGTGGGTTAGGAACCTACCCGATGGTAGTGTTGAAGCAGTTGTTGAGGGTCCTGAGGATAAGGTTAAGGAGCTCATTAGGTGGGCCCATCGGGGACCACCACTAGCTAGAGTTGAGAAGGTTGAGGTTGAGTGGGAGGAGTATAAGGGCGAGTTTAGGGACTTTAGGATAAGGTATTGGGGCTGGTTCTAAAATGCGTGAATGGGAGGTTAAGGTAGTACTGCCTAAGGAGGTAAGTATTGAGGAGCTGACTAAGGAGTTAATGAGGTTAGGGTACAAACTAATTGAGAGTAGGTCTGAAGTAGATACGTACATAGACTTAACACCGTGTAAGTGCGTCCCTAAGGATACGGTACTTAGGGTAAGGAAGGCGTTAGTAGGTAATGAATTAATAGGTGAGCTAACCTACAAAGGACCTAAGCTACTTAAGGAGATTAAAGTACGTGAGGAGGTAAGTACTGAATTAAGGAACCCTGACGTAGTTGTAGAGATATTTAGGAAGTTAGGATTCAAGACCTACGTAGTCCGTAAGGAGAGGGTAGTTCTTAAGGGTGACTTAGGTAAGGTATACCTAGATAACGTTGAGGGTTTAGGAAAATTCATGGAGTTTGAAGTCATGAATGCTAAATCAGCTACTGAATTTAAGAACGCATTAAGGGAATTACTTAGGAAGTTAGGTATGGATAATTATAGAGTAACTAGTAAGTCATACCTAGAAATGCTATTGGCGGGTGATGGAGCTTGAGGAGGGTAATAGCGTTACTGACGGACTTCGGTATTAAGGACCCCTACGTAGGTATGATGAAGGCGGTAATAACTAGTATAAACCCTGAGGTAAGCATCATAGACTTAACTCATGAAGCACCTAAGTACAATATAGTCCTAGGTGCTCACATACTTAAGGTAAGCTATAAGTACTTCCCTAAAGGGACGATATTCACAGTAGTAATCGACCCCGGAGTAGGTAGTTCTAGGAGAGCCGTAATACTAGAGAGTACTAATTACCTATTCGTAGGTCCAGATAATGGAGTGATGGTTCCAGCAGCTAAGGATGATGGCTTAAGGAGGGCCTACGAAATAAATACTGAAGTAGCTGCTTTACCGAGGATATCCTACACGTTCCACGGGAGGGACGTATTCGCTCCTACAGCAGCTTACTTAAGTTTAGGTATGAGACCATCGTCCTTAGGTAACGAGGTACCTCTAAGCACCTTAGTAACTACTGATGAGTTACCTAAGAAACCTAGAGTAAGTAGTGAGGGAGTTACTGTGGAGGTAGTGCATATTGATGACTTCGGTAACTTAATACTATCAAGTGACTTAAGTAGCTTAACTAATTACTTAAGACTTGAGTTAGGCGATTACGTAGGCGTTAAAGTAGTTAAGAGTGGGGAGGTATTTAGGGCTAGGGTCTGCAGGACATTCTCACAGGTTGGTGAGGGTGAGTTAGCGCTTTATGAGGGCTCATACAGATTAGCTGAAATAGCGGTGTTTAAGGGGTCGGCAAGTAGGGAGTTAGGTGTTAATGCGGGTGATGAGTTAGTAATAAGTAAGTCACTTACGTACTCTAGTAGGTGAGGAGTTAGTGGTTTGGGATGACGTAGTTAGGGCCCTATACCCGGGAAGGTTCCAGCCAATACATTGGGGGCATGTTCAAGTAATTAAGTGGGCCTTAAGTAAGGTTGATGAGTTAATAATAGCTATAGGGACTGCTCAAGAATCACATACTATAGTGAACCCATTCACAGCTGGTGAGAGAGTTATTATGGTTAAGTTAGCCCTTAAGGAGGCTGGCGTAGACTTAAGTAGGGTATACATAGTACCCGTACCTGACGTACTACTAAACTTCGTATGGCCGTACTACGTACAAATGTACGTACCTAAGTTTAAGTACGGAGTAGCGAGGAACCCCCTAGTAGTTAGGTTATTTAAGGAGGCAGGATTTGAGGTACTCATACCACCACCATACGATAGAATTAAGTACTCATCAACACGTATTAGGAAATTAATGATTACCGGAAGTAGTGAGTGGAGGGAATTAGTACCTAAGTCAGTTGCTGAATTCATAGATGAGATAGATGGTGTTGAGAGAATTAAGGAGTTAGTAGGGGCTGATTAAATGAAGATAATCGATGGTTCCTACGGGGAAGGAGGAGGTCAGATACTTAGAACCTCAGTAGCACTAGCCTGCATTACTGGCGAGGATATTAGAGTAATTAATATCAGAGCTAAGAGACCTAATCCAGGACTTAAGAGGCAGCACATAACAGCCATAAGGGCTGCTGCGGAGCTATGTAGGGCCGATGTTGAGGGTTTAGAACTAGGTTCTAAGGAAATTACATTCAAGCCAGGAGGTATCGTAGGGGGTAGCTATAGGTTTGACATAGGTACGGCAGGGTCAGTGACTTTAGTACTCCAGACGTTACTCCCAATAATGCTGTACTCACCAACTATGGTGAGTGTGGAGTTAAGGGGAGGTACTGACGTACCTTGGTCACCACCTATCGATTATTTCAGGAACGTCATAGTTTGGCACGTAAGTAGATTAAGTAACGCAGACGTAAGGGTGCATCTACTCAGGAGGGGGCACTACCCGAGGGGAGGTGGTGTAGTTAGGGTTGAGGTACTTAACCCACCACGTGAGTTAAGTAACTTAACGTTAGTCAGGAGGGGCGAGATTAAGTGGATTAAAGGTAGGTCGCACTGCGTTAGATTACCTAGGCACGTAGCTGAGAGACAAGCTAACTCAGCTAGGAATGAATTACTTAGAGAGGGCCTTAAAGCACCAATCAATATAGAGATTGAGTGGTATGAGCAGGGTAAAGACCCACACCTAGGTCCAGGATCCGGTATAGTTCTCTGGAGCTACTGTGGAAACACGGTCTTAGGTTCTGACTCGTTAGGAGCTAGGGGTAAGAGGGCTGAAGTTGTAGGTGCTGAAGCAGCGAGGAAGTTAATTAAGGAGTTAAGGACAGGCATGGCATTAGATACGCACATGAGTGATAATATAGTACCTTACATAGCGTTAGCTAAGGGTGAGTCAGTAGTTGGATGCTCTGAAATGACGATGCACGCATACACAAACATATGGTTAATTAGGAAGTTACTTAGTATTGAAGTCATTACTGAGGGTGAGTTAGGTAAGCCATTCATACTGAAGGTAAAAGGTGCTTCAATAAGGTTTTAGGTAGTAATTATGTAATTCAAACTTAAAAGCTTAATCATTACATAAATAGGGTGATTAGGTGTGCCGTTAAGTGATGGTGATATCGTACTCGTGGATTACTCAATATTCGTAAAGGAGACAGGTGAGTTAGTGAGTACAACGTCAGAGGCGGTTGCTAAGTTACATAAGAAGTACAGGGAAGATGAGGTGTATGAACCCGACGTCGTAATAATAGGGGAGGGGAGGCTAGTCAAGGGTTTTGAGGAAGCGTTAAGAAATGCTGAAGTAGGTAAGGAATACAAGATCGAGGTACCGCCGGATAAGGCCTATGGTGAGAGGGATAGGAATAAGATAAGGACGTACCCTAGAAGATTATTCTTAAGGAATAACATAGTACCTGAAGTAGGTAAGGAAGTAACCATAGACAGAAGGACTGGTAGAATCATAGCTGTGGAAGCGGGTAGGGTATTAGTTGACTTTAATCACCCACTAGCTGGTAAGACATTAGTGATTAAGTTTAAGGTAATTAAGAAGTTAGAGGAGCCTCAAGAGAAGATTAAGTACTTGATTAAGCGTAGGATAAAGAGGCTTAAGCTGGAAGACATTAAGGTTGAGTTAAGTGAAGGTGGGAAGACATCTATTGAGTTACCTAAGGAGTATAGATTAGCTGAGGGTATACAACTAATTAAGCTACTCTCATCACGTGACATAATTAAGTGGGTAGGTAATATCAATGAAGTAGCATTCATTGATAGGTTCGAGAAGAACGAGTTTGAAGGCGGTGGTAGTAGTGAGTGAGGCGATTAAGAAGCGTCAGCCAGAGATAAACATCGGTGTGGTAGGGCACGTAGATCACGGTAAGACAACATTAGTTCAAGCACTAACGGGTATATGGACAGCTAGGCACTCAGAAGAACTTAAGAGAGCTATGACTATAAAGCTAGGGTACGCAGACGGCGACATATACGAATGCCCCGACCTACCGCCACCAGAGAGATTCACTACTGAACCTAAATGTAGTAACCCAATATATAGGAGGAGTGTGTCATACGTTGACGCACCAGGTCATGAGGTACTAATGGCTACCATGCTCTCAGGAGCTGCGTTAATGGATGGCGCGATACTGGTTATAGCAGCTAATGAGCCATGCCCACAACCACAAACTAGAGAGCACTTCGCAGCTCTTGAGATTATAGGTGTCAAGAACTTAGTAGTAGTTCAGAATAAGGTTGATGTAGTTACTAAGGAACAAGCACTTAAGAATTATGAGCAAATAAAGAAATTCCTTGAGGGTACATGGGCCGAGAACGCACCAATAATACCTGTTAGTGCCTTACATAAAGTCAATATTGATGCTTTAGTAATGGCTATAGAGAAGTATCTCCCAACACCTGAGAGAGACCTAACCTCGGATCCCGTAATGTTCATAGTTCGTTCATTTGAGGTTAATAGACCCGGAACACCGCCAGATAAGTTGGTTGGTGGTGTCGTGGGTGGTTCATTACTTAAGGGGGTTCTTAGAGTAGGTGATGAAATTGAGATAAAACCCGGTATTAGGGTTATTGAGAATAAGAGGGAAGTGTATAAACCCCTAATGTCTGAGGTAGTGAGTATTAGGTTCGGTAATAGGGAGTTCAAGGAAGCTAAGCCTGGAGGGTTAGTAGCCATAGGAACTAAGCTAGACCCAGCACTAACTAAGGCTGATAGGTTAGTAGGTAACGTACTTGGTAAGGCAGGCACCCTACCGGATCCAGTAAGTGAATTAACTATAGAGTATAAACTAATGGAGAGAGTTATAGGTACGAAGGAGCTACTTAAGGTGAGACCATTGATGCGTGGTGAGAGAATAATGATTACTGCAGGATCAGCTATAACCTTAGGAATCGTTAGTAATTTAAGGAAGGACATTATGGAGGTTAAGTTAAGGAGGCCGGTGGTCGTATGGAAGGGTATGAGAGTAGCTATTAGCAGGCAGGTACTAGGTAGGTGGAGACTAGTAGGTTGGGGTAAGGTAGTATCTTAGTACAGGATGAAGGGTAGGTAATGAGTAAGGTCAAGAAAACCTTTAATGTGTTAGTGGATACTAACGTACTACTAATGATCTATGAGGGTATTGATGTCTTTGAGAGTATTGAAGAATTAATAGGTGGTAAATGCACGTTTCTAGTCCCCCACTCAGTAATTAATGAATTAATGAAACTATCCATAAAGACAGGTCCTAGGGGTAGGGCCGCTAGAGTAGCTCTACAGTACTTAAGTTTAAGGGGCTCTCAAGTAAGGATAATTAAAGTAGGTAGTGAGTCGTACTCAAGGGCGGATGATGAGATATTAAGATTAGTTAAGGAGGGACTTCATGATGTAGTAGTAGCTACTAACGATGAAGAACTTAAGTCGACACTTAAGAACTTAGGTGTTCCTGTAATTACTTGGTGGTTTAGTAAGAGAAAATTCACATTTGCGTAATGGTGAATAATGTTTTAAAGCCCATACACATCCTCTTAGCGGATACTGGGGTGGTCATGAATGTTTAGGTTAGTTGAGATAGAGGATGTGGTTAGAATACCTCCAGACAAGTTTGGTGAGGATCTAGAGAAGATTGCTTATGATTACTTAAGGAATAAGTACGTAGGTCGCGTAGATCCAGCCATGGGTTTAGTAGTTGCTGTTGCTGAGGTTAAGGTAGATCCTGAGGGCCTCATAATACCTGGTGATGGGGCTACATACCACGATACTAAGGCTTCACTAATAACGTTCTACCCAGTAACTAATGAGGTAGTTGAGGGTGAGGTTATTGATGTCAAGAGAATAGGTCTCTTTGTGAACATAGGGCCTATAGATGCCTTCGTACATATCTCGCAAATAACTGATGATAAGATGATCTACGATGAAGTAAGGCCAGCATTAGTTGGTGAGGAGACGAAGTTAGTGGTAACTAAGGGAGATATAGTTAGAGGTAGAATAGTTAACGTCGCTATGGCTGCACCAGCAACCATTAGGGTAGGTATGACTCTAAGACAACCTAAGCTAGGCAAGATTCAGAGGTGAGTGTATGCCGGTAAGGAGGGGTAGAAAGAAACCATTTAAGGCATGCGTGAAGTGTAAGTATTTAGTACAGCCAGATATCGAGAGATGTCCTAACTGCGGATCTGAATCATTTAGTTTTGATTGGTCGGGTATGGTGATTATAGTGGATACTGAGAAGTCTGAAATAGCTAAGATGCTAGGAATTAAGCAGCCAGGACGCTACGCTATTAAGATAGGTATTTAGACCTAATAGTGGAAAGGAATTAAAAGGTGTAATTACCGATTAGGGTAGGTGGTAAGTGGGTGAGCGAGAAGCTAGCTGTAATAGCTGATATTAAACCGATAAAGGAGGCGTCCCTACCTGATGGTACACCAGTATATATCATCAAGGAAAGGGACAACAGATTAATTAGGAGATTAGAGGTTGAGGGAGTGATTGTTCATGTAGGTAAGGGTACGCCTAAAAGAAGTGATGTACTAGCAACACTTGCTAAGCTGTATAGTAAGAGTGAGGAGTTAATCATAGTTAAGAAGATAGTTAGTGAGTACGGCGTAGGTATTACGCGATTTAGAGCACACATATACGAGAGTATTGATAGGCTAAAGGCATTTGAGCCCACATACATACTTAAGAGGCATGGGAGGGGTTGAGAGTGGCTGAAAGACATAAGCTTTACGAAATAGATTACAAGACAGGTAAGATAAGACTTAAGAATAGGGTTTGCCCTAAGTGCGGTAGAGTAATGGCTTTCCATAAGAAACCCGTACCTAGATGGCACTGCGGTTACTGCGGTTACGTGGAGTACGTAAGTAGTTGATCAAGGTAGCTAAGTAATGAAGGTTTTAGGGATAGAATCAACAGCACATACATTCGGTGTCGGCATAGTATCTGATTCTAGCCCCTACATATTAGCTGATGCTAGAGCTAAGTACGAGCCAGAAAAAGGAGGTATACACCCTAGGGAGGCTGCTATACACCACATGTCAGCAGCTCCGGATATAGTGCTTAAGGCATTAAAGGAAGCTTCATTAACTATGAGGGACATAGACGCCGTTGCAGTAGCTTTAGGTCCAGGACTAGGTCCGTGCTTGAGGGTAGGTGCTACTGTAGCTAGGGCACTAGCACTTACATTCAATAAACCCCTCGTGCCTGTCAATCACGCTGTGGCTCATATTGAAGTAGGTAAGCTAGTGACTGACGTTAAGGATCCGCTAGTAGTTTATTTGTCGGGGGGTAACACAATAATAGCTGCCTTCATAGACGGTAGATATAGAGTATTTGGAGAGACTCTGGATATAGCTTTAGGTAACTTAATTGACGTCTTCGTTAGGGAGGTAGGTTTAGCGCCACCATACGTAGTTAATGGGGTACACCAGATAGACCGCTGTGCTGAGAAAGGTTCAAGAATGATTAAGTTACCGTACGTAGTTAAGGGACAAGACGTCTCATTCTCTGGGCTACTTACTGCTTCATTAAGGGCCGTAAAGAGCGGTACACCTCTAGAGGATGTATGCTATAGCTTACGGGAGGTAGCGTATTCATCAATCGTTGAGGTAGCTGAGCGTGGACTCGCCCATACGGGTAAGAAGGAGGTACTGCTAGTTGGTGGTGTAGCAGCTAGTAAGTACCTAAGGGAGAAGTTTGAGGTCATGGTTAGGAGTAGAGGAGCTACACTAAAGGTAGTACCCCCTAAGTACGCAGTCGATAACGGCGTAATGATAGCTTGGACAGGGCTACTAGCATTTAAGGAAGGTATAACCGTTAGTCCAGATAAGGCCGTGATAAGGCAGAGGTGGAGGCTTGATCAAGTTGACATACCTTGGATGCACTAAACTAGAGAGAGTGATCTACGTAGGTGCTGAGGCAGTTGTAGGGTTAGGTTATTACTTAGGTACTAGAGCAATTTATAAATTGAGAATACCTAAGCCCTATAGAGACCCAAGCCTAGATAAACTAATAAGGAGTGAGAGGACATTAAATGAATCAAGGATACTCATAAACTCAAGGAGGTTAAACGTTAACGTACCTAAATTACTATTGGTTGACGTTACCACATCCTTAATAATTATGGAGTACATTGAGGGTAAACTATTACGTGACGTACTTAACACACTCGATATGAGTGAGGTAATTAGGATATCATACATAGTGGGTAAGCAGGTAGGTACATTGCATAAGAACTCAATAGTGCACGGAGACTTAACAACGTCAAATATGATATTAGGTAGAGACGGTAACGTATACTTAATTGATTTTGGTCTATCTAAGTATAGTAACGACTTAGAGGACTATGGAGTTGATATACATTTATTCATGAGGTCATTAGAGAGTGTGCATCACAGGTTAAAAGATGTTATTTTAGGGCACTTTCTTAAGGGATACGAGGATGTAGTTGGTAAGGAGTTTAGAGAGGAAGTTGAGGATAAGGTTAGGGAGATAAGGTTAAGGGGTAGATATGTTGAGGAAAGGAGAAGAAGGTAACAGGTGTTTACCTAAGGTAAGGTTAGTCACAGGGAACCCTGGTAAAGCTAAGGAGTTTAGAGAGCTAGGGAAGATCTACGGTGTTGAGGTAGTAATTATTGATTTACCTAAGGTCGAGATTCAGAACGACAGCTTAGAGACAATTTCCGTAGTATCAGCTATTGACTTAGGGAGTAGGTTAGGTAACGCGATATGTGTTGAGGATGCAGGTCTCTTCATAGAGTCATTAAAAGGATTTCCAGGACCTTACAGTAGCTATGTCTACAAGACCATAGGTGTTCAAGGAATTATTAAGATGATGGAGGGCATTAAAAATAGGAGGGCTTACTTTAAATCAGTAATAACTTACTATAATCCACGCACGCAGATATTAAGGACGTTTACAGGTGTTGTTAGGGGGTTTATAGCTAATGAAGCTAGAGGTAGTGAAGGATTTGGTTTCGACCCTATATTCATACCTAAGGGATACGAAAAGACATTCGCTGAATTAGGTATTAACGTGAAGAATAAGATATCACACCGTAGTAAGGCATTCAAGGAATTAGTTAATTGGTTAAGAAGTAAATGTATAACGGAGTAACTTCACTACCTCCTAAAAAGACTTTTAAGTCTTAATATGTAACCACATACCACGGAGTGGAGAGACATGAATAGAGGTAAGGAGAAGGGTCAGTCACACTCAACTAGACCACCGGTAGTAGTAGCTCCTAAGTGGGTTCAGTACACTCCTGAGGAGGTAGAGATGCTTATAGTTGAGCTAGCTAAGAAGGGGTACCCACCATCACTAATTGGTGTGATTCTTAGAGATCAGTATGGTATACCACTAGTTAAGTCAGTACTTGGTGTTAAGCTTCATAAGGTACTTGAGAAGTACGGTATAAAGCCTGTAATCCCGGAAGATCTCTATAATTTAATAAAGAGGGCCGTCAATCTTAGGAGACACTTAGAGGAGCATCCTAAAGATACGCACAGTAAGCGTGGATTAATAGAGATTGAGTCCAAGATACATAGGTTAGTTAAGTATTATAAGAGGGTAGGTAAGCTACCTCCAGACTGGAAGTACGATCCTAATGCAGCTAGAATACTTGTTTCGCAGCCCATCCTAAAAATACCTAAGGAAATTATGTCCTAGAACATAGCAACACTAAAATCTCCGTATTTTAGTTTTTAAATGAGAGGGTAGTGCGTGCCGTTAAGTTTTGATATTAACAGTATTGATGCTGAAGAAGTAATTAGGAGGGTAATTGAGGAAGCTAGGAAGTCTGAGGAGGTAATTACCTTAGTACTTACGTATGATGTAGATGTAGTGACGGCTGGCGCTATACTCTGTAGAGCGTTGAGGAGTTTAGACACTAGGTATGAGATCCGACCAGTATATGAAGCTGAGTTAATCGATAGTAACTTAATCATTAACATAAGTAATAAAGTGATTGACCGTAGCGGGTGTGTGAATATAGGATCGAGTGATAGAGATTTAGCCTTAAGGCACGGATTATCGTACGTTATTAAGTACAGAAACATAGCTCATTCATTGAGGAGAATACTTAGTGAATTCACGGTATTGCCTAAGGAGATCAATTACTTAGTATATGCCTCAGTACTAAGTAGACACACACCTAGGATTCTGGATATGGGTTTGAGCGATTATGAAAAGGAGATCTTGGATGAGGGTATTGAAAGCGGCTTAATAAGTAAGGTGGCAGGTCCTAAACTAATAAACTGGGGATTAGTACCACTTAGTGATGCTGTCAACAAGAGCTTTGATATACTACTACCTAATTACTTTCTAAGTAATGAAGCCCCAAGAATTAATGATGAAGATGAATGCGTGAAATTAATAGCGACTGAACTTAATGCGGAACCCGAGCGTGTAAGAGGTAATAATTACGTTACTAGGAGGGTGTGGGTAGTTAATGATCTTTACTACTTATCTTACGTACTAATGTATTCAGTGGATGTTTTAGGTACTGATGCCGCACCTATAATAAGTAATAATAATGCATTAACGTTAGCGACTAGGAAGTTTCAGAGGTCGCTAAGAGTTATTAAGGAAGTTATTAATTTGGGAAGACCTACTAAAGTTAAGTGTCCATTACTAGGGGGTAACGCGGCAATCCTAAGTAGAGTTAATCCTAAGGAATTATCATTAACTGTCCTAACTAAGGTACTGCGTGGTATTAATTACTTAGGTAGCGATGACGTAGTAATAGCTCTGGATAGTAAAAACGCTTACGTACCCCTTCAAGTAATTAATGAGACCTATAGGAGTAAGATCTTTGAAGTAGCTTCCTCAGTAATAGGAGGTTACGCAGTCGTGAGTAGGGAGTCACTAGGTGTTTAGAGATGGGTAAGGAGTTAATTAGAAGTATTGAGGCTAGGTTATGTATTAGGCTAAGTAGGTTAGATCCTAAAGTGCTAAGTGAATCACTAATGCCCGATGATGCGCCCCCAAGAAACTTTTACATTAAGCATGACGTAAAGGGTAAACTGTTCTGTTACGATGTTAGGACTAATAGAGTAGTCATTAAGGACATATTAACTTTACTGTCAATGCTTGATGAAGTGAGTAGGTTAACTGAGGTTCTGGAGAAGTGCCTAATTAAGTTATCTAGCTTAAGGGAATTAGGGGCTACTTGATTAATTCTTATAAGCCCCTACAAACATAATGTCTAGGCTCTGAGGCATGCCTAAGGTAGTAGTTAAGGATAAGTGGAAGCTCAAGAAGTGGTTTACAGTCTTAGCACCTACTATGTTCGGTAGTGTACCTATAGGTACTACACCAGCAGATAAGGAATGGAAGTTACTGGGTAGGGTCTTTGAGGTTACATTATTTGACTTAACAGGTGATTTCAGTCAACACCACATACATCTATATTTCCAAGTCTATGATGTCAAGGAGGATAAGGCGTTAACTAGGTTTAAAGGACATGAATTAGCTAGGGACTACATAAAATCAATAATTAGGAGAAAATCAAGTAAGATACAAGCTATAGTTGACGTAACTACTAAGGATGGGTACGGACTTAGGGTCACTGGTATTGTATTAACTACCTTTAGGTGTAAGACAAGTCAAAAGAAAGCTATTAGGAAGATAATGATGAGAATACTCACGGAAAGTGCTTCCCAAATGACTCTCGAAGAATACGTTAAAGCTATGATTTTCGGTAAACTAGCACTACAGATAATGGAGCAAGCGAAGAAGATCTATCCAATAAGGAAGGTTGAGATATATAAGTCAAAGTTACTTACAATACCGACACCCGAAGGACCTAAGCCTGCAGTTATAGTACCTCAACCACCTGCCTAATCTACATAACGCTTTTAGTGAACATTATTAATTCACATATAGAATATTTTCGGTGCTGTGTATTTGATTAAGGAGGCCGTATTACTAGCCGCTGGTAAGGGTCTAGGTTTGGAACCACTAACCACTACTAGAAATAAGGTACTTATGCCTGCACTCAATAAGCCGATACTAATTCATCATATAGAGCATTTAAGGACTGCAGGTATTAAGAGAGTAGTTATAGTAGTTAAGTACCTTAAGGAGCAAGTAATTAGGGTAGTAGAAAATATCTTAAGTAATGAAGACTTAGGTATTGATGTAGCCTTCATTGATCAGGGAGATACCTTAGGTACTGGGCATGCACTGGCTTCAGCTATTAGTGAGATTAGGAGCAATAGGTTCGTACTTATTTACGGCGACGTATTCACCGAACTTAATGACTTAATTAAGGTAGTTAACTACGAAGGTAATTACTTAGTAGTGCTAGCTAAGGTTAAAAACCCTAGAAGATACGGCGTAGCAGTAGTTAGTAACGATGGCAAGTTAGTAAGGATAATTGAGAAACCTGAAGTACCACCGTCTAACTTAGTTAATGCTGGTATATACGTACTTAGTGAGGGGATTAGTAAGTATTTAAGAAGTATAGAATTAAGCAGTAGAGGTGAATTAGAGCTTACAGACGCTATAAACTTGCTTGCTAAAGAGGAAAGGGTTTCTACTACAGTACTTAATACGTGGTTCGACATAGGTAGGCCATGGTCGCTCCTTGAACTAAATAAATACTTATTAAGTAAGGTAACTAAGCAGGTAATTAAGGGTAATGTAGAACCCAACGTAGTAATTAAAGGACCAGTAATTATTGAGGAGGGGGCCGAGGTCTTATCAGGTACTTACATCAAGGGCCCGGTATACATAGGTAGGTCCGTAGTAGTAGGTCCTAATGCTTACTTAAGACCTTACTCAGTGCTCCTTAATAACAGTAGGGTAGGATTCAATGTTGAGGTTAAGGAGAGTATAGTGATGGAAGGAGTCCATGCTTCACATCAGTCATATATAGGTGACTCAATAATAGGTGAGGAAAGTAACTTGGGTGCTGGTACGATATTAGCTAATTTAAGATTCGATAATAGGAACGTTAAGGTCACAATCAAAGGTGTTAGGGAGGACAGCGGTAGGAGGAAGTTAGGTGGTATACTTGGTGCTTACGTGAAGACAGGAGTGAATGTGTCTATATGTCCAGGAGTTAAGGTAGGTGCGTATACATGGATCTACCCAGGAGTTACGGTCTGCCGGGATGTACCGCAGTGTGTTAAGGTAGTTAGGAATGACTTCTACGAGCCATTAAGTAAGTGCCTAGAGTACGTAAGTCATTGAATTAAGGTCTAAGATAATAAGTAAAACTAACCTCTAGCTAGTGCTGAAACAACTTTAATTACGTCATTATCCTTTAACTCGTAATTAGCTCCTACCCTCTTGCCCTCCTTAGCTAATATAGCGTATATGAACCCCTTACCTAACTCGGTATGTATTAAGTAGGCTAATTCCTTGGCAGTTACACCCCTCCTAACTAGGTATGCATCAGGCAATACGTTACCTTCATGGTCAGTAAACTTGTGTGGATCCTCAACAGGGTATACTACAATCATGTTAAGTACGTTAAATACTACAGTATTTAATACCTCCTGAACCCCTGTCCCACCAAACTTTTTCATGAATTCAGCAATAGTTTCTAGAGCACTTAACTGTTTCCTATTTAACTTATTAGGGTCGGGTATAGTAAATGAGGGATCGCCTGGTAGGTAATGAATTAGTCCTGACTTAGCAGCTCTTCTTAAGGCTAGTTCATATAATGAACTAGTAGGTATGACGATCCTACCCTTCAACTCACGCTTCATTCTCCTTATATTATCCCATGACTCAGGTATGTCGGCCTTATTAGCTGCTATTACTATTGGCTTTGAAACCTCCCTAAGCTTATAAGCAAATAGTCTTAAGTCATCCTCCTTCCAAGAGGTTGGTCTGATATTCTCTAACCCTGTCTCTTTAAGTACTATAGCTACGTGCTCACGCCTGATCGATAATCCGGAAACCCTCCTAGCTAGCGTATCGATCATTTCGTCTCTGGGCATGGTGTCTAATGCCCTAGCGAGCCTATCCCATCCTTTACTAATGACTCTATAGAACCACTCATTAACTTCGAACTCAATAGATCTAACCTCCTCAACTGGATCGTAAGTACCTGGCTTTACTGGCATGCCTTCCTCATTAGTAGAACCTGAAGCATCAACAACTAATATTAATGCGTCAGCCTGCCTCAAGTCATCCATAAACTTATTACCTAACCCCCTACCCATATGCGCGCCCTTAACAAGTCCAGCAACATCCATTAACTTAACGGGTATGAATCTATACCCCTTGATACATAAAGAGTTCCTGGGGTTGCATGAAGGCAGTCCTAAATCCTCATGGATACATTTCTTTCTGACGTATGCGATACCTATGTTAGGCTCTATAGTTACGAAGGGTCTATTCTCAATCTTAACACTAACTAACGTAGCGGCTTCAAAGAACGTCGACTTACCTACATTCGTCTTACCTATAACACCTATTAATGGAGGTGATGGAGGCAAACACAGCACCTACTTAAGATTAGCGTAAGCAGTACTTAATACCTTAACTTAAGGTTAAGTAGGTAATGTGGGAATAGCTTATAACCGCACTCACAGTAAGTCTTGGAGGTAAGTAGGTGAGTTAAGAAATGGCGCGCTCGATGTACCACTACATAGCCGAACTATGGAAGAGGCCGTATGAGGGGGTAATGGGGGAGTTAATGAGGAAGAGGTTAATGGAGTGGAGAAACCAGCCAGCCGTAGTTAGGGTTGAGAGACCAACAAGACTTGATAGAGCTAGGGCAATAGGTTATGAAGCTAAGCAAGGCTTCGTAGTAGTTAGGGTTAGGGTTAGGAAGGGAGGTATGAGGAAACCAAGACCTAGGTCGGGTAGGAGACCTAAGAGGATGGGTATATACGGATTCGCACCAGCTAAGTCGCTACAGTTAATTGCTGAGGAAAGAGCTGCTAGGAAATACCCTAACTTAGAGGTACTAGGTAGTTACTATGTGGGTGAGGATGGTCTGTATAAGTACTTTGAAGTTATTCTAGTAGATCCACATCATCCAGCAATTAAGGCTGATAAGGACATAAACTGGATAACGCAACCAAGCCAGCGTAGGAGGGTATTTAGGGGTAAGACCGCTGCTGGCAGGAGAATGAGGGGATTGCTAAGGAGTAGAGGTCTGAAGGGTACGCATAAGTATAAGTGGAAGAAGAAGGCTAAGGAGCGTAAGTTAAGGAAGAGGCATGAAGCATCTAGGGGTGCTAGGTTAATAGTTCCTCAAGAGCTAGCTGAGGAACTAGGTATCGAGAAGTAGGCAGGAGTATGTTAGGTAGTAAGGTTAGGGTTCGTAAGGTAAGGATTGAGGCGTTTTCACACGCTACTGAAGACTTAAACAAGGTTAAGAAAGCGGTTCTAACACTCCTACCCCCCGACTTAAGGGATAAGGTAGAGATTAGAGTTAATGTAGTTAAGGGTTATTACGGTAACGAAATAGCCGTCATGAATGTCGAGGTGAGTAAGAAGGCTAAGCACATACTCAAGCATATATTATGTTCACTACCTCAAACTGAGAGAATAATAATTAAGGCGACAATTGATACTAGAGTTGACAATAAGTTAAGTCACTTATTCCTAAGGCTTAGTAAGCAGGAAGCATATTTAGGTAGGGTTAAACTCATGGAGGGTAGTGATGTAATTAAGTTAGTATTCACTATCATAGGTATAAGAAGCTTTGAAGAGTTAAGGAAATTTATTGAGGAGCTGGTAAGTAATTGTTGAAATGAGTGTGGATACTAACTCAAGAATTACGGAAATTAATGAGGATATAGCTAGAATTTACAAGATACTTGGATATAGATACGTGATTAACAGTAGCTTAAGTGAACCTACGAAGATAGGTGAGGTTCACTTCATACCTAGGGTTAATGTTAGTAGGGATGAGTTACTGAGCTCATTAAGTAAATTCATTAAGTTAAGGAACAACGGAGTAATCACTGCTTTAATAGTTAATGATGCCGAAGATTTAAAGGAATATGTAAAGTTTAGGAAGGCATTGACTATTGCGTCCTTAAGTAAGAACGCCTTACTAAGGCTAGGACGTAGAGGCAGGGATAAGTTAGTTGGGTTGAAGCTACCTGTGGAGTTATGCATTAAGGATATAGTACTAAGTAGTGGGAAGTTCTTAAAGGGGTTGCAGGGAGTAATTAATGACTTAATTAAGGAAAGGATAGAGTTAATAATTACGCCCTGTCCTGAGAAGCCCTATGAGATAGTTCATCCGTTAATTCTTGAGTCATTACTAATCACCTTAGACGTGCCGGAGGACATTGCTATTAAGTCTGTTAGGGATGTTCCACTTAGAATAATTGAGGGGTTAGGGGATATTGAGTAACGGTACCGAACTAGTGTTAGTGCTATCGCTATTCTCTATATCGCTATCAATCACCCTATTGATTATCCTACTAAAGTGGTATAGGGACTTGAATATGAAATATGAGGTACTTGTTAAGTCTTTAAAAATGAAGAACTTAAAATCATACATTAAGAGTATCGAAGAAAGAAGTAGAAGGAGAATTAGGAGGAGGTATCTAATTTTTGAAGTTATTGCGTTAAGTAGTTACAGCAAGGTAAGTCAGGATTACTTAAGCAAGTTAATTAAGGATTCCTATAGAGAGCTCTTCGGAACACTGGATACGTCATTAAGTGGTATCTCATTAATTACATATAACAACGAGTTAAGAAGAGGGGTAATAAAGTTTAGAAGTGGGTACAAGGCCAAGCTCTTACTCTCGCTTGCATTAGCGCAGTATAGGGGAAGGATTATCTTAAGACCCATAAGGACTACAGGAACCTTAAGGAAGGCTTTAAAGTATATGAAGGCTTAATTGACTCACCATCTAGTATGTTTAAGGTTAACTAATCAGTTCGTCGCGAGCTCTTCATCCATCAATCTTGGAGCGGCTTCATCATCTCACGTATACCGTAGCTTCCGAACTAATTTAATTTTAAGTATTACTTTACTATGCAAAACGCTATTTAAGCCTCACAAAAACTTTAGTTAAGGATGATGAAACCGTCAGTGAATGATTAGTGATTAGTGGGACCCTCACTGATTAGGTGCGTATAATGAAGAGTAAGGAAATAATTAATTTACTAGGTGCTGTAGCGTACGAGGTAATAAGGAATCATGTATCTATAGATGTTGCTTTTAAAAGAGTATGTAAGGGTAAGTGCGCCCGCAACCTTAATGAGCGTGAGTACCTTTACAGTTTATGTAGGGATTTCATATCTAATTACGTAAAGCTTAAGTGCTTAGTAAGAAAGAGGAGAGTTAGCTTTAAATCCTTAGCTAGACTATGGCTTAAGTTACTAAATAACGAAGTAACTACTGAGGGGTTAAGTACTTGGTGTGAATTATCAATTAATAAGTGGTTTTTCGAGAAGTTAACCTCCTTAGTTGGTGAGGAAGAGGCTATAGAAGTAGTTAAAGCTATGAATAAGCGTGTATGGTGGTTAAGAGTAAATACGTTACTCACTAATGAGGAGAAAGTGATTAAGGAATTAGAACGCGAAGGTGCTGAGCTCTTGATAGATAAGGATTATCCGTACATGCTTAAGCTACTTAAATCCCCTAAGCCAGTAAGGTTACTAAAGCCTGTTAAGGAGTTTAAAGTAATACCTCAGGATAAGGCATCAGCTGCCGTTGTTGAGTCCCTTAATCCAGAACCTAATGATGTGATAGTTGACTTAACTGCCGCACCAGGTATTAAGACTTCATTAATAATGATGTTAACTGAGAATAAGGCTAGGGTAATAGCAGTTGATGTTAGCCTAAAGAGAATTAAAATAATGAAGTCACTGCTAAGGAAGTTAGGTGTTGACTTAAGTAAGGTTGAGTTAATACTTAGTGATGGTGTAAAGTTCAAGTTGAGGAGTGAAGTAGATAAGTTACTTCTTGACGCACCTTGCAGTAATAGTGGTGCCGTAAGTAAGGATCCAGCACTAAAGGTACTAATAAGTGAGGATAAGGTTAGGAGGCACTCCATACTTCAGAAGAAGCTAATCGTTAATGCTGTTAAGTTATCAAGCTACGTAGTGTATTCAACGTGTTCACTAATGCCTGAGGAGGGTGAGTACGTAATCGAGTACGTGATTGAATCGTGCGGCAATATTAGACTAGAACGACCGATTAAGTGGGCTGAAACAGGCTATAAGTGCGTTAGTAAGGTGTGGAACCTAGTATCTAGGCTAATGCCTCATAAACACGGAACCGAGGGGTTTTTTGTAGCTAAGTTAATTAGGGATTAGTAACTAGTTTCTGAACTTTATACGCAATAAATATTGCTAATCCATTCAATCCCTTCTTAAAGTCGTTAATTAGGTCCCTATTAAGGTCCTTAGCAGCCTTATCGGCTCTTACAGCTATGGTACTAGGTGATGTGTAATTAGATTTCCTGACAATTATCCGTGTCGGATCCTCGTAAGTTAATTTACTACTCCCATAAGCCCTAATAACGTCGTAGTTACCTAGCTCGCTTACTAATATAATCAATACTAACGCATCATCGCTTAAGGCAATCTCCTTGAACTCCCTACGAAAATCTTTTAAACCTTTACTAGCGCAGACCCCAATTATGCAGTCGCCACGCGGTGTTAAGTAGTCCTCACGGGTGATCTCAAAGGTTGTCGGGTGTGTGGCTCTTATATTCTTGTGCCCCCTGAAACAAACAATCTCCATAGATACCTTACAACTACATTTATCCATAATACCTTCCGTTAGTCTAATGTTTAGGGGGGAGTATTTAAGTGAGAGGTAATGACTTCCTAAGGCAACGTAAGGAATTAGTTGATAAGCTAGTGAGTGAGGGCATATTGAGGTCAGAGAAGGTAATAAGAGCCATGCTTAAGGTACCTAGAGAGGAGTTCGTACCTCCACAATACAGGAAATACGCATACTACGATACCCCCTTACCAATAGGTTATGGTCAGACCATAAGCGCACCTCATATGGTAGCTATAATGACTGAAGAACTAGATCCTAACCCGGGTGATAAAGTTCTTGAGGTAGGTACTGGGAGTGGTTATCAAGCAGCAGTTATAGCTGAAATCGTAGGTGATGAGGGTCACGTATGGAGTATTGAGAGAATAGAGGAGCTAGCTAACTACGCTCGAGAGGCATTGAGGAGAACATCATACATAAGTAGAGTGACTGTAATAGTAGGTGATGGTAGTAAGGGATACCCTCCTGAGGCACCATATGACAGGATAATAGTAACTGCAGCATCACCAGATATACCAGAACCACTAATACGGCAACTTAAGGTCGGTGGAGTTATAGTCATACCAGTAGGTAATAGATTCTCTCAAAGATTAGTTAAGGCAGTGAAATTACCTGGAGGTAGTCTTAAGAAGCGGTATGGTGTGCCCTGCGTCTTCGTACCCTTAGTAGGTGAGTATGGCTTCCCAAATGAGTTATAATTAACTAAGTAAGTAACTGGTGGCAGAACGCTTTTAAGCCTCAGAATAATAATGACGTCAGCAGGTGATGATATGCCCGAGTTCAAAGTAGTGGTTAACGACCCCGAGGCTAAGGATCCGCACCCAGTACTAGTTAAGGTAGTTGGTAAGGATGATATTGAGTATAGTGAGAAGCATAAAGAGGGTAAGGAATTTATCATAGGTAAGATAAATCCTAAGACAGCTAAATTAATTAACGCACCCTACGGCATAGTTACTCTAAGGATATGGAAGAATAGAGCTAATAGGGAGAAAGTTAATATAACGTTAAAACTTATTGAAGATAATGACGTACCTGAACACACCTTATATGTTCCCAAAAATCTATTAATAGAGAAGCTAGGTACAGAGGAGACCTTAGGGGAGGTCTTTAGGGCTAAAGCATTTCAGATAACAGTAACTGGTGAAAAGGCCTCTGTCTTCCTAGAGAAGAAGATAGGTGACTTAGTAGATGCTTCAGTAGTCGGTATTAAAGGTAAGAAGTTGCTAATAACAGGAGGTAGCGACTTTGCAGGCTTCCCTATGATACCTACATTACCCGGTACTGGTAAGAGGGCACTCTTACTCTCAAACCCTCCAGGATTCCATCCTAGGAATAAGGGAGAGCGTAGGAGGAAGTTCGTAAGAGGCAACACAATAAGTGATGAGATAGTTCAAATAAATACTAAGTTAGTTGATTAATCAGTCATAACTACCTCGACTTCTTTAAGTGATGCCCCTTTAGGGCATTTAATACGTCTTAGGACCTTCAAGATCTTAACCTTACAGGTATTTGGAAGTAATCTGGGATTACATAGACTGTAGTAGGGGCATGAGTTATTACTGCATACTCTCCTCTCATACTTAACGGTCATACCTTCAATAGCTAAGCTAGTAGGTAGTAGTACTTTAATAGGTTCCTCAACAACCTCAACGGTCACTACGTACTCATTAAGTGGGCACCTATTCTTAATGTTCAATACCTTAACCACCCTATACACATGCCCCTTCTTAAGTCTGTCGATGCAGACCTTCCTAAACCTACATCCCTCACATACGGGTGCGCCACCAGAGAATACGAATACATGACCTTCCTTAGCTACTAAGTGACTTATCAGTGTTATCAGTCCCACATCAACCACCCCGTAGGTACTTAGACCTTAATTGAGGTAAAAACTTAATGACTAGGTATTGCACCCCTAAGGAATAACTCCAGTAACTCTAGCCAGCTTCTCTGCAGCTTCCCAAGTAAGTCCGGACTCACCTAATATGGTGTATCTCTCAGGTCTTATCTTATGGGCTATGGTTAATGCCTTTATTATATCAACGTCCCTAACCCCTAACTCCTTAGCTGTAGTAGGTAACCCTAATTTCTTAACTATACTCTTAATCCTCCTCCACTTAATACCGTGCAAGTACGACATCATTATAGTGCCTACAGCTACTTGCTCACCGTGTAATGCAGGGTAATTAGCTACCAAGTCAAGAGCGTGACTAAAGAGGTGCTCAGAACCGCTAGCAGGTCTTGATGAACCAGCAATGCACATAGCTGTTGATGAGCTTATTAGCGCCTCAACGACTATCCTCGTTGCTTCGGCACCGCCAGCTGATATTAAGTTACTGAAGTTAAGTATGTGCTTAGCTGATAGGAGGGAAAGTGAGGCAGCGTACTCACCATAGTACTCACCCTTAAGTCTATGGGCTAACCTCCAGTCCAGAACAGCTGTGAACTTACCTATTAAATCACCAGCTCCAGCCCTCAGAAGCCTCTTGGGCGCCCTAGAAATTACCTTAATATCAGCTACGATAGCTATTGGTGGTTTAGCCTTAACGGACGTTACCCTACCGGATCCCCTCAGTGAAACGAAGGGTGAGGCAACACCATCGTGTGATGCTGCAGTTGGGACACTTATGTAAGGTATGTTAAGTTTAGTAGCTACGTACTTAGCTATGTCTATTGACTTACCACCTCCAATGCCGATTACTACTGATGCTTTATGATCATTGACCATAGGTACTACAGACTCAGCCTCATCCACCGTGGGTTTCCTAACTACCGCGACATCCGCATTAAATCCCTCACTAACTAACTTACTACACACATCATCAGTTATTAATGACTTAACAGTAGGTCCAGTAATTATGAATACCCTCCTACCTAGCCTAAGCTCATTAATTATCTTACCTAATTCAGTAATTACGTCATCACCTATGACGACCTTCTTAGGTAATTCAATGTAGTGTTTACTGCTCATCGCGTAACCTCAACCTCAAGCAGAAATACTTATTATTCTAATAAGGCTTTAAGAGGAGTCGGAGCAAGCTTCTGAGGTGCTCACATCATGAGGTTGCTACACGGAACAACAACAGTAGGGCTGGTAGTGAAGGACGCGGTGGTACTAGCTGCTGATAAGAGAGCTAGTTCAGGTTACTACATAGCTCATAAAGCAGTAAGGAAGATAGTTAAGATCGATGACCACATAGCAATGACTATCTCAGGATTAGTAGCTGATGCTCAGATGTTGGCATCACTATTAAGGTACGTAGCTAATGACTATAAGGTATCGACGGGGGTTAAGATCCCAGTTAAGAATATAGTTTCCTACCTCTCACTACTACTGAATAGCACTAAGTACTATCCATACATAGTTCAGTTACTAGTAGGTGGTTACGACACAGCACCTAGGCTATACTCAGTTAGTTGGTTCGGTGACTACGTTGAGGAGAAGTACGCAGTAACGGGTTCAGGATCAACTGTAGCTATAGGTGTTCTCGAGTCTGAATATAGTGAGGATATGAGTGTTGAGGAAGCCATTAAATTAGCCGTTAAGGCGGTTAGGGCATCCATTAGGAGGGACGTATTTACGGGGGAAGCTGTTGATGTAGCAGTAATTACAAATTCCGGGATTAAATTCATGAATTTCCCGAGGTAGCTTAGGTTATGGTGATAATAGATAAGGTAAGAGCTAAGATAAGGGAGGAGATCTTTAAGAGAATACCTCCTGAGGCTCAATTAACTAAGATAGAGTTTGAAGGACCTGAGATAGCGATATATGTGAAGAATGTTAAGTTCATAATAGAGCGTGAGGATATAATAAAGACTCTTGCTAAGACATTAAGGAAGAGAATAGTAGTTAGGGTTGATGAGAGCGCTCGATTACCTGAGCATGAGGCATTTAAGAAGATACAGTCGATACTTCCTGAAGACGTTAAGTTATCTAGGGATGACATAACATTTGATAGAGTGCTTGGTGAGGTATTCATAAGGACCCTAGAACCTAGGAAGTTCTACCAAGACGATAAGTTACTCTATAGGATGATATTCCAATTAACTGGTTGGAGACCAGTAATAATTAGGAAACCACCACTAAGGTCTAAAATACTTGAGGAGGCCTTAGGCTACATAATATCGCAGTCCGATGAGAGGATAAGAATACTTAGAGCCGTTGGTGAGAGAATACATCGTGAGGTACTCTTCAAAGATCAGTATGTCAGAGTTACAGCCTTGGGAGGTTTCCTTGAGGTAGGTCGTTCAGCTATACTTGTTGAGACTTCAGAGTCTAGGATACTGCTTGACTTCGGATTTAACCCAAGTGCACCATCACCTAGACAGTCAATGCCTAGACTTGATGCCTTAGGTATTAAGCCTGAAGAAATTGATGCTGTAGTAGTTACTCACGCGCACCTAGATCATTGCGGATTAATACCTTTCCTCTTCAAGTACGGTTATGAGGGCCCTGTCTACACCACGAGAGCTACTAGGGATTTAATGGTTCTCCTACAGTACGACCTAATGCAGATATCTGAGAGAGAGGGTAGGGTACTACCGTTTAAGAAGAAGGACGTCCTTAAGGCCTTACTACATACCATACCTTTGAGGTACGGTGAAGTAACTGACATAACATCCGACGTTAGGTTAACACTCTACGATGCTGGGCACATACTAGGCTCAGCTATGGTTCACCTGCACATAGGTAATGGACTACATAACATAGTCTATACAGGCGACTTCAAATTCGGTAGGACTAGATTACTTAATAAAGCAAATACTACATTCCCAAGGGTAGATACCTTAATAATGGAGTCAACATACGGAGGCGTCGTTCAGAAATCTAGGGAGGAGGCTGAGAATGAGTTCATATCACTAATTAAGAAGACTATTGAACGTAAGGGTAAGGTACTAATACCCTCATTAGCTGTTGGTAGGGCTCAAGAGATCATGGTTATAATAGCGTATGCTATGAACTCAGGTAAGTTACCTGAGGTTCCGGTATATATTGAGGGTATGATTAATGAAGTAACTGCTATACATACAGCCTACCCGGAGTTATTATCGCGTGAGTTACGTGAGAAAATATACTCCGGTGAGAACCCATTCATGCACCCAGCATTTAAGATAATGGAGGATAGGACTGCAAGGACTGAGATTGTGGAGTCCGAGGAACCATGCATAATAATAGCTACTTCAGGAATGCTTACTGGAGGACCTGCAGTTGAGTACTTCAGGTTGATGGCTCCAGACCCCAAGAACATGCTCATATTCGTTAACTACCAAGTAGAGGGTACCTTAGGTAGGAAGGTTAAGGATGGTCTCAAGGAAGTTAACTTAATCGTTGGTGATAGAATCGAGACCGTGAAGATAGCTATGGAGATACACGCCATTGAGGGCTTCTCAGGTCATTCGGACCATAGGCAGTTACTTGCGTTCCTAGCTAACATGAATCCAAAGCCTAGGAGAATTATACTGAACCACGGTGAGCCACAAGCAATAGCTACATTAGCGAGGTCAATAAATAAGAAATTAAAAGGTAAGGCACTACCTAGCGACGTCGAAATACATATACCTAGGGTACTTGATTCCTTAGCCTTAGTAATTTAGGAGTCTTAAAGAGCGACGGAATCCCTACCGATAGTACTTATTAACTTATCAACACATGCCCTATCCTTACAAAACACGGATACATTACCTAACTTAACCCTACTTAGGCCGTAATTCTTAAGTATCTTAAACGCTGAAACCATCTCATCGTACGTGGGTTCCCTAGCGTTCCTCAATCGGTACTCGGGGAAGAAGGCAAGTAACATTACTGGTATGTCCTTCCTAACATTAGCTAGTAACTCCGCGAAACCTTCAATTTCCTTCAACTCGACCATACCAGGTATGTAAAGTAGTACTACCTCAAGCACTATATCTACGTCAACTATTAACTCAGGTAGCTTAAGCACCCACTCGTTAGTTGTCCCGCATAATACGTAGTAAGTATCCCTACTGTAGGCCTTCATATCTAACCAAATGGAGTCTAGGCCGGCCTCATATAGTGCCTCAAGATTCTTAGGTGTTAGTCCGTAACCATTAGTCTCTATATGTATCCATATATCAGGGACCTCCTTCTTAATTAGTTTAAATGACCTAACATAGAAGTCTGGTTGGCAGTATAGATCCCCACCAGTAAATGATACTATGTTCCTCGCAGGCCCCCAACCCTGGGGTGATAGGATTACCTTATCCTTACTTAGTATCTTAGGGCAGTACGGACCCTCCTTACCGATTAACTTACAGTAACCGCAGTGTGCGCAGATATCTGATGCGTGCCACATAGTAGCTCTATCCCTAGGCTCCTTAACAGTAATTAACTCACTATACCTAATCACTTCATTAAGTATGTCCTTAGGTGAGTACCAAGAACCTCTAGCAAACTGCGTGAAGTACCAACTATGGCACATAGCGCACTTATGATTACAGCAACTCTGATAAATTGATAGGTAATCCTCAGGTCTGGATAATACAATATCATACACTAACCTGTAAACCTCATTACCGACCCTAAACAACCCAAGTTCACACGGAGTTCCTAAGCCCCCACTACCCTCAACTAAGTTATTACAAGGTGCGAAGCCCTGCTTAACTAGGTTGCAAGGCATAATACCTCAGAATAATCTAACGTTACTAAGTAATTATAAGTTAAGTACTAACTAGAGAAGCATGAATTCAAGGTAATAATAGTTTTAAGCTCTCAGTGTTTAGTGGTTGGTGGTGGGCCGGTAGCTCAGCCTGGAAGAGCGCGCGGTTGGCATCCGCGAGGTCCCGGGTTCAAATCCCGGCCGGTCCACCACACCACCCCTAACCTCTTTACCGCATGTAGTCCTGTACTACTATTCCTAAACACACATTATGTACTCCATTATTCATTGGTATCTTCCCTAGTCTTTATCGTTTTGTACTGATTACCTTCTTAAGTAATTAATTATTAATTTCCATACCTTATCACCTGCGTAGTGTAGGTTCTTAATAGCTTTACCGCGCTTCCTTACCTTAACCTCATCAGAACTTAGGAGTGCCTTACCGATAACTATAGGGGATCTCTTACTTGGTTCCCAAACTGCAAGTACGTCACCTTCACTAAAGTTAGATAGTTCTGTAATACCTGGAATCATTACGTCAGCACCATTAAGTAAGTGCTTAATAGCACCCTCATCAACAACGACATAAGGTAGTGAGTTTAAACCAACCTTCTTAACTACGTATAGAGTAGGTATTAACTCACCTTTAACAGTCGTGAGTATTGGCTCCTCACCTAAGCATATAAGCTCAGTCTCACCATCCCTAACGTAGTACCCGACCTTAACATCCTTAACGAACTCATAGATATTACTGTATTTACTCTTAATAAGCTCCTTATACCAACGTAAATCCTTCTTTCTCATAGGTAGTATCCTCAACTCAGTAATCACCACCACATAAACGTAGTAAGTTATTAAACGTATAACTTTTAAGTTAAGAATACCCTACACTTTGGGAGTACCGATATGAGTGATGCAGCCCAGAGGTTACTGAGTGAGAATATAGGATCGTTAGTCTTAGTGAAGTTAAGGGGTAATAGATTATTAAGGGGTAAGTTAAGGAGCTTTGACCAACACCTAAACATAGTACTAGAGGATGCGGACGAGATTATGGAGGGAGGCGGGACTAAGAAATTAGGTACAGTAATAATTAGGGGGGAGAACGTAATACTAGTCTCACCAGCTGAGAGGTGATGTTAAATGAAGGGCACACCATCAATGGGTAAGCACGGAAGGAGTAAGTCACACATAAGATGTAGGAGATGCGGTAGGCACGCATTTAACGTAGCTAAGGGCTACTGTGCGGCATGCGGCTTCGGTAGGTCTAAGAGAATAAGAAAGTATTCATGGTCTTCAAGGAAAGTAAATAGAAAAAGGATAAGGTAATCTTAAGTAGGTAAGAGATAATACCTTAACACACCCCATAGTAGTAAGGGGGCGATAGAGGGAGTTGACCATAAGGAAGATAGTTCTTGACGTATTAAAACCACTTAAAGGCCCCTCAATAGTCGAGTTAGCTCAATCACTAAGTGATAGTGAGGGAGTTAATAAAGTAACTATAACGGTTAATGAAATAGACGTTGAGACAATAACACTAACTATAACTATTGAAGGACCAAACATAGATTTTGAATCAATTAGGAACATTATTGAGAGGTTAGGAGGAGTAATACATAGTGTAGACCAAGTGGTTGCTGAGTCCGGTCGTTAAGGGAGGACTGAAGTAGTGTGGGTCAAGACCTCCTAGCTAGCTTACTACTCGCTATAGCCATAGCTAGGATAGTAGCGCATGTATTACGTAGGTTAAATGCACCGCCAATAGCTTCATACATGTTAGTAGGTATACTCCTAGGACCTTCAGTACTTAAGTTATTCAGTAGTAATTGGGGAGCTTCAGAAATACTCGTTACACTATCGTTACTCTTCCTACTCTTCTACGCAGGACTTAACGTGGACTTCAGGGGTTTTAGAGAGTACTTCAGGGATGCTCTAATACTCACGCTAACGGGCGTATCAACGACTGTAGTAGTCATTATGGCTACATTAGTAACTATGGGCTACAACTTAATAGCTGCCTTAATAGTAGCTATATCATTAAGTAACACAGCAACAGAGATTGTGGTTATAATGCTTGAGGAGTCAGGCTATAATGACTACTTATTTAGGAGAGTAGTAATAGCTGCTTCATTCTTTGATGACGTCTTGGCAGTTATATTAATATCAGTAATTAAGGGAGGTTTAATACTTAATACGTCGTCGTTAGTGAGTGTGATTAAGTTTCTAGTAGCTTTCGCTACAGTAATGACGGTTTCAACACTACTCATTAGGTACTTAAATAAACAGCTGTACTCAGTGATCATTAAGTGGAGTAACTTGCTGATGCTGGCAACGACGCTCTTCTTCGGTCTGTCGTATATATTTGGGATACTAGGTATAGGGGCTACCTTAGGTGCTTACCTAGCTGGTTTAGTGATAGGTATGATGAGGACCATCAGGGACCCAACGCTAGTCTATGTAGTTAGGGTTGAAGAGCTGGTATCGAGAGTAAGTAATATTCTTGAGTTCTTCATAATACCTGTGTTCTTCATATACGTAGGTTGCAGAACCTCAGTAACCTTAATGGCTACACCTACGGTAATGGCGTTATTAGGACTAGCAATTGCTGGTAAGTTCATAGGTTCAGCGCTACCCTCAGTACTTAAACATGACGTAAGAAGGGGGCTACTCGTAGGTATAGCAATGAATGTTAGAGGATCACTAGAACCTGCAGTAGCTTTAATAGCTCTTGAGGCTGGGGTAATAGATGTTAAGCTATTCGATGCGGTCGTTACCGTATCATTACTAACGTCACTGCTAATACCCATAATATTCGCTAACATAACAAAGAAAGTAATCGCTAGGTAGGCAGTATTACCTAACTAATTAACTGGTTAGCTTAAAAGGATGTAAAGGTAAGACTTCCTTTGGTACGTCTGGAGGGGATGCTAATGAGTAAGGATGTTGTTTTTGAAGTACTAGAGAAGATGACTTCAAGAATATTCAAGAATAGAGAGGTGCTTAGGCCAGACTACATACCTGATGTATTACCTCATAGAGAAGAGCAAATAAGGAGACTGACTGAGATATTAGCACCAGTACTTAAGAATGAGAGGCCAAGCAACGTATTCATATATGGACTTACGGGAACAGGTAAAACAGCTGTTGTTAAGTATGTCCTAAGGAGGATTAAGGAATACACTGAACGTAACAGTATAGATACCTTCACATACGCATACGTCAATTGCAGGCATGAGGACACTACGTATAGAGCGTTAGCTAGGATAGCTGAATCATTAAATACTAAAGTACCATTTACGGGATTATCAACAGCTGAGGTCTTCTCCCGAGTCAAGAGAAGTATCGAGGGTTTAAACAAGGTAGTTATTGTAGTACTAGATGAGGTCGACTTTCTAGTTAAGAAGGTAGGTGATGAGCTACTCTATAGACTAACTAGGATAAATGACGAGTTAAGTAAGGGTAAAGTAAGTGTTATAGGCATAACCAATGACGTGAGATTCATGGAGAGGCTAGACCCTAGAGTAAGGTCTAGCCTAGGGGAGGTTGAGATAGTGTTTCCGCCATATGATGCAATACAGTTAACTGACATCCTTAGGGAGAGAGCTTCTAAAGCATTCAATCCTGGAGTAGTTGATGATTCAGTTATTCAGTATTGTGCTTCAATAGCTGCTAAGGAGCACGGCGACGCCAGGAGAGCTCTCGACCTGCTTAGAGTAGCTGGTGAAGTAGCTGAGAGGTTAGGTTCTAATAAGGTAACGATCGAGCACGTAAGAATAGCTAGGGAGGAGCTAGAGCGTGATATGGTTATGGAAGTAATAAATACGTTGCCGCTTCACGGGAAGTTAGTACTCTTAACAGTAGCTCTAGCGGGAGGTAAGGTTAGCACTACTGGTGAGCTCTACCTAAGGTATAGTGAATTAGTTAGGAAGTTAGGTATGGAGCCAGTAACTCAGAGGAGGGTAAGTGACATAATTAATGAGTTAGAGATGTTAGGCATAGTTAATGCTAGATTAATAAATAGGGGTAGGTACGGGAAGACTAGAGAGGTTAAGTTAATGGTTGATCCCAACACGGTAATTAAGGTGCTAAGTAATGAGCCTAGAATTAGGTTCTTCATTAAGAAATATAGTAGGAGTTGATGACGGGTACTTCCCGCCTAACTACAAGGACCTAAGGCTTCATACAGTACTGGTAGCGGTACTTTGTGAAGGTGCTGTACCTAAGGACTTAAGAATAGGGCGCGTTAGGGTTGATTATGATGATGTGAATAGCAAGGTAATTGAATTAGTAAGCGATCTTGGGAGTACTGACTTAGTAATACTGGATGGCGTAACCTACGCAGGTTTTAACGTAGTTGATCCGGATGTAGTGAGTAATGAATTAGGTATACCCGTAATTACTTTCTTCCATTACGAACTTAACCTAAGGAGGATAGAGTACGCACTTAATAAGCACTTTCCAGACGGTAATAGGAGATTAAAGGTAATTAAGAAGGTTTACTTAAGCTCGGTGGACGTACCTACACCATGGAGGAGGGTGAGGATCTACGTAGTCGGAATGCCGCTTAATGAAGCGGTAAGAACACTTAAGAAGCTACAGACGGTCTCACCCATTCCTGAACCACTAAGGATAGCCGACATAGTAGCATCAGGTATCAGCAGGAAATCAGGATTACTTGAATTAATGAATAAGCACTAAACCTCCTCACACTCACAGCTACACTCAATATCCTCGCAAACCTCCTCTTCACCCTCAAGACATAGACTAGCTAACTCACTAGCCCTATCCTCCTCCTCAGCCTCAACAACCAATGAACATTTACAGCTACACTCGTAGGTAGGCATAGCTACTAACCCTATAACTAAGCTCACAACTAAGTTATTTAAAGTAAGTACGTACTCAGTAAACTTCGGGCTCATCACGGCTCTAAGTCAAGGTAGGGGGTGCCCCTCATCATCTAAGACCTTAGGTATCGACGCCAGTAATAAGCCTTATCAAGAACAAGAATGGTGCGGGGGGTGGGATTTGAACCCACGCAGGCCTACGCCATCGGGGCTCTTACCCCTAAAGGGTCCTAAGCCCGACCCCTTTGACCTGGCTCGGGCACCCCCGCACCGTTAGGTGGTGTAAGTTAAGGATTAATAAGTTTTTAATCATAGTACTTAATGACTGTCCATGGAGGTATTACGGGCATCTCTAAATATGGTGATGGTAAATGGGAATCTACGAGAGCGTGAGGAGGTGTCTGATTCCCTTAGAACGTGTGTTAGCAATAGATTATGGAGAAGCATCAAGTAAGTTAGTATCGTTCTTAAGTAGCAATAACAACGTGATAATTACTTATGTAGGAAGTTACGTATCTCCAGCTAAATACGCGTTACTGACTCTAAGGTCAATAACTAAATTAAATGCTTACCTCTTCAGGCCTAATGAATTAATATACTACGTCGTGCCCTACGATGAGGGTAGGGAGTTAGGTATTGTAGTATTCGCCTACCCAGATGGTTTATCCGACCTTAACATACTCATTGATCAAGTTAGGTTCACGGGTCATGACTACTTAATAATAATACCTGAGGACCTACCTAAGGTAATATCATATAAAGTACCGAGGGATAATGTAGTTAATCTTGAGTTAGGTAAGGAACTACTTAGGTACTGGATCCTAGCTACGCACTTACTAGTAGGTAATACGGCACCTAAATTGTGCTCTAGGGGAGGTATTAGGAGTGATAGGTTGCTAAGGGAGGTTAAGGACGTTACTTCAGTAATTAATGACTTGATAAGTCATTATGAGGAGGACCTAATAGCTATATCTAAATTCATACGTGAGCCCGTAATAGTAACTGCTACACCTACGATGTGGGGTGTTGCTGAGTACTTAGCGCTTAGTAATGACGTAAGATCCCTTAGATTACTGGTACCCACGGATCAAGTAGGTAAGTACGTATCACGCGTCAATAACGTCTTACTAATTAATACCGAGGTTGAGGAGTATTCATTGAGGGGAATAAGGGGTTTATCACTTACAGCAGCAACTACGGTTAAGGAACTTAAACTACGTACTGACCCACTAACAGCACCTATATATGGACTAGTACTTGCTAGAGTAATTGAGTACCTAGCTTCCGGGGGGTTACATGAGTGATTAACGAGTTGGTGCTTGTCTTAGGTGCATCCAGTAAGGTGGGGAGGGAGTTAATTAAGGAATTAAGCGGAAGAGGATATAAGTTAATCCTTCATTGCTTCAAACACTGTAGTGAGCTAAAGGATTTAATTAAGAGTAGTGAGTCCTTGAGGAGTGCTGTGGTGGGCGTGATTAAGTACGACTTTAGAGAATCAAGAACTGATGAGTTTATTAAGGAAGTACTTAACTACGTTAGATCAAGTAAATTAAGTGCAGTTATAGCCCTATCAGCTATATACGACGAAACACCAGAAACAGAGTTAACGGATGAGTTAGTTAATGATATTTTTAAGGTAAACCTACTAACTTATATAGTAATGATCCCTAAATTAATTAACTTAGTTAAGGATGGTGGTGTCGTAATACTATTTTCAGATGCGATAGCATGTAAGGACAGGGACGTATATGTTGGGTTAAGACCGTCGATACCTTATATAATTAGTAAGGTAGGTGTCATAGCTTTAGTTAAGTTCCTTTCCAAGAGAATTAAAGGGAGAAGAATAATCGCGGTAGCTCCATCATGGATAGAGACTAATGCGTTAAGTAATGAACTTAAGTTAATGGCTATTGAGAGCACACCTATAAGGAAGCTCGTGAAGCTTGAGGAGGTAGTGGAATTAATAATTAACTTAATTAAGGATATGAAAGGAGTCAGCGGTGTTGTGTTTGAATTATCTGGGGGTATATGATGTTATATGATCAGCCGCGGGTTCTCAGATCATCAATCACCCCTTGTAAGCCTCATCACCGATTACTAATGAATTCGTGAGTAAAAGATTTTCCCCTAAACACCTAGATAATAAATGATAAGGTGGTTAATACGTGGAAATAAGTGAGGGTTTAGAGATAGTAGCGGAATTACCAGTACTCTACTTAAGGAAGTACAAGGTACTGGTATTAGCTGATACACACATAGGCTTTGAGGAGGAGATGGCTGATAAGGGAATATTCATACCTAGGTTCCAATTAAGGAAATTACTTGATATATTATCTACAGTGCTTTCGTTAGTAGATGTGGAGGAGGTAGTAATTGCAGGTGATTTTAAGCACAGATTTAGTGGATTAGGTAAGATAGAACGTAAGGAATTAAGTATTGTGTTAGAGTACTTAATCAATAGAGTAGGTAAGGTAACTGTTGTTCGCGGAAACCATGACAATTACCTACCAATACTTCAAAGGAGGTATAACTTCAAGTTAGTTAATGAGTATCTAATAGGTAATGATTACTTAATAATACACGGTCATAAGTTACCGCAGAGTAAGGGTGACTGGAAGTACTTAATAATGGGACATGAGCACCCAAGCATTAGCTTAAGGGATAGCCTAGGAACCATAGGTAAGTTTTCATGCTTCCTCATAGGCCCACTAGGGGGGTCAAAAACATTAATCACGCTACCAGCTGTTGGTGCTTATCAGACGGGCTCAAAAGTAACCCTAGACAGAGATACTTACCTCTCTCCAGTCATTAAGGAATTAGTGAATATTGAGGAATTAAGGCCAGTAATAGTTGATGAAGATGCTGGCATACTAGAACTACCTAAGCTATCGGATCTTTGGGACATGCTATAGCTATGTAGAGGGTTTAAGTACAGGCATTAACGCAGTCAGTACAGTTTATAAAGCATCACTCCCCCCTTTTTAAAGGGGGGTAGTAGTTGAAAATAAAACCCGTCATTAAGATTGAGAACATAGTTGCTACAGTCACCCTTGATCAGACCTTAGATCTAAACGCTATTGCTAGATCAGTACCTAATGTGGAGTATGATCCTGAGGAGTTCCCTGGGCTTATCCTAAGGCTTGAGAATCCTAAATTAACTGCGTTAGTGTTTAATTCAGGAAAGATGGTTGTTACTGGTGCTAAAAGTACTCAGACATTGATTAAGGGGTTTAAGAAGATAATAAGGTTGTTCGTGAGGCACGGAATAATAATCGTAGGTAAGCCTAAGATACAGATTCAGAATATTGTTGCTTCAGCTAACCTAGGTGTTGAGGTAGACTTAGAGAATGCGGCTTACCTACTACCTAATACTATGTACGAACCCGAGCAATTTCCGGGATTGATACATAGAATGAACGACCCTAAGGTAGTACTACTAATATTCAGTAGTGGTAAGATGGTAATTACAGGTGCTAAGAGTGAGGAGGATGTTCAGAGAGCTGTTGAGAACATATACAAGGAGTTAGAGAAGCTGGGATGCATAAGAGAAGTACCGAGGCAGAGCTTCTGGTAGGGATGTAAGAGTATTTTAATTATACAGTACACGTAAGCAATTAATCAAAATAAAAATGTTATTTCTCAGTGTGAACCGTGTTCTTCATCCCCCCAAGTCTTAGGCTGCCCACTTCATCATCTACTTAAAAACTGTTTAGTAGTGATTAATACTTTTTCTCAGTTATTCATTTCCTTGAGTATAGCCAGCATGATACGTAGTGTCCTGGCTCTACCTCTACCATTGGTGGTTCCTCCTTCCTACACCTATCCATACACTCAGGACACCTAGGATGAAACCTACAACCAGGTGGTATATTCACTGCACTAGGTACTTCACCTTTAATCATTAATTCTCTAAGCCTCAACCTATTAGATGGGTCAGGTTCGGGTATTGCAGCTATTAATGCTCTAGCGTATGGGTGATGTGGATTCGTAATTACTTTATCAGTCTGCCCCATTTCAACTATCTTACCTAGGTACATGACAGCTATCCTATCGCATATTAACCTAGCAGTGGCTAAGTCGTGGGTTATGAAGAGGTACGTAATGCCTCTCTTCTCCCTTAAGTCAAGCATTAACTTAAGTATCTCAGCCCTAATTGACGCGTCAAGCATTGATACGGGCTCATCAGCAACTATGAACCTCGGGTTAAGCACTAATGCCCTAGCGATGCATACCCTCTGCCTCTGCCCACCCGACATCTGATGCGGGTACCTACCTAAGAAGTCCTCAGGAGGTACTAACCTAACGTCCTCTAATGCCTTACTAATGATCTCTAACCTCTCCTCAGTGCTTTCACCTATCTTATGAACTATTAACGGCTCCTCAAGGGTAGACATAACAGTTAGTCTAGGGTCTAGTGATGCATAAGGATCTTGGAAGACTATCTGTAGTTCACGCCTAAGTATCTTATTGGCCCTCTTATTCCTGAATATATCGTTTAACCTGAAGTAACCTCCCTTAACAGGCTCTATACCCATGTCAATGAATAACTTAGCATACTCCTCCCTAGGCCTGTAGTATATTTCACCAGTTGTTGGAGGTATAAGCCCTATTAAGGTCCTACCAGTAGTCGTCTTACCACAGCCAGACTCGCCAACTAGGCAAAATATCTCCTTATCTTTAATACAGAATGAAACACCATCGACAGCCTTAACATATATCCTACGCCTAAGTATCATATCAAGTAATCCTCTTCTTAACTCGAAGTACTTCCTCAAATCGTGAGTAGCCATTAATACGTTATTCTTAAGAAGTGACTCAATATCTAGCTTCACCATCATTATCACCTCCTTGAGTATAGCCAGCATGATACGTAGTGTCCTGGCTCTACCTCTACCATTGGTGGTTCCTCCTTCCTACACCTATCCATACACTCAGGACACCTAGGATGAAACCTACAACCAGGTGGCGGAGATATTAGGTCAGGTGGTTGCCCGGGTATCCACGTCAACCTCTTCTCACCTCTCAACCTAGGTACACTACCTATTAATCCTGAAGTGTATGGATGCTTAGGATTCAAGAATATATCCTCCGCCCTCCCTAACTCAACTATCTTCCCAGCATACATGATAGCTACCTTATCAGCTATCTCAGCTATTATTGAGAGGTCATGTGATATCATTATTAGGGCCATCCCTAACTCCTTCTTAAGTCTCTTAAGTAAGTTCATTATTTGTGCTTGAACAACAACATCTAAAGCTGTCGTGGGCTCGTCGGCTATTAGTAACTTAGGATTCAGTGCTAGCGCCATAGCAATAACTACCCTCTGCTTCATACCACCACTTAACTCATGAGGATATGACTTAACCCTATTTCTATCAATACCCACTAATTCAAGTAAGTCGCCAGCCCTCTCCCAAGCCTTCTCTAAGGTATACGACCTATCATGCATTATTATGGCCTCAACGATCTGCTCACCAATGGTCCTAACAGGGTTTAAAGCATTCATAGCTCCCTGAAAAACCATGCTGACTTTCTTCCATCTGTAATTCCTCCTAACCTCATCCTCGCTCAACTTAGTAATATCAATACCTTCAAAGACTATCCTACCACCAACGATCTTACCTGGTTCGGGAACTAGCCTTAATAACGAAAAACCCAAGGTTGACTTACCGCAACCAGATTCACCAGCAATTCCTAAGCTCTCTCCTTTCTCAACGCCGAAGGAGACACCATCAACAGCCTTTACAACGCCCTTACGTGTTTCGTAATATACTCTTAAATCCTCAACTTCAAGTAGGGCCATCCTCGCTTCACCAAACCCCGATAACTTTAGGGTAAGTCCTTTATATAAAGTTAAAGCATGCTAATGTTAGTGTATATATCGTATTGAATAGTTCTTAATCATAGCTTAATGATTTAAACCGTAATGAGTCAAGGTGCTTAATAGGAGATTAGTTACTTATTGACTTCTTTAAGTAGTAAATACTTAACCCTTAAGGTAAGCCCATAGAACATAATAACCATACTAGCCACTATTAATGAAAATGCGAGTATCATTAACCAAACAGATCTAACTTCGGAAGCTACGTAAGTGAGGAGTAAGGCAAATGCCGTTAAGAATAGGGAGGCTAACAAGAATCTCCTCTGCTTAATCCTAAGTATCCGAACTTCCTCCTCAGTCATTACGTACTATACCCTCTAATGACTTACAAGCGTAAGTATATAGGTATTTTACGTATCTTAAACCCTACAGAGGCTCTAACCTATTATAATCATTAGTAATAATTATGTCAGAGGATGACAGGTTTTGCACGGTAGACATAGGAAGGATAAAGTACGTAGGAGCGGAAGTAGGGAAGCATCATTAAAGATAGCATCAGTTGCTATTCTAATAATGGCTCTATTTTTAACGATACTATGGGTAACGAATACACCATTAATTGAGCTTAACCCTCCATGCATCTTGAGCAGCAAAGTGAGCACACAATTTAGTGCGATACTGAATTACGTTAAGTTTAATCCTGAGAGTAGATACTTAAGACTTAATGCCAAGTATGTCGCTTTTTACTTCATGATTAACGATAAGAAATACTACTTAGCGGCTATTCCTTTACTACCTAATAAGGAAGTAACGGTTAATAAAGGAGTATCAATTAACGCTGAGAACTTAAGTAAGTCTGTCTTCTTAGGACTCTACGACAACGTATCTAAAATAACGTACCCTATAGGTAAGTTATACCACAATCCTCTACGGACAGTAATGTTACATACCTTCCTGTACGAGGCATTAATAACTGCAGGGTTCGAAAATACTTCATTGAATGTACGAGTAACTACTAGTACGCCATTAGTCATTAATATTAAGTTGATCATTGGTGAGGAGGCATTAGTGAAAACATATAGAGTAGGTGTTGGGACCCATAACATAAGTGTAAGGATGCCATTTAATAATTACTACGTAAGTGCGTATTATAACTTAGGAGTACTTACATTCACTATTAATAAGGGTTCAGCAATGTTATTAATAGGTAATAACCTTTTATTGAAGCTACTGGTACTTGTTCTCTACGGCACTTCAGTACTTCTTTTACTGTTCTCAAGAAAATTAGTAAAAAGTAGATAATGTATGAACTTACCTAGAAGAAATATTTCTTTAATAAGCCACTCCTAAAGCCTTATTAAGTGAGTTTATGCGTTATAGTATATGGGGGTAAATAAGGTGAAGTACACCCGCGCTTTTAGCTTAGCTATCCTAGCTATAGTCGCAATTAGTGCATTAGTTGGGTTAGCATCAACCCACGTAACATACGCTCAAACAAAGAAAGGTCCAGCCTCAGACGAACTAATATACACTGCAGTACCCTTAAGGAACGTACCAGACGCTATAGGTAAGACCATAGATGCGTACATCTTCGGACTAAGACCTGCTCAAGTAAAGGCTATTCAGGGCAAACCTGGTGTATCGTTATACACGGCACCAGCAGGTATAGTTGACTTCATATTCAACCCAGCACCCGTCTACACAACAACACTGAAGGGAGTATACACTAAGGAGGAGGCAGCTAAGAAGTTAGGTGTTAACCCGATAGACATAGTCTACATTAAAGTGAATAAGACTGCAGGAACTACTTACGTAGAGCTAGGTGCTTATCCGGGCAAGGGTATTAACCCATTCGCATTTAGGCAGGTTAGATTCGCTATGAACTACCTCATCGACAGGAAGTACGTAGTAACTAACATCTACGGCGGTTACGCAGCGCCAATGTACGCACCCTACTCGTACTACGATCCAATGTACTCCATAATCGCTGATATAGTGGCTAAGTACAGATTCAGTTACGCACCAGCACTAGCTGACCAGATAATAACTAAGGTACTAACCGCGGTAGGTGCTGTGAAGAAGGGTGGTAAGTGGTACTATGACGGCAAGCCAATAACCATCAAGTTCGTAATAAGGACTGAGGATGAGAGGAAGGAGCTAGGTGATATGTTAGCCTCAGAGCTTGAGAGGCTAGGATTCACTGTTAATAGGATGTACATGACATTCGGTGAGGCAATAAGTACAGTCTACTTCACTAACCCAATAGACTTCAAGTGGCACATATACACCGAGGGATGGGGTAAGGGAGCCATTGATAGATGGGACCCATGGACACTAACGCAGTTCGCGGCACCTTGGTTCGGTTGGATGCCAGGTATACAGCAGGCTGGTTGGTGGCAGTACAAGAATGAAACCCTAGACGAGCTAACTAAGAAGGCATGTCTAGGTAAGTTCAAGAGTAAGGAGGAGTTCATTAATCTAATAAGGAACGCTACCGAGATAGCACTACAGGAGAGCGTTAGGGTATGGATAGCTACAACGATGGACGTATTCCCAGCAGTATCGGACCTCAAGGGAGTAACCCTAGACTTAGGTGCTGGGCTAAGGTCAATATACGATGCTAGGGAGTGGTACATACCTGGAAAGAACGTAGTTAGGGTAGGTCACCTACACATCTGGACATCTAGAACCGTATGGAACATCTTTGGAGGATTCTCAGATGTATACAGTGTAGACATTGCTAGGCAGACTTACGACCCATTCATATGGAGGCACCCATTCAATGGTGAGCCAATACCGTTCAGAGTAACCTTCGACGTAGTAACAGCAGGGCCTACCGGTAAGTTAACACTACCCAGCGACGCAATAATATGGGATGCTAAGAAGAATGAGTGGGTTAACGTAAAGCCAGGAACCAAAGCAACTAGTGAAGTCATATTCCACCTAGACAAGCTAATCGGTACTAAGTGGCACGACAACATAACGATAACATGGGCAGATGTACTAGCTATTTGGGCTGAGGACTTCGAGATAGCCTACGACCCCGTTAAGTCACAGCTAGAGTCAGCTATTGCAGGACCGCTTAAGGAGACTCTAGACTTAATCAAGGGTATTAAGATAGTACCGGATAAGAAGGAGTTAATAGTGTATATTGACTACTGGCACTTCGATAAGGCGTACATCGCTGACATGGCATCAATATCACTGCAGAACCCAGCAGCCTTAATACTAGCTCAGGACTACCTAGCATTCGTAGCTAAGAAGTATGCATTAAGCGATGCTAGATCAAGAGCACAGAAGATACCGCAGCTAAGCCTAGTACTATCCGACCATGCTAAGGCTATCGAGGACGTACTAAAGACTTGGTTAAGTGAAGGTACTATACCCAGCGACTATAAGGGATACTTCGTAGTCAATGGCAAGTCCTACTTAACCACCGATGAGTGGAAGGCTAGGTTACAGGCACTAATTAAGTGGATCGACACTTACCATAACGCATGGGTTAGTGACGGCCCATTCATGGTGGTACTCTTCGATAAGGATAAGCAGATAGTTAAGCTCAAGGCATTCAGAGACCCGACATATCCATTCAGTCCAGGCACTTGGTACTTCGGAATGCCTAAGCCAGTACACATAGTGTCGGTAGGCGTCCCAGTAGTATCGCCTGGTAGTGAGGCAACTATAATCATTACAGTAAGTGGTGAGCCGCCAATACATGTTAAGTACATACTAAGGGACCCAGTAACTAACACAATAATAGTATCAGGTGACGCTACTCAAGTAACCCCAACAACATTCAGGGTAGTGCTACCAGCTGAGGTAACTTCGAAGCTTAAGGAGTACAGTGCTTACGAATTAACGGTGTTAGCCTTCAGTGAGAAGGTAGCAATGCCTGCTGAGGTAATCAAGACATTAACGACTGGTGCTGCCTTAACTAAGAAGTTAGGTGAGGTATCAGCTAAGGTTGCTCAAGTAAGTAAGACTGTTGAGGAGGTAAGCTCAAGGGTAGAGCAAATCAGCACCCAATTAAGTCAGAGAATAGAGCAGATAAGTGCTCAGTTAAGTGAGAAGCTAACTAAGCAAGTATCACAAGTAAGTGCTGCTTTAGGTAGTGCATTAAAGACTTCCTTAAGTGAGTTATCAAAGTCAATGACTGACTTAGCGAACACGCTAAAGTCATCAATGAGTGAGTTAAGCAGTACTCTAAAGTCTTCGGTAGGTTCAGTAAGTAGTCAAGTAACTGCAGTAAGTAATGAAGTTAAGAGCGTTAAGAGTGACATAGCGTCGCTGAAGAGCACAATGTCAAGCTTAAGCTCAAGCATAGATGAATTAAGTGATAAGGTTAGCTCACTAGATAAGACAATTAAGGGTATAACAGGGACATTCACACTACTAGAGGGTCTAATCATCATAACCATAATATTGGAGATCATAGCAATAGCTGTAGCGTTTAGGAGAAAGTAATCGTGAGATTACATAAACAATAAAAACAATTTTAAACAAATACTAAAATTTTATTCAATTAACAATCTTATATCCCCCCTAAAGTAGTGTATATTGGCGCTTAAGTGCGGCATCCCTAGATTAAAAGGTGGTTAATAGTGGGTGTAGGTACGGTACTTGCGAGAAGGGCAGTAGCATTAACGGTTGCCTTAATAATTGTTGTTTTCCTAACCGCAATAATAATGGGTGCTACGGGCTACGATAAGGCTGTTTGGCAAGCAATAATAAATGAACAGGTTAGGGCTTACCAAACAAGCTTACTCAGGGGACATACCGCACCGGAGAAGGTTAGGGAGCTGGTTCAGCAGTATAAGGAGAAATTAATAAAACTATACGGACTAGATAAACCGTGGTATGAAAGGTCATTACCTTTAGTCTGGAGAACACTTACATTTCACCTAGGTATTTCAGATAGCTATGAAGTAGCTGACGTAGCGGGTGTTCCATACCCGGTTAAGGTTAGTGATGCTATATTACTGTGCTTGCCTAGGACGATAGTAATGATTACAATAGCCCAGTTAATATGCGCATTAATAGCCCTACGTGTAGGACCTACAATAGCCTATAAGAGAGGTACGGGCTTTGATAGAGCTATAGTGAGTTACGCAGCACTAACGAATGCCTTACCGGTCTGGTGGCTAGGTATGTTAATGATATACATCTTCGGCTTCCGCCTAGGGATATTCCCAACAGATTACAGAGCAGTCATCGCATACATGATGAACTTCTGGTCTAAACCCCTCTATAACTTAGCTAACATAATGTACTACGCTACACTACCAATAATAACCATCGTAATAACCTTCCTAGGCAGCTGGTTCTACAGTATTAGAGCTATGGTACTTAGGGTAGTTAAGGAGGACTTCGTAATGGTTGCTAAGGCTAAGGGATTACCTGAGAAGTACATAATATCAAAGCACGTACTAAGAGCAGCTATACCACCAGTAATAACTAATGTCATACTCTCACTAGCTGCATCAATTAGTGGATACATAATAACTGAATCAGTATTTGACTGGCCAGGCATGGGTACGTTGTATTGGGTAGCAATAACTACAGCAGACATAACCACAATATTAGGGCTTACTTACATGTTCACGATAGTCTACATAATAGGTAGGTTCATACTTGAGGTACTCTACATATTCCTAGACCCTAGGGTGAGGTACTAATGTCTAGGCCACATAAGAAGTCAAGAGTGGGTGAGACCTTAATTAATTGGGTTAAGGAAATATCATCATATACTAGCGGTAAAGTAGGTCTGGCGCTTCTTCTCATATTCGTAGTAATATCGATATACGCCCTAGTAACATTACCGCCTAATTTCAAGTACATATGGAGTAACCCTAGATGCTGGCAGGACTATCCGGAACTAGCCCCACCTGCTTGGGTTAGGATGTTAGGATATCAGAGAGCTGCTCATAAAGTGGTCACTTATGACACACCGAGTAGGATAAGGGTATATGGTCCTTATAGGGTATTCATTTATAGTACATACTATGACCTAGACGTTAAGGATTACCCCCAGGATCTGATAATAGAGTTGAAGGACGTTAGGGTACCTAAAGTAAGTGGTAGGGCAGTCCCAGTAATGCTTAGAATGTACGTTAAAAGGCCAGACGGTAAGGTAATTAAGGTAATCGATACTACCCTTTATTTCCCTAAGAACGTCTCAGTAGCCTACACGAACCAGTCGCTAGTAATAAGTGCTAATAGGAAATTAATAGTTAGTGAAGTACTCTATAAAGTACTTAATAGTACAAGTGCTCAATTAAGCCCAGCTGTAGCAGTGAATTACGTATTTGGTAAATTACGCCTTAACGCATCTAAGGTTATCGTAACACCCTTAGAGGGTACATATAAAGTATATGCGGAGCTTTACTACCCAGCATCCTCAGGTATAATAAACCCAGCAGGCTTCGTTAGGCTTGTCATTGTGGGTGATTGCTACGGACTTCTAGGAACCGACAACATAGGTAGGGACTTAGCTCAAGCAATTCTGTATGGTTTCCCAATAGCGCTTATGATAGGTTTCGTAACGGCCGTAGCGTCAACACTGATAGGCTTATTCGCTGGAGTAATAAGTGCCTACTACGGAGGGTTAGTTGATGAGTTCCTTCAGAGGTTAATCGATGTTATGGGTAATATACCATTACTACCGTTCCTAATACTATTAGTGGACGTTACTCCTGTAGAGTACAGATTGCAAGTAATAATGCTGGTTCTGGTGGTGTTTGGTTGGGGAGGCCTAGCAATTACTGTTAGGGCTATGACGTTAAGCATCAAGGAGGAGCCGTACATAGAGGCGGCTAGAGCTATTGGTGCTAGCAATGCTAGGATAATACTGAGGCATATAGTACCTCAGATAGTACCGTATGCAACAGCGACTCTAGTATTCTCGGTACCGGGAGCGATACTGGCTGAGGCAGGCCTTAGCGTGTTAGGTTTAGAGCATGGATGGCCTACATGGGGTAGAGTACTAGCGGCTGCTAGAATGACAGGAAGGTACGATGTCTGGTGGTGGATATTGCCACCAGGAATACTACTAGCACTAACTTCATTGACATTCGTACTCCTAGGTATGGCCCTCGAAACCATAGTAGAGCCTAGGCTAAGGACAAGGTAAGGCATTTTAAATGTTTTACGCTAAGGTTAAACAATAAAATCTTAACCATACATGTTGGACTGGGTCAAAGTATTGTCTAGGCCTGAATCAAGAGCCGGTATAGTTGGTTGGGGGGTTTACATACCTAGATACAGGATTAAAGCATTAGACATAGCACGTATGTGGGGCTTCCCTGAGGAGTTAATTAAGTCGTTATGGATTGAGGAGAAGGCGGTAGGGGCTGAGGATGAGGACGCAGTAACTATAGGTTGGTACGCAGCTAAGGTAGCTCTAGAGAGGGGAGGTGTTGACCCTAAGGAGGTAGGAGCTGTGTTCTTCGGTACTGAATCAAAGCCCTACGCAGTAAAGCCCTCAGCAACTATAGTAGCTGATGCCTTAGGCATAAGTAATATTAAGATGGCGTCAGACCTAGAATTCGCTTGTAGAGCTGGAGGTGAAGGCATAAGGAATGCTATAGCCTTAGTAAGTGCAGGCTTTATGAAGTACGCACTAGCTATAGGCTCAGACACCGCTCAAGCAGCACCTGGTGACGTTCTTGAATTAACAGCATCGTCAGGTGGTGCAGCGTACTTAATAGGTCCATCAGATAAGTCCGTAGCTATCTTTGAAGGCGTAGTTACCTACGTAACGGATACCCCGGACTTCTGGAGAAGGGATCTATGTAAGTACCCCAAGCACGGTGAGATATTCACAGGTGAGCCAGCTTACTTCCATCACATTACATCAGCTGTTAGCATACTATTGAGTGAATTAGGGCTGAAGCCTGAGGACTTCAACTACGCAGTTTTTCATCAACCAAATGGTAAGTTCCCACTTCAAGTAGGTAGGAAGTTAGGATTCCCGAAGGAAAAAATACTCCCCGGTATAGTTACTCCATGGATAGGTAATACTTACAACGGCTCAGCGTTAATAGGTTTAGCTAAGGTACTCGAGCAGGCTAAGCCAGGTGATAGAATATTAGTAGCTACCTTCGGAAGCGGTGCAGGTAGTGACGCCTTCAGTATAGTAGTTAAGGACGGTATTGATGATGTTGCTAAGAGAGGACCATTAGTTGAGGACCTCCTTAAGAGGAAGAGGTATGTGAGCTATGGTGAGTACGCGAAGTATAGGAGATTATTAATTAAGGTGTGAGGTGACGAAAATGGTTAAGGTGTTCGTGACTTGGTCATCAATGATTAAAGTTGGCAGGTACTTTGATAAAAACTACAAGGAGTTAGTTAAGGAGGTGATCGATAGCTTAGAATTAGGTAATAAACATATTGACTACTTAATAATCTCATCGGTACTATCAGCTAGGGCGTTAAATCAGTTAGATATATCAACAATGATAGCTCAATACCTAGGACTAAATAATGTAAAAACCTCGAGGATCGAGACAGGTGAATCATCTGGTTTAGCCGCTATTGAATACGCGTATTACCTAATTAAGTCGAACCTAGCTAAGAACGTCCTTGTAGTAGGTATTGATAAGCTAACTGAGTATCCTACACAAGTAACTAATGAGCACTACAATCTAATACTGGACTATGAGTTAGAGACCTTAAGGAGGGTGTCGCCACCGAATTACGCAGCACTAGTAATGAAGGAATACATGAGGAGATACAGAGTGTCTAGGGAAGACTTAACTATCTGGCCCATTAAAATGCATGAGAACGCCGTACAGAACCCCTACGCGCAATTAAGATTTAAGGTAAGTAAGGACAAGGTACTTAATAGCATCGTAGTTTCAGAACCTATTAGACTACTCGATACGTTCCCGATAGGTGATGGTGCAGCAGCCGTATTACTAAGTAGCGAATGCAGTACTGAATGTATTGAGATTCTAAGTGTTGAAGCTAGTACATCGCTTCAGTTCTACTTAAGAGACGACATACTGGAATTACCGGCAAGTAAGGCAGCGTTAAGTAAGGTAATTAGTAGATCAGGTTTAAGCTCTTCAGAACTAAAGAACTCACTTATAGAGCTACACGATAGTTACAGCATATATGGAATGCTTTTACTTGAGGAGTTAGGAATCACAGATAAGGGTAGTTCATGGCGTGAGGTAAGTAATTTAGATAATATTAACTTAAGTGGCGGGTTAAAAGCTAGAGGTCACCCATTAGGAGCTACTGGAGTTTACCAGTTATGTGAGGTGCATAAGTTAATGACTGAAGGGTTAGGAGGTAATGTATTCGACGGTAAGTACGCATTAATACATTCAATGTCAGGACCCGACTACAATGCTAGGTTATGCTTAATTAGGAGGGGTGAGTAGGTATGAAATCAATATCGATTCACTGGAGGAATAAGGATATATATTACGGGATAGTAGTTACTGAATGCCTTAAGTGCGGTAGGAAGTCTGTGTTTAAGTGGAGTAGGTGCCCCTATTGTGGATCTCGAGAGTTGAGAGTGTTAAAGAGTAAGGGACTTGGTGTGGTTAGAGATTACACGATAAGTTATTACAGAGGTACTGAGGATCTTGAGTCATACCCTAGAATAATTGCGTTAGTGGAGTTAGATGAAGGCGTTAAGTTAATCGGGGAATTGGTTGATGTTGACGTTAATGAGGTTAAGGAAGGCATGCGTGTAGAGGCTGTACTTAGGCGTGTAGGTAGTGATGATCCTAATGGTATAATATACTATGCATTAAAATTTATACCTACTCTACGTGGGTAAATGCTAACATAAGTAGGCTGTAATGAATTTTTTATGCGGTATTAATACGCATAATCCTAATATACGTTCACGTAAGTTATATTAGTGGTGTTAGGTACGGTAAAAATAGATTATATCTTATCTAGTAAAGCTGAGAAGTATAGACCATCAGAGATAAGGGAACTACTTAAACTCACAGAAGGTAAGAAAGTAATTAGTTTAGCTGGGGGTCTTCCAGACCCTAAAGTATTCCCGAAGAGGGAATTAGCCGAGATAGCGAAGGAGGTTATCGAGGAATTCGGTGATAGAGCTCTCCAATACAGCCCAACAAGGGGTGTTACTGACTTTAGAAATACCTTAAGGAAGTTCTTAATAGCTAAAGGTGTTAAAGTTCGTGATGAGGACGACATAATAGTAACTACGGGATCACAGCAATCGCTTGACTTAATATCTAGGATGTTCTTAGAGTCAGGAGATGATGTTATTGTTGAATTACCATCATACTTAGCAGCTCTTACAGCCTTTAGAGCTAATGACGCAAATCTCGTAGGGGTTCCGATGGATGAAAACGGCATGAAGACGGACAAGCTTGAGGAGATAGTTAGGGAGTTAGTTGGTAAGGGTAGGAAGATAAAGTTCATCTACACAGTACCGGTAGCTCATAACCCCACAGGAATAACCATGAGTTTAGATAGAAAGAAGCACTTACTAGAGATAGCCTCTAAATATGACCTACTGATTATTGAGGACGATCCCTACTCCTACTTCATATATGATGAAGGTGTTGATGTTACACCGCTGAAGTCACTAGATAAGGAGGGTAGGGTAGTCTACCTAAGTACATTTAGCAAGATATTAGCTCCGGGTCTTAGAATAGGGTGGTTAGTAGGCCCTAAGGAATTCATTGATTACGTCGAAAGATGCAAGCAGACGGCTGACTTACACACACCAACGTTAACTCAGTTCATAGCTATGGAGGCAATAAGGAAGGGAGTAGTTGATAAGACTATCAGAAGAGCTAAGGAGGTATATAGAGTTAAGAGGGACGTCATGATTAATGCATTAAGTAAATACATGATTAAAGGTACTAAATGGGTAAAGCCTGTAGGTGGGTTATTCGTATTTGTGTGGTTACCTAGCCTAGAGCTAAACACTAAGAAATTACTACCAGAGGCTATAGAACGTGGAGTAGCTTACGTGCCTGGAGCACCGTTCTTCGCCGATGGTATGGGCTGGAATACACTAAGACTAAACTTCAGCTACCCAACACCTGAACAGATTGAAGAAGGTGTTAAGATTCTAGGTAGCTTAATAAGAGATAAGATAGGCGGTTAATAACCTAATTCAACAATAACCTTTTCGAAATTACCAATCAAAGGCAATACATCATCTAGTTCCTTAACAATAGCTAACTTACTCATTAGAATATTATTAGGAATCTCATTAATTACGCCTAGAACTTCATTAACCTTATTTGAGAAACCAGGTACGTACACAGTTATCTTATGTGGTTGGAGTATATACATATTAAATAGAGGTGCATATGTAGGTGATACTATTAATGATCCATTAACTTTTACTAGACTAAGTATGTAAGGTGATGTAGTGCTTCCTCCAGTAAGGATAATCGCGTCAAATACTTCATTACCCCGTAAATTCCTCATCTTTATTACTCTATAGCATTTAGAAGCTAAGAAATCAATTACTCTATGCTCATCCTTACACAACACAGCGGTGACTTCACAACCTAAGTTACTTAAATATGTAGAGTTGATTATCAAGTCAAGACCATCACCGATCACGCATACATTAAACGCTGAGGTGCTTCTGACGTATTCACCTACATTACTTAAGTAGAGGTAATGAAGAGCTAAACCATTAATCCCCCCAAGTTCTTGAGTAAGCTCTAATGTACACTGCTGACTTACTACAGAGTATTCACTTAGAAAACCATCTATATCCGACCCGTATAGGCGTTGATTGCAGTAGGGGTAGTTTACGTACTTATACCCTACCTTAAAACTTGAATTAATACCTACTTCAATAACTCTAACCAAGCCTATAGAACCAGCAGTAACTCCTGGTTTAGTAGGTATTAGCCCCTTAAGTACGTAGTTATCGATAGTTCCAAAAACAGCCACTATGGTCTTACCTAATGCTTCACCCTCATTAATTGGAGGAATAGGTGATTCAATAGTACTCAATCCGCGAGCTCCCCAAACAATCTTCCTCGTAACTCCTCACCTTATTAACTAATAATACCTGTAGCAGTAAAAAATGAGGGTAGTTTGGTAATGAATTCACTACCTATGATGGCTACAGGTAAGATCATTAAGGATTATAGACCATTAATTAAGTACTTAGAATTAGCTGATAGAGAATTGAGGAGCAGAACAATTCCTAACTCGTCAGATATTGAAGTAATTAAGGAATTACTTGCTAGGGGTACTAGTAACTTAAGTGACTTAATCAACGAGTTAACTAAGTATATAAGAAACAGAGTCGATCCTGAACTGGCTAGGAAAGCGGTAAGGGAAGTACTAGGTACTGATGTGGATAGTAGAACTGCTGAGTACATGATATCAAGAATTATTGCTGGGTGGGTTATTGAGATGGCTGAGCAATTCGGTATTGTTAAGCTTAAGTCTAGGTACTTAAAGCTATGAGGAGGTAGTATACCGGTATATTCAGCTTAATATGTAATTGGTCTTATATACTTACACAACTACCTAGAATCTACACGGGTCTTAGTGATGCCTCTGATACCGTTACAGAGGAACCTTAGCAGTGGTTGCGACGTAGGTAAGGCATTAAGAGACATGAACTACTTAGTTAGGTGCATCGATGAAGCCATTGACGAAGGTAAGTATAGAGAATTAGTTACGTTAATAAAGACTCTAGCTATCTACTCAGAACACGGTGATAAAGTCAAGCTATTAACAGCGTTAGGTTACGCGTTCTCTAAAGCACCCTCAAAGACCTTAAGAGCCGCTATTGAAGTACTATCAGGTAGTAACGTTGTTTTAAGTAAGTTAATTGAGACTTTATCAGCAATAGTAGGTATGAACAGATTAATAGTACTTAGTACCAAGTATAAACTACTAAATGATAGACTCGTTAATAACATAGTCGATAAACTATCATGTAACGAATTAGCAACACTTACTGAATGCATAGTTAACTCAGCATTAAGTAAGGAGACAGTAATCAAGGTACTTACGAGGGCACTCACAACAGCATATTGTAGAGAGTCTAAGAAATCAGCTATTAAACTTATAACGGATCTGTTAGTAGATGGTAGATTAAGTAAGGACGAGCTAATACAGATACTTAGGAAGTTAAATATGAAGTTAATAATCATTAAGAATAAGCAGGGAGAGGTTAAGGAGATTAAGCTAGTAAGTAAGTTTGAGGATTACGTACCAGCTAATGAAGACTACGTACTGTCATTCATTAATTACGTGCTATAACTGTCACATTCACCTAACGACGTCAGCACTACAGAACCTAAATGCTTGACTAGGGCGTTAAGACCCGTATCTACTACTTCGCTCCAGGGTAAGTACTCGTTAATGTCCTTAACTTTAAATACGTAACTATCATCGTACCTTAATTCCTTAATAGCTCTCCTAAGAGCTCCTAATCCACACCCTAATTCACCCCATCTAATAGTTAATTCACCAGCTCTTTCACTACCCAAAGCTATTAAAGTCTGTGCGTAAGCCCATCTCCAGTCATAGTAATCGAATCTCACGTACCTTCTCCCCTTTATTGACTTCTGTATTTCTTCAATTAAGTATCGAAAGCGTTGCCTTCTAATTAATCCTAAGTACTGCATCGGGGTGTTTGGCTTAGGTATTAAAGGGTTAATCGATACTCTTATCTGTTCCTTCCTTAATGAGTCTGTATCACGTATTAATTCGTTAATGAAGTTACTTACGTACTTAACTATCTCACCCTCACAAGGTAGTCCTAGGATGAAGTATAGCTTGAGGTTAGCCCGCTTCTTTAATGTATATAGGCACAATCTTCTAAGGAGTTCCATGTTAATCTCCTTACGAATTAATCTACTAGCTATGCATGAGAGGGTTTCAGGAGCTATAGTGATAGTTCTCTGTCCACCACCTAGTATTAAATCTATTCTACTCTCGTTTAATGTCGTGTACCTTATCGATGGTACGTTATAGCTTATACCTGACTCCAAGAGTTCCTTCAATATGCTATCTGATTCTGGATGGTCAAAGAACGATAATGAGTAGAAGACAACCCTTTTCTTACCTATATTCTTAACACCATCAATTACGTATTTCATGATTAACTCCTTACTTCTATACCTAAAGGGGTACGATATGAAAGCTTCCATACAGAAGGAGCATAGCCATTTACAACCCCTACTTACCTCTAGGTAGTACCCGTCACCATACACGGGTTCATATCTTCTAGACCTTATTAGGTACTCAGGCACGAAAGTACCGTTAATATCAACTACGAAGGCACGCTTGACCTTGTTTCTGTACTTTATTGAGTAGCAGTACCCTGTCCTCACGAGTTTATCGGTTAATAGCTCTTTCCAATCCTTACTATACCTGATTACGTCAACTAAATCAACTAACTTACTTAGAAGCACCTCCCCCTCACCAACAAAGACCGTGTCAGCAACTACAGAGTAAGGTAGTGGGTTAGCAGTCGCTGGTGGACCGCCAATAATTATGAAGGGATCATCAACCTTACGCTTACGTATATTCGGGTTTACCTTATTCTTAATCAACATATTTACTAAGTAAGGTAAATCAAGCTCGAATGACACACTAGCTAATATTATATCAAACTTTCTCAAGTCATAACCTGTTAATGCACCTCTATTAGGATTATCCATGGTGAACCTATCAATTAGTACATTAAGTCTCTCGTTAAGGAAGTAATACGCTATATGGGTGAATAAGTTTGTTATAGAGGCCGAATACGTACTAGGGTAAACAAGTGCTATACTTAAGTCATACCTCTTAGGTGGTAAGTAAACATTATACTCACTAAACAGTCCAATACCTTCCACAGATACGTCCCTAATCATGAAGAACTAAGTAAGTTATAACTATTGTTAATGCGTTACTAGTAAATTAGAAGGTGAGTTACTTCTGTCTCTCCTTCCTAACCCTAGCTATAATCTGAGTAATTATACTATTAATTACATCCTTATGCTTCCTCCTCACATGTTGCTCTACCTGACCAGGACGTAACTGAGTATCACAGAGTAAACAGACGCACTTATCACCTATCCTAAGTATTATTGGGTCTAAGCTCATAACGTACGGGAATACGGCCCTAACTATCGCTGCTGCCGCGTAGTGTGACCTAGCCTTATCAATGACTCTCTGAACATAACCTCTCACCCTAAACTTAGATATTCTGTACCTATGACCTATAGTTGAAGGACTTAAACCATCGATTAAGTACTCCTTAACAGCTAATACAGTGATTGTATCACCAACAAGTCTCTTAATCACAAGGTACTTTGTTATTGCTGTCACTGCATCCTCCACATTGATCCCTACGGAAATCTGATTACAGAAAAATTTTTAAGTAGAACCCCTTTTAAACCTTAATGAAGGGGTATTATTTCAGTACTTAGTAAGTAAGCTATAATGAAATCCCTTATTAACTTTATCCTAAAGACATTAGAAGAGTAGGGATATATTCTGGAGGAAAACCTATAATTTGTAGTTACAGAAGGTAGGGTGGACTGATAATCATGAAATCATCCGTAATCTCATTTAAGGTAGATGTTAATATATTACGAAAGATAGAGTATTTCGTAAATCACGGGTATTTTAAGAGTAAGAGTGACTTAATAAGACAGGCACTAAGATACAAGTTAATGAAGGATGGGTTAATAGGTAGTGAGGAATAACTAAGGGTATAGGTAATGACTGCACTGTTCTGGGAGCCGAGGTGGGTACGTAAGAAAGTATACTATGAAGGTATAGAAGTAGTTACATGTCAAGACTTAATTACGAAGTCCTATTTATGCCCTATATGTGTTAATATTGATGAAGTGTGCCCGGAGGGTAAAGAGACTAATATGTTGAATGAGAGAATGATAACGTTCTTTTCCGTAGAGGATTTAATAAGGCATATGAGGTCGCACGCTACTCATAAGAAGGTTAAGAGAATAGTCGTTAGAAAGGAGGAGTAGGTAATTGAGTGTACTTAAACGTATTACACTAGGCAATTCGTTAGTTTCAAACATGCTGTGCTCGGTTTTTAAGCTAGGTAATACCTTACTAGTGGATAATGCTAGGAGAACAAGCATATTATTCGGTTGGGACTATAGTATGGATTCACTAAGTGCGTGTATTGATATCATACCAATATTCCTAGATAGAAGTAGTGTAGAGGAGCTGCAGAGAATAGTCAAGAATTTATTGGTACGTAAAGTACGTGTTGAATCAGAAGTAGTGGGTACGTTAGAGGGCTACCTAGGCAAACTAGGTAACATAAAGCCCCAAATTAATTGGATTGAAAGAACTCATGATGAGGTGTACTTAATTACCGATGGATTTTGTAAGGTATTTAGGGCCTTCGAAGAAGCTTGTGTAAATAAGTTATTTGGGGAGATAAAGTCTATAGATCCAGAAAATAGGAAAGTTAAGGTACTTAATAATGAACTAAGTTGTGATGAATTATTAATAACATTACCTCTAGACTATGTAATTAATAAACTAAGGAACGTACCTAAGGACTACCTACTAATTAGGAAGTTACTTAAGTATAGGTCAGCACTCGTGATGACACTTATTATTAAGGGTAAGTTAATTAAGGATAATTTAGTTAAAATCATCAAGGTAGGTAAGAAGGGGTTTCTCTCAACGGCAGTAATAGTAATGAGTAGTAGGTTAACTAGCGAGTTGTTAAGTATGACCAAGAATGAGTTAACAACTATTTATGTGCTGTCGTTGATATCACTTAAGGAATTAAGAGCTGAGATGGATAGAGTATTGATTACTGAAGTTAAACGCTTACTCAATGTGAGTACGGTGGATACTGTATTTATGAGGCAGGCATTCGTGAAGTATGCGTTAATTAATGAATTAGGTAAAGAGGGAGTATCCTTACTAAACGACTTAATAAAGTACTTAAGAAGTAAAGGTACATACCTAGTTGGTAGATTGGCCACATGGAGAGATATGTGTATCGGTGAGTTGATTAAGCATTTAAGGAATCAAATTAAATTAAGCTAGCATCGCCTACTAAGTCATTTCTGTAATTGCCCCAAGTACCTAATACAACAACGTCTAAGTTACTGGTTTTAGGTATCGGTAGTGCTGTAAGTATCATATCCATAATTTCCTCCTTACTCACGTCGCCCCTTATTACGTATTCAACTCCATTCACTATTATAGACACCTTACTACTCCTGATGTATCTAGGTATTACAAACACAGGTAGTTCGTACTTCCTAAACAACTCCTGAGCAATCTCCCAAGTATACCTTAGTACCTTCTCACCTAAGTCAGAGCCGTCTATAACTACGATCACATCAAAACCCAATAAAATCACCTAATGAGTTAATGGTAAGTGATTTACTTTTAAGTGTCTCACCTACGTAATACAGGGTGAGGTATGAATGGTGTTATGGTTTACATTCATATTCACTCCCTTAGGACCTAATGTTAGGGTACTGAAGAAGTTTATTTCTGATATAGGTAATTACGGTGAGGAACTCTATAGAGCAGGTTTTGCTAGAAATAAAATAATTAATGTTAGGTGGGGAGAAATAGACTTAATATATGAGTTAGCTAGGTATGACCCAGACTTACCAGACATAATTAAGGTTGAAGGTGAGGCTAGGATTAGCCTAAGTAGTCTTGAATAATGAATGCGCACCTTCATATACATACTGTATCCTTTTTAACCCCTAAAGTACCAGAGAGAAGGGGTTTAGTTATGAGCAGTAAGAAGCGTAGAAGATCATTATTCGATCTCTTTGACGAAATAATAAGCGACTTGATGAGGGAAATCGATGAAGAGTTTAGGGAATTCATGAGAAAAGCAGAGAGACTAGGACCTATAAGTGAGGAGGGTGTTAGGGAGGTTAAGGGGCCATTTATTTATGGATTTAGAGTTACTATAGGACCCGATGGTATACCTAGAATCGAGGAGTTCGGTAATGTTAGGAGGAGAGGTATAAAGCCTGTAATTAGCGAGGAGAGAGAACCATTAGTAGATGTGATTGATGAAGGCAATAAAGTAAGGATAATAGCTGAAATGCCTGGCGTAGAGAAGGACAAGATCAAATTAAGAGTTCAGGGTAAGAAGTTAATAATAAGAGCTAGTAATGAAAACCGCAAGTACTACAAGGAAGTCGACTTACCAGCCGAGGTCAATATTAAGGAGGCTAAAGCTACGTACCGTAATGGAGTTTTAGAGATTGAAATACCCAAGAAAGAGACTGAAGGAGGTTTCGAGATAAGAGTAGAGTAATTTTTCCTCATTAAATTAAGTCTGTCCAAGCACTTGCTTCTCGATCTTAGCACTAGCTTCCCCCTTCACATCACTCCTTCCGAAAGGATCCTCAATAATTAATGTAAATCTTACCTTACCGTCTATAGCGTCTATTATCTCCTTAACCTTCCTATTACATGGGTTACTCTCATCGAAACACTCGGCAGGTATATGGTCTAATACCCTATGTAATATGCCTTCAACAGTTGTTATGTAGCCAGGTGCCGCAGGTCCGGGCGTTATTTCTATACCTAACTCCGGTATGTATATAGATGCGGTCGACGACTTAATAACTAAAGCATTTAACTCAGCATCACTATCCACATGAACTACTATCCTTACAGGTTTACTTACTTCTAATACAGAAACGTCAGATCTCCTGAAACCACACTTATCACATATACCTACTTCTAGGAGTACCTTACCGAAGTAAGGTACATCGTATATGTAAAGCCTTACTCTAAATGATTTCTCACCACAGTTTAAGCATGGCGTAACCTCCTCACCAAGTAGCGTCAACCTCTGGGTTGATGTATTACTCATTCTTCTTATCTCCCCCCAAGCAATTAGTTAGTGATGATTACTTAACGTCACACTTATATATTGACAGTACTAAGTAAACACCTAGTTGCGGGTAAACATCACTAACCGCTATGTATGCTGGCTTAAATATCTTCATTTTAGGCTTAGGTATTATTGGTGGGTTTCTCGGATTAGCGTATAAGTCAGCTATCCTATATCCCTGCTTACCCCACAGAATATATGCTGTATTAGCTAGGATCTTGTATAACGTAGCGTTTTGGAGTTGAGGTGAGGTCCAGTTAGGTAATATAAATCCTAACCTAGTTACTGGTGATACGTATAGCATAACCGGAGGCTTCTTACCAGCGATCCTATACATTGCTGAAACGCCCTTGGCGGCATCAGCACCTAGCTCAACTCTACCAAATACCAGAGGTCCTAAGTACACATACCCTCTCATAGGATCTAACTGATAGAACTCATACACCGCTATGTATAGGTTATTGGGGTTTATCTTAAAGTACTTGGTAAATATTCTATAAGCTTCGTCCTCCGTACCAGTCATTGCTTCAGCTAGAAGCTTTATTTGCGTCATGTTAATAGTTGCACCATCAGCTACCGAGGCCCTCTCACCAACTACTGATATCCAATATCCGTAGTCCCACCAAGCAGTAATTACTGCTGATTTATTCGTATGTGTCCTAACCCAATTAAGACCATCTATCCAGACAGGAGCATCAGTACCTACTCCAGTAGCTCCATCAACTATAGTAGGTAGTGACGCCCTGTATATCCTAGCCCATAAAGTAGCTCCTTGAGCAACTATAGCTATGATAAAGATAATTACTAATGAAATTGCTATTATGCTCCTAAACCAACTTCTCCTAATTGCCTCCTTACCCCTACTAATTAAGCTACCGATTAGTAAGTAAACAAATGACGAAGCAGTTAATGCAGCTACGTAGTTAAAGTAGGCAAAGAAGTATGAGATATTGATCGTGGAGATTAAAGAAAGTATGAATAGTGCTAATAAGAATAAGTAATTAGGTTCTTTCTTAATGAATGCCCTATACGCAAAATAAGCAGTCATTGGTACGGCCACGATAATTAAAGCACCTAAGTAATAAACGAAGTTAGAGGCTGAGGCGGGTACGTATTCCTGAACAGTCCTTACTAAGGTAGGTACTAAGGATCTAAATCCTAAAGCCACTAAAGCCTTACCAGTAATAGCTATGTAGCCCTTAATAAGCAGCAGGACACCTAAACTAACGATAGCACCTAGTACCCCTATGTAGATCTCCCTATACCTCTTAAGCAATGGTAGGGTAAGTATTAAGTTCCTATTACTAGCGGCTCTCTGTAATCCGTAGCCAATTAACAGGAGGATCAAGGACGCAGGCATCGCAGCACCAGCACTCGCATAAAGGTAATGTACGCCTCCATAGAACGGTATTGAAGCAAGTACAATGCATAGCGGTATGTACTCAGTAATAGCTAATAAGAAATCCTCCTTCCCCACCTTCTTAATTAGGGGTAGTAAAGCTACTTGAACAGCTATTGCGCCTAGTAGTAAGTTAAAGCCAGCCCAACCAGCAGCCGCTGCAGCTAGTAAGATGCCGGCTACTAACGCATTAATGAAACTCATTTTCTTCCAGGCCCTTACATGAAATAGAATAGCTAAGAATATGAATGGTATGCCTATAGCGTACTTGACGGTAAATCCTGCTAGGTGCCTACTAACGAATACTAAAGAAGATGATGTAGCGGCTACAGCAGCTGGTATATAGCCCCAGAGTTCCTTAGCAATTAGGAATATGGCAATTACGGTTATTATGTAGAAGAGTACGGGTAAGTAAACCATCCAGTCATAAAGGCTTAAGCCGCTATTAAATAACTTAGCTATGTGGTAAGTTACGACAGAAAAGAAAGCAAGGAAGGGGGGCTCAGTATGTACGAAGTCCCTACCCCAAGGATACCAGAAAATCCTTGTAATGGGGTTATTCCTCGTTAATTTATAGAAGTAGAGTAGCCCGTGTGTATCTAACTGCTTAGCTATCCAGTACTCAGAGTATGGGTCCATCTCATATAGTGTTGGTCCGTAACCCAGCTTCTCAGCATTAAATACTGGGTATAAACGTAGGTAAGAGCCAACGACTATCGAGACTATAAGTACTGAAATAGCGAGTGTAGGTACCCAGTACCTCTTAACGACTTTAGGAACCGCTAAACGAGTCATAACTCCTCAGCCCTTTCTTAAGTGACGGTACTTGTTTTAAGTTTTAGAGTAAATGATCTTTTCATCATTGAATAACTTAATAGCTAGCCCTACGAGAGCTACTGACTCAGCAATAATTACTAATGCGTGAAGTAATACCCTGAATACGTTACCGAACACTACCTGTTTAATCATTACTACGGCGTGTGTATAAGGTATTACGTAGAGTAGCTCCTTAATGGGTGTTGGTAAGTTCGTTACGTTAACAAATAAACTTATGAAGAATACAACTGATGCTAAGCTAATTACCGTAAGTGAGGCTGCGTATGAAGCTCTGTAACTACCTGACCTAATAATTATTGGTACTATTATAGCTAATGAAGCAAATACCGAGAGGTAAACAGCAATTACATGCGTCACTACTAACCCAGGTGTTAAGTACGTAATAACATTTAAGCCATATACTACTGAAGGTAACGTGAAGAATATCAGTAATCCTAGAGCATCGCTTAACCCAGCTATCAGACCTATGACTGAAGCCGTAAACACCTTACCAACGACTAATGCGTACCTAGGTACTGGAGTAGCTAATAAAGCCTCTATAGTCTTCCTCTCCTTCTCACCAACTATGGAATCAGTGATGTAAGCTATTGATGGCGTAGTTACGAAGAGTAAGCTGAAGGCCATTATCCTAGCTAATCTAGTCCTTAACTCCTCAGCGTAAGTAGCTGGTGCCCCAGATGGTGTCACCATACCCATGACCATCCTTATGGGGTATAGCACAACGTCAGCAACTACCTTAACATGTGCTAGCTTAGCTAGTAACTTAACCTTACTCTTAGATACGTTAGAAGCTACTTCAGCTAATACGTTATTTATTAAGTTTATAGCTACGTCAGCTCTACTAGACCCTATCACCTTATTAACCTTAATTATAGATGCGTTAGTTAAGGATGTTAAGTTACTAACGAATCCCTTAGGTATCTCGACTAACAAGTCGTACTTACTAGGTAGCCTAGCTGATGAATTACTGCAATACACTACATAAACATTAAACTTATTTTCAATTAACTTCCTAACCATTAAGCTAACTATTTCTTTAGATGATATGGTGCCTAAGCCAGGTAATGTGGAATTGCCGCAGTCCTTATCTACAATTACTACATTACTTACTTGAACCTGCTGTAAGTAAAGTGATGAAACGCTCATGAAGGGCATTATTATTAACGGTAATGAAGCTATGACGAGCAATGTCCTAACATCTCTTATCATGTCCTTGAACTCCTTCCATATTATTGGGTAAAGCCTATTCATTACTAACACCAGCTAGCTTAATGAATGCCTCCTCAAGGTTTGAGGCGTTAGCCTTAACAATTATCTCCTTAGGAGTACCTATAGCTACTATTCTCCCCTTATTAATTAAGGCTATTCTGTCACATAGGTACTGTATCTCGAGTATATTATGGGATGAGAGTATTATTGTACTACCTACTTTCCTTGAGTATTCCTTAATCATCATTCTTATGGAGTACGAAGAGAAAACATCAAGCCCTGAAGTAGGTTCGTCAAGAACTATTAACTCGGCCTTAGTCATTAATGCCCTGGCTAAAGCTACTCTACGCGCCATACCTTTACTATATTCACTAGCTCTCCTTCTAAGATCTTCATCGCTTAAGCCAGTTATTGATGCGCCGAATGAAGCCATTTCCTTAGCCTCTTCGAGGTCATTAGTGTATATCATTGCGAAGTAAAGTAGGTTTTCCCAACCAGTTAATCTACCGTAAAGTCTCGAATCTTCAGGGAGGTAAGCTAATTTTCTCCTAACGTAGTCTTTTCCTTCGGGTAATTCCCTACCTAGGACCTTAACTAAACCTTCATCATGCCTTATTAGAGTAGATATTATCCTTAACGTCGTTGTCTTACCAGCACCGTTAGGCCCTATAAGTCCGAAGATTTCGCCCTTCTTTACAGTGAAACTAATGCCTCTTAACGCTTCAACTTTACCGAATCGTTTCCATACATTCTCAAGAATGACTACATCAGTCATTAATTATGAGCCTCCATACGCCGTAATAACCCTTCTAGACGGAACTAATAAAGAGTTATGGCGCTATAATTACGAAGTTAGGCATAAAGCTAATTGGGGGTTGCAAGCTACGTAATAATTAAGTATTACCTAAACAGAATAGTAAGTAACCTCGACTAAGTACTCCCGCTTTTAAATAGGTCTAAGGCTCGAATTGAGTGGATAAGGATGGTTTCTATAGCTGAATCAGCAGCTAGGGAGGTGTTGATGAGGTATGGTGATAGAGCATATTACGTACTTAGGGCTGCAATTGAGGTCAGTAACGAGATAACATCAAGGGGTGAAGCGAGATTAGGAGATTTCGACAATAAAAGACTAATAAAGAAGCTCCACTCATACGGAATAAGGTATAACCCGAACCAACTACTTAGGATACTTGAGCGTGATTACGGATTAATAGAGACAACTTACAGATCCTCAGGTCAGCGCTGGTGGGCTTTTACGGATAAAGCAGCAGTAATTAAGGCATTGAAAATGTATGAGGGAGCTAGCAGTGAAATCGACGATCCTGAAGTATATGTAATTAAGTTACAGATACGTATACTGAATATTGATAGTTTAATACGTGTCCTAGAGAAAATAAAGGATAAACCAAGAATAACGTCACTAGATGTTGCTAAGGTTAAGGATATAGTAATGAATAGATTACCTGAAGTAGCTAAGGTAGCTAAGAAGGCAGCTCTATATGATGACTTATTTAAAGAGTTCTTAATGAAAGTTCAGTTAGTGTTCGTAATGGTTAATGACATAATTAACAGAATAAGTGAGGAACACGCTACTGGTAGCCAATACCTACTAAATGCATTAAACATTAAAGAGTAAGTTTGAAGAAACTCTATCTTCATTAGTTAATTATGCTTTATTACGGAACTAAGTATAAACTTTAATGAGTGGTTAATAGTGAAGGTAGCTGTTGTAGGGGTAGGAGCTATAGGTGCGTTAATTACTTACGCACTTAACCTAGCTGATATAGAGCCTTACCTAGTGTTTAGGGGACGTGATGTAGCGAAGAGATATTCCAGTAAAGGCATCATCATTAAAGTTAATAAAGATAAGGTTAGGCTTAGGGGAATATACGTAAGTTATCCGGACCTACCTAATGAAGTAGATATAGCATTTATCTGTGTAAAGTCCTATGACTTTAGTACCGCTATGAGAAACCTAATTAATCACGCAAGAGTCAAGTTATGCGTAACTTGCCAGAATGGATTAGGTTCCTTTGAATTAGCCAATAAGTTAGTAACGAATGGTTATGTTGCGGCATTAGTCCTTAATGTAGGTGTCTTGAGGGAAAGCGATGGTGTGTTTAAGTATGTAGGTAGTCGTGTGTCGTACTTAGGAACTACAGCTAGTATGTACCATAAGATAGTAGATCAGCTTAAGGATATATCAGATATTTTAAGTAGGGTATTTAAGGTTAAGGTGGTTGAGGATATTAATCCGTATAGGTGGTACAAGCTACTAATAAATGCAGGCTTAAATCCCGTTACCGCCCTACTTAGGGCTCCCAATAGAGTTATTATTGAGAATGAATTTGCCCAGAAAGTAGCTATTGAAGCAGTTAATGAAGGTGTTAGGGTATGTAGTGTTTTGGGAGTTAAATTACCTAGCGACCCTATAAGAGGTTTATTTGAGGTAGCTAAGGCAACAGCAGATAACTACTCATCAATGCTCCAAGATATAATGAGAGGTAAGAGAACAGAAATAGACTACATCAATGGAAAGATAATTGAGTATGGAATAAGATTAAGGCTGCCTACCCCAGTTAATAACGTACTATATAGATTAGTTAAAGCAATCGAGCAAAGCCGTATATAAGCTTAGGTAAGGGTGGAGGCATTGAACAGGAAATTACTTCCTAAAGACTTTATAAAGATGAAGCGTAGGGGAGAAAGAATAGTGATGATAACTGCCTACACATACTATCAAGCAAGGATAGCCGATGAAGCAGGGGTAGACGGGATACTTGTCGGTGATTCTCTAGGTATGGTAATTATGGGCTACCAATCAACCTTACCAGTTAGTCTTAGGGAGATGCTACATCACTTAAAAGCCGTAGTTAATGCTAAGCCAAGAGCCTTAATAGTAGCTGACATGCCCTTTCTGACGTACGAAACCAGCGTAGAAGATGCTATACGTAATTGTGGTAAGGCCGTGAAGCTAGGAGCTGATGCTGTCAAGCTTGAGGGTGGTGAGGAGGTAAGTGATTATGTAAAGGCATTAGTTAAGGTAGGGATACCTGTCATGGGCCATATAGGTCTTAATCCGCAAAGGTACTTAATTATTGGGGGATATAAATTGTTAGGTAAGAGAAGTAAGGAGGCTGAGAAGTTAATAGATGACGCTAAAGCACTAGAGAAAGCGGGTGCGTTCTCAATAGTTATCGAGAACGTGGCAGCTGAAGTGGCTAAGTTAATTACAGAGGAGGTAAGTATACCAACTATATGCATAGGTGCTGGACCCTACTGCGACGGTCAGATTCTGGTATTCCATGACGTAGTAGGGCTAAACCCTAACCCGCCACCATTCGCTAAGAAGTATCTTAATGCTTATGAATTAATGCGGGACGCCGTAAGTAATTACGTAAGCGAAGTTAGGAGGCAGGAATTCCCTACATCTAAATACTATAGAGTAATGCCTAAAGAGGAGCTTGAGGATCTTCTGAGAGCAATTAAAAAGAAAACATAGGTCCTTTACTTTACATCAATGGTCAATTTCTCGGAAGCTAGCTTCCTTAATCGATTGATAATGTACTTAATTACTTCCTTAAGTACTTCATCGTTGTTATACCTCTCGACAATACTCCTTAACTCCCCTCTACTCAGTCCCTTAAGTTCATTAGCTACCCTAACCATGGTAGGTAAGGCCCTAACTATGTTATCAACTATAGTTATATTCGCAGTTCTAGCTGTCCTAGATAATGGGTTAAGATCTATAGCTATGACAAACTTACCTAACTTCCTAAGAGCTTCAGTACGATCGCCATCCTCTAAAGGAACGAGTACGGTATCGGCTATTAAGATACCTCTAGGACTAACGCGTCTCCTCTCACTGAATAATTCAGGTATTGTTACCACCGCATCATCAATCCCAAGAACCTCCTCAGCACCGTACCTCCTAAGTACCTTACCTATTAATTTAGCACGTTCCTCAGTTCTGTAGAAGAGATTAACCTCGATCTTAGCGTTCACTACCCTCGCTAGCTCAACGACGTGCTCAGGTACTAAGGCAGCTACATTTCCGTTAACTGAAATGACGGGGTACTTACTAAGAAGTAAAGCAGCTACGGCAGCCCTAATAGCTCTCATAGCTGGTTCGATAGTCACCTCGCCGATTAAGTAATCAAAACACTCGCCCCTACCATGAGCTATTAAGCCAGCCGTAGCGACGTAGCCTTCCTTAAAGCCCTCAATAAGCTTTTCTCTAATCATGAGTGATTCGTATCTTGGGTGACCCTTAGGTATTTTCATACCTCCCACCATGAAATACTTGAGTACCTGAGGTACTTATGCTAGCTACTAATGTATTTAATCCAGTACTTCTTAGTGCTTCAATGATTTTGTCATAACCGTACTTATTAACTACTGTAAGGAGTATTGACTTCTTGACGTAGTAGCCAATAACATCACCTCTCTTCATGAATGGATTCAGTACATTAGTAATTACATCCCTAACCTTACCTCTAAGGAACCCAACGCTCTCTGAGAACATTCTTGAAACCTCAAGGAAGTTCTCTAAGGTAGGGTTCTTAATGAATTTACTATAAGCCTCCATACCAACCCTATAGAAGTACTTCAACCTATCTATTAACATCTGAGGCGTAGTAACTCTTGACTTAAGCAAAGGATCCATAAAAGTAATGAGAACCACTACATTATCCTTAATAGGTAAGACATCAATTACCCCAACACCAGGGGCTCCGGGAGCGATCCTAATGACTAGACCTCCTCCATAAATCTCAGCTATTACGTCAGCTAAGCCTGTGAGGCATTTTACCTCAGCTACGTGAGCTATGGCGCCAGCTCTGTTGAGTGTAGGTACTTCGCCAAACCTATCTAAGATAGCGGCTAATGAGTAAGCTATTGCCACTGAAGCACTTAACCCCAACCCAGCGCCTAAGGAGCCTAAGGACTTACCAATAATTTTAACGTTAAGTCTCTTTATGTCTAATACCTCATTTATTACGTTAACTAAGGGTAGATTATCTAAGCATGTGTCATTTAACTTTAAGGTGCAGATCCTCTCTTTTGTAGATCTCCTAATAGCGAATGAAGCTTTGGGTTTAAGTGTTAATCCAGCACCTAACGATCCTGAACTTAAGTAGTCATTTCTTATTATCGGTACCCAGAAGCCACTTACGTGCATAGGTATTGATACTGAAACAATATCCTCTGAACTCATTATTACTTAATCAACCTCCAAGCATCTTCTTAACTTCATCAAGTATCCTCCTAGCTACCTCACTTTTTAGTGTCTTACTAACCTTTACTACTTCACCATCCCTATGTATTATATATACTTCATTATAGTCTGAAGCAAACCCTATATCGGTTCTACTTACGTCATTAGCAACTATAATGTCAAACAATCGCTCCTTCATTTTCTTAATAGCGTTACTTACTAGTAATTCCTCACTACCCTCTGCATACTCGGCGCTAAACCCTACAACTAAGCCCTTAAAGTAATTACGGATGATTAAGGAAATCTTAGGTGTTGCTACTAATTCAATACTTAACGGCGCGTCAGAAGCACTTAACCTACCACTAAATACCTTAGAGAATTTAAAGTCAGTAGGTGCTGCAGCCAATATAACTGCGTCATATTCCTTAGATCTAACCTCAGAAACTACTGCCTCAGCCATTTCCTCTGTAGTGGATACGTTGATTGACTTAATGTAATGAGGTACTGAGTCACCTGTTATGAAGCCGTGAATTAAGGTAACTTCGGCACCCCTAAAGTAGGCCTCCCTAGCTATTGCTAGACCCATCTTACCAGTACTCGGATTCGTTAAGAACCTAACCCTATCTAGCCACTCCCTCGTAGCTCCAGCAGTTACTAGTATCCTTAAGCCACTTAAGTCCCTACCCCTCAACGTAACGGCCTCTACAGCAGCTACAACGTCATTTATGCCCGCTATCTTAGCCTTACCTTCGGAAATTACCGGGGGTACGACAGTAATCCCTAACTCACTTAATGATTGGTACAGTTTTAGCTTCTCGTATGTATGCCATAAGTTGTAGTGCATGGCAGGTACTATAATTACTGGCTTACCGTTACCTAACATAGCCATAGCTACTAGCGTTACTGTAGTATCTCCGATACCGTTAACTACCTTAGAGATAGTATTCAGTGTTGCAGGACATATAAGCATTGAGGAAGCCTCCCTACTAAGGGCTATGTGACCTACCTCACCCGAAAATTCAGTAAATACCTCCTCACCAGTAGCCCACCTAAAAAGTTCAGGAGATACTAGTTTGGCGGCCTCCCTACTCAGTACGGGGATAACCCTCGCTCCTCTGCGTATTAATTCCCTAGCGACATCTATGGATCTGTAAATAGCTGATGACCCAGTAAGTCCTAGGACTATAGTACATCCACTAAGTACCCTACCCTTTAATCCCCTAATTTCGTTTGCTGGGTGGTAGTTACTAATACGCACAAGTAGCGCACCTTCAACGTAAACTTAAAAGAAGAAGTTAATAAGTAACTTCGGCGTCCAGCGTGTCCACCGAACCTAAGTACATTATTAGGGAGGCCCGCGAGGAGGACCTAGATGACGTAATAAACATTAACTTAATATCGCTTAAGGAGCATTACCCTAGGGGATTCTGGGAAGATCACTTAAGAACTTGGGGTAGGGCATTTCTAGTTGCCGAGTCATCCTCAAAGATCGTTGGGTACATCATGTGTAGAGTCGAGAGCGGTTTCTGCTTCTTGAGAAGGGGGTGGTGCAGGCTAGGACACATAATAAGCATAGCAGTACTTCCCGAATTTAGAAGGAGAGGTATTGGTAGGTCATTAATGAATGAGGCATTAAGGAGACTTAAGGAAATCTACAAGGTTAAGGAGGTATACCTTGAGGTTAGAGTAAGCAATTACCCCGCAATAAGCCTTTATGAGAAGTTAGGATTTAAGAAGGTTAAGATACTTAGGTATTACTACTTAGATGGCGAGGATGCCTACTTAATGGCTAAGGAAGTAACCTAATGTACCTAATTACTAACTCCTTAGACTTACTGACATCGATAATTATGCACCAACCATTATAACTACCGCTTAGTCCGATAATGAGTGAATCACTGTTTAATAGTTTAACGAAGTTACTACTTACATGCGTACATAACGTAGCTAAGGCAGAACTACACATAGTAAGTAACTCCTTAACTCCGGCATTAAGCAACCTATACTTTAGCCCTATGCTTAGCTGATTTATCGGAGGGTAATGCGTGATGATTAATAAGTTAGTTACCTTAGTGTTACTTAATTCCTTAGTGACCTTCTTTAAGTCCTGCATGAAGTCGATACCACCGATGCACGCTATACTTAATTCCCTGAACTCACGTATGTTACCACTACATAGTATGCCTAAGTCCCTACTAATTTTGGTTATCGCTACGTCGTCTTCATCACCGGGAACCACAATCACTTCTCTACCCCTGAGTAATCGGGAAAGTACCGAGGGGTCAGGCGTGTAATCACCTCCTAGTACCATTAAGTCGCCTCCTAACTTACCTACTAACTTACTAAGGAACCTAATCGTTAGGTATTCAATAGGGTATAGCCTAGCAACATAGATAATCCTCAAGGTCACTCACCCAGCTCAATCGACGTTAATGCGAGAGCTAATGAGCAAGCCAGAATGTCTGCTACTGAGCCTAAGTTAATGCATTTACTCCTTAACCAGCTTGAATACTTAGGAGATATTAACCCGTGATTGAAGTACCTCATTAAGTACTTAATAATTAAAGCGTAGCTATATCCCCTACTCCTAAGCACTACGGAGTCAATTACGTTACTTGATAGCCTAAGGAATGCATCAAGTAAGACCTTCTGTAAAGGTGAATTACCTAATGTATTGAGTAGGTACTTACTTAACTCTGTAGTTCGGGGGTAGTCGTGGTATAGCTCATACATTATGATATCCAAGTACCTTGAACTACCTATTAAGTCAATTAATGAAGTATCACCATTACCAACACAGAGATTAATGTCAGGAATTTTCCCATAGACCTTACCTAGGTACGATGGTCTAACCATAATTAATGCCTTACATAGATCACTTGAGGATTCACTACTTAGGTGTTTCTTAACCCTTAATGAGTATATCCTAACCACAGTAATCGGTAATTCCTTGGGTTTAAACACTTCGTTATCCTTAATTAAATAGCCTACTGAGTAAGCTAATGGTATTGAGAGAATTAAGTAACCTAAGGCAGTATTAGTGCTAATTAACTTAAAATCAACAATCTCACTAATAGTGCTTAACACGTACCTACCCATACGTAGAGGCTTACCAGTGACGGCGTCATTAATTAAGTTGATGTAAGTAGGTGTTAACAGTGTTGATGTCAGTATGAATTTCTCTAAACTTAATCCCTTTAACCCACTACTACCAGAAACCGTTGTTGGTTTACCCTCTACACTAGCTTCTAACGCGATCGCGGCAGCGAAGATTGACGCTATCTTCAGTACTATATCATCACTGTAACTCAGCAAATCTCACCAGGATTAACGTACTTCACAACGTAAATTTTCTCTACCTCCTTCTCAAGTACGTGCCTCCACCTATTACCTACAGCAAGTATCGAGAATATACCTATAGGTACGGCATTAGCCATTCTAATTAACTTAATCAGGGCTAAGCTTGTCCTACCCGTACTCAGAAGGTCATCAACTATTAATACCCTATCATTACTGCTTAAGTCAGATACAGGTAGGAATAGGTTAATTATTGCTGGTGGGTCACGAGCTATGTAGCTGGTTTGGTAGTAATTCTTAATACCTACGTCAGGTCTCTTACGGGCAATTACTAACTTAGCATCTAAAGCATCAGCTACATTAACAGCTATTGGTATGCCGTCAGTTTCGACCGTAGCGACCGCGGTTATGTTATACTCCTTAAACTCACGGTAAGCTATGTAGGAGAATATCTTAAGTATACTTACGTTGTAGATTATCTTAGAGATATTGAATATATTACCGTCAACAGTTATTATGTTATTCTCAAATATCCTATTAATTACTGAAGGAGCTGTTAACTTCTCAATAAGTTCCTGAGCTCTTTCGGGACTAGGTATTATCTTCATATTAATGTATCTCCAAAGAGCGGGTGCGGGTAAGCCCGTTATAGCCTCAAGATCCCTATACTTAAATATCTTCTTATACGACCTTAAGAGCTCAATGGCAAACATCCTAATATCAGCTAACACTTACGTGCTCACCTAAGGAAAAATGTAGCTCAGCCTTAATAAGTCTTTTAATTAGGGCGTTATAACAAATAACAATAAAGCATTCTGGATGTCATTGATTTATACACTATGAATTTACCACATTATTATGTTAATGTTTTATTAAAGTAGACGCAGCAACTTTTTCAAGGAACCTTGCATCAGCTATATCATAAGCTAACTTATCTGCAATCCTATCTATTATTTCATATAAGTCACTCCTCAAGCTGATTTTATCATTCAGCACTATTATGTAAGGCTCATCACCTTCATTTAATCTATCAATAATTAAGTTAACTCTAACCCCTACTTCATCTCTAAAGTAGGTAGCTATTTGCCAAAGCTTCTTAACGAATAAATCATTATTAGCTCCTGGTAACTTAGCTACAAGTGTAATGTCCTTTGAAACACCCATAACTCTACACCTAAGCACCAGTTAGTGTCTTCATTAGTTTAAAAGTATTGTATTGCTTCAAGGAGTCTTACCATCTAATCAAAACAGTAGGCTTATATACATAAGCGTAGATAATATATATTATACGGGGTGGCGGACGTGATACGTATATTTGGAAATAATAAGAGGCGTAAGGAGGACGAGGAGCTCAAGGTTGTTTATGAGGACGAGGACGTGGTAGTCATTAGGGCGCCAGACGATAAAGAATTGGAGAGGTTAGTAATAAATATTATCCGTAGGAAGGGAAGACCAGTAACATGGCGTGAACTTAGGAGAGAGTTAAGTGGGTTAGCTGGTGAGGATAGGTTAAGGAAGGTACTGATAGACCTCATAGAGAGAGATGAGATCGTAGAGATGATTGATGGGTCATTCGGATTAAGGGGTATGGAAGCTACCTACATACCTAGAAGGCTAAAGAAGAGAGTAAGGCCGTTAGTACCAACTAAGTTCAGAGTTAGGTGGGGCCCAATAATTGAAGCTACTGGCAGTATATCAGCGGCTATTCAGTACCTAAGGGAGGTTAAGTTAAAGGAGAGGCACCCAATGAACTAGATTAGATGCAGTACCGATAGTGCCGAGATGTAAGGAGTAAAACTTACAAAATAACTACTTTTTAATTCAATACATACATAGTCACTTACCAGGTGATTACCTTGGATCAGTGTGAAGTAGTTAAGGCTAAAAGGGTCGGCAGGAGTGTTTTCGTCTATAATGATAAGGGGATTAGGGCTTTCATACCGCTTGAAAAAATATGTGAAGCTGCTAAGAGGTTTGGGCTATGCATCGAATCTAATGATGTTAAGTGTGATTAGGGTTAAGTCTTTAGTGAATCATATAGTCTCTTAATCTTAAGCGCATCCTCCTCAAGGTTAGGTGATTCGCATATAAGTACGCCCTTAATCCTAAACTCCTTTAAAACCCTCACTAATTCTTCCCAATTAAACGACGACTCATTAAGATTTAGATGCCTCTTCTCACCTCTTCTACCGAACTCCATACCCGAAACGTGAATGTGCATGTTATCTAAGGCCTCCCTCCCTAGCCTCTCCTCAATAATCTCAAGTACTCTCCTGTAGTGCTCGTAGGTGTTGTACTCGCCTAAAGTCCTAGCGTATAGGTGCGCGAAATCAATGCATGGGGCAGCCATCTCAACACCGTCAACTATCTCCAGTATTTCCTCTAAAGCACCGACCTCAGCTAATCCACCCATAACCTCAGGCCTAACCCATATCCTAATACCGGAGTTTATGAGTTGTTTAGTAATTTCTATTAGGTACTTACGGACACGAGCTACAGCTTCCTCAGACTTTAACTTGCCATAGTATCCGGGATGGAAAGTTACTGACCAAGCACCAGCTAAGTAACCTATCCTGGCACTATCTAATATCCTCTTAATAGATGCCTTCACCTTAGACTCATCATTAGATAATAAGTTTATGTAATACGGTGCGTGAACCGTGAGTACGACACCATACTCTAAAGCAACTTCACGCGTCTTCTGAGCTAATGAGGGACTCATTCGAATACCCCTAACGAACTCAATCTCCATAGCATCAAGACCTAACTCAGCAACTCTCTTAACACCTTCTGGCGTAGTCTTTTTAGGCGTACTGTGAGGTACTCCAGCAGTACCTATGTGTAACTTACTTAATCTTCTAAGCATCTCCGGCACCAAACCTATCTATGCACGGTAGTACTAAAGATTAGTTAGGTGTATTAATGATTACGTAAGTACGTTGTTTTAAATTCCTAAACCCCCTTTATGAGGGATGGGGAGTAGGTACTCATTCAATAATGAATGCATTAAGTGCAGAGGTACTAAGTACTTATGTGGTTTAACTTACTGTCCATTATTGATAGAGGTCAAGGCATCACTTAGTATGGGTACATACTTCAAGGGAAGATCATTAGATGGCGCATCACCTCCATCAGTCTATATTGGGTGGAGAAACTACCCCAGAGTTACTGTCTCATTAGTCTCACCACCATTTAGGGGTAATACATCAAACCTCGACTTACCTGAGTCTTGGCTAGATATGAGGTTAGAGGACCTAATTGGCATGAGATTAAGCTTAGTAAGAGCAGCTACTTCCTTAAGTACCTACGTCACGGATATTCAGAGTAGATCTATTGAGTTAGTAATAGATGTGGCTCTCTCTGAGAAACCCGTAGATGTTTCAGTGGTATTTAGTAAGCCACCACGAAGTGAGGTTCTATTCGACCCTTATATACCGCCAATGGGCCCAGTAGGTGTCGCTAAGGAAGTGAACGTAGGTAATACACGTTACGGTAGGCACGTCGAGAAGGTATTTAATGATACGGACCTTAAGGCATCAAACGCTATCATATACCTTTATACATCAGGAGTACCTGTCTCTAGAATAGCTAGAGTATTAAGTGTGGGTGCTTTAGGCTTAGGTAAGTCTAGGAAGTTAGTACCTACTAGGTGGGCAATAACAGCTACTGATAAGGTAATATCTGATTACTTAGTATCAAGAATTAAGCAGTACCCACCAATTAATGAGGTGAGGGTCCATTCGTTTAAGGTAAGCAATAACTTATTCGTAGCTATATTAATACCCTCAAGTACGTGGCTATTTGAATGGTTAGAAGCTTGGTTTCCAGGAACTACATGGAATAGGTACTCACCTCACGTAATTATTGAAGGAGATTATGAGGGACCTAGTGGAAGATCGACTTACCCAGGAATAGGTGGGTGTTACTACGCCTCCAGATTAGCTGTGGCTGAGTACCTAAGTAGGTTAAGGAGGAAAGCTGCTGTGGTGGTTCTTAGGGAGGTTTATGAGGGCTTTAATATAAACATAGGTGTTTGGTTTGTTAGGGAATGTGTTAGGAAGTTATTAAGTTCTAGTCCTAAGAAGTTAGTTAGTATTAATGAAGTACGTAAGGAACTTAATGAGTTAACGCGATTAGGTTACTCAACTTGGGTTAGGAAGTCCTTCATACTACGTAAGTACTTACTAAATAGGAGTCTTAGTAGGTGGTTTAGGGAGTGAATAGGGTCGTCTATAAGTACGTTAAGGTCAAGTCAGTAATTAGTAAGTCAAACCTACCGGATCTTGATTATGCCTTTAATCCATATATAGGATGTACTCATGGTTGCCTCTATTGCTACGCAAGGGATTACGTAAGTGGTAAGTATAGAGATGTTAGTAGGAATTGGGGTACTATCGTTTATGTTAAAGAGAACTGCGTTGAGGTACTGAAAAATGAGTTAAGGAGGTTAAGGTTAGGTGTGATTGGCGTGTCAACGATAACTGACCCCTATCAGCATATAGAAGCAAGGTTAGGACTAGTAAGAGAGAGTATCGAGGTTATGTTGAGATACGGATTTAATGTAAGTATACAAACAAAATCTAACTTAGTCCTAAGGGACTTAGATATCATTAGGAAGTTTAAGGACAGAGTTGATGTTGGAGTAACATTGACATGGTTAAATAATGATTCAATAATGAAGTACATAGAACCAAACTCAGTAAGACCTAAGGAGAGGGTCAAGGTCTTAGAGAGGTTAAGTAATGAAGGAGTAGAGACTTGGATTTTCTATGGTCCGGTAATACCATTGGTAAATGATGGAGAAGAGCTAGTTAAGGAAATAGTGAGTGTAGCTAAAGACACGAACTCCAAGGTACTAATTGATAAACTTAGAGTAAGGAAGTGGATGTATGAAATATTTAGGCAGGTGATGAATCAAAGAAAGGTAATGAGTATATTAAGCAAGGCTCAAGACAGGAAATGGTGGAGGAACTTCTTAAATAAAGTACTCAAGATATGTAAAGAGAATAACGTAGAATGCATACCAACGTTAGCAGAGCAACAAAAAGGAATTAGCTATGGATTAATGAGGTACGTCAGAGAAAGTGAGCAGAAGTAGTGGCGGGGGGCCCGCCCTTGGTAGCGGGGGGTGGACTTCCACAGGGCGGTGCCTTACACACCGCCCTGTTTTGAACCACCGACCTCGGGGTTATGAGCCCCGCGGGCTAACCTGGCTACCCCACCCCGCTGCTCTGGCCCCCCATTCTGTTTTCTAGCTTTTTGGGGGTTTTAGGCTTTTTGCCTTATTGCTTTAACTACCTTCTCCTTGATTAATGACCAGTTAACCTTACCTATGGTTTCGGGTCCTGTACCGTAGGTTTTAGCTATCTCTACTTCTAGGTGTAATTCAGTAGGTATTCCTAATGCTTCAGCCTTAAGTACAGCCTCTTTAATACTTGAAGTACCTATCAGTTCCTTAGCTAGCATATTATCATTTATGACTTCATTAGTACTTAATAGGTAGGTAATTATGGAGTTAGGTGTTATCTTTACCTTCCTAGAACCCCCTCTAATTGCTGAACTACCTACGTTACCCCTTAATGCCTCATAAGGTACCTTACCAGCTTCGGTTTTAGTTATTTTAAGTACCTCTTCATACACACGTAGTAAATCCCTTGTTAATCCTATAGCACCTAGCAAACCACCTCTGCTACTTATTTCTTCAATTCTACTCATGACGTACTCATAACTTAACTCACCATCAGCGCCAGGAGCTAAGACGGCGACTACGGAGTAACCATTAAAGCTACGTGCTAGTGCTAAACTCATAGCATCAGCTAAGGGTGACCAAAGATCATCCTCATAACCCCTAGCTAATATATCACCACCTACGTCGAGAACCATAAGAGCTCCGTAACCCTTACTCCTTAACTCATTAATACAGTCAAGCATACCTAAAACTCCATTATCAAGGGTTAGGGCAGGTATTGGAGTACCTAGTAACTCTGAAATTACTGAGGCTTGAGGTCTGAATACGTAAGTACCCCCGCCCCTAACTACCTTAGTGTCCTTACATACGTAAACACACTTAGAGGACTCAGCATTAACTATTTCCGAACGGGGTACTGGTCCTGGGTAAGGATCCAAGACCCACCTCTCCCATAGAACAGCTACGGGCACGCACTTACTCACACTGAAGAAGTCCCGGAGGAACTTACACATTACGTAAGCAGAGACTATATCACCAGCACCACCAGCACCTACTACAGCTACTCCATGCCTCCTAAACACACTTAAAGGACCTAAAGACGTAATACCCCACCCAAACTTCACGGACAGCTTAAGTTTATATTACTTAATCCACTAACCAAAGAAGGGTAGAGTAGTTTGGCATTCGGACCACCAGCAATGGGTTACGATAGAGCAATAACCGTATTCTCACCTGACGGTAAGTTATATCAGGTGGAGTATGCTGCCGAGAATATAAAGAAGGGTTGGACAACCATAGGAATTAAGAGTAAGTACGGAGGTGTATTAGCGGCTGAGAAGAGGAAGATAGCTACACTCATAGATATGTCAATGATTGAGAAGATATACTTGATAGACACCCACATAGGTGCATCCTTCGCTGGCTTAGCAGCCGATGGTAGGATACTGATAGACTACGCTAGGAGAGTAGCTATGAACTATAGATTCATATATGACGAACCCATAGATGTTGAGTTAGTAGTTAGGAACGTATGTGACGTAAAGCAACTATACACTCAACACGCAGGTGTTAGACCGTTCGGTGTAGCCCTAGTATTCTTAGGTGTTGATAAGAAAGGTGTTCAGCTATTCAAGACTGAAATCAATGGTTACTACTTCGCCTACCTAGCAATAGCTATGGGCTCCGGAGAACAACCAGCTATGGAGCAATTAGAGAAGGGGTACAGAAACGACCTAAGCCTAGGTGAGATGATCGAACTCGCATTAAAGGCTATTAGAGCAGCTGCTGATCAGCCACTAAGGCCTGAACTAGTTGAGCTAGGCTACGTAAGTAAGGAAGAAGGTGTATTTAAGAAGTTAAGTAGGGAGGAATTAATGAAGTGGATTGAGAAGGCAGGGGTAGGTAAATGAGTAGTAGGGAGTATGTAATAGCTAGGATTGAGGTGAAGGGTAAGAGATTCGAAATACTTGTCCATCCGGATAAAGCATTCAAGTATAGGGAAGGAGCTAAGATAAGTATTGATGAGGTACTAGTAGGTGACTACGTATACAAGGACGTTAGGAAAGGAGATAGAGCATCACCGGAGGATCTAAGGAAAATCTTCGGAACCGACGACATAAGGAAGGTAGCTGACTACATACTGAAGAAGGGTGAGCTACAGCTAACTACTGAACAACGTAGGAAATTACTTGAGGCTAAGAGAAGACAAGTAGTTATGTACATAGCTAAGTCAGCTATAGACCCTAGGACTAAGACACCAATACCTCCTCAGAGAATAGAGAAAGCTATGGAGGAAGCTAAAGTAGCTATAGACCTTTACAAGAGCGTTGAGGAGCAAGCACCTAAGGTAGTCAGGGCCATATCTAGGTACTTGCCAATAAGGATAGCTAGAGCCTACATAACCATTAAGGTACCTCCAGCAATATCATCGAGAGCGTACCCGCACTTAAGGAGGTTAGGTGAGGTCAAGAACGAGGTGTGGTTAAGTGATGGTTCATTACAGATAGAAATAGAGATCCCAGCAGGTATGCAGGGTGAAGTTATGGATGCAATAAGTAGGGTAACTAAGGGTATGGCTGAGGTTAAGGTGAAGGTGGTGTAGTCTTGAGCGGTAAAATCTACGTAAGTAATAGGGAGTTAGTAGTCCCCGGTCAGTTAATAGCTGAGGGAGACTTTAAAGTAACTACCCCACTATACATAAATACTGTGGGTAGAAAGCATTACTCAACAGTTATTGGGTTAGCTAATATAGATGAGGAGAAAGGAACGTTAGGGATAATACCGCTTGAGGGCTTCTATTACCCCTCACAGGATGACTTAGTGATAGGGGTGATTAAGAACGTAGGAATAACGAGTTGGGAGGTAGATATTAGAGCACCTTTTACAGCAATACTCTACGCAGCTGACTTACTTGGTAGACCAATAAACCCTGCTAAGGAGGACTTAAGCCAGTACCTAGACGTTGGTGATATGATATTAGCTAAGGTTGAGGTATTCGATAGAACGAGGGACCCTATCTTAACAACTAAGGGTAAGGGTTTAGGCAAGATAACTAAGGGGGCAGTTATTGAGATAAGCCCCGTTAAGGTACCTAGGGTAATAGGTAAGAAGGGGTCGATGCATCAAACATTAGAGAGTGAGACTGGCTGTAAGATAACCGTAGCTAAGAATGGTAGGGTACTTATTGAGTGCCCTAATAAGGCATTAGAAGAGATAGTAATACTAGCCATAAGGAAGATAGAGAGGGAGGCACACATACCTGGACTAACAGATAGGATTAAGGAATTTATTCTCAAGGAAAAGGTTAGGAGGGGATTAGTTGGTGGAGAAACCAAAACTCCTGAGGGATGACGGGCGTAGGCTAGATGGTAGGGCCTACGACGAGTTAAGACCTATAAGAATGGAGGTAGGTATACTAAACAACGCTAATGGGTCAGCACTGGTTGAGTACGGTAAGACCAAAGTAATAGCGGCAGTCTACGGACCTAGGGAACCTCAGCAGAAGCACCTAGCCCTACCCTACAGAGCGATACTTAGGTGTAGGTACCACATGGCCCCCTTCTCAACGCATGAGAGGAAGTCACCAGCACCTTCTAGGAGGGAGGTTGAGTTATCTAAGGTCATTAGGGAGGCACTAGAGCCTGTCGTCATGACTGAGGCATTTCCCAGGACCTCAATAGATATCTTCATTGAGGTACTTAATGCTGATGGAGGAACAAGGACAGCATCAGTAACTGCAGCTTCGCTAGCTTTAGCAGATGCTGGCATACCTATGAAGGACTTAGTAGCTGGTGTTGCTGTAGGCAAGATTGAAGGGGTGCTGGTTCTGGATATCGATGAAATCGAGGACATGTATGGTGAGGCTGATATGCCGGTAGCTGCAGCACCTTCCTTAGGAATGATAACACTTCTACAGCTTAATGGCGTGTTAACTTACGATGAATTCAAGAGGGCGTTGGATCTAGCTCTTAAGGGTATTAGGCAGATATACGAGATGCAGAAGGAGGTACTCAAGAAGAGGTACTTAGAGGTGAAGGTGGAGGAGTGATAGTATGTCGTTAACACCTACGTCACCGGATTACATATTACCTAAGTTAAAGGCGGATACGCTAGCGTCATTAGTTAAGAAGGGAGTTAGGTTAAGTGGTAGGGGACTTAATGATTATAGGGATATAGATATTAAGGTTAATTACGTACCGAATGCTGACGGCTCAGCATTCGTGAAGCTAGGTAATACTCAAGTACTAGTAGGTATTAAGTTAGAGGTAGGTAATCCGTACCCAGACACACCTAACGAGGGCACTATGGTAGTTTCAGCTGAGTTCGTACCTATGGCATCACCTGTATTTGAGCCCGGACCTCCGGATGAGAACGCTATTGAGTTAGCTAGAGTGATTGATAGATCTATAAGGGAGCTGAAGGCTATAGACTTAAGTAAGTTGGTACTAATACCTGGGAAGAAGGTCTGGAACGTCTGGATAGATATTTACGTCCTAGACCACGACGGTAACTTAATAGACGCATCATCAATAGCTACTCTAGCTGCATTACTAGTTACTAAGGTTCCTAAGGCAGAGGTTAATGAGGAAACAGGGGAAGTTAAGGTTGATAAGACAACGTACGTGGGTAATCTACCCTTAAGTAGGAAAGTAGTTACGGTTACGGCAGGTAAGTTAGGTGATGTAATACTACTTGACCCAGATCTAGAGGAGGAGTCAGTACTCGACACTAGGTTAGTAGTAGCTGTATCTGACGACGGTAGAATTGCTGGTATGCAGAAGACTGGTATGGGTCACTTAACTAAGGAAGAGGTGTTAAGTATTGTTGAGAGGGCATTAAATAAGGGTAAGGAAATAATAGAGAAAGTAGTTAGGACCGTGGAGGAAGCACAGAAATAAAAGTTTTATAATGCTCAATAAGGTCAGATACCCTAGGTGCTGAGCCATGGGGAGAGGGACTAAGGTAGTAGGTATAGCTGGTAGGTTCGGTCCAAGATACGGATCTACACTACGTAAGAAGTGGAAGGAGGTCATGGAAAGGAGATACGCTACGTATAAATGTCCCTTCTGCGGTGCTAAGGTAAGAATGAAGAGGTTAGCTGTGGGTATATGGAAGTGCACAATGTGCGGCAGAATATTTGCTGGCGGTGCCTACCAGCCCTTTACTGAAGTAGGTAAGGTAGTAATTCAGAGTAAGAAGTAAGAGCTTGTTCTTTGGGGGTAAACCACGTTTTTAAGTAGTGAGGTAGGTAGGAAATTAATAATAACGACTTCTAGGGAACCTTCGAGGAGGACACGCTCTTTCGTTAAGGAACTAGTGGCTGCCATACCTCACTCCGAGAAACTTAATAGAGGTAAAGCAACGCTCCAAGACTTAAGAAGCGCTATACTACGTAGGGGTGCCTACGGGTTGGTAATGGTTCTTGAGAAGAACGCTAACCCTTCAGCCCTAGTATTCTACGAACCTGGAGACATTACCATAGTACGTAAGTTAATGCTGAGAATAAAATCAGTTAGGTTAGGTAGGGAGACTAAGGACTTCCAAAAACCTTTAGGTATGAGGGAATTAGTTATTAACCTAACCAACGTATCTGAAGGTCTAGTGAGTGATGTAGCTAACGCCTTAGTAACGATGTTTAAACCAAGAATATACTCGGGCGAGCCTCCTTTAAGAAGCATAGAGATAGTACTTACTGGAGGTAATGAAGTCGAGGTAAGTTTTATCTGTACCTCAAGTAATAGACCGTGTGGACCTACATTTAAGGTCTTTAAGGTGATTAAGTTTGAATGACTACGTTATAGTAGCTGAGGTTAAGGTTGAGTTAAGTAGTCCTGAATTAGCTAAGACGTTACTACGTATACTTAAGCCTGAAGTTGAGGTTGATATGGGTGGTGCTAGAGGCGAGTTATTGGTCAAGGATAATTACTTAATAGCTAAGATCAACGCGACGACATACTCAGGATTTAGGGCATCAATTAATGCGTTTCTGAGATTACTCCACATGGTGTTAAAACTAACTGAGATGTTAGGTAATTATACATGAAGGAATAATTTTAACCCCTCTACACCCTATACTACCTAGGTAGGTGTTAAGTATATGGCACAGAAAATACCTCCAGAACTTGAGCAACTACTGATCAAGTACCAGCAGGTAGAGAATCAATTAGCCTCAGTAATAACCCAAAAAGGTGTTGTAGCTTCACAACTCAAAGAAGTTGAGAGAGCTCTTGAAATTATTCAGAATCTTAAGGAAGACTCACCAATATACAAGAACACAGGATTCGTACTAGTTAAGGTAAATAGGGATGATGTAGTGAAGGAACTAAATGATAGGAAGGAGGAGCTACAGATAAGACTAACTAGTCTCGAGAGGATGGAATCAACATTAAGGAAGCAGTTGGAGGAGCTTAAGAAACAATTAGATAAGTATAGAGGAGGATTAGGACTCGGTGCTAAGGCTGGGTAAGTAAATGAGTAATAAGAAAGTTTTTGAAACCATAGGTATCGACGTTAGTAAAGTTAAGCCGGAGTTACTTGAGGAAGTGATTAATGAAGTTGAGAGAAAATTAGTAAAGCGTCTAAGTAAGCTATTGGGAAGTAGGGATGAGTTTAATGTAATATTAAACATCCACGTAAATGACGCAATAAACGTAGTAACTGAGGTAGAGATATATTCACCAAACCCTATAGACCCTCTGCTAGAAGCTGAAATCGATAGATTAATTGATAAAGCATTAGAGGAGGTGAGGGATGGAATTAAATCAAGAATTGAGGAGGAAGGTAGAAGTACTTAAGACGTTAATTAGCAACAGCGGTAGAATATGCATAACTACACATAGAAACGCAGACCCAGACGCAATAGCATCGCTCATAGCACTTAATGAACTTATCAAGAAATTAGCCCCTAACTGCAAGGTAGGTATAGACCTTCCTGAAGGACTTGAATTAATTAGTAAGGAGGTAGTTAGGACATTATTAGGTAGTGACTATCTAAATAAATTACTTAGTAGTAAGTGCGTAGGAGATTATGACCTACTAATAATACTTGATGCAGCTTCTAAGAGTCAATTAAGTAGCTTAATAACTAATTTACTAGGTGATGCAGTACCGTATGTGGTCATCGATCATCATGAAGTAAATAATATAGTTGAAGGAGCTAAACTCGCTCTTCATTATCCCCAGTCCTCCTCAACTTCGGAATTAATTACGTTAATAGCTAATTCATTAGGAATACTTAATGAGTTAAGTAATAATACATTGACGTTACTAATAATAGGTATACTCTACGATACTAAGTTCTTGAGGATAATTAACGAAGCAGAGGTCTTTAGAGCAGTTTACGAATTAATGAAGGCTGGAGGTAATTATAGCTACTCAATAAACTTACTAAGCAGGAAGGAATTGCCGTATCCTGAGAAAGTAGCTAGGTTAAAGGCTATCTCGAGAGCTGGGATATACTTAGTAAGTAATGATGAAACTAGCTTCCTAGTAGCTATCACGTGTATAGGTGCTTATGAATCGTCAGTACTTAAGGTACTTCAGGATGCTGGTGCTGACCTATCAATAGCTATATGCAAGCGTAAGGACTTATGCAGAATAGTACTCAGAGCTTCAAGGAACATAGTAAATACGCTTAAGAAACCTATCGCCGCTGATTTAGCTAACCTACTAGGTAAGGAACTAGGGGGTTCTGGTGGAGGGCATGCATCAGCAGCTGGTGCTACATTAAGTACTAACACCGATGTGAGGAAAGTAGTTGATGTAGTAAGTAATTACTTTAGGAAAATGGGGTACTCCTTTAGAGTATTAGAGGAAGGTAGGTGGTTAATGGAGTGTGGTTAGTGCTATGGTTAAGGTATATGTAGACGAAAGAGAGCGGAACTCGAAGGTGCCTAAGTACTTAATAAGCATGGGTGTTTCAGTAGTATTTAAGCAATTGGATGTGGGTGATTATATACCGGCTGAGGGCTATGTTATAGAACGTAAGAGGGTTGACGACCTAGCACACTCGGTTTTTGAGGGCAGGTTCTTCCATCAGATAAAGAGACTAAAAGAGTCAGGACTGTCCCCGATACTACTTATAGAGGGTAATCTATCAATACTGGAGAAGATAACCAGTAAGCCTAAGGCTGTTGAAGCTGCTTTAATCACTGCAGCTATATACAACAACATACCCATAATATATACTAGAAACGCTAGGCATAGTGCTGAGGTAATTAAATACATAGCAGAGAAGCTTCAGAGTCACGAGGTAAGGCACGTAGTTCAAGTAAGTTACAGAAAGTATAGCAAACCTAAGGATCAACTGGACTTCAGGGCTTGGCAAGTATATATACTATCGTCGTTTCCTGGAATAGGTCCTAAAACAGCCGAGAAACTACTTAATAAGTTCGGTAGCTTAAGGAACGTACTAAACGCTTCACCTTCCGAACTAGCTAGGGTTGAAGGCATGAGTGAGGATAAGGCATGGTTAATTAATAAGATACTTAATTATGAATCTAGGGAAGTACGTGAGAGTAAAGGGTTAACTAAATTCATGAGAGGTCAGGAAGAAGCATGAGTAAGCAAGAGGTAGGGGTATAGAGATTACGGAGCTTAAGTTTTTAACCTCTAGTAAGTTACACCTCACTGGTTAGGGGATATGCCAAGATTCAAAACCGTAGAACAGATCCAGAAAATAATGTCTAACCTAGAACAGGTTAGGAACATAGGCATCATAGCGCACGTAGACCACGGCAAAACAACAACATCGGATATGCTACTGGCTGCAGCAGGTATTATATCAACTAAAGTAGCTGGTGAGGCATTAGCTCTCGACTACCTAGACGTAGAGCAGAAGAGAGGTATCACCGTAAAGTCAGCTAACATAAGCCTCTATCACGAGTATGAGGGTAAGCCATACGTAATTAACCTAATAGATACGCCAGGGCACGTAGACTTCAGTGGTAAGGTAACTAGATCATTGAGAGTGTTGGATGGTGCTTTAGTCATAGTTGATGCGGTAGAAGGCGTAATGACTCAGACAGAGACCGTGCTTAAGCAAGCACTTGAGGAGAGGGTAAGACCTCTACTCTACATTAACAAGGTCGATAGGCTAATTAAGGAACTTAAATTAACACCCCAAGAAATCCAGCGTAGGTTCGTAGAGATAATCAGGGATATTAATAACTTAATAAGAGAGTACGCAGAGCCTGAGTTCAGGGATAAGTGGTTATTGGACGCAGCTAAGGGTATGGTAGCTTTCGGATCAGCTAAGGATAAGATAGGACTTACAGTACCTATAGCTCATAAGAAAGGAATTAAGATCATAGATATGATTAAGGCATATGAGAAGGGGAGAAAGGCTGTTGAGGAACTTCAAAAGATAATACCCCTACACGAAGCATTACTAGACATGGTAGTTAAGTTCATACCTAACCCGCGAGAGGCCCAGAGATATAGGATACCTAAGATATGGAGAGGCGATATAGATAGTGAAATAGGTAAAGCGATGATGAATGCAGACCCTAACGGACCCTTAGTATTCTTCGTTAACGACATGAGGATAGACCCTCATGCAGGACTAGTAGCTACTGGCAGGGTATTTTCGGGAACTTTAAGACCGGGTCAGGAGGTATGGTTATTAATGGGTAGGACTAAGCAGAAGGTACTTCAAGTAAGCCTATACATGGGACCGTTTAGAGAGACAGTAAATCAGGTATTTGCTGGTAATATAGCGGCAGTACTTGGCTTAGATAAGGCTAGAGCTGGCGAGACCGTAGTTCAGATTGACTACAAGGATGTGGCAGCTCCGTTTGAGAAGATGAGGTACGTATCGGAACCTGTAGTAACTATGGCTGTAGAACCTAAGAGGATGCAGGATCTCTCTAAGTTAATAGAGGCTTTAAGGAAGATGGCTATTGAGGATCCGAACTTAGTAGTTAAGATTAATGAGGAGACTGGAGAGTACCTAATATCTGGTATGGGTCCACTACACCTTGAAATAGCGTTAACACTACTTAAGAAGAATTATAAGATAGAAGTTGAGACTTCACCACCTATAGTAGTTTACAGGGAGACCATAAGGGGTAAGTCAGAGGTTATTGAGGGTAAGTCACCTAATAAGCATAATAAGTTGTACATAAGTGTAGAGCCACTTAATGAGGAGACCATAAGGTTAATTCAAGAGGGTGTAGTTACTGAGGATATGGATGCTAGGGAAAGAGCTAAGATACTTAGGGATCAAGCTGGCTGGGACTACAATGAAGCTAGGAGGATATGGGCTATAGATGAGAATCTAAACATACTAGTTGACTTAACAACAGGTGTTCAGCACCTTAGGGAGGTTAAGGACACCATAATACAGGGTTTCAGACTAGCTATGAGGGAGGGTCCATTAGCTATGGAGCCTGTAAGAGGTGTTAAGGTGATACTACATGACGCAGTAATTCACGAAGATCCAGCACATAGAGGACCTGCACAGATCTTCCCTGCAGTAAGGAATCCAATATACGGCGGTATGTTGCTAGCTAAACCAACATTACTTGAGCCACTACAGAAGCTAGATATAAGGACACCTATGGACTACATGAGCTCAGTAATCTCAGTAATCTCACGTAAGAGAGGTAAGGTAATAAACGTAATACAGCTTAACCCAACCACCGTCAGGATCCTAGCTGAGATACCAGTAGCTGAGTCCTTCGACCTAGCTAATGAGTTGAGATCAGCGACAGCAGGTAGGGCATTCTGGGGTACTGAATTTAGTAGGTGGGCACCCGTACCAGACTCACTACTACCTGAGATAGTTAGGAAGATTAGGGAGAGGAAGGGACTTAAGCCAGAACCTCCGAAGCCTGAGGACTTCATATCACCATTCTAAGTTTTTAATCACCAATACCTCTTAATAATACTTAAGACATCATTAATGAGTAAGGCATATCTCTCCTTACAGTCCCTACGCAACTTCTCCAGTAACCTACCATACTTCCGATCATATCTAAGAAATGACTTCAGAAGCTCAGCAATACCTGTCCTTAAACCTACTGAATAACCTCCCTCAAGAACTACCGTAATACCTTTAATTTCGTAATTACTCAATAAGTACCTAAGGAAGTAACCCACTAAGGCATAGGCAATATCAGTGTACTCTAAATTAGTTAAGGGATCCAGTTCGTGACCATCAAAACCAGCTGAAACAACGATAGCTTCTGGAAGGAACTTACTTACTACATGCCCAATAACATCGCTAAGTACCCAAGCAACTACTGAATCATCTGAGAATGGCGGGACCGGAATGTTGATCTTACTACCTACAGCATCGCCACCACCTAAATCACTTAATTCTCCGGTACCTGGGTATATGCCATGCTCATGTATATCAATATGGACTACATTACGATCATACCAGAAAATCTCTTGAGTACCATTACCGTGGTGAGCGTCAAAATCAATAACTAGGATCCTAGAAACACTACAGTCCTTAAACCCCAATACCGCGGCTGCGCAATTATTAAATATACAAAAACCATTCGTAGGAGCGCCTAAGGCCTTACCCTTACGCCCCGCATGATGTCCTGGAGGCCTCACTATAGCTACTGACATTGCATTACTTTTAAATGCCTTAAGTGAGGCTTCGTAGGATGTTATGAAAGCTAATGAAGCAACCCTAAATGTGTGGTTATTTACGTAGGTATCACTATCTATATAGTGAGGTCCTTTAGCTGACTCACTACTTATGTAGCTTATGTAGTCAGTACTATGTACTCTGCTTAATAACTTAAGTGCCTTATCCACGGTATAGTCGGGTTCGCAGCTCTTAACATGGTTAATGCCTGCATCCTTAATGCCTTCAAGTACGTAATTAAGTCTTTCAGGAGATTCTGGGTGTGTCCCTAGCTCATCTCTATGTAATTTAAATAAGTCACTATAGTATACTCTAACATCACTCATGACTCCTCCCTAAAAGAGTTCTTACGGTAAGCCTTATTGCTTCAGCAGAACTGTATCTAGGGCTCCAACCAAGTTTCATTAACTTACTTATATCTAGTAACATAAATTTAACATCACCCTTCCAACCCCTACCATCCTTAGTTGCTGGCTTAAATACGTACTTGACGTTAGTAAGTCCCATCTCCTCAACAACTATATCAGCTATCTCCTTAACTGTTATCCAGTCTCTATTACCTACATTAAATACCTCAAAACTGCTTGATGATGTTCTTAAGAAGTTAAGGGTAACGTCGATAGCACTAAGTAAGTCACTTACGTGTAGGTATGACTTCCTCTGCGTACCATCACCTAATATCTCTAGAACGGTAGGGTTGCTCCTTAACTTCCTTATGAAATCGACAATAACTCCATGGGACTGATTAGGACCGACTATGTTAGCTAACCTAAGTATTAATGACTTAATACCATAGAGTACACTGTAAGTTATTATTAAGTATTCACAAGCTAATTTAGCGGCTCCGTAAATCGATATAGGTATTAGCGGGTGGTAATCCTCGGGTGTCGGGAATTTAGTGGCGTCGCCGTAAACAGTTGATGAGCTAGTAAACACGAACTCCTTAATGCCTCCTAACCTACAAGCTTCTAAGACATTAAATGTAGCTAATATATTCTCATTGAAGTGTATTTCAGGGCTAGTTACTGAAATCCTTACCTCAGGATTAGCTGCTAAGTGATATAGAGTCTTAACGTCGTTGAGGTACTTAGCGAGCTCGTTTGGTCTTACCCTCTTAAGGTCTAGTTTAATTAATCTAGCTCCACCTGACCTTACCGCATCACTAATGAATTCTTCCTTCCCGCTAGATAGATTGTCTATTACTATTACATCATACCCCTTTCTAACTAAGTAGTTCACTAGGTTGGAACCTATGAAGCCAGCACCGCCAGTTACAGCTACTAATGCCATAACATACCCTACGTATACTTTAGATTAAACTACTTACGTGTTGCTACTGCAGATACTATCTTAGTTGCTATGTCAAGCATCGCGTCAAGCGAGCTCTCGCTCGGGTTCTTGAACTTAATTATTATGTGGTTGCCTCTTAACGTTATTAATAACCTCTGACTAAGCTCTGGAGGTATTGATTTAATCACATTTATGAAACTGACATCCCTCCTAAGTAGGCAGACACGCATTGTATGCCCTAACTCAGTTTCCTGAATTAGTATAGCGAAGCCGTCACTTCTGCAGGTCTTAACTAGTATGTCATAAGCTACTGACTTAAGTAAGGTTATGTTTTTCTTGATGAAGTCATCATTGAATTTAGACGATACTGTTATTACCTTAACTCCGTTAAGATCGATGTAATGACGGTTCTTAATTAACTTGTTACCTAAGTCCATAGCTATGTCGTACTTAGAAGCTTCTCTAGCTAATGAATCCGGTATCTTAAGTGACTTAGTAGTTATTACTGAAATCGCGAAGCTATACATTAAGTTCCTAAATTCCTTATTACTGTAATTCATCTTCAATGCCCTATACATTATCCTACCAACGCGTGATAGCTTGTCTAACCTCATATTATTCATTGCTACTATATCGTTAAGTATTTGCTGAGGTACATCGACTCTTTCATTCATAGTACTTACGTACTCCATGGTTACCTCAGTAAGTGATGATGCATTAGCGAACCTCATTAATATTTCAGACTTCCCCTCGCCGTTGTACTTTATCACTAAACCTAACTTACGGTCGTTTATGTATTCAAGAGCTAATGAGTTAATCAGTGTAGCTCCGTCCCTGTGGGTTATCCCTACACTATAGGATCTACTAATGACTAAACCTCTTCTCTCGAGAGGTGTTGGGAACTCTATGAAGACCTTATATCCTTTCCTTGAGAGTGCTATGGCTAAAACCGCTGAACTAAATACTTCATCCCAGCCCCAGTCGGAGTATATTGTCGTACTTGAGGGCAATATCTCACCTCTTAATCTAGATAGTTACTACCACGTATCTTAGTACATACGTAACTTGCCTGCATACCTCCCCATTACCTCCAGATACGTGTATCACTTGATACATATACCTAACTCAATGCTTAACAGTAACTCAGTAGATAAAAATGTATTTCCTTCTTCCCGTAATTGATTTAGTAACTCTAACCTAATCGACCACCTGTCGTAAAACCTACGTGAATTAACTAAGTAGTCAGTCATTGTCTAGGATTCTAAGATATATAAATCCATCTTCGTCAATCCCTTGGGTGTTATGGTTGGCACGTGAGGTAGCGCTGATATCCTTAGCTCTAGGTGTCTGTGCTATAGGCTATGCGCTCCTCCTAGCATTCCGTAACTTAAGGCAACCTGAAGGTAGTGGTAGAATGGTTGAGATTGCTGGATTTATTAAAGAGGGTGCTAAAGCCTACCTCAAGAGGCAGTACACAGTAATTCTAACTATAGCAGTAATAATAGCTGTACTGCTATGCTTCATATCACCTAGGATGGCTTTAAGCTACATTCTAGGTGCTTTATCCTCCGTTCTAGCTGGCTACGTAGGTATGTGGACAGCAGTTAATTCTAACGTAAGAACGACATACGCCGCTGAGAAGTACGGTATGGGTAAGGCCTTCAGGATAGCCTTTAATGGAGGAATGGTTATGGGCCTAATGGTGGTGGGTGCGGGTACAGCACTCATTTCACTACAGTTCATACTCTACGGAGCCCTATACGGAGCGGCTGATGCAATAAGAGACATGGTAGGTTATAGCTTCGGAGCATCAACCGTAGCCCTATTCGCTAGGGCAGGAGGTGGTATATACACTAAGGCAGCCGATATAGGAGCTGACCTAGTAGGTAAGGTTGAGGCAGGCATTCCAGAAGACGACCCTAGAAACCCAGGCGTAATTGCTGATAATGTAGGTGATAACGTAGGCGACGTAGCTGGAATGGGTGCGGATCTCTTCGAGTCCTATGTAGGAGCCATAATATCGACGATGGTAGTTGCCGCTACAGCCATAAGACTCTCAAGTCATTCAGAATGGACTAATTGGGCCCTATATCCATTAGCGGTAGCTGCGGCTGGAATAATAGCTGCGATAATAACATCATTCGTTGTTAGGGTAGGTAAGGGCGGTGATCCTTCAAAACCGCTTACCCTAGCCTCAATAATAGCTGCGATAATCACAGCAGTCATAGCGTATCCATTTGCGGTATATACGTTAGGTAGTGACGTAGGTGTTAGGGCATTCTTAGTAGTAGTTGCTGGTTTAGCTGCTGGTATAGTTATCGGGTTAACTAGTGATTACTTCACGAATAAGGGTAAGAAGCCTGTTAGGAAAGTAGCTGAGATGTCCCAGATGGGTGCTGCACTAACCATACTTAGTGGTCTGTCATACGGCTTCCTAAGCGTTGTAATACCCGCAATAGGCGTCGCATTAGCTGAGATGATCTCATACCTACTACTAGCACCCTACGGTTTCTGGTACGGAATATACGGCGTTGCGTTAGCGGCTATCGGTATGCTGTCACTAACAGGTATAGTAGTTAGTGCTGATTCCTACGGCCCGATAACAGATAATGCGGCGGGAATTGCTGAGCAGGCAGGTCTAGGTGAGGAGGTTAGGGCAATAACCGATAAGCTGGACGCGGCTGGCAACACTATGAAGTCAATATCCAAGGGGTTCGCCATAGGGTCAGCAGCACTAACAGCTCTAGCCTTCCTAGCCGCCTACGCAAGTAACATATCGGCAGTTACTGGACTTAATCTACATACAGTCATGAAGTTACTCTCAATACTTAACATTAAGGTACTCACAGGAGCTATAATAGGTATAGTCGTACCTGCAGCGTTCGTCTCATTAGTGATTATGGCGGTTAGTGATGCAGCGTTCGTACTGATAGCTGAAATAAGGAGACAGCTCAGGGAGAAACCTGGCATTCTAGAATTTAAGGAGAAACCAGACTACGGTAGGGCTGTTGCCATAGTTACTACTTACGCAATAAAGAGGTTAGTAGCTCCGGGACTACTAGCGTTACTAGCACCTATAGTGGTCGGGTTCATATTCGGGCCATACGCATTAGCGGGTATGTTATTATCAGCTATAGTCACTGGATTACTGCTAGGGCTGTTCCAAGGTAATGTGGGTAATACGTGGGACAATGCTAAGAAGTTGATAGAAGAGGGATTATTCGGTGGTAAGGGAAGTGATACTCATAAGGCGGCAGTAATTGGTGACACCGTAGGTGATCCACTAAAGGATGCTTCAGGACCATCATTAAACATAATGATTAAGTTAATGAGTGTAGTATCGCTTGTTCTCTCAACAATAATAGTCAATTACAACCTATTAAAGTTACTAGGAATCTAGGCCTCAATTATAATTCCTTTTATTTTATTACAGAAAGTCAAATTAACTTTTTAATTAATAATAGTTTAACTGTATTAGTACTGCTCAATACCTGCCTTCTTTGAGAAGTCAAAGATCGTTAGGGACACTACCTTATTATTCTTAATCCTTACGACGATGTCATTCTCAGTAAGTATTGATTCGTCAGCATCTTCAATATCGTAGCCGAAGTTTATGTAGAGTATGTCATTCTGCTTATCATACTCGATCCATATGTTATTAATATCTCCCACACCCAACTCCCTTTCTTGCTTCTCACTCATTGTATGTACCCCCTAAGTTCCTAGTTGCCAACTCGATAAGTACTTTCTCTGTTCCTCAGTTAACTCATCAATTTTAATGCCCATGGATCCAAGCTTAAGCCTAGCTATTTTCTCATCAATCTCCCTAGGTAAAGTCATTACCTTAACTCTTAACTTGCCCTTGTTATTTACTATATACTTACATGCGTATGCTTGATTAGAGAAGCTCATATCCATAACCTCACTTGGGTGCCCCTCAGCAGCTACTAAATTAACTAACCTACCCTCAGCTAGTAAGTAGAGTTTCTTACCATTACTTAATGTATACTCCGTTACGTACTTCCTAATAACCTTCTTACTAACGGCTAGCTCCTCTAGATCCCTAACGCTGACCTCGACGTTAAAGTGACCTGCATTAGCTAATATGGCCCCATCCTTCATAAGTAGCATGTGCTCCTTCCTAATTACGTCCTTATTACCTGTAGCCGTAATGAATACATCACCGATCTTAGCGGCTTCCTCCATAGGCATTACTGAGAAACCGTCCATAACGGCTTCTAAAGCCCTTATGGGGTCAACCTCAGTAACCACCACTCTCGCACCCATACCCCTAGCTCTTAGGGCTATCCCCCTACCTACCCAGCCATACCCAGCAACAACAACTACCTTACCAGCTAGTAATATGTTAGTAGCTCTTAATACGCCATCAATCGTTGACTGACCAGTCCCGTATCTGTTATCGAATAAGTACTTAGTTAGTGAGTCATTAACGGCAATTACCGGATACTTAAGTCTTCCATCCCTCTCTAAGGCTCTTAACCTAATAACCCCCGTAGTCGTCTCTTCAGTTCCTCCCCACACATTACTTAAGTACTTAATGCCTTTTGAGTGAAGGAAGGCATGTAAGTCGGCACCATCATCAAGTACTACGTTAGGACCTACTGAAGCTACTTTCTCGATACACCAGTAATACTCCTCAGTACTCTCTCCTCTCCAAGCAAATACGTGAGCACCATCTTCAACTAGTGCAGCAGCTACGTCGTCCTGAGTTGATAAGGGATTACTACCAGCTAGCCAAACCTCAGCACCACCAGCTAGTAAGGTCCTCACAAGTACAGCAGTCTCCTTAGTAACATGAAGTACAGCGGATACCTTAACGCCCTCTAACGGCTTCTCCTTAACGAACTCCTCCCTGATCCTCATTAGTACAGGCATGTGCCTCTCAGCCCAGTATATCTGTTCCCTACCCTTCTCAGCTAAGCTAAGATCTCTTACCTTAAACTCCATTTCAAACCCCAGCTACACTATGGGTGAAGGAGTAATAAGTAGAGATGGTTCGCTACTGAAGCACGGTATAACTTAATAAGGTATGAGTTATGTCTTTAACGGATGATCTGAACCTCCGACACTGAGTTAGTTCCGTGATGACGCCCTGCGATAGTGACGCTTAAGTTGGGTCATTATTTTAAGTCCTACCTCAGAATCAGTGAGAGGTAGTGAGGAACAGGACATTACATGAGTAGGGTGGCAGGCATGTTAAGACTAAGTGGGAGAGCACTAATCGTAATTGAAGTTACGGTACTCGTAGCCCTAGTCGCTTATTTCGTTTATTATGAAGTTAATTACGCGCTAGGGATAAATGACTATATCTCTGATGAGTGCTGGTATGTTAGTGCAGCACGTAATATATTAAGGAAGGTATTTAACTTAACACCCCCGTATAGGGGAACGTACGTTAGAGTAACTATAGAATTTACCACACCACCTAACTCAGACGAGTATCATAGGTGGGTTGAGGAGGCTAAACAATACATCGAGGATGTGCTAAGGGGTAAGGTCGTTAAAGACGATAGTTACTACACATATGACGAGAACGGTAATTACTTACCAGCTATATGCGCTGACATACCTAAGGATAAGCTGGACCTAATACATAACATAACACACCTTAAGCAGTACGCAATAGGTTACTGCTACCCTAACGCTAACGGAATACTTGACTACTTAAACTTGGAGCACCCACCTTTAGTTAAGTACGTAATAGGGTTAGCTATGCTTATAGGTGGTGACTGGCCTATAGTATGGAGAGTACCTTCAATAGCTTTATCGGCGGTAATACTAGTTTTGGTATACATCGTTATTAAGAGAATACTAAAGGACGACTCAACAAGTGGATTATTGGGCTTAGCAGCCGTAGCCGCTCTAGCATTCGACATAACTTTTAGGTCGTTAGGTATGGTAGCTATGCTTGACATATACGTAGCCTTCTTCACGTACTTAACTTACGTAATGCTCCTAATGCGTAAGCTAGATAGTATGGGGGCTACCTTAGGGTTAGGCTTTAGCTGTAAATTCAATGGAGCCTTTCCAGCTATACCTATACTCTATGAGGAGTTCAGACGTAGGGAGCCATACATAGTTTTAATGACCGTTATAGTAATGCCAGCGGCTATATTCCTAGCACTTTCACTACCACTGATCTTCTACCTAGGGTTAGGCAGTTGGTGGGAGAACTCGGTAGCTGGAGCTATTAAATGGCACTTAAGCATTAAAACAACTGGTGGTCCGCCGCAGGCACCGCCTTGGTACTGGTTTTTTGGCATTAACGCGTTTCCGCTACATCTAGTCTATAATCAAGCAACAGGTAAGTGGGTTGCTGATTTAATAGCTAAGGGTAATCCACCGCTATACGTCCTAACGCTAGCACTCTCAATATACGTACTGCCGGTCTTTAGGAAAATGAAGGATGGGGGTATAACGTATGTTTACACATGGCTTACGTACTTAATGTACATAGTAATATGGGTGCTGGGATCTAAGACACAATATAGTTTCTACATGGTGCAGATAGTGCCTTTACTTTATACTCTACTCTTCTTGGAGATTCACTACGTCTTAACGCCATTAAGTAACTTCATCGATGTGGGTAGGGAGTGGCTGAAGTTACTAAGGAAGATAGGTAGATGGTTAAGAGGTGAGTTAAGAGTGAGAATATGTGTTGAGGAAGTTACTAAGTCACCAAAAGAAAACTTGAGCGCATGCGAGGACGCTTCAAAAAGCTCAGTAAGTATTAATGACTCTAAAAGATGCTGTAATAATGAAAAAACACTAATTGAGGATACTATGTAATGCAGAACACTTTCACAGCTGTAATAGTTACCATCATTTAAGGTTTTAAACGCTCCCTTAATTTAATGACGGGTGCTGATAAGTGCCTAAAAGGTATATATACCAGTTTGAAGAGGGTGATTGGCGTAATAAGAAGCTACTAGGAGGTAAGGGAGCGTCACTAGCTCAAATGACTCAGCTAGGACTACCCGTACCTCCGGGATTCACGATAACTACCGAAGCTTGTAGGGACTTCTACGCACCTAGGAAGGAGGAGATTGATAAGATAGTTAAGGAGCTTGAAAGGAATCCACCACCTAAGGTTAGGGATGAGTTAATAAGGAAGATATGGGACATCATAAATACCCTCTCACTACCTGAGGGGCTTAGTGAGCAAGTAAAGGAGCACATGAAGAAGCTTGAGGAGAAGTCAGGTAAGAAGTTCGGCTCACCAGAGAACCCACTGCTAGTATCGGTTAGGTCAGGAGCGGCTATCTCAATGCCCGGTATGATGGATACCGTACTGAACCTAGGACTTAATGATGAGGTAGTTAAGGGACTAGCTAAGCTAGCTAATAACGAATGGTTCGCTTATGATGCATACAGGAGATTCCTGAACATGTTCGGTAAGATAGTACTTGAAATACCTGACAAGTACTTTGAGGAGGAGTTCAATAAAGCTGATGAAGCATTCAGGAAGGAAGCTATGGAGAAGTATAAGGATGAGATTGAAGCTATCAAGGAGAAGTACCCTAAGTACACATTAAGACTAGACGCTCAGCCACCTAGGGAGGTAGCACCTAAGACTTGGGAATTAGCTGTTAAGTACCTTAAGGAGGTAGTTGAGAAGTTTAAGGAGATCATAAAGAAGCACTGGGGTGAGTTCCCGCAGGATCCATGGAAGCAGCTCGAACTCGCTATAAAGGCGGTATTCAGGTCATGGATGAACCCAAGAGCAATATTCTACAGAATAGCCAATAACATAACACCAGACGTAGCTGACTGTACAGCAGTTAACATAGTCATGATGGTATTCGGTAACATGGGCTGGGACTCAGGCACTGGAGTATACTTCACTAGGGACCCAGCAACTGGTGAGGATAAGCCCTACGGAGAATTCCTACCTAATGCTCAGGGTGAGGACGTAGTAGCTGGTATAAGAACACCGTTAAGTTTAGATGAGCTTAAGAAGACCCTACCAAAGGTGTATGACCAGCTAATCGAGGCTGGTAAGAAGTTAGAGAGGCTTAATAAGGAGGTAATGGATATCGAGTTCACCGTAGAGAGAGGTAAGCTATACTTCCTACAGAATAGAGCAGCTAAGATGACTCCAGCAGCTAGGGTTAAGACAGCAGTTGATATGGCTAAGGAAGGTATAATAAGTAAGGAGGAGGCGATACTTAAGGTAAGTCCGGACACGGTACTTAAGCTACTCTACCCGAGGATCGATCCTAAGGCTAAGGCTGAGCCAGTAGCTAAGGGATTACCAGCATCACCCGGCGCGGTTAGTGGTCAAGTAGTCTTCCACCCAGACGACGCCGTTGCGTGGGCTAGGAAAGGCAAGAAAGTCATACTAGTGAGGGTTGAGACTAAGCCCGACGACGTACACGGATTCTACGCAGCAGTGGGTATACTGACTTCAAGGGGAGGCATGACATCACACGCAGCAGTAGTTGCTAGGGCCATAGGTAAGCCAGCAGTAGTTGGTGCTGAGGCCATAAAGATAGACTACGATAAGAAGGAGTTCAGGGTAGGTGATATAGTAGTTAAGGAGGGTGACTGGGTAACTATAGACGGTAACACAGGTAATGTCTACATAGGTAAGGTACCTACGGTCGAGCCTGAGCTAATACCTGAGCTCCAGACACTGCTCTCATGGGCAGATGAATTTAGGAGACTAGGAGTTAGGGCTAACGCCGACGTGCCTGATGACGCAATAATAGCTAAGAAGTTCGGTGCGGAGGGTATAGGTCTACTACGTATTGAGAGGATGTTCAGAAAGCCCGAGAGGCTTGAGGCCCTAAGGAAGGTAATTCTAGCGGAGACTAAGGAGGAGAGGGAGGAGCACCTCAAGAGACTATCGCAGATGATTAAGCCTGACTTTAAGGAGATGCTAAGGATAATGGATGGGCTACCAGTAGTTATAAGGCTTATAGATCCGCCACTACATGAGTTCTTACCAGCACCTGAGGAAATACTTAAGGAGCTATACGAGACTAAGGTAGCTTACTACACACTAAAGTCAACTGAGATAGCTAGGGAGGTGGCTTCCGAGGTATTAAGGAAGTACGAAGAGAGGATTAAGGAGCTTGAGGACCTACTTAAGAGGGTACTAGTACTTAAGGAGCATAACCCAATGATGGGTCACAGAGGCGTTAGGGTAGGAGTTACCTACCCAGAGTTCTACTACTACCTAGCTAGAGCTATGGTTGAGGCAGCTGCTGAGCTAATTAAGGAGGGCTACCATCCGAAGTTAGAGATAATGATACCTCAAGTAAGCCACGTTAATGAGATTAGGTACGTTAAGAACAAGGCAATAATACCAGCAATAAATGATGTCGAGAAGGAGTTAGGTGTTAAGGTACCTGTTAAGATAGGTACTATGATAGAAACTGTTAGGGCGTGCTTAACGGCTGCTGAGATAGCTAAGGAGGTGGACTTCTTCAGTTTCGGAACTAACGACTTAACACAAGCAACCTTCAGCTTCAGCCGAGACGACGTAGAGAATAAGTTCATGCCTCAGTACCTAGAGCTTGAGATACTACCGTACAACCCATTCCAGACACTGGACTTTGAGGGTGTAGGTAAGTTAGTTGAGATAGGTACTAAGGAAGGTAAGAAAGCTAACCCGAAGTTAGAGGTAGGTATCTGTGGTGAGCACGGCGGAGATCCTAGATCCATAGAGTTCCTACATAAGGTAGGGCTAGACTACGTAAGTGCATCACCGTTCAGAATAGTAGTAGCTAGGTTAGCGGCTGCGCACGCAGCCATTAAGGAGAAGTTAGGTAAGTTATGAGTAGTAGTAGTAGCTTTAACTAAAAATAAAGTTCACTTTCTGATAACGAAGCTTTAACTCCTTCCCTTACCCTTTATGAATTCCTCAATATGTGGGGTCTCTTTAACTACTCTAAAAGCAATGCTAGTCATCGACCTCTTAACGTAGGGTATCTTAATTAACCTCTTAATGAACTTATCTAAATCCTCTATAGTCTTAAACGATGTTATTATCGCTATATCATACTCACCAGTAATGTCATACACAGCCCTCACATTACTCTCCTTAGCTAGCATCTCTTCAACCTCCTCTATATGTGCTCCATCAACCTGCAGAAGTGTTAAAGCATTTATTTGATATCCCAACTTTCTGTAGTCGAGTAATGCTGTAAAACCTTTAATAACTCCAGTCCTTTCAAGTCTTCTTATCCTAAAAACTATGGTACTTGGTGCCTTTCCTAAAGCCCTCGCTATCTCCCTAATGCCCTCCCTACCCATCACAGCTAATCTACGTATTATTTCCTTATCTACCTCATCAAGTCTAACATCTTCACTAACCAAGTCTAAAACCCATTATTAGAAAGATACTTAAAGAATAAAATAAGTGACTATCTAACAGACCCTAGATCCCGGCTTTACAGGTTCAGGAACTGTTAGCGGTACTGGTTTCTCACCAACGTCACAGCCAGCAACTAGTATCATGCCTTGCGACTCAAGACCCATTAACTTCTTAGGTTTAAGGTTAGCTACTATGACTACGTATTTACCCTTAAAGTAATCTGGTTCATACCAAGGAGCTAAACCAGCAATTACTTGTCTCCTCTCATTACCTAGATTAACTATCAATTTAATCAGTTTTTTAGACCCCGGAACTCTCTCGGCTTCCTCAACAACACCTACCCGTAGATCCACCTTCTTAAAGTCATCTATAGTTATGTATTCTTTACTCAAGTAGGTCACCTAGGTAGGTTAATAGTATGAGGTATTTTAGCTTTAAGTGTAGTCATTAGTCACTACTGGATTCCCTCTCTATAGGTCTAAACTTAATTACGTAAGGTGTAGCTCCGTCTATGGTCTTAGCTCCACGATCTATTACGGCTTCAACTTCCATTCCAACTTCAACTTCATCCGGCTTGATATCGATTATTTCAGTTAGTACCCTAGCTCCACCTAGATCAACTAAGGCTATTACTAATGGTACCCTATCCTCGAAACCTCTAAGAGGTACTCTAAGTACTGTAAATGTAATTATCTTACCTTTTCTAGGGAGCTTAATGAACTCAATCTCTCGTGAACCGCATCTAGGGCAAGCTGCCTTAGGTGGGTAAGAAATAAAGCCACATTTCCTACACTTAATTGCCTTAGGCTCGATTATCCGCTCCTTAAACCTCCAGACCCTCTGTATTGTGGTCATGACTTCTCACCTCCTAAGTACGACGGTAGTTACGTTAGATCCTACACCACCTATGTTCTGGGCTAAACCCACCTCACCACCTACCTTAAGACCGGGGAAGTCCCCTCTTAATTGCATGGTAATCTCAGCTATTTGGTAAATACCCGTAGCACCTACTGGATGCCCTCTTGACTTAAGACCTCCGGAAGGGTTGAGTGATGGTTTATCACCTGGCCTAAATCTACCTTCGCTTAGCATCTTGGGGGCTCTACCCTTAGGTGCGAACCCTATGCTCTCAATACTTAACATAGCTACGATACTGTAAGCATCATGTATCTCAGCAACATCGATGTCCTTAACGTAGAGCTTAGCCATCCTCAAAGCCCTCTCAGCCGAGAGCTTCGACGCTAGGAATTCATCAAGATCAAACCTAGATGTTATGTCAGTACTATCGACGGCATTACCCACACCAGCCACCTTAATAGGTGTGTCACTTAATTTCCTAGCTACATCCTCAGAAGCTATGTACACGGCCGCGGCCCCGTCGCTTATGGGGCATGCGTCATAAAGCCTTATAGGGTCAGCTATAACGGGCGACTTAATAACCTCCTCCAAAGTCACTTTCTTCCTTAAGTGAGCGTAAGGATTGTAATACCCATTCTCATGCATGAGGACAGCCCATAAACCCATCTCCTCCCTAGTAACTCCGTACTTACTCATGTAGAGCCTCATAACTAAAGCATTTAATCCAGCGAAGCTAACTCCGTACACTAACTCATAATCAGAATCAGCAGCCCAAGCCAATCCCCTTGACGTATCCGGCGTAGGTCTCTCATTAAGCTTCTCAACACCAAGTACTAGTACCCTACTGAAAAGTCCCGAAGCAACTAAGGAGTAACCAGCTAAGAAGGCAGCACCACCAGATCCGCAGGCACCCTCAACCTTAAAACCAGTAGCTCCCCTAAGCCCTAAGTAATCAGCTATTAATGAAGCTAAATTCTCTTGTTCAATTAAGCTACTCAACATATTACCTACAATAACTGCTTCAGGCGGTTCATTACCCACTTCATCAATGGCCTTAAACGCAGCTTCAGCAGCTAACTCCCTCAGGCTCTTATCGATTATTCTACCGACTTTGGTCATCCCAACACCTACTACGTATACCTTACCCATGGTTAATCACCTACTTCTCACGTTCTAAGTAACTAAGTACGGCCTTATCCATGAATGGAGATAAGTAAAGCAAAGTCACTTTAGTGTAGTTACTAAGTACCCTACCTAACCAAGTAAGTACCAATAGCATGCCCTCACTACTGGGTACCTTAGTCACTTGCTGAGTTATCTGCTTAAGGATATCTAACTTAAGTCCCGAAGCTATAGCTACCTTAAGGAGTATCCTAGGAGTAGGGGCGTAGCCTATTACTAATGAGTCCTTATCGGGTTTTAACTCATTCGATATAGCGCTAGTTAACTCCTTAATCCATAAATCACTTAGGAAGTCATAGTAGGATCTAGTATCGGTACTATTATCAACTATGTAGTAGGTATCGATACTCTTAACGTCTAAGTACTTAATATCAAAGCATACATCACGGCATTTCCTACTGAAAACATAAAGGGAATATCCCTTACCAGGGACTATGTAAGCCACTAATACGGACTTCTTGCCAGCTCTTAATGCGTATTTAAGGACCCTAATAGCGTCTATGAAGTCACTAATCAGTATTACATCACATTTAAGTAAGCTCTCAATAACGTTTCTTAAGTTACTCCTCGTGAAAACGCCGTACGTTTCATTGTCTAATATCAGTAGTAATGATGACACTCTTACGTTATGCTCTCTTAATTTACTATATGACTCGTAAATTACCCTTACAATGTCTCTGTGAGTAGCGTCGGCGGTACTGCTATACCACCAAGTCAGCTTCATAAGATCATCACTCTCTGCTAACGTTACTTTAAGCCTTTTATTGTTTTACAAAGCGTAAATATGAGAAGAGTAAATAAAGGAGGATCGTAGAGTCTGTATGAAAACGTATCTAGACGGGGTTGATATTGAAGTTACCAAGTATAGAGAGTATGGGGAGGTTAGTAAGATACGTCGTGGTTGGTGGTATAGTAGGTTCTGCATGCTACATATTCATCTTCTTCTACGTGTACAAAGGGAACATTGAGAATTTCTTAAGGTACATATCATTAAGTAATATACACTTCCTAATAATATCATTTATACTTAGGGCAATAGTAATTACTGTCCATGGCACGGCTTGGTACATACTAATTAGAGCACTCAGAAAAGTCAAGATCACTGATGTATTGAAAGTTACATATACGGCAGTATTCACGGAGTTCATAATACCTATAGGAGGCATAACTGAGGTTGTTAAGATAATGCTTCTAACTAAGCTAAAGCTAGCTAATACTGATGAATCAATAGCGACGTTATTTGCACATAGGATAGTCCTATCGGTTTCAATAGTTGCAATGACATTAGCGTCATTACTAATACTTAACTCTCCAATAATACTCTACATACTCTTACTAGGACCATCCCTAGTGTTAGTAGCTATGAATATTGGTGGTTTCGTAGCTCCTTCGTCAAGTAGGATCGAATCCTTAGTGAATAGGTTCACATCAGGAATAGGATACGATATAAGTGGATTCTCAAGCAAGTACTATAACTGTATTAAAAACTTAATTAACAGACCGTATTACATAATAGCTAGTCTATGTGTTGAAGTTCTTGAGAGATTAGCTAATGCCCTATTTGGTATGTCAATAGGTTATATGATAGGTATTAAGCTGAGCTTATTTCAATCATTATTAGCTTTCGATGCTTTATACGCTATCATGTGGTTATTTCCAGTAGTAACTCCCGGTGGTTTAGGAATATTCGAGACAATACAAACTACTTTGCTTCACTACTTAGGAATAGGGCTTACCCAAGCAGCCACAGCGAGTATAATAGCTAGGATAGCATATATCTGCGTGGGTTACCCATTATTTGCAGTATCAGCCTTTGCTATAGGATTCCACGTAAGGGAATTATTCAAGTCAAAAACAAGTAATTAATACGGGATCTTCAAAGATACATTTTAAGTTATTAACTGTAGTATGGTGTTAGGTGGTGATTTCGTGTCTGAAGAACTTAAGAAGAAAGTAATTGAGGTGCTAAAGAACGTCTATGATCCGGAAATACCCATAAGTGTGTGGGATCTAGGATTAATATACGATGTTAGAGTAAATAGGGAAGGAACTGTTAACATTAAAATGACGTTAACAGCCCCAGGATGCCCCATAGCTAATATGATAGTATACTACGTCAAAGAAGCTATAAGGAGCTTAGAGGGGGTTAAGGATGTCAATATTGAACTTACGTTTGACCCACCGTGGGATCCGACTAAGATGACTGAGGAAGGTAGAAGAAAGTTTAAGGAGATGTTTGGTTATGACATAGTTGAGGAGTACAGAAGGAGATTAGAGATATTAAGTAAGCGTGAACAGTAATTCCCTGTGCAATTAAATAAATTGTATAGGGGGAACGTAAAGTTAAATACTTGATTCATAAAAGCCAAGTTGGTGGTGGTAACTGAAGGAGGCTAGCGAGGTACTACTACCTCCTAGGCAGTTCGGAATAGTTAAGATACTAGTGAGTAAGGGATCCTTGAGTATTAATGAATTAGCTAATTACTTAGGGCGTAAGGTAACGGATATTATGAGGGATATCGAGGAGCTTAGGGATAAGGGCTTAATTAATGTTAAGAAATATGAGGTTACTGAAGCCACGATAAGTGATGAGGGGCTTAAATACTTAAGGAGACCCCCCGAGGACGTCTTAATCAACTTAGTAAAGGAAGGTAAGAGAAGCTTAAATGAATTACTATCAAGTTCTGAATTAAGTAAGAAAGAATTCTCAGCAGCTTTAGGTATACTAAAGAGGTTCAATGTAATCAAGATCAGTAAAGGTTACGTTGAAGTAATTGATAATAACCTAGTTAATTTAAGTGAGTACCGTGAAGGAGTTACTAAGCTACTTAACCTAGTTAAGGAAGGTAGTGTAGAATTAAGTGCGGTTCCTAAGGAACTAAGTATATACTTAAGTGAGTGTAGGAGGCGTGGATTAGTAGTACTTAAACGCTCAAAGAGAATAATTATAGAACCTACAGATAAACTCATTAGGTTGTGGAGTAAAGGCGCTATTAAGGAGGCTGAGGTAATAACTACCTTAACTCCCGAAGTAATTACTTCAGGTAAATGGAGGTATGCTATTATTAAAGAATTTGACCTAAGTATAGAGCCACCTAGCTTAAAGATGAGTAAGAAGCACCCTTACATACAATTCCTCAATTACGTTAGGGAAGTAGTACTTAGCATGGGCTTCGAGGAAGTTAAAGGGCCTCATGTGGAGTTAGAGTTATGGAACTTTGACGTACTGTTCGTGCCTCAGTACCACCCATCAAGAACGCCGACGGATGTCTATTTCATAGCTAATAATGACGTGACTATGGAAGCACCCAAGGACATAATCGAGAAAGTGGGTAAGATACATAGAAGTAAGTTAAAGTATAGGTGGGATCCGAGTAAGGCTCTTAGATTAATACTAAGGACACACACTACCGCGGTATCCATGAGGACCATATATACTAAAGGTGGTGGAGAGTATAGGGCATTCTCACTAGATAGGGTATTTAGGCCGGATACACCGGACCCCACCCACTTAATGGAGTTCCATCAATTGGAGGGGATAATAGTAGGTAGGAGAGTATCGTTTAAGAACCTACTAGGGTTCTTTAAGGAATTCGCTAGAGTAATGGGGCTAGGTGAGGTTAAGTTTAAGCCAGCATACTTCCCATTCACTGAACCTAGTGTTGAGGGATACATAAAACACCCAAAGCTAGGCTGGATTGAGGTGTTTCCCGGGGGGATGTTTAGGCCTGAAGTGCTTAAGCCGTTAGGTTTAGAGGGTTATAATGTAGCTGCTTGGGGAATAGGGATTGACAGAATAGCCATGATAGTCCTAGGTATTGATGACATAAGGCATCTGTACACTAATGAGTTAGAGATCATTAACTCAATGAGGGTTCCGGAGGTGATTTATAGGTAATGCCCGTCATAAGTTTCAAGTTGTGGGATCTGGATAGGTTAGTAAGGCATGAAGTACCTAGGGATAAAGAAAAACTTGAGGAGTTGCTTAGCGTTATGAAGATGGAGTTAGAGAGTATCGAAAATAATGAAGTAACTGTGGAGGTAGCTCATGATAGGGCAGACTTATTCTCAGCGGAGGGTATAGGTAGGTTCTTAAGGTTCTACCATAACGTGGAAGAACCTAGTAAGTACGTTATTACTGTCTCTAAGGAAGCATCGCTAGACATAAGCAAAGCTCCAAGTTACAGGCCATACGCTTTCATGGTTATAGTAAGGAATGTTAAGTTAGATGATGAAGCCATAAGACAGTTATTTCAACTTCAAGAGAAGCTACATCTATCACACTGCGGAGATAGATCATTAGTGTCTATAGGACTCTATGACTTAGATAAGCTAAAGCCTCCTTTCAAGTACGCATCAACGAGTGATTATAGATTCATCCCGCTTGAGGAAACTAAGGCAATGAATATCGAGGAAATTCTTAAGGAGACTGATAAGGGGAGAAGATATGCTCACTTAGTTAAGAAGGGTGAATATCCTATATTAATTGATAGTGAGGGTAAGGTACTTTCATTTCCACCGATAATAAATAGTGAGGAAACTAAGGTTACTGAGGATACTAGGAACATAGTAATAGATGTAACGGGTCCCGAGCCCTACCTAATGGCTAAGGTAATTTCAGTGGTAGCTTTAAGTACCTTGGAGAGGACATACGGATCACGAAACATAGAGGTAGTACCTATAGAGGGTAACCAAGAACTAACCAATATACTGCTTGAGGTCATTAACGGGAGAGAATTAGGGGTAGGCTTAAGTAGCATTAAGAACTTACTAGGTATTAACTTAGGTATTAATGACGTAGTTAAACTACTTAAGAAGTTGGGATACGTGATTGAGGACGTAAGTAGTGACTCAGTTAAGGTTTGGGTACCTCCGTATAGGTTAGATGTAATCGATGGTGTGGACGTGATAGAGGATCTAGCCATAGGTTTCGGCTACGGTAACATAGAGCCGGAGTTAATGCCTCCGACACATACGGGAGCCATAGATCCTATAGAGAGGTTCGCTAACGTAGTTAGGGATGTTATGATCGGATTAGGGTATACTGAAGTAGTTAACTTCATAATGATCGATAAGGACTACCTAAAACTAGTAAGTAATGAAGCATTTATTGAGGTGGCAAACCCTAAGTTAAAGTCGTACTCAGCACTTAGGAACTCTTTAATACCGTCGCTACTGTTAACCGTGAAAGTTAATAAGGAACTATACCCCATCATTAAAGTATTTGAGGTAGGTGACGTCGTTAAGGTCTTAGGTAATGAACCAGTAACACTTAGGTATTTAGGGTTCGTGATAAGTAAGCCTGATGCTACATTAACTGATGCCTTAGCTACACTGAAGACCCTACTCAGTAACCTAGGTATTAAGTATAGGTTGGAAAGGTTAGAGTTGGAACCGTTATTACTAAGAGGGAGAAGCGCTAAGGTCGTTACGGGTAATTCTGAGGTAGGAGTTATTGGTGAGGTGCATCCAGAGATATTAACTAGGTTAGAAATTCATAAGCCAGTAGTAGTGTGTGAATTATGCATTAATTCATTATATGAAATAATACTTAAGGAACCTGTACTCAAGTAATACACTTAAGGTACTTCCTTACCAACTAATTTCCTTGCCTCCCTAATAACATCAGTAGCTAATTTCCTACCGAACGCAGGTAATTTCTCTAGCTTATCAGGAGTACTTAGTGCAAGGTCCTTTAAGCTCTTAATCCCGTAATTAAAGAGAATCCTAGCTCTAACCCTTCCTATACCTTTAATCCTTACCAAGTCCAGTAATTCGTCCTTAACGCCGTACCTAACCCTCTCACTAAGTATCCTCAACTGAGTAGAGTGATGTCTCAACCCACAAACCTCGCAGATCTTAGAAGCTGAGTATATAAGCCAGGAACACGTCTCTACGATATTTCTTAAATCACCAGCACCTACCCCTAACTTACTAATTATTTCATCTTCACTGACCTCATTAATCCAATAATTAATCACTAACCCTATTTTATACGCTCTTAACCAGTCATAGTAATCACAACCCCTAATTGGGGGTGGTATTAATCCGTTATCGTAAGCTACTCTAGCTTCACTAGATAACACCCTATACTTAGTTACCCTAACTCTCTGAAAGTCTGGCGTCATAGCAATTAATGTTAGGTAATATATAGGTGGTAAGTCCTTGTCATGCCTCCTAAGCTCACTCAATATTAAGTCAGCAGTTAATGGATCTATGTATAACCTACTAACCATAGTACCTAGCTTTGTAGCTATTAATTCGGAGCCTTTGATAATTACCATACCCATATCCAGTAAGTTATTAATGACCTTACGTAGTACGTCATCAGTAATGCTGCAATCCTTAGAGATTTGTTTAAAGGCTAATGTCCTCCTCATAAATCTAAACAAATCACCTAAGTTGCTTACGTACCCAGAAGCTATTAGAGCTAGTACGTGAATCCTCATAGCTCTCTCACTAATTAATGAAGACTTAACATCCTCGGGCTCCCCCCTAACGTATCTCCACCCCTCATCATCATTACTAACATCAGCTACTATAGCCTCACCGTAAGGATCGTATTGAGGTCTCCCAGCCCTTCCAGCCATTTGCTTGTACTCAGCTATCGATATAGGCTTCAAGTACCCTCCTTCGTATCTTCTAGTATATACCACTACCCTCCTAGCAGGCATGTTTATACCAGCAGCTAAGGTTGGTGTAGCTACGACAACCTTAATTACTCCGCTCCTAAAGGCATTCTCAATGGCTAATCTACTACCATGCGAGAGTCCTGCATGATGGAATGCCACGCCATGCATTATTAAAGGCTCTAATGACTCCGCCTCGGTCTTAGGTACTCCCTCACTACTTCGTAACTCTTTAATGACTTTAATTAGTTCATCGTCATTAAGTCTAGGGAGTAGCTTAGCTACTTTCGTAGCTAATCTCTCAGCCTTAAACCTAGCTTGCTGAAATATTATTACTTGGTAATTATTAATTAATGCATGGTTTATCACATGCTCAATAAGTCCCCTACGTCGGAGTCTCTCAACTCTACCATCACTAAATACTATGGCTTTTCTACGTTTGCTATAGAAACCCTCAATTAACTTAACAGGTCTCCAATTACTAACTATTAATTCAGCACCTAACCACTCAGCTATCTCCTCCGGATTCCCTATGGTGGCACTTAAACCCACTACCTGAGCACCTAATTCCTTAGCGTGAACCGCTATTAGCTCAACTATAGGTCCCCTACTCTCATCACTTATATTATGTAGCTCATCAATAACCACCGTGTGGACGTTTCTGAGCCAGGAAGGCTTAAGTCTAAAGAGTGAGTCTAGCCTTTCATAAGTAGCTACTATAATATCGTATTTACCTAACCACTCACCGACCTCATCGTAATCACCCGTTGATATACCTACCTTAATACCGTACTTTTCCCATAGCTTAAATTCCTCAAATTTCTCGTTGGCTAACGTCTTAAGAGGTGTTGCGTAAACACCCTTACCACCGTTTAAACAGGCTCTAACTAAGGCCATCTCAGCTATTAAAGTCTTACCACTGGCAGTTGGTGATGAAACAACTATATCTATTCCCCTCAATAAACCCCTCTCCAATGCCCTGCTCTGAGGCGGTGTAAAGTACTTAATACCCCTTAACCTAAGCTCCTTCCTAATTACGTCAGGTAACTTAAACTTATCTACACTCTCAAGCGACACTCAACCCAACCCACTAAATGTTTACTAAGTACTATAGAGTATTAAAGCTAGTTAACGTAAGAAGGGATTAAATTCTGCTAGCCATAATTAAAATGGATGATCGATGCGGTCGTAGCTGAGCCCTTAGCTGTGATGTGAACGGCGGGCTTTGGTGACCTTAATGATCGACAGTAAGGTGTGCCTAGTATTTATATACGGAAAAACACATAGATACGGTACTAACGTACTCATAGGTTACTTAGAAACGCTTCCCCAAATAATTAAGTATGTTGATATATACGTCGTAAAGCCTGATGAAATACACTTACTAAGTACATTGGCTAGGAAGTACAGATTAAGGGTAGTTGCTTACTCACTACTAACCACTTACGTGGCTGAGAACCTTAATGAAGTACTTAAGGTAGTTGAGACTAGTAGGAGGTTAGGCTACTTAAGTATTGCAGGAGGTCCGCATCCATCAGGAGACCCGTTAGGCACGCTTAAGTCACTAAAATTTGATTACTGCATAATTGGTGAAGGTGAGGAACCTTTAGTAGAATTCATTAGTAACTTAATTAGTGGTAATGATATCCTCAGTACTAAGGGTTTAGCTTACTTAGATAATGATAAGTTAGTAGTCAATACTAAATTCAAGGTTAAGGACTTAGACAATTATCCACCATTCGCTGAGAGATCCGGCCTCTTCAATCCTATAGAAATAAGTAGGGGGTGCATCTATGCTTGTAAATTCTGTCAAGTAAGTTATATATTCTCATCTAACGTAAGGCATAGAAGCATAGAGAATATAGTTAAGTACGCTCGTAAGCTAGTGAAACGAGGTATTAGGGACGTAAGATTCATATCCCCGGATTCCTTCGGTTACGGATCAAGAGGTAAGTGGTACCCTGAGAAGGTAATCGAGTTAATCAATGAGTTGCAGAGAGTAAGAAATGAAGGTGGGAGGGTATTTCTGGGTACGTTTCCTAGCGAGGTTAGGCCGGAGCATGTAAGTGAAGAGTTAGTTAGGGAGTTAGTGGGTAAGGTTGATAATAAGAGGGTAATAGTCGGTGCACAAACAGGTTCGGAGAAGTTACTTAAGGTACTAAATAGGGGGCACACACCGGAGGATGTAATTAACGCTGTTGAAATACTTAGGAAGTATGGATTTAGGGTAGATGTCGATTACATATTCGGACTCCCTAGTGAGGACGAGGAGGATGTTGAATTAACGTTAAACCATATGAGGAAGGTGGTAACCCTTGGCGGTAGGGTACATGCACATGTATTCCTCCCACTACCTGGTACTCCATTAGCTAGAGCACCTCCAGGGAGGATACCAGTTAAGGTTAGGAAGTTCATGTATAAACTACTCGGTAGGGGCTTCCTCTATGGTCAATGGGAGAGGCAGGAGAGATTAGCGCAGATGATAGCTAAGTTAAGGAGTGACGGTATAATACTCCCACGGGTAACATAGGAATACCTTAAGTATTCTTGGAAGTAGTGTCATATTAGCCATTATATCAGTAAAGTTAAATAAACTAATGGGTGTTTTTCTAGTATTATTACAGAAGACTGCGGGGTGATGCATAGGTTTGGTTGCCCTGGTTTTTAAGATAGTAGGTATCGGTGGTGGGATTGAGGGCTTAGTTATGGAGTCCGTTAAGACGCTCCACGAAGCGTTTGATAGCAAAGTAAATTACGTAACGTACGGCTCGGTACCTAATGAGTTGTTCAATCCTAGGAGAAGTCAGTATAGAGCTGATATGATTAACTTATGGTTATACAACGTGTTTAGTAATAGGTTAAGAAGTAATGAGTACTTAGTAGCTATAATAGACGTCGATGCCTACGTACCTGGACTTAATTTTGTATTTGGCTTAGCTACTCCACCACTTAAGATAGCTTCAGTCTACGTACCCCGTTTAAGATTTATGGCAACAACCGAGGAAGGCAAGGTTATTGAGAGAGTTAGGAAGGAGGTAATGCATGAGGTAGGGCATTTATTAGGTCTTGAACACTGTAGTAACGCCTCATGTGTTATGAGGTTTAGTAACAGTATATTCGATACTGATGCTAAGAGCTGGAAGTATTGCATAAGGTGCGCGGAGAAGTTAAGGTCATTAGGTATTAAGGTCAGTAAGGAGTATGTATTGAGTTAATCATTAAACTAGAACCTCTTATTTATATGTAAGTCCTTATGAATAGCTAAGGCGGCCCTCCTACCCCAACCCATAGCCTCTATGACTGTACCCTCACCAACTACTATGTCACCGCCGGCGTAGACTCTAGACATGCTGGTCCTCCCCTCATCATCAACTACGATTCTCCCCTTCCTATCAGTCTTAATCTCAGGTGTAGTTTGAGGTATTAGGGGGTTAGGATAGAACCCTATAGCGTTAATAACCATGTCAGCACCGAATGTCGTAGTCTCCCCTGTAGGTATAGGTCTAGGCCTACCTGAAGCATCAGGCTCACCTAACCTCATCTTCATTAGTATGACCTCACTAACGTTACCTAGTGAATTGCCTTTGAAACCTATAGGCTGAACTAAGAACAGGAATTTGACACCCTCCTCCTTGGCGTTCTCAATTTCTTCTCTTCGTGCAGGCATTTCCGCTTCAGTCCTTCTATAAAGTACATAGACCTTCTCAGCCCCTAGTCTTAATGCAGACCTAGCCGCATCCATAGCGGTATTACCCCCACCTACGACAGCGACTATCCTGCCCTTATGTATGGGTGTGTCGTACTCAGGGAATAGGTAGGCCCTCATTAAGTTAATTCTAGTTAGGAATTCATTGGCTGTGTATATGTAATTTAGGTTCTCCCCGGGTACGTTCAGGAATCTAGGGTGTCCAGCACCAGTACCTACGAATACGGCATCGAATTCATCGAGTAGTTGATATAGCGTTACGGTCCTACCGACATTCACTCCGACGTTGATCTCGACACCTAACCTTCTAAGTAGGTCTAGCTCTTCCTTAACAATCTTCTTAGGTAATCTATACTCAGGTATGCCGTAGACTAAGACCCCTCCCGGGACGTGCAGTGCTTCATAGATGACAACCTCGTAACCTAATCTAGCTAAATCTGAAGCAACTACTATACCTGCAGGTCCTGAACCGACAACCGCTACCTTCTTACCCCGGACTACGTCCTTAACATAATCCCTACCCTCCTCAATAATCCCTTGCTCCCTAGCCCAATCCGCTACGAACCTCTCTAGAGCACCTATCGCTACTGGTTGACCAACCTTAGCTAATGTACAGTACTTCTCACACTGCTTCTCCTGAGGACATACCCTACCAGTAATTGCTGGTATTGGGCACTTATCCTTAATTACCTTGTAAGCTTCCTCAAACTTACGCTCCCTAATTAACTTAATGAACTTAGGAATGTCAACACCTACGGGGCACCCCTTAACGCATGGTTTATTAGGGCATTGTAAGCACCTTGAGGCTTCCTTAATAGCCATCTCAACATCGTAACCTAACGCAACTTCATTAAAGTCCTTAACTCTCTCCTCAGGAGGTCTTTTAGGCATGGGTACTCTAGGCGTTACCTTAACCATGATATCACCTCATACCAAACCTATCCTTAAATAACTTAAGAGCTAACTCCTCCTCCTTACGATACATCTTAAGTCTAGACAAGAGTTCATCCCAATCAACCTCTAATGCATTGAATTCAGGTCCTTCATAGCATGTGAACCTAATCCTACCACCTACCCTAACTCTACAAGCACCACACATACCCATACCGCAAACCATTATTGGGTTGAGACTAGCCACTACATTAGTTAATTTAAACTCCTTAGCTACTAAAGTACAAGCCTTCATCATAGGTGCTGGACCTACCAACCAGATTAGGTCAGGCTTTAATCCATTATTAAGTAACTCCCTAAGAGCATCTGAAGTAAATCCCTTCATACCCCTACTACCGTCGTCAGTAGTAATTACTACTTCATCACTCACACTCTTTATCTGCTCCTCATATATCAGTAGGTTAGCACTCCTAGCACCTATTATTGATACCACGTAATTACCTGCTTCCTTAAAAGCCCTAGCTACAGGATATGCAGCAGCTATAGCTACGCCACCACCAATAACGACTACCTTACCATACTTCGTAACATGTGTTGGATTACCTAAAGGACCAGCTACGTGGTAAAGCCTATCACCTACCTTCTTCATGCCTAACTTGAATGTACTTACACCAACCTCCAAGAACACTAACCTAATCCACCCTTCACTGTGTGACCAATCAACGAGGGTAAGGGGTATGCGCTCACCTTTCTCATCAGGTATTACTATGACGAACTGACCTGCCTTAGCGGATCTTGCTATTAACGGTACGTAAACATCCATTTCCTTAATGTGGGGTGCTAACTCCGTGATCCTAAGTACTTCATAGTCGCTGTAATTGCTCATCATAAGTCACCACGTATTATTATGCATTATTGACTTAATAAACATGAATACGTTTTTACACTCTATGATAACACAGAAGTATAAGTATGTGATTCAGTAAATAAATTAATCTATAGGGATTAATAATTAAGTGAAAAAGCTTCATTACGTAAATAGACGCGGGTACCTTAACTAATTAAAGAATATTTAACATGAAGAACGAAGATCAGGTAATACCTAAGCGTCAGGTATTACTAAATGGCTACTTAAGTTAGTATACATGAGTTATGGAGGAGGTTATAGGTACTGAAAACACATTATAAGATGCGGTAACGTAGGGGACATAGATGTTTCAGAGAGTAATAGCAGAGCTAGTGGGTGCGTTAGTTAAGTTGAGAATACCTAGACCTAAGTATGAATTACTAAGTGACTTAACTAATGAATCTGTAATTGGGGATAAAAATGAATTAAGTATTAAGGAGATAAAGGAACCTAAGGAAATCTACAGCAAGTTTACCTTCGCAGCAATTGATGCTGCATCAGTAACCCTTCATGTAGGTTTTGGTGAGTTATCACTAGCGATGGCTACGTATGTAGATAGAAATAAATTAATAATATATCCTAAACTACGTGATAACGTCAGTATTGAAGTTCCTGTAGTAAGTAGTTATCTGAAAATAGAGAGTATCGACTGGATAACTGATAAGTACCTTAAATTAGGTATTAAGTACGTAAACGATCCAGAATTACCTGAAGGCGCTTTAGCTCACGACGTTAGGATATCCCTAGAAACTTACGTAATGAGTAAGGTTTATTCACGTAATGAACCCCCTAAGGTGCTAATAGTTGATGGACCCATCGAATATCCGTATCGGCACCCCCTGGAACAGAGCTTATGGAATGATGAGATAAGAAGATTGAACAGAGATAGGGTTAAGGTCTTTAAGGATCTAATAAGCCGTGGAGTAGTGCCAGTAGCTGTAGTGAAGAGGGTATGGAACTCAAAAACTCAGATACCTGGCGTCGATGACGTCTACACTATAGTACGTAAGGTAATTAACTCAGGTATGATTAATAAGCCAGTCCTTATAGGACCTATTACGTCGTGGACTTCATTCAGTGATAGGAAGTACGTTTACTATATTTCAATACCGCTAACCACTTACTTAGGGTCAATAACGCTACTTAGGATTGAACTACTTGAAGATGCGGTTAATAAGTTTAACTACATAGATGAGGTTCTATCATACGTAGCTTACAGTTCATTAAGGGCGGGCCTGCCCGTACCATATATACTGCATCAAGCTGATAGAGTTAGTAAGAGAATTACATCATCTATAGCTAAATCAATAAGTGCTCTTCTAAAGGTTAAAGGCATACCCATGTTCTATGGAGGTGTTGTTATTGAGTGGGAGTAACTTAGTTGATAAAATACGTAGGAATATTGAGGTTGCGTTTACTAAGGCCAGAAAATTAGGTGAGTTAATCGGCGTCGTTAGTAGGAGGGTACCATCCAGGGTGCAGAGAGATAATTACTTAGTGTATGTTGAGGTAAATCCTGAGATGTACTACTCACTAGGTGATAAGATATGCATAGGCAATTACCTAGTTACTGTGGACATAAGGACACTTAAGGCTATAGGGTTGAGGATCACGGCCATAGGTAGATATGACGCAGTAACTGACCTTCAGATATCACCAGCACTGAATCTTGAGCCTGATCCTGAGGGACTCTTAGTTAATACAGTTATAGAGACAACACCTCTACTAACTGAAACGGGTGAGCCTTTCGGATCAGCTATAGAGCCTCAATCACCCGTAGTTATACCTAAGGACAGTAATTTACTTGCTAGATTAATAGGAGTTCCTGAGGAGGGGGTTACTATAGGTTACTTACATACAGGAGTAACTACTGTAGGTGAGGGTAACGTACCCTTAAAACTCCCTTATGTCGAGTTCTTTAAGCACTTACTAATCATAGGAACCACAGGTTCAGGTAAGACTACATTCGTTAAGAATCTAATGTACTCATTAATTAAGTCATGGAGAGAGGTCATCTTAATTGCTATTGATGCCGCAGGAGATTATACGCAGGTAGTGCTACCACCGCCTAGGTTACCATTAGATTCCGGGGTGTTTGTGAGAAGCGAAAAAGAGTTCCTTAAATATTATCCTAGATCAGTTACTGTTCTAGTACCTGCTAGGAAGGGTGACGGTGATATCGATAAATTCTCTATTAGGTACGTGATTAATAGATTAGCTAACATAGCGAAGTACTTCCATGGTAGGGAGTTGAGAGTAAGTATTGACGGAAGGGAGGTACTAGGAGATGGCTCAGTAGCTACTGATGTGAAAGTACGTATTAATAACTACGTAGCTAGAGTAAGGGTCATACCTATATCACTGAGTTACGTTAAATTAAGGGACCACCTAGAGATATTCCCATTATTTTCAAGGCAGGCTAAGGTCTTCTTAAGGAATGTCATTGGTTACTTAGAGTCGGTGGTTGGTGGTATAAATAACTTCACGTACCTATACAAGGTATTTCAGGAAAGGAGTGATGAGATTATGCGTACATTGAAGATACATAGAGGTACTATGGAGAATATAGAGCGCGCACTAAACTTCATAGCTAGTTCAGAGGAAGTTGATGTTAGGATGAACTTTAACGGCAATAGAGTTTCCTTAAGTATACCTAAGGCTGAAGAATTAGTAAGGAATTACGTAGGTCCCATAGTACTTGATTTAGACTATGCATCACAGAGGGGAGCTCATTTCCTAGTACTTAATATGATAGCATATGAATTCCTTAGGGAACTCTACGCGTGGAAGAAGTCAGGTAGCGGTGACAGGCCCGTCATAGTGATCCTTGATGAAGCACATAGGTTCTTCCCGTCTGAAGGGACAAGTAGTGAGGAGGTTGAGTTGCTAGCTGACTTCATATCAAGGGTAGCTAGGTTAGGTAGGTCTAAAGGTTTAGGCCTCATATTCTCAACGCACTCACCCAAGGATGTACATAAGATAGTGATTCAATTAACAAATACTAAAGTTGTTTTCAGGAGTGAGCGCGAGTATCTCGAGTTTCTTGACGTGCCTAAGGAATTCATACCAATACTTGAGTTAGCTCAAGACCGTGTAGGCTTACTGAGGACAGCGGCCATAAGGTCAGGATTTTCACTATTTAGGACATCAGAACCATTACTTGGCCATTACGATGTCGGCAGGTTAATAGCGAGTACGTCACTTAGAAACAACTATACTTAACTTTAGAATTAAGTAAGTTAAGTATATCACCCTTACTTAACCATAATACTTTAGTAGGGAAGGTGTATATAGTGTGCGGTATCATCGCGGTTGTTAGGTTAGCGAGTAAGTCGGGTGAGAGATTAGGTGTAATTATTAAGGATTCGCTAAAGAGACTTGAGTATAGAGGATATGATTCAGTAGGTTTTGCGGTAATAACTCATGATAAGCGATTAGTAGTTAGGAAGTCAAAGGGAATGATAGATGAAGTAAGTAGTAAGTTAGGATTTGATTTATTTGATGGGTTAGTAGGTATAGGACACACTAGATGGGCTACCCACGGACCACCAAGCGACCGTAATGCACATCCACATACGGACTGTAACGAATCTATAGCGGTTGCTCATAACGGTATTATAGAGAACTACCTAGAATTGAAGGAGTACTTAATTAAGAGAGGACACACATTTAGGTCGGAAACTGATACTGAGGTCATACCTCACTTAATCGAGGAGTTTAAGAAATTAGGATACAGAACCTATGAGGCCTTTAAAGCAGCAGTATCATTACTCAGAGGTACTTACGCCATAGTAGCTATAGATAGGGAGGTACCTGATAGGGTATTTTTCGCTAAGAAGACGTCGCCATTAATTATAGGTCTTAGTGAAGGTAGTAACTACTTAGCTAGCGACATACCAGCGTTCCTACCTTACACTAGGAAAGTAGTTGTTCTTATGGATGATGAGGTAGGGTACGTAACTGGTGATTCAGTACTCATTGAGAGGTTACTTAAGCATTACGAATTAAGTGAATTGAGTTCCTTGGGCAGTATTGAGGTGAAGGCAGTACCTACTGACTACAGCTATAGGGTAAGAATTATTGAGTGGTCCCCTGAAATGGCTATGAAGGGTGGTTACCCGCACTTTATGCTTAAGGAGATACATGAGCAACCAATAGCTCTTGCACAGACATTAGCTGGTATTTCTGAGGTAATTAATGATGTAGTCAAGGTTATTTCAAGAGCTGATAAAGTAATACTAGTAGGTGCAGGCACTTCCTACCATGCTTCACTCCTTGGTGCTTTAGCGATAAGTAACTTAGCAAGTACTTGGTCATCAGCTATAATATCCTCTGAGGCTAGGTGGTTCATTAAGGGGTTAGGTAGTAATGACGTAGTAATAGCTGTTAGTCAGTCTGGGGAAACCATAGATACCTTACTAGCTGTTAGGGAGGCTAAGAAGAGAGGAGCCTTCGTAGTAGCATTATCAAACGTTATTGACTCAGCAATACCTAGGGAATCCGACATAAGTATATACACAAGAGCAGGTCCTGAAATCGGTGTTGCAGCTACTAAGACTTTCACAACTCAAGTAGTTACCCTCATCTACTTAGCTACTAAGCTAGGTGAGTATAGGGGGGTACTAAGTAATAATGAGGTATCCTCGATAAAAGCGTCGTTAAGGGAGATTCCAGATGTAGTATCTAGGGTAATATCAGTTCATGAAGCAAGAGCTAAGGAATTAGCTCGTAGGTTATCACGTAAGCAATCAGCGTTCTACCTAGGTAGGGGGTTAGGGCTCCCTACCTCTATGGAGGGGGCGCTGAAGCTCAAGGAAATAGCATATATTCACGCTGAAGCCTACCCTGCGGGAGAATCCAAGCATGGACCCATAGCACTTATTGAGGAAGGCTTTCCAGTATTCTTTACGGTACTTAGTAAGGACGATGGTGAGTTACTTAAGAGTAATATTGAGGAAATGAGGGCTAGGTATGCATGGACCATAGGTGTAGTACCTAGTAGTGAGGAGGAGGTAATTAGGTTACTTAATGATGTATTCGTAATGCCTTCATTAAATACTTACGTGGCCCCTATAGCGTACATAATACCTTATCAACTCGTCGCGTATTACACATCGGTAACTAGGGGTTACAACCCAGATAAGCCTAGGAACCTAGCTAAGACAGTCACAGTTGTTTAGGTGATTTACATGAGAGCGGTCATATTAGCTGGAGGTCCTGGAAAAGGATTAGCGAGAGTAAGTGGAGGTCTGCCTAAGACACTCTTAAGTATAGCTGGTAAGGCGGTGATTGAGTACGTGCTAGATGCTGTAATTGAGGCTGGTATTAGGGACATAACCTTAGTTACTGATAAACCTAGTTACTTCGCATACCTTAAGGAGAAGTACTCAAGAGTACTATCAATAACTGTTAAGGAGCAGGTAGGTAAGGAAGTAGCTGGTGCCGTATTATCGGCTAAGGAGGAATTAAGTAAGGGAGCAATACTAATTTACGGCGATACCCTAGTACCTAGTACAGCCATAAATTCGTTAGTAGATGCGTTCTATAGTTACGGATGTCCCGTACTCATGGTAGTTCCCGAGATGGATGTAAGGCTTTATGGGGCAGTTAAGGTTAATAGAAGAAACTTCATTACGGAATTCATCGAAAAACCAAGTAAGCATTTAGAAGGTTACTACGCTTTCGGAGGTATATCAATACTTAATAAAGAGATAGTGGATCTAATCGAGGAGGAGGAAGCATTAGACAAGGCAATTAGGAATTACCTAAGTAAGGGAGGTAAGTTAATAGCATCTATATGGAGTGGGTGGTGGGTCGACGTAGGCTATCCTTGGGACATATTAGAAGCAATATATTACATACTCAATATGAGGAAGGCATCATTGATATCATCAAGCGCTAAAATAGCGTCTACTGCAGTTATTGAGGGTCCAGTAATTATTGATGAAGGTGCTGAAGTAGACCATTACGCAATAATTAAGGGTCCGGCGTACATAGGTAAAGAAGTATTCGTAGGCGCTAATACATTCATAAGACCCTACACGTCAATTGAGCGTAACTCAGTTATTAGCTCATACGCAGAAGTAACGTGGTCTTACATAGGTGAGTCAGTAACTATAGGTAGGGGCTCATTCCTAGGCTATAGCGTAGTTGGTAGAGAAGCTGTTATAGAACCTCAAGTATTTACGAAATTACTTGTAGAGTCTGAAGGAATAGGTATTAAGGTAATTAAGGAATATAAGAGGAGAAGGGAGTACCACAAGATAGGCTCATTCATAAGTGCTAAAGCGAGAGTTAAGTCATTAACGATATTAAAACCAGGGACGTACATTTAATTAATGACATCTTGGCATCATGATTTCAATTCCCTAGGTACGAATGTAAGTTACTCTTCACTACGTGTATTCTCTAGCTTTATTGACTTAATGACTCCATCAACTATTTTGTCCTTAACGTCATAACCTATCTTCCTAAGTAATTCCTTTGCCTCCTGTAAGTCTCTGATGTTATATATGCGGAACAACTCACCTAACTCCCATGGGAACACTATCCACTTAGTAGTCTTAACCGCGTAGAAGTCAGGTATTATTATCGATCGCGGCTTAAAGAAAAGAGCAGCTACCTTAACCTCCTTAGCACCCCTTAACCTAGCTTGCTCAGTAACTATCTCTAATGTCCTTCCTGACTCAACAACGTCATCAACTATAAGTACCTTCTTACCCCTAACATCAATAACTAATGGTTGAGTAATTATAGGTCTTTCGGCTCTCTCACCAACACTCTTATAAAACTTAACCTCAACAATACCTAATTCATCAATATTTAATGCATCAGCTATTATCCTAGCAATGATGTATCCACCACGTAAGATACCAATGATAACGTCGGGTCTATATCCACTCTCTAGAACTTTAACAGCGAGCTCAAGGGACTTTTCATGGATTTCCTCCCAAGTTACGGGAAGAAACTCCATTATTACACCTTCATGTATTATTAAGTAATTACTAGATAAAGCTTTACCTCTAAGCAGTCTTACGTACTAATTTAGTTTAACCCCTCACTAATTCTAGGTGCTGTTACGTGGACTTAACTGACTTAATTAAGGAAGGAATACATTCGGTTGCGATAGTAGGTGCTTCACCTAAGAAGGGGAAGATAGGTAATGTAATACTTACTAACTTAATGAGGTACGGCTTCAAGGGTAGGGTATACCTAGTAAATCCTAAGTATAAGGAAGTACTCGGTATTAAGTGCTGGTCAAGCGTAAGTGAATTACCTGAAGCACCCGACATGGCGGTAATCGCAGTACCTCCTAAGGCGGTAATTAAGGTAATTAGCGAATTAAGTAGGGTAGGATGCAAATTAGCAGTAATTATAACATCTGGATTTAAGGAAGCGGGTAAGGAGAATCTAGAAAATGAGTTAATTAGTCGCGCAGGTCCTTACTTAAGAATAGTAGGACCGAACTCAGCAGGTATATTCCTAAGTAAGTTAAGGTTATATGCTAGTATTGAAGTCATAGTAAGTAGCGGTAAAGTAGGTATAGCAACACAAAGCGGTGCTGTTGGTGGCGCGATATCATACATACTTTCTAAGCTCTCATCAGGTCCTTCTTTCATGATTAGCTTAGGTAATATGTGTGATGTAGACATTAATGAAGTATTAAGATATGCCCTACAAGATGATGATACTGAAGCAGTTATCGCGTATATAGAGTGGCTTAGGAGTGGTAAGGAATTCATGATAAATGCGAAGGAACTTAGCAAGAGGAAACCCTTAGTAGTGATTAAGGGTGGCTGGGGTGAAGTAAGCTCAGAAGCCATCCTATCACACACTGGAGGTTTCTCAGGGAGTTACGAGGTATTCTTAGGAGCTATGAAACAATGCGGTGCCTACGTAGCTTCGGATCTGCAAGAAGCATGTGAAGTTACTGAAGTACTTAGGAGGATCAAGTCAATCCGCGGTAACAGAGTTTTAGTAGTGACTAATTCAGGCGGCCTAGGTATATTGGCTGTATCCCACTTAGAGCATGAAGGTGCTTCATTACCTAAACCACCTAAGGAGTTACTTAAGGAATTAGTTAGTGTAGTAGGTAAGGAACCTACGGGTAGGAATCCTCTAGATTTCGGCGGTGATAGTAGGCTAATTGATTTGCTTAAAGTAGCAGGCATCGATGAATTAAAGCGTACCTACGACCTACTACTATTCCTATACGTACCGACTGCCCTAGATACTAAGGAGAGTATATGTAGGGACTTTAGATCTGTGAGTGAAGTCAGTATACCTACGGTGGTCTACTATGAGGGTGGGTGGAAGGAAGAAGTGATTAAGTGTATATCAAGTAAGTTGCCCGTAGTGACTTCAATTAATAACATGACTAAAGCATTCAAGGCCCTACAGAGCAGGGCTAAGTTTCTTAGAAGATATTCTTTAAATACTGAATAATATTTATGAATCAAATAAAAATCTTTTACTTACAAAGTAAAATTCTTACATAGACAAATCCAGGAGGTTGTGCGAATGGGTAGTTGCTTAAGGGAAGTAAACCCGCTAAAAGCACCTGAAAATACGCGTATCGCTCTCATGGGTAATGAAGCCATAGCCAGGGGAGCACTAGAGGGTGGTGTTTACGTCGTGACAGGATATCCAGGAACACCATCAAGTGAAGTAATTATGACTCTACATAGGTTCGGTAAGGAACTAGACCTATACGTTGAGTGGGCAGTTAATGAGAGAGTAGCTTTTGAGGTAGCCTTCGGCGCATCGATGGCTGGCGCTAGGTCATTAGTTACTATGAAAGCACCCGGGCTTAATGTTGCTTTAGACCCCATAGTATCAGCTGCTTACGCGGGTACTAACGGCGGGTTAGTGATCTTAGTAGCTGATGACCCCGGCCCACACACAACGCAGACTGAGCAGGATAGTAGATGGATAAGTAAGTTAGTGAAATTACCTATGATATCCCCTTCAAATCCTCAGGAAGCTAAGGACTTCACGCGGGATTCACTAGAGCTTAGCGAGGAGGTGGGGTTACCTATAATATTAAGGACGACGACTAGAGTCAATCATACAATAGCTGATGTAGTACTCGGTAAATTAAGAGAGCCGGTTAAGTTTAAAGGCATCACGTATGACCCGCCTAGGTACGTTAGGGCTGGTATGAAGTGGAATCTAGAACGCCATAGATGGCTAAACAATAAGCTTATGGAGTTCTTAGATAAGTATAGTAAGTACTTTAAGGAATGTGTATTAGGTAATGGTGAGATAGGTATAGTAACCGAGGGCATAGCTTTCGAGTATATCGCTGAATTAATGAGCAGGGTTAAGGACCTAAGTAAGGTACTGAGTGTCTTAAAGTTAAACGTGGTATACCCGACGCCTAAGGAGGCAATATTAGACTTCATTAAGGATAAGGATGTAGTATTAGTTATTGAAGAGCTCGATCCATTCATTGAGGACGCAGTTAAGAACGTAGTAGCTACTTACTCATTAAATACTAAAGTCCTAGGTAAGGAGGAAGGGATAATGCCTTATGAGGGTGAGTTAAGTATGGATTTAGTGATTAATGCGTTAGTGAGGACCTTAAGTATAGCTAATATTGATGAAGAGGTAATAGCCGTGATTAAGGAGTTAATACCTCCTCAAGTGAGTAGTAATGAAGCAAGTGACGTACCGCCTCGACCTCCCCCATTATGTCCGGGATGTCCTCACAGGTTCACTTACATAGCATTGATTGAGGCATTGAAAGAGTTAGGACTTAGTAAGACCTCAGTACCTATTATAGGTGATATAGGTTGCTATGCATTAAGCGTTAATCCCCCCTTAAGAGCTATATGGGTTGAGCATAGTATGGGAGCTAGCATATCTATAGGTATGGGTATTAAGGTATCGGGAATTAAAGGCCACGTAATAGCTACTATAGGTGACTCAACATTCTTCCATGGGGGCATTCAACCACTGATTGAAGCGGTGCATAAGGGGGTAGATCTCCTCGTAATAATACTAGATAATTCGGTCGTGGCCATGACAGGTCATCAATCAACCCCTTCATGGAGTATAACAGAGAGCGGCAGGAAAGCTAATCCCGTATCAATACTCAATATAGTTAAGTCACTTAACGTTAGTGCAGTATCCGTAATCGATCCTTACGACCTAGATAAGATGAAGAGGGAGATTAAGCGTATGTTAGGTATTAGTGGTGTTAAGGTAATAATAGCCTCTAGGGAATGCGCATTAATGGCTAAGAGATTAGGTAAGTTAACTAGCTACTGTAGAGTAGATAGCTCTAAATGCGTGGGATGCGGTACGTGTGTGTTAGTTACTGGTTGCCCAGCAATACACCTAACTAGCGAGGGCAAGGCTAGGATAGACCCTACAGATTGTGTAGGTTGTAACTTATGTAGTATGTTCTGTAAGTACAACGCGATAGTTAAGGAGGCTAGGGAGTATGGTAGTTAATATATTAATAGCCTCAGTAGGTGGGCAGGGAGGTCATACACTTGCTAGAGTACTAGCCTACGCGGCCGTACTGGAGGGCTATAACGTAAGAGTTGGCGAGTCTTTAGGGATGTCGCAGAGGTACGGCTCAGTTAAGAGCTTCGTTAGGTTAGGTAATGAGGTGCGGTCACCTACTTTTGGGTATAATGAAGCTAATTACCTAATAGGTCTAGAGTTACTAGAAAGTTTAAGAAATGTGCATTACTTAAGACTTGATGGTAAGGCATTAGTGGCTTCAGTACTTAAGCCACCATTTATGAGTAGGGATGATTACTTAAGACTACGTAAGGAGGATGTGATACTTAGGTTAAAGCACGTACTACGTGATAACTTAGTAATTGTAGATGCTGATGAAGCGATCAAAAGAGTAGGTAATCCTAGAACATTAAACATGGTGTTATTAGGGGCATTTCTATCTGCGTCCAACTTACTAAGCATCAGAGTAGCTAGTGAAGCAGTAATTCACGTACTACCTAGTAAGTATGTCGAGGACTCATTAAAGGCTTTAAAAACTGGTTACTTACTAATGAGGCGGTAGATTTGAAGTTCTTCATACCTAGTAAGTACTACATACCCTTAAGCCTAAGTGGTCAATACTGCGAATTAAATTGCCCTTACTGCGGAGGTAGGTTCATAAGATTTATGGAGGACGCGTCAACACCTAGTAAATTAATGAATATATTAAGTACTAATTACATGAGGGGGTGCAGGGGGTTCCTACTTAGCGGAGGTTTCACGAAAGATGGTTACTTAATAATTAGCAAGGAGCAGTTAAGGATTGTAAAGAGGTTTAAGAAGGATCACCCAGATACTGTAGTTTCAATTCATTTAGGTGTAGCACCTAAGGAATTAATTGAGATCACTTGGGAGTCTGGTATAGACTACATAGACTTTGAAGTACCTCCTAGTAATGCGTTCATAAAATATTACAAGAGAGTTAAGGGGAAGAATGTCAAACATTACATAGACACTATCGAATACGCGATCTCCTTAGGTGGTAAGGATTTCTTAAAGCCTCACATAATACTTAACTCTAAGTACTCCTTAATTAGTGATGAGTTAAAGATGATTAATGAATTACGTAACTTAGGACTTAATTTTCTGGTATTACTAATTGAAATACGTAATGAGTTAAGGCAGGTATTTAGCCGTGAGGATTTTCAGCGCTTCCTTAAGGTACTTAAGGAAGCGAGGAGATTATTTAGAACGTTATCACTTGGATGTATGAGACCTCATTCATTCCGTAGGAAATATGATGAAGTAGTTATTAGGTTAGGGCTAGTTGATAGGGTAGCTATTCCGTATAGTAGGTTATTAAAGAAGTATAATTGCGAAGTGATTTACTCATGCTGTAGTGTAAGTAATGGGAAACTGTATTTATTCCCTAAGACTATTAAAGCTTAGTATCATTCACTTTCTCGATAATATCAATTAACTCAGATAACTTCGTTATTATTACCATACCAGGAATTAAGATGTTGTGAATCTCTTCTTCATCACTATGTCCGAACCTACGCATTAAGTCCCTAACATACAGTATTGGGTACCCCACAACTCTAAAGGCGTTTAGGTCCCATGAGGTATCACCTACATACGCGAAATCGCTTAATGGTATATTTAATAAATGCGATATTCTTTCTAGGATTTCGTACTTTCTCAAGGGATTGACTATACCTACCCCATAAGGCATTAAGTCACCATCATGCTTACTAACTAATTTATTAACGAACACTTCATCATTACTAAGCCCTAACTCACTCGCTAGATATTTAGCTACTACATCAATGCCAGCACTCACTATGTATACCTTAACTCCGGCACTTCTTAATTTATTAATAACGTACCTAGCATCAGGATCGAGCTTAAGATTACTGATTAACCTTCTCCTTAATTCACCAATATTTATTGATCCTCCGTAGCTACTCATCATTATCTCTAAATCAAGTCTCATCCAATCTTCATAAGTTATTAAGCCTCTAAGGAAAGCCTCAGAAAATCTACAAGCTTTCAACGATGGGTGTGTACCCATGCACTTATGTAGTAACTCCCACGATGACGTATTGACAGTTAATACACCATCCATATCGAAAGCAACTACTTGGATACCCCTTCCCTGCAACGTCTGCACCCTTCATTAAGTACCTCCCTTAAAGTACTTAAGAAGTCACTTAATTCTAAACCAGCCAATACTGTGTTGCTTAAGACCTTAATTACCTGCTTAAGAATTTCCTCACTACATACGTTAAAGCCCTTAATCCTACTCTGCAGTTCATCTATATTCTCCGGAGGATATGCGAAAAAGTCACCGCTTACAACTAAGTCTTTAATGATGCAGTCATTACTTACTCTAACTACTAGATTAAGTAACTTACCTTGGGGCTTCTTAAAACTTTTACTAAATTCAATCATGTTTAACACTCTCTAAGGTCTTAAGTAATTCCACCCATGAGAGGTATACTTCCACTTTAAAGACCTAGCTAGTACTAGTTCAGCATCACTTAGTTTAGAGGGCACTAGCTCAGCATTTAATGCGTCACTAAATCCCTTAATTAAAGCCTTAATTACTTCATCCTTACTAATCCTACGTCCTAAATAATTAGATACTGTCGTTACTCTCTCCCTAATGGATTTAATGCCTTTCTCCCTTAACTTAGGGGCAGGAGGTGCTAAGGCGTTACATAAGACATCTAAGTCAGTATTGTACATCAAGGTACCGTGTTGCAGAACAACACCCAACCTCCTCAATTGAGCCTGTCCAGAAACCTTCTTACCGTTAATGACTACGTCATTTAATGGTTTAAACTCAGCAGGTGCTCCTAAGTACCTAATAGCCCTAACAACGCCCTCAGTAATGACCCTAAACGACTCTTCAATATTCTTAGGTATTAGATCCTCAGACAAAACCAATGAGTAAGTTACTTCACCAAACTCATCATGGTATACGGCACCACCTCCAGTAGGTCTCCTAACTACTGGTATACCCTTACTACGTACGTAATCGATATTAACTACTTGGCTTAATGATTGGAAGTAACCTATAGTTATGGTTGATGGCTTGAATACATAGAGTCTTAAGGTATTGGGTATAGCATTAACGGATCTCAAGATAAGCATAGCCTCATCTAACGCCATATTAAAGGCACCGTTATGACCGTTATCGATTATTAACCTCATCCTAATCCTGCCCAAGCAACTAACCCAATACCTTATTGCCAAGGTGCCTTAAAATGCATAGAGTCAGTAGTGTTTACTGAAGGATTAACTTAAACTAACTTTCTAGTGAGTTATTTACACTGGGGGGAGCGTTACTGAAGGTTAGGGCATCTCTAGGTACGTTAGTGGCTCTAGGTATAACTAACTGCCTTTGTGACGCATTACCAACAACAGCTTACTTACTGCAATACAGCATAAATGGGTGTTCAGCTTCATGCACCTACTGTCCGCAATCACGTAGTTCCAGATCAAGAAGAGACCTACTCTCTAGAGTCATCTGGCCTGAGGTGGACCTAGACGTCATTAGTAAGAAACTACCTCATTGTAGTATGTTAAGGAGAGTATGCGTTCAAACAGTGATTAAGAGGGATTTCATTAACGAGTTAGTTGATATATTGTTAAATATATCAAGCATTAATAAACATATATCAACAGCCATTACGCCAGTACCTAGGAACGTACTCATTGAATTAATTAGTCACGGCGTCGATCACTTAGGAGTAGGTCTTGACGCATCAAGTAAGGAGTTATTTATGAAAGTTAAGAAGCCGTACACATGGAGGAAGTACTGGAGATTCATTCATGAAGCGGTAAAGGTATTTGGTGACTGGAACGTAACGGTACATTTGATAGTAGGTTTAGGTGAGGGTATTAACGACTTAATAGATACTATACGCCGTATTAAGTCATTAAATGCTAATGTAGCACTCTTCGCCTTTACACCAATTAAAGGTACTGAATTAGGTAGTTTACGTAACTATCCTAACATAATGTACTACCGCTTAGTTCAATTAATTACTAAGTTAATTTACGACGGTCATAACCCGAGTGACTTCTTACTAGTAAGTAGAGGAAAGGCATTTGTTAAGAGGGACTTTATCTCGTACGATAGTGATTTCCTAAGGGAGCTACTATTAACTCGGGGGTGTCCTTACTGTAATAGACCCTTTTATAATGAGGTGCCTGGTAAGGAACTCTACAACTTCCCTAATGAGGAGCTAATCATGAAATATAAGGACTTAATTATTCATGAATTAGAAAGAATGGTCCATGAAGGTGTTAAGATTGTATGACCCTATCGACCTCCTCAATAAAGTTACTAAGGAGGTAATTAGGATCGAGGGCGGTGAGGAGTTAAGGGCTTACTTTAGATTTAGGAGGGATAGGTGGTATGGGGGTATCGTTACAGGTGATGTTATCGGATGCAACCTTAGGTGTAGGTTTTGCTGGGCATACTACTTTACTTGGGGACTTAAACTACTTAAAGATAAGGTAATGTTCTTAAGTCCGCATGAGGTAGCATCTAGACTAATAGCTTTAGCTCGTAAGTATGGATTGAAGCAAGCTAGATTAAGTGGTGGTGAACCAACGATAGGTTTTAATCATATGATTAAAGTTACTAAAGAGCTAATAGAGAACGGGGTTAAGGTAGTTATAGAAACTAATGGGTTACTGATAGGGATGAGGAAGGACTACGCTAAAGAACTAGCTTCCTTCAGTAATGATGGTATAGAGATTAGGATATCAATTAAGGGTGCATCACCTAAGGAGTTCGAGCTACTGACAGGAGCTAACGGTAAGTACTGGTGGGTACAGATTAATGCATTAGAGAACCTAGTTAATTACGGATTAAGACCAGGTGATGAGGTCTATCCAGCAGTAATGCTTAGCTTCTCAAATAAAGAAAGTTATGAGGAGCTGATCAAGTTACTGAGGAGTATTAGTAAGGAGTTCGTTGAGTCGCTGGATGAGGAATACGTGATCATGTATGATCATGTGAAGAAGTTATTAAGAAGGTACGGATTAGTACCCAAGAAGTACTTCACACCTAATAACATACCTAAGGAAATGATATAACGATAGTTTTTACTCAGTAAGCTTAGGTGTCACTATTGCCTACCTTAGAACTTAAGTAATTCATTAATACCTTCTCAATGCACCACTTAATGCGTACTAAGTAGGTACTTAGGTAAGAAGCTCTATTACTAAGTAATTTATCAATAACATAAGCCATAGTTTGTACATAGCCACTTAATTCACCAAATAAGTGTATGCTCTGTCCTGTTAAGCACCTAATACTTAAGGAACATCTATTACATTCAGGTCCATACCTTAAGCATAAGTGCTTATTGGGTATTAGTAACCCTTTACTAGATAGGTAATTAATTAATCCTGTGTACTTCAGAAATCTCAGGTAGTGAATGTCGGAGGGTGTAAATAATCCGGATGTAGTTGTGAAGAGTAGGTAAGAGTCGGCTACTTTAGGACCTACGTACTTAACTTTAAGTAATTTACCCCTTATTCTCCAAGGATGATCTAAAGTATTTAATCCAGCAATACTTTCTAATGAATCTAGAACTTCATTTAATTGCTTTAATTGATAACTACTACCAACTTCTAGTAAACACTCCCTGTTTAAGTTGAGGTCCCTACTTAAGCATTTAGTTAATATTTTTTCAACCCACTTAATCACATTTAAGTGGTAATCAGTTCTCCTAGATAAGAACGTGGCGAGTAATATAGGTAGCCTCTCTATGGGGTTGATCACTAATCTGAGACCTTTAAGGCACATCATTAATTCCTTAATTAAATCCCTTACTTCATTACGTAGCCCTATACGCTTAAGCATATTTACTGGATCATACCAAGCACCGCACCATAACTTAATTAATTCTTCATCATCACATATGTTACCCTCGCAGATTAACTCACCATTACGTACGTAGATTACCGTACCCCTACCTACACCCCAGTACTTAACCCAAGTATTGCGGCTTATTCTCTTAAACATTACTGAGGCAAAGCTGGGATACATTGAGAGGTCTAAATCAATATTAAATCTGTACTTAACTATCTTCCTACTCAACATTCATAACCAAGTTACTCTCTTATAGGTCCTATATCTGGGTACCCCTGCCTAAGACCCTTACCAGCATATCTCCTAAGTCCCTCACCACCCTTGGTAAGTAGTATTACCAAGTTACGTGCGTGCTTTGATGCCCTATCAATTGCTATCCTCAGTAATTCCTCATCGCTTTCAGCCTCATCCTCATGCACGGTCACATCTATTACATGCTTATTAGTTAGGAGCTGAACTAACTGTAGCGACATACTAGATACTACGTAGGATAGCTTATCGGTTAGGGTCTTACCAACCCACCCAAGAGTTATTACTCCCTCACATCCGAACTCCTCTATAAGTTTCTTAGCAGCTACGGGTATGTCCTTAATGCCTGGTACGGTATATCTAATTACTTTAGCACTCGGTAATTCTCTTTTAATTACTTCCTCAGCGACTTTACCCATATCAACCCTAGCGAATGTAGTATCTACTATACCTACCCTAATCATATTACTTCCCTTACGAACCTCCCGTTCTCATAAATCACATCGCCGTCAGCCAATACCTTACCATCCCTCATATCTCTTATCATGTCCCAGTGGATCGATGATTTATTCTTACCTCCGGTCTTCGGGTATGCAGAACCTAGTGCTATATGTATCGTACCACCTATTTTCTCATCGAACAGTATTGACTTAGTGAACTTAGTTATGTCATAGTTAAGACCGAACGCTACCTCACCGACTCTCTTAGCTCCTTCATCCGTACTTAAGATCTTCTTAAGGAATTCCTCACCCCTAACAGCCTTAGCCTCAGTAACTACACCCCTACTAAACCTTAACCTAACACCCTCAACCTCAACACCACTCCAAATTGCTGGGTACGTAAATGTTATTACACCCTCAACGCTATCCTCGTGAGGCGCTGAGAAAACCTCACCGCCAGGCATGTTGTTCTTACCGTCATCATTCACCCAAGTCCTACCTCCAACCTTAAGTAGGAGGTCCGTATCGTTACCTATGAACCTAAGCTCATCAACCTTACTGAGTAAGTTAGCTACTCTATCCTGGAACTCAGCCTGCCTCATCCATTCCTTAATGGGATCTCGAGTATGTAGCTTAAGGGCCTTAAACACGAATTCCCTGTAGTCTATTAAGCTCATACCAGCTTCCTGTGCTAGTGAAGGTACGGGGTAGGCAGTCACTACCCACCTTAACTTACCCTCGCTCTCTCTCCTAAGGAATATCTCAGTTAATTTCCTATTAGTTCTTGAGTGCAGGGCTATCCTCTGAGGGTCAATACCGACTAAAGGTTTGGAGTGTCTAGGACCTAGCACGGTTATTATTACATCTATATTCTCCATAAGATACTCGTTAATCCTAGAGTAATACTCTAGTAGTTCCTTAGGTGAGTACCTAAAGAATATCTCCGTTAACTCATCGTCTCTAACCTCTAATCTAGGGTATGCACACTTCTCAATAACTGCCCTCCATAGGTACTTAACGAAGTCATAAGCTTCGATCCCGACCCTAATAAGGACCTCATCGAACTTCTTAATACCTACGCAGTAATTAACTAGTAAGTTAGCGAACTTACGATTAACCTCACCCACAACAACTCCCCATAGGTATTTAGATGGGGTATTATACGTTTTTAGTTGGGTAGTAATGACTGAGAAACTTAAGTTAAGCGTAGGTAATGAGTGGTACAGAGTACTTAGCTACCCTAGATATAGTAGGGAGCGAGTAAGGTCAATTATCTCAGAACTAAGTAGATGCGGTATTACCGAACTAATAAACTACGGTAGTTTAAGATTAGGGAAAGTTAATGTGGTTGGTCGAGGTCATTCCTCAGTAATCGTTTTAGGAAGGCACGTAAGGTACGGCGTAGTAGCCATAAAAATTAGGAGAGTAGACTCGAAAACTGACTCGTTAATTACTGAATGTACGTTAATGAAGAGAGGGTACCCTGTCACACCTAAGGTATATTACTGCTCCGATGACGTGATTGTTAGAGAGTACGTTAGAGGTATTGAGTTAGGTGAGTTAGTAGATAGGCTAAGTAATTGCGTTGAAGCATCCTTACTAACATTGAGTGTGTTAACATCAGCTCTATGGCTTGACATTAGGAGTGTGGATCATAAGGAACTTTCAAGACCTGAGAAACATATTATAATATCTGAGGGGTTAATGGCTCGAGTGATAGATTTAGAGAGTGCATCACTACGGTTTGGGCATAATGTATGTAGGGTTGCTTCGTGGCTACTACTACGTAGGAGATTAATTAGTAAACTATGTAGTAATGTGGTGAAGGATGATGAGGTAATTAATTTACTAAGATCCTATAAGAGGAATCCACTCAATCACTTTATAGATCTATTTAGGGTAATTAGCGAATATGTCGTTAAGTGAGCATGTTTATATCAGTTTAAATCTCTGAAACAATTGTTTTTACATTAAGGTTAAGATTTAAAATAGGTACTGAATATTTTACGTGGTGGGTACGAAAATGGTGTCTGAGTTCCTAAGTAACGTACTTAAGGAGTTAAGGAGAGGTATTGAATTAGGAGGATTTCCTGAGGAACTATATAGGATCTTAAGTAAGCCAGAGAGGGTGTTAATAGTTAAGATACCCGTTAGAATGGATGACGGTAGGTTAGAAGTCTTTGAGGGGTATAGGGTACAGCATAATAGTGCTTTAGGTCCTTACAAGGGTGGCATAAGATTCCACCCAGAAGTTACTTTAGAGGATGACATAGCCTTAGCTACCCTAATGACCCTAAAGAATTCCTTAGCAGGTATACCGTACGGTGGTGGTAAGGGAGCTGTTAGGGTAAATCCAAAGAAATTATCTAGGAATGAGCTGGAGCGCTTGTCTAGGGGTTACGCAAGAGCCATAGCACCGTTGATAGGTGATCACATAGACATACCAGCACCGGATGTAGGTACTAATCCTCAAGTAATGGCTTGGATGGTTGACGAATTCAGTAAGTTAAAGGGTTATAACGTACCGGGAGTATTCACAGCTAAACCTCCAGTACTATGGGGTAACCCAGTAAGGGAATATGCAACAGGGTTTGGATGCGCTGTAATGAGTAGGGAAGCAGCTAATAAGTACTTAGGAGGCTTCGAGGGTAAGAGAGTAGCTATTCAAGGTTTCGGTAATACGGGTCAGTGGCATGCCTACTGGTCAGTTAAGTTTGGAGCTAAGGTAGTAGCTATAAGTGATACTAGCGGCACGGTCTATGACCCAGAGGGGATAGATATTGAATTAGCTATTAAGGTAAAGAGGGAGACAGGTAAGGTCATTAACTACCCAAGAGGTGAGAAAATACCTGATCCTAAAGCCGCATTATACGTTGATGCAGACATATTAGGTCCCGACGCATTAGAGAACCAAATAACTCTTGAAAACGTAGGTAAGGTTAAGGCTAAGATAATAGTTGAGGGAGCTAACGGACCTACCACACCTGAAGCTGAGAAGGAGCTTTACAAGCGCGGTGCTATAGTGGTTCCTGACTTCCTAGCAAATGCTGGTGGGGTAATTATGAGTTACTTAGAGTGGGTTGAGAACCTACAGTGGTTCTTCTGGGATGAGGAGGAGACTAGAGAGAGGCTTGAGAAGATAATGGTCAGGAACTTCCTCAATGTCTACAAGAGATTTGAGGAATTAAGAACTAAGAAGGAAGGCTTAACTATGAGGGACGCAGCGTTAATAATATCGTTAGAGAGACTGTACAACGCGATGAGGTACAGAGGGTGGATTTAAATACCTACTCAACCTTAAGAATAACTTTTATATTCCTACCTATAACCCCTTTCTTAATAACATCTCTAATACGGCTTAAGTCACCCCTTCTCAGTACAGATCTGAACCTCTGTAATTCAATTAAGTCATCCTCAGTGAAGGGACCGCACCTAACGATCTTTAATGTGCAATCAACTGAGGTAATAGCTATGCCTACCCCACCATTAAATAATGTATTAATTAATGTCCTTATGTCGTGCGGGGATGGAATACATCCTCGGGGATGCGTATGTGCCGACGCTATTATACCAACATCAGGTAACCTAACCCTACCCTCCTCACCTTCAAAGAGGGCGGCTCTTCCGTTCTTTAGAGTAACTACTATGTATTCCCTACCCTCAATAGCTGTTCTTAAGGCATATGACCTAACATACGAGATCATGTAGTCAAAGCACTTAATTACGTAATTAAGTACGGCATCCTCACTAATGCACTTAGTAACTGATGTATTACAAGGGACTAATTCGTATTTAGGTATTAAGCCTAAGGACTTCATTTCATCAAGCTCGAAACCCTTACTAGGTGCTTCCTCGCAACTACTGAAGCAAAGTACTAAGTCTTCATGAATCACCTCATTCAGTTCTTTAGGCTCCATAACGCATACGTTACTACATCCATATTCAGCAATGAGAGATTCAATAGCGTTAGCTAGTAAAGTAAGAGCTGCTAACCTCCTGCTCCACTCACCACTAACTTCAAACCCTAGCTTCAACCCTATCATTAAGTATTGTTTAGGCTAAGGATAAAAGCTTAGATCAGACAGCCACCGCTTCTTCACGTATCCGAGTGGTCGGGATTTTCATCATCCTCTACTAACCTACTCCTTAAGGGTAAATTAGATTACGTCAACCCTTAACCACGGTAACTCTACCGTAGCCTACGAACACTATCTTATCAGGACCTAAAGCACTTATTACTTCAGGTCTGTTAGTAGCTACTACTAACGTAATACCTGCCTCCCTAACTATCTTACCTAACCTCCTAGCAACCCTCCTAGCCGTAACGACGTCCAAGTGGGCTGTGAATTCATCAATAACTAATAAGTTAGGTCTCTCAGCTAGCAACGAAGCTAACTTAGCCCTCTCCTTCTGACCAGTTGATAACTCGGAGAATCTAGCTCTGTAGAATACGGCATCAGATAAACCAACTGAATTAAGTATCTCAACAGCTGTGGCCGCATCACCAACCTTACCACTTACGTGCTCAAGAAGTGATTCATTACCGAAGTTAGGCTCTAACTCACCCGGGAGTAAAGCAGCTACTCTTAAGTTACTCGGTACCCTAACCTCACCCTCATCGGGTCTGTACTTTGAATCACTCTTAGTGGCACCGATGATTAGCCTAAGTAGTGTTGTCTTACCAGCTCCTGAAGCCCCTAGAACAACAACTACTTCCTTAGGTCCTATCTCTAAGTTAGCCTCCCTAATGACGTACTTCTCCACGGTCCTCCTCTCAACACCGAAAGCTTTAAGGATCTCCTGAAGCTCCTTAGGTAGGTTCTCAACATCTAAGGTGCTTGAGTACCTCTTAGTCACGTTAATTAACTTAATAGGTCCTTCTAAGGGCTCAACCTTACCGTACCTACTAACGTATAACCTACCTCCATGCTCACGAGCTATGGGGTCCTTACTCAAGAACTCATTAATCCTCTCCCTAGCCTCGTCAGTTAATGGGTACATCAGTACGGGTCTTCCTGAGGCAGTATCCCACATGTACTTAAACCCTGCCCTCTCAAAGAACGGGTTGTACCTAGCCATCTGAGCTATTACCTCAATGACGTGCTTCCTACGCTTCATCTCAGGTACTCTACGCTCACGAACCCAATCAATTATTGCCTTAACAGCTAATACTCCTAAACCATCACCCCTATAGTCAGGGTGTATAACAACTCTAGCAATCCTCGCTGCGGCTGTGTTAGCCCTAGCTAGTGCCTCTCCACTAACCTCCTCACCAAGTACTGCCCTAGCTAACTTCCTAGAGCCGTAGATCCTAAGCAACTCTCTATACCTACTAAGTAACTCAGACCTTCTTGAGTATGCCTCAGGCCAGTAAGTGGGGTGGAACCAGTCCTTGGGGAACCACTTCTCCCTAATTAACCTCTCTATGCTTCCGTCAGGTAACCTCCTGCTCATTAACGGTATTGGAGTATCTATTCGTGCGTAACCAACTACCTTAGGCTCGAACTCCTTTCTTTCAATTAACTCAAGTATTAAGAACCTAGATGAGGGTAGTGAGCCCCTTATCTCCTGAAGCTTCATAGGTATTTTATGTGTTGGGCATTCAGGCTGTACATTAGATTCGGCATATCTACCGCATATCGGGCATCTCCAAATAGCTACCAACTCCTCCTTACTAGCGTAGTGGTACTGCTCAAGTTGTACTATCTCCATGAAGTCAGACTCCGTAGTTGCTTCACGCGCTAATATGTGGTATTCGTAAACAACCGAGGTGTTTAGAGGGTCGTACCTACTTAGCCTATACTTCCTACTCCAGGGAGGCCATACCCTAACGTATTCATTACCCCATAACCTATCTAACTCATACGTTTCTTGAGTAGCTATTAAGGCATCCTTAACTAATCTAGGCTCCTCATAGAACTTAACCCTGATTGTTTCCCCCTTCCTAAGCCACTGAGCTACAGTACCTGTCATTAGTAAAGTTACTTCCTTACCCTCAACACTAATCGTTACGGTACCGAACCATCTATAACCTATCCTAGGTACGTCAACCCTAATAACACGTCCTCTAAGGGGTACGTAGGGAGGAGGTGCTCCACGCAAGTTTATGACCTATATCTATAAGGTAAAGCTAGCTTTTAGGTTTAGTACCTGAATATATCGGCATCTAAAGTAACGTAGGGATCGGTCTCAGAAGCTAGCTTAAGTAGCTTTTCAATGATCTTCCTACTTAAGTACTTAACTCTCCCTACTGAATGTATATTTCGGCTAGCGTTAATGATTACATTTAATTCAGTTATGTCGGCGTATAGTTCGGGGTTAATTACTCCCTTATCTAATGCTGTAGCAGCTACATTGGTAAGGTCTAGTGACGTAGGTGGATTAACCTCCTTAAGTATCATTACCCCCTCAAGTAGGTTCCTAATTAGCTCAACTACTTTCTCTTTATTGAGCTCTGAAACATCATTTACTGACTTGAGTACACTTAATACTTTCCTAAACCTCCTTAAAGCATCAATATATGACTTAACCACTACCTTAATCCCTACTCGATATTAGCGTGCCTCCTCCTCAAATCCTCTTCAGTCATCCCTAACCTACTCATTAACTCGGAGATTATCGAGTCTAGTGTAACCATGACTGTAATCTCAAATAACGTACCTAGCGGTGCTAGCGGTTCATAGAGACCCATTAACTGTCTAACGTTGTAGTCATCCTCGTGACTTATCTTGGTCCTACCTGGTACCCTAACTACTAGGTCAGCTAACCTAGCTAGTGGTGAGTCCGGAAATGATGTGAAGGCTATTACTTTAGCACCTAATCCCTTAGCTACTTCAGCAGCAGTAACCACTAGTTTGGTTCTTCCTGAACCTGATATGGCTATAACTACATCGCCTTTGGTGAGGGCAGGTACTATCGTTTCACCTAGTACGTAAACGTTGAAGCCTATATGCATCAACCTCATAGCGAATGCCTTACCGACAAGTCCTGACCTGCCAGCACCTATTACTAGTACTTTCTTACCTTCTCTGTAAACCTTAACCATCGTATCAACAAACTTCTCTATATCGTAATCGCTAATGTGCCTTAATGCGTGATTTATGAAGTTCACTATCGACAGGTACGCATCCCGAAATACCTCAGGCATCACACACTCTCCAATGTTACTTGTGTTGGAGATTTAAGAAATTCCCTCTACAATATCACTAATACTATTAAAATATAGGTAATTATGACGTACTACAGTGGGAATAACGTCCTTCTACCTCTCTCCTCGCTAGTTCTAGCTTCCCTAAGTTCAATCATTGGTGGTAACTTACCCTCTCTAATCATTTTCTCAGCTAGATCCTTAACAGCTTGTGTATGCCTAACATCAAGCTCAAGCAACTCATTAAGTATTTTGTAAGTCGTTGACCAAACATCAAGTAACATCTCCTTAGTTACGTAATTAAGTATAAATGGATCGTTAAGCCATTGGTCAAAGGCCTTTAAAGTCTTTATCATGTGCTGGAAAGCCTGTCTGATAGCTAGTACTAAAGCTAATCTATCAGCCTTATCAACACCCGTATCAATCTCCTTAAACATTTCTAAAGCCTTCTTCTGCATATCTATCCAATCACTTAATGAGCTTAAAGACGCGATCAACCTACCTGATGTGGATGACATGGTCTCCACTCACAATTACTAAGAGGACTAGCGGATTAAAAAGTCGTTAGGGAGTAATAGCTTGGTATAAAGCGACGATGATGTAGGAGGTGATCACTGATCACTGATGAGTTCCCCCAAAAACTGAGTCGTGGGGCTACCATAGGTCTGAGTAGTAACTCCACGGTACATCTTAGGGAGTCCCTATGTAAGTTACTTAATGAGTTATCAAGGAATAATAGATGTGTTGACTTAAGTGGTAATTACGAGTATGAGGAATTACTGAAGATAGTTAATAGGGAATTTAAACTCAATACTAAGAGGTCACTAGAAGGTAGTAAGGTGGTATGCCTGGATTCATTAGTACCTATAGCACTAAAGGCTATAGCGCTAGGCTCTGACCCACTTAAAGTATCGGCCTACCTTAGCTGGAGAGATTTTGAAGCACTGGTTCTAGGCTTCCTTAAGGAATACGGTATGGAAGTACTTAATAACTTAAGATTCGGTAAGAGAAGGCTCGAGGTTGATGTAGTGGGTATCGACGTAGTTAGCAGATACTCTTTAGTTATTGATTGTAAGCACTGGATGCCTGGATACAGAAAATTAGGTAAGTTGAGGCAAGCAGCTAAGGAACATAGATTAAGGACTGAGGAGTTATCAAGGAACTGCATATACTTATCAGGGATGCTTAAGGGGATATTTAGTATTAGGTCATTCATACCCGTAATAGTTACCTTAACGGATAGCTATAGAGGTGTAGTTAATGGGGTAGTTATAGTACCTATTAGGTACTTAAATGACTTCATAAGGAACATTGAGTACTACGTTGACCTACTCGGTAATGACGTTCTAGTACCTAACGAGTGCTTCATGATGAAGTAGTTGTTGAGGTATTCCTGATAGCTGAGGAAGTCGTTACGGAGCCCGTAACTGTATTACTTGTAACGTTACTCTTACTCGCTGTGGTGCTTACCTTTGCTGATGTAGCCGTAGTTACTGAGGTGTTAATTGCTTGAGTAGGTGATGTAGCAGTGGCTGATGCGGTAGCTAATTCCCTTTTCTGAGCTTCTAGCCCGTAGAAGCCTAGGGCGAACGCTATGATGACTATCGCTATGAGTATTACGGCACCAGGGAACGACACTGTATTCCTACGCTTCTTCGGCATATCCCTCAACCAGATTATGATTTAGTAAGCATTTAAAAATACTTATGGAGCTACTAACCTTAATTACCTCCTCTACATCACTACTTGTTGAGGATAGGAATGGATGTAGCTACGCTATCACTACTGACCGTACTGTTAGTTGAGGTTACTTTCTTCTTTCTTACTCAAATGAATAAAGAGTTAAGTAATTTCCTTAGTAAGAGGAACGTAAGTGTGTATCCTTTCATGATACTTATAGACTTAGGTAAGGTACCTAGGATTAAATCCGTAAGTAAGTCTAGGAAGGCACTTATGGTAATGACTGTAGTAGGTACGGTTAACTTCATAGTACTGCTTTACCTTTTCTATAAGGCATTAATACCTTCAATAGCTACCTTCTTCGGAGCTGTCGTGCATGGGGCTACGGCCCAAAGTCCGTTCGTACCTATAGTACCTGGAGTAACCGTAACCGTAACTCAATTCATATACATACTACTAGCCCTCTCAGTAGGTGTAGCGCTTCATGAATTCTTCCACGCCATAGCAGCGTACGCTGCTGGTTGGCGTGTTGAGGCTTGGGGTGTTGGCTTACTTCTAATATTTCCGCTCGCTTACGTAAGGACTAATGAGGAGGATTTTAGGAAGTCAGGTATGAGTGCTAAGGCAGCAGTACTAACTGCTGGTGTCCTAGCTAATACTATACTCTTCCTAATAGCTATGGCTTCAATACCTGTCGTTATGTCCCACGTAAGCGTAGGCGTAGCTATACTCTCACTCGATACTAGAGACTTAACAGCTCCAGCCGTTAAGGCGGGGCTACCGACGCCATCCTTACTAGTGTCTATAAATGGAACTAAGATAAATAGCATAGCTACTCTCAGGTCGGTCCTAATACCTAATAAGGATAGGTCAGTAACTTACGTAGTTATAATTAGGAAGGCGGAGATTAAGGGCGGGGTCGTAATACCTAAGTCGCCACCCACTAAGTACTTAGTACATAAACCAGCTGGTAGGTGGAGGTTAGGGATAATAGTTACTGAACTACCACTATACGGTACATCACCTCAAGTACTAGCACTCGCTAGGTTCCTCTACTGGTTCTACATAGTGAACATATCATTAGCCGTAATTAACGCAGCACCGCTATACATAACCGATGGTGGTAGATTAATTAGTGAGTTGCTTAGGAAGTACAACCTACCTTACCTAAACCACGTAATTCAGGGATTAACTGCGTTCTTCGTAATGATGTTCCTAATAGTCGGTCTCCTAACCCACATCTAATTCAGAACCTCCTCCTGAGTAAGTTCCTAAATAATTCGATAGTAGCTATATCCTCAAGGGCCTCCGCAGCATCTAAGGCCCTATAGATATTGTTAGTAGCTACTACAACCCCATGACCTAGTAAGACAGCTATTCTACACTTAACTAAGGCCTCCGTCACAGACACAGCTAGGTCTTCAGAACCTGCAGGTAATTTAGGAACCACTGACACGCAATCACCTATTGAGTAAGCCTCGACATAGTCGTTAGGCCTTATAGTTAGTCCTAAGGAGTAGAGAGCTACGGTACGGGGATTATGTGTATGTAGTATAGCCTTAACATCACTTAACGCAGCATATATGCCTCTATGCATCCTCCATTCCATAGAGGGCTTCCTACCTAGTGAATTAGGTCTGGGGCCCTCAGTCATATCAACATATACAAAGTCATCAACACGTAACTTATTCTTAGGTACTTGTGAAGGGGTAATCCAGAACCCATTACCCCACCTAATACTAGCGTTACCACCCAATACATTGATTAAGCCTCTCTCGTAGGCGAGCCTCATAACCTCAGCAACATCAACTAGTAACTTCCTAGCACCCTCAGGAATATTACTCAATACTAAAGCCCCAACACTATAGTATGAAGCAAAAATATAGCTTTAATGCGTCATAAGCAAAAGCATTTCCAAAACCAAAGAAGGGATAGCGAAGAGGCGGTGTGCGGCCCCCCACATAACCAGCCCGTCCCCCACAACCCAACCCCCAACCCCGTCCTCCTCCCGGTGACCCATGAACGTCGGCGTCAGGGGTTAGGTTGCTCCCTTCCGGGCCTGGCCAGGTTCCCCCTGTAAAGGCGGTAGGTACCTCCCCTCCGGGAGGCCCTCCGCCACCGCCGACCCCATGGGGCGGGATTCATCGCTGGGGTTGGGCGGGTTGTGGGGCGGTACTGGCTATGTGGGGTTACTGGCCCCGCTTTACGCCTTCGGCGTGGGGAGGCGGCGACCCTCCCGGCCCTCCCCGCACACCGCCAATCGATACTTTAGTTACTTAGGATATAAGGGTGTATGTGTTTAGTACTGCTACTCACTAGTGGTTACGGATAATCCGTGTTCAAACGAGTTTATTTACCTCTGTTCATGGGTAAGAAGGGGTAGGTATAATTACCTAACTACTTATTTTTAATGATAAAGAGGTGAGGACATGCCTGAAGGTAAGGTTGTCTATAGGGTATTGTTCGTTAATGTGGGAAGTAGGGAGTATAGGGTTGAGGAGTACGACGCTAGTGAGGTTTTGGGGCCCATCGACTTGGGTATTAAGTTACACTTAGAGAAGTATGAGAGTTGGAAGTACGACGTGTTCAGCGAGAATAACGTTGTCGTTATCGGTAAGGGACTACTTACTGGTGGTAAGTTAGTTGGCGTTCATAGATTAGTAGCTGTGTTTAGGTCACCAGAGACTAAATCAATTCACGTAAGTGCTATGGGTGGTGCTGCATATAAGTTCATGGGTTCAGGCGTTGATGCCGTAGTCATTGAGGGTAAGTCTGATAAGCCGTTAATACTGCTTATTGAGGGTAATGAAGAAGGTAATGTTAGTGTAGTATTTAGGGAGTTAAGCATCGAGGAGCTAAGGAGGATTTACGATGGTTACGATGGTAGGACAGGTGTCTATGCATTAACTAAGTACTTAATAGATAATTACTGGGACTTCATAAGTAGGAACAACGCTAGGCCTATAGTAGTTGGTCCTGCATCAATCGATACTATAGAGGGAGGTATATTCTCGCTAGACATTAACTTAAGTAAGAAGGACATAGCATTAGGTGCTGAAGACTCAGCATCACGTGGTGGTGGTGGTAGTGTACTGTTTAAAGCACATGGAGTAGTTGCCCTATTAGTCGGTGGTAAGTTCAAGCCTTCAAGGAGGTTCCCCAAGCTTAATGACTTAGAGTTAATCAATAAAGTATTCAGTGAGTCTTTAGGTAAGCCCTACATGAAGGTAGTACTTGCATCAACTACTAAGTATAGGTACGATGAAGGATTAAGGACTGGGGGCACCTTCGGAGTTAACTACCCGCACTATAAGGACCTGATACCGACGTTCGGCTATAACATGATGTATATATCCAGAAGGGCTAGGATGAGGATTCACGAAATAATAATGAAGTACTTCTGGGAGCCATTTAATGAGGAGGTCTTCATTAAAGCGAAGAGCTGGTACACATGCGGTGAGCCATGCCCAGCATCATGTAAGAAGGTCTGGAGAGGTAAGAAAGTCGATTATGAGCCATTCAACGGTTTAGGCCCCATCATAGGTGTGTTTAGATTTGAGGACTCAGTAGAGTTAGTCGACTTAGTAGATGCTCTAGGGTTCGACGCTATAGAGATGGGTCATATAATCTCATGGCTGTTTGACGCCGTAAGTAAGGGCTTACTAAAGCCTGAAGACCTAGGCATTTCAGGCAAACCTGAGTTCGACCCATTAAACTACAGGATTGAGTACTCAAGTAAAAACGCTAAATTAGCTAAGGAGATTATTGAGGGGTTAATTAAGAAGGAGAATCCTATACTTAAGTTAATAGCTGAGAAAGGCGCTAGAGTAGCTGCTAAGGAGTTAGATAAGAAGTTCGCTGATAGGGTTAAGGAAGTGGGTGTGAAGTTCGAGGACTTACTCGTTTACACACCGTACGGTGTCTCAGGATACATGACACCTAACTACTACTGGGCACCAGGCATGGTAGCTCCTCTGTACATACTAGGTAGGTACTGGACAAACTACACACCAACATTCATGGATCCCGAAGACTTTGCTGTATCAGCGTTTACGAGGGCTATTAAGGAGTATGAGGTAGATAATGCAGGCTTATGCAGGTTCCATAGGAAGTGGGCTGAGAAGGTTCTGGAGAAGCTGTATAATGAGTTAGTAGGTGTTAAGGTGAGGCTTGATGAGCACACTAAGGAAATGTATAGAAAGATAGTCGAGTATGCTAAGAAGGTGGGTGCTGAGCCCACTTACTGGGAGGGTAGTAAGACTAAGGACGTAGTAATCACTATAGCTAATGAGGTGGGCGCTAAGGATTGGATCGAGAAATTCAATAACAACCCAGAGGAAGCTGTGAAGGAGTGGTGGAGTAGGTTCTTCAGTAAATTAAATGAGCTGATAGCTTCCAAATAGTTTTTAATTCATGAGTAAAGTTAAATAATGAAGTAAATCAACTCTTACGCTCCTTCTCAATAATTATTTGGGCAACGCCATTCTTAATCATGAGTAGGTAGGCTTTCTTAATCTTAGCGGCTACCTCTATTCTCCTTCTAACGAACCTACCTTTATGCTTAAGACTTATGTCTAGGTATTTAGATGATACTTTCTCAAGTTTTATATCCTCGGCTCTAGAGCCGCTCGCCTCCATAATTATCTTAACTCTATGACCTTCATCACGTATATCAATCATTGGTTCAGCACTGTGGTATCTATAGAGACTGTACTCTTGGTTAAACTCCTCCCAGAAGTCCTCCTCATCTTCCGTGTTCCAGGGGTCGTTACTTCTGAAGGCCTTACCAACCATCTAAGCCACTCCCGCTACCCTAGCTGTTATTTCCCGTATAAACTTTTACTTTCATTTTAGGGTCCCCCCTAATATTTCTTAATGAAACTACTTGCTATCCTAATTAGGTTTTCAAGAGCTTCTGAAGTACTACGTATTACGTATTACTAGATTACTTTCACCCTAATTACGTATACTTAACTTAAAAACACATAACCTACTAATACCTAAAGAATACGTAACCTCTGGGTAGTTAATAGTGGGTGGCTCCATAAGTAGCTATGAGGCTAGTTGCATAAGGTGTGCAGTGAGGAACGTAATGTGCTTACTGAGGGAGCGTAGGTTAAGTAGTGAGGTAGTTGGTGTAGGTGCTGGTGGTGACGTAACTAAGTTATTCGATAAGGTTATTGAAGAGGAGCTAATCCATAGCATAGTTGACACGCTTAACGACGTACTAGTAGTTAGTGAAGAAGTAGGTGTTAAGTACTTCAGTAAAGAACCTAAGTGGGTAGCTATAATAGATCCCGTGGACGGGAGTACGAACTACGACGCTGGAATACCATGGGTTTCAGTCTCAGTAGCCATAGCACCATTGAAGCATGAAGGAACTAAGGTCGGTGATATCGAGTTGGCCATGGTCGGTGACGTATTTCGTGATGAGATCTACGAGTACTTAAGGGGTGAGGTGAAAGTTAATGGACGTGTGGTAAGGCGTTTAAAAGCACCTAAGAACGTATTACTAGGCTACTTCGAGACACCTGAAGCTTACTCCGTAATACCTAAGTACTTTAGAGTAAGGGGTGCTAGAGCTGCTCTAAGGTCATTAGGTAGTATAGCCTTAGAAATAATTTACGTAGGATTAGGTAGAGCTGAGTTACTTACGGACTTAAGGGCTAAGGTCCGTAACCTAGACATAGCTGCTGCTTATAGAATAGCTGAGGCGTTAGGTGCTAGGGGGGTTATGTGTGATGGCTTACCAATTTCTGAATTAAGAATTGATGAGTTAATTAGGGTTAAGTGTTTAGTAGTAGCTTACAATGATGAAGTACTTAAGAGGGTACTTAAGGTAATCAATGATTAATTAATTCCTTAAGTTTACCTGACTCTATCAACTTATTAATTGCTTCTTCAAAACTCTCATCACTTAATAATACGTAGTTCAAGTACACGCCAGTCCTACCGTGCTCATCCCTTCTAGTAAGTACCTTAATACGTTCCTGGACAGTCTCGATGGAGACACCAACTACCTTAGCCACGTAGTCTTCATAACCAATAACTGGTAATTCCTTATGACCCTTCTCAGTAGGTACTATAAGTACTAATGACTTATTAACTCCCGGCACCCTTAAATCCTTAAGTAAGTCCTCATAAGTGACTAAACCGCCGAACCTATAGAACTCCCACTCACGTTGAGTTAGGTGCGCTAGTGGGAATGAGACCGTCACCTTACCTTCAGGATCTAACTCGATGTATGCTTTAGGCGTTGATGCTGGTGTAGCCTTAACGATATACCTCTTAAATATCGATAAGCCTGAATTCTCTATACACAAGTTAATTATGAATGGCTGTGTAACGTAGGGTACTACTACGTCAACATCACTACCCTCACTTACGTCACCCCTAGCTATTGATCCGTGAGTTATGGGTCTTAAGCCGCACTTTATTAATTTACTCATTACGTTAATAGCTACCCTTCTTAATCTCCTTAGTAACTCCCAACGCTCCCTTCCATAGATCACCTCCTTGAACTCAGGTCTCCTGGATACTTTATGCTTAGGTACCTTCACTAAATATCACCTTACCTTCTCAAGTAAGGCATAGAAGAAACCTATAGTCCCGTGCTTGTGAGGCCACGCCCTCATAACTCCATCTATGAATCCCTTATCGTAGGGGCCGAGTATATTAATTACCCTTATCCTATTACCCTCCTTACGCAGTAACTTCATTATAACATCCTCATCCTCCTCCCTAAGTAATGAGCAGGTAGTGTATAGTATCCTACCACCTTTCTTAACTAACTTAAGAGCTGCCTTAAGTAACTCATACTGTAACTGCGCTAACTTCCTTACCTCACTCTCCATTAATCTCCACCTAAGGTCCGGATTCTTCATTAATGTACCATCAGCTGAGCATGGCGCATCAACTAATACCTTATCAGCTATGCCCTCACCGAGTACTCTAGGAGCTTCCCTGCCATCCCTTAAGTACGTCTCAACTATGTCAATACCGGTTCTCCTCATTAATTCCTTAAGCCGCCTCATCCTAACCTTATCAATGTCGAAAGCATATATGACCCCCTTATTCCTCATTAACTCAGCCATATGTTGAGTCTTACCTCCTGGTGCAGCACATAAATCAACTACGGTCTCCCCGGGCTTAGGACTAAGTATTATGGATGCTAAAGCAGCAGCTTCCTCCTGGATAATTATCTTACCCTCCCTAAATAGTCTGGACTTATCGAAGTTGTATGGTCCCTTAAACTTAATTACCGTAGGCACTACTTTAGATACCTCGACGCCTCTGCACCTACGTGATAGTTCCTCAACAACCTCACTTACCGTAGCTTTTAAGGTGTTTACCCTGACACTAATGAGTGGCTTTGTATTAAGTGCTTTAAGTAGTTCCTCAACTTCATCACCTATTAAGTCCCTCATTCTCCTTATGTACCAAGGAGGTACTAAGTACTTAATCATTAACTCCTCATCCTTATTAGATGGCTTGAGTTCATAGTCATTAAGCTCCTCAACTACATCCCAAAACCACATACCTACGTATGGGTGCGACCTCTTTGATAAGTACGAAGCTACCCTATTCTTAACCTCTAAGTACTTATCATAACGTACCCCATCTCTACTAAATACCTTAAGCTCAACAAACACCCTTAGGGCAGCCCTTAAGTGAGGGTCTAGGAGGAGCACTGACTTAACACCTGTTAAGTCCCTAATGACCTTATCAATAATCCCTAACCGCTTCATTATCCTGTAGAATATAGCCGTCAGTGGCGGGTCCTTAACACTACCTTGAATCCCGTGCTTCTTAAAGGCGTCCCTCTTAGCCTGCTGGCTAGGCTTTATCTTCTCAGCTAGTAATGTAGCATCAATTAACGCAGCTACGTCTCTCCAAGTCAGTAGTACTGGTTCCTTCCTTCTTACCATAACCCACCCTAACGACTCACTATTTAAGAGCGTTATTAAGGTAAACGTCATAGCTTAAAAACTTACTCACTTGTGTAGTAAGTTATTTAGTATCTTAAGGAATCTCCTAGCATTCTCAAGCATATCATGATTATTATTGAAGAATGCGTAGATAGCCTCACCACCAAGCGATAGTACTTCATTAGCTATCTCCATGAGCTCATCATCCGTATAGTAATGTGCGTACCAGAAGGTCCTCCCATGCAACCTTAAGTAAGTGTATTTACCTGACCTAGCGAAGAACTTAAACTCCGGAGCATCAACACTAACTACAGTTACTTCATTATCCCTAGCCCACCCCACGAACTCCTCATGAAACCATGCAGTATTCCTCCACTCAATAGCTAATCTCCACCCAAGATTAACCTCCCTAATGAAGTTCTCAAACCTCCTCAATACCTTATCATTAGGTCTTATACGTGGTGGTAATTGAATTAGGTAGAAGTCGATGTAGCTATCTAAGGGCTTAAATAAATTGAGGAACTTCATCATTATCTTCAATGCCTTCTCATTAAGTACGTGAGTGTGAGTCACTGACCTATGTACCTTAACTGACCACCTCAAACCATACACACTACTCCTCCTAGCCCACCCACGCACTTGATTAGGGTACGGGAACCTGTAGAAGCTAGCGTTTAGCTCCACAGCATTAAGTCCTGAGTACTTAATGAACCAGTCAAAACCGTCTGGGTTCCAGTCATACATCCATCCTGAAGTACCTACGTATACCCTCATGACTTAGTCCTCAATGAATTCATACCCTAACCTCCTTAACTCACTCATTATTCCCTTAAGCACCTCCCTATTAGGTACCTCAAGGAGTATAGTTACTTTAGCGTGCCAAGCTAACGCCTTAGTAGCTACTCTCTCATGGTGTATATCAAGTACGTTACCTCGGTACTTAGCTATAACACCTAATATCCTATGTAGCTCACCAGGTACGTCGGGTACGTACCCTGTTATACTGGCTATCCTACCCTCACTAGCTAAACCCCTAAGTAGTATTCTGTAGATTACGTTGAGGTCGATATTACCACCACTTACTATAGTTACTACTCTCTTCCCTTCACTACGTACCTTACCAGCTAGTAAAGCAGCTAAGCCAGCCGCGCCAGCACCCTCACTAAGTACCTTACCCCTCTCAAGGAGTAGGTATATCGCCTTAGCTATCTCATCCTCAGTAACAGTTACTACATCATCAACTAACTCGGAGATGACCTTAAATGTTAAGTCACCTACCTGCTTAACAGCTAATCCATCAGCTATTGTTGGCTTAGGTTTTATAGTAACTGGTTTACCAGCTCTCAAGGCTTCTACGGTCTTAGGTACGTTAGCTGGCTCAACACCAATCACCTTAACATTAGGTCTTAAGGACTTAATAACTGACGCGACACCCGATATTAAGCCACCACCCCCTATCTGAACAACTATAACGTCGAAGTCTATGATCTGCTTAAGTAACTCAACAGCAATGGTTCCTTGACCAGCCATTACGTCTAAATCATTAAATGCGTGAATGAACGTTAACCCCTCCTCCTCAGCTATCTCTAATGCCTTCCTCTCGCAGTCATCGTATATCCTACCATACAGTACCACCTCAGCACCGTAACCCTTAGTAGCTTCAACCTTAGATATCGAAGCCGTCTCAGGCATCACTATGACTGACCTAAGACCGAATATGGATGCTGCGTAAGCAACCCCCTGAGCGTGATTACCTGCTGAAGCAGCTACTACACCCCTAACACTACCCTCTTTAACTAACCTCCACACCTTGTAGAGCGCACCCCTAACCTTGAAGGCCCCAGTCTTCTGAAGGTTCTCAAGCTTTAGATACACGTCACATCCGCACATCCTAGAGAACGTAGCGCTCCTCTCTAGTGGTGTCTCGTGTACGTACTTACTAATCACTTCAGAAGCTTCAAACGCTCTACGGTATATCTCCCTAACTAATCCATTCATTCACTACACCCTACGTAAGCTATTACATCAACCTCTAAGTCAGCATCCTTAGGTATCCTACTAACCTCAACAACTGACCTAGCTGGAGGGTCTTTAGGGAAGAACTCCCTATAAACCTCATTAAACTCACTGAATTTACTTACGTCTCTCATATATACAGTGACCTTAACGACATCACTTAACGAAGCACCTGAAGCCTTAAGTATAGCCTCAATGTTACTAAGTACTACCTTAGTAGCTTCTCTAATATCTCCCTTAATCAACTCACCTGTCTTAGGGTTTATCGGTAATTGACCTGATATGAAGACCCAATTACCTAACTTAATAGCTTGACTATAAGGACCTACAGGCTTAGGTGCTTCAGAAGTAAACACAACCTCGCGCATCAATCCAGAACACCCTAGTAAGGATATGCGTAAGTAAGTAATGAAGTAATCGTTAATCATTTAATTAAACTAACAAAGCCAATACTTAACTAAAATGATTAAGTATATTTTTCCTAGTGTGTATGTATTAATGATGTAGGTAAGGACCGATAGAACGCGGTGCTGCGGTCATGAGTCAAGATAGTATGGAGAACATCCTCTCAATGCTTGAGAGGTTAGGTATTAAGGGGTACGAGGCGCAGGCCTACCTAACACTCCTGAGGCTGGGTGAGGCGACAGCATCTAAGATAGCTGCAGCTGCTGGGATACCTCAGCCTAGGATATATAACGTACTTGAGTCGTTAAGCAGGAAGGGACTTATTGAGTGGAGCGCCAGTAAACCGAGGAAGTACAGAGCTATAAACCCTATGATAACCTTCCCTCACCTAGCTAAGTCATTAGTTAAGGAGTTGGAGGCAGTAGCTAATGAGTTAGCTAGGGAGCTGGGAAGGCATTACGCGGCTGAAGCAACACTACTTGAGTCTCAACCGCTATGGCTGATAGGTAGTACAGGTACGGGAATTGAGAAGATCAAAGCGGAGTTAGAGATACTACGTGGCGATGCCGTGATGGCGCTTGATAAGAAGCTATTCAATAACTTAATAGCTAGGAGGGTAAGGAAGTTAGGACCTACGGCAGGCAATGTATATGCGATAGCTGTACTTGTTAAGGAGGGTGAGTCAATAAGGCTTAGTAAGAGATTAAGCAATATTAGGGGATTAATGCTTAAGATAGTGCCTCTTAAGTCATTAAGGATGGTAATAATAGGTATGAATAGAATGTACTTACTACTAGACAATCAGAGCTTAGAAATAAGTGAGAGGGGAATAATAAACATGGCAAGCGACTTCTTCTACTACAGTCTATGGAGGATAGGTCAGACACTAAAGGATATAGAGGTTAGGAGAGGAGATAGGTACGTAATATACAATCAGTGGATAGCTGTATGCATAGCGAGTAAGGCACTTCAGGAAGGTTACAGAGTTAAGGTAAGGATTAAAGGTATTCAAGTCAAGAGCGGGAAGTCAATAGCATTTGAGGGAGAGGTTAGGGATGCAGTAGTTAAGGCTGAGGGAACAATAAGGTACTTACTAGTAAGAACCGAAGGTAATAAGGAATTAACCGTAGGTGGGGCTAACGCAGTGCTTGAGGACGTAGGAGCCGAGGAGGTTGAGCTATTCATTATGTAGTTAATCAGTAGATGAACTAGTAGGCAGTATTAGGAATCTTAACCACTTAACACATACACAGAATCACCTAGCAGAACAACCCCAACACTAAAGCGGTACTCAGTAGGAGGTTATGCTTTAGGTTATTAATTAAATAACCAATACTGAGTAGATGTAGTAAATTAAGTTTAATAATTATATTTAAATGAGGTAATTTTACTGAAGTATTAATTACTTCAATAAAATACTCATAAATTCATTAGTTAAGATGGGTAGCTTATTAACTCTGTTTATAAACCTTACGTTTAGATACGTATTTACTCCATTTGACGTAGTACCTGTGAGGTTCGTTAAGATCCTTACTTACACCTATTCTATAATCCCTAACGATGTCTTCCTCATTCACGTCTATATAGTATTCAATAAATAATTCACTACTTTCCTCATACATTGGCTTCTTATGGAATGACTTATCTATCATGAGGGCCTTAGTTAATTTACCCGGACCATTCGTTAATTCAGTGATCTTACTTACTCCTCTATTCTTAATCATTAACTCAATACCCTCAACAGGCTCGATAGCACGTATTAGTACAGCCCCTCCCTTACCCTGCTCATGAGCTACCACATTAAGTAACCACTGTCTGTGGATACCATAGACTAGCGCTACCCCTACCTCACCATATAATGTCTTAGCTAAATCACCTCCCCTCCTAGCTCTAGAGGCTGGGTCCTCAACCCCGAAGTATGCTTCAGTCTCAACTATTACCCCTGATAATCTTCTACTACCTAATGTACGGACTAGTAACTTACCAAGCAACTCTTTAGCAACTACGTCAGTACTTCTTAAGTAGAATTCCTTAGGTACTATACGCCTCAAGACGCTACCCTAGTAACTACTTCAGTTAACTCAATCTAATTTTACTCCATACCCTAGTTACTTCATCACTGTAGTGTGAGGTAATGCCTTCATTACTTAAGTATGCTCCGCAAAACCTACAGAAACCATTAGTTAGGCAAGACCCGCAGATAGGGCACCTTAGCTCCTCTTTATCACACTTATCGGGTACGTCGATACCTAACTGAATTAATTTCTTAAGTAGGTACGCATGGGCTCTCGACGGTAATTTAATTCTGTACCTCCTACCTAAGGTAATTACATCACCTACACTTACTTCCCTACCCCACATACTCAGTAATTCATTAAATCCTGAACCGTACATTACGGGTAGCTTTCTCCTTAATGCTAGATTAACTAACCCATTAAATGCTAGGTATGACCTCAGTAAGTACTTACCTACTAGGGCACCACTAATTTCATTAATACAGCACTCAGTAGGAGTAGCTAATGCCACGTACTTAACTGACCGTATGTAAAACCCCGTTAAGACCCTAATCCCTAGCGCCTCCCCTATACTCACTGAGGAGAAGCTCGCACTATCAATTACTTTCTTAATCCACGATCTAAGTTCTTCCTTACTCCTACTCAATAGGAATTCGTAACCAAGAAAGAGCTCATCACCTCCATCACCTGTTACTAAGCAACTACTCCCCATATCCTTCACAAACTCAATACCTACGTACAGTGGTAAGTCACAAACAACTTCTATAGGGTCTATCGTCCTTATAATCGGTAGTAACTTACTTAAGTACTCATTAATTACGGCGCGTAAGTTACTACTACCCTCTAAGGTAATGACGTAGTGCTTAATACCTAATGAATTACTGACTAACCTAGCGTACTTAATATCTGGTGCGTCCCTACTTAACGCAACCGTAACTGCGTACCTTATTAAGTCATGAGTAGATAAGGCAATAAATGAGGTATCGATACCGCCGGACAGTAGGAGGGTATCACACCCTAATCTTAATACAGCATCACGCACTAGCTCCGAGACTAACCTAGCTATTGACATACACAGTGAGTACCTCAATACTTAACCACCTCGATTAACGAATTTCAATAGCCACTCCCTAGCCCTAGGTCTGTACTTCTTAACGAGTCCTAAGAACCACTTAAGTGCCCTCCTAATCGCTAAATACTTAAGACCTACTAAGTACTCATCAACTAACCTCTCAGCCCAGTAAATAGCGTGGTCTAAGCAAGCTAGTACTAGGTCGATATGATACTCCCTTAAGTTCCTAAACCAAGCTTTACCGCCTAACCTACTAGGACCCATAGGTACGAAGAACATCGGGACAATCAATGACCTATAGGGCCTCAATCTCTTTACTAACTCAGTAGTAGCGACTACGTCATCCTCCTCCTCACCAGGAAGTCCAACAATTATCGTTGCAGCAGGTATGACGTTAAGTTCATGAAATAGCGAGAAAGACTTCTCAACTACTTCCGGCCACTCATCAGGTGAGTAAGGCCTTGATTTAGCTGGCATGTGTCTCTTCATGATTTTAGGACTACCGCTCTCAACACCTACCTCAACACCTAAGAATCTCTGATTTTCACCATCAATGAGTATGTTAGTTACTTCACGAAGTACGTCCTCCCCAGCTAAAGCAGCTGCTAGGGAGCAGTGGCTCCAACCAACACTTCTTAAGTGCTTCTTAGCTAGCTCGTTGACCTTAATAACGGCTTCAGCATTAGGTATTACGTTCTTAGATCCGTAGAGCATTACGTCGCTACAGCTTAATATCCCGTTATTTAACCCTTCCCTAACATTGGTTAGTATCTCCTTCTCAATGAACTCAAGCGGGTACCACCTAATCCTCCTATTACCTACGGAACAGAAAGCACACTTCCTCGGGCACCCTCTCCCTATCTCAACCAATCCATTAACACTTGCGTGAACTATGGGTACTAAGTCATCATTGCTTAAGCCATCATTGATCCCTATCTTAACGTACTTAGGTACTGATAAGTTATTTAGTATTCTCCTCACTACGTTAGAAACTACTAGATCCTCTCTATCGCCATTACTATCGACTATTACGTCAATACCGTACTCATCTATTAAGTCGTACCTATGTAGCCACTGCCACACAGCAGGTCCAGTAACTATGATTTTGAAGTTAGTAGTTGATCGCGCCTTCATTACCTCCTCCATAAACTCCCTGAAGAGCACCACATTTATTGGGTCCTTATCAAAGAATGTTGTCCAAGTAGTTGTTGGTGGATTAAGTCCGAACCAATCGTGGTGCCTAATAATCAATACCTTAGATCCTGCCTCTAAGTACTCCCTAACGTAGCTAGGGTCAACTACCGCAACATTAATACCATCGTGAAGTAACCTAGCCTCAATCCTTCTAATACCGTAAGGTGCTTGCCACACAATACCTTCCCTATGCTTCATCGGTGGACAGAAGAGCCACTCAATAAATCTCCTAGGAAGTATTACAGGCATAGTAGTACCGAAGCCTAAGAATTGTCTACCGTGGTGATTCGTCATTAGGCTCCTATCAGTACTTAATATTGCTTCATAAGCCCTTACCATAAATATCACCTAAGCTAACCCTTAAGACCTCATTAACTTCATCCTCGTCCTTAACCAACCATAGGGAGATTGACGGGTAAATGAATTCCTTAAGAACCATACCTAAAAGCTTGATTACGTACCCGAAACTCCTGTCGGTAATAACTACTAAGTTAACCCTGCTAAATCCGTCCTTAATAGCGTCTTTAATTAACTCTTTGATATTCTTAATTAGTTCGTCATCGTTAACCATTCTCATTAATCTTAAGTTTATGGTTATATTATTCCCTATCCTACGTATGGATACCCTATCCATATATACACCAAGATATACAGTACTTTTACGGAATTTACGTTTTAATCATAAGTGATTTTAGTGGGTTTATGATTATGAATCACGTGTGCAACCAGCAACTTACGTAGTGTTCCCTACCTACCTCAACTAATTCCGGTTCCTTAGTCCTGCAGACGTCACTTGCATAAGGGCATCTTGGGTGGAATCTACAGCCTGGCGGCGGGTTTATCGGGCTTGGTGGCTCACCGACTATCTTTAGTCTAGCTCTCTTCTTAGCTATTTCAGGATCTGGTATCGGTATTGAGGAGAATAGGGCTTTAGTGTAGGGGTGTAGCGGATTCTCGAATAGTTCCTTAGCTGGTGCTAACTCAACTATCTTCCCTAAGTACATAACGGCTATCCTATTACTCATGTACTTAACAACACCTAAGTTATGGCTAATGAATAGGTAGGTCAAGTTATACTTCCTCTGAAGGTCCTTAAGGAGGTTAAGTATCTGTGCTTGAACGGATACGTCAAGTGCTGATGTAGGCTCATCAAGAACTATGAACTTAGGTCTGAGAGCTAGTATCCTAGCTATAGCTATCCTCTGCCTCTGACCACCGCTGAATTCGTGTGGGTACCTATATAGGTGGGTCTCATTAAGACCTACCTCATAGAGTAACTTAATAACGAACTCTTCAGGATCGGGTACGCTTATCTTATGTATTCTTAAGGGCTCCATTATTATATTGAAGACGGTCATTCTAGGGTCTAAGCTGGTGTAGGGGTCTTGAAACACTATATTAGCCTCACGCCTAAACCGCTTTAGAGCCTTACCTCTTAGCTTAAGTACGTTCTTACCGTCGAAGTATATCTCACCACTGGTTGGCTTTATGAGCCTAAGCAATAACCTCCCAGTAGTTGTTTTACCGCATCCAGACTCACCAACAAGTCCTAAGGTCTCACCACGCCTAATCTCGAAACTAATACCGTCGACTGCCTTAACCCATAACCTACCAAATAACAAACCACCAGTTGGGAAGTACTTCCTTAGGTTCCTAACCTTAATAAGTACGTCACTATGCATATGATCACCTCACCCTCAACCAACAAGCAACTCTATGACCGGGACTAACCTCAACTAATGGAGGCTTTTCTCTCCTACATACATCCCTAGCGTATGGGCACCTCGGATGGAACCTACACCCCGATGGAGGCTTTATTAGGTTAGGTACTGTGCCTGGTATAGCCTCCAACTTACTTATTTCGGTTAATGGGTTAGGTACAGCCCTAAGTAAGCCCATAGTGTATGGATGTTGAGGATTCCTGAACAATTCATGAACAGGGGCTTCCTCAACTAAGTTACCGGCATAAAGCACAGCCACCCTCTCACACATCTCAGCAACTACTCCCATATCATGCGTTATCAGGAGTAGGGTAAGTCCTTTCTTTTCCTTAAGTTCCTTTAGTAGGTCAAGTACTTGAGCTTGAACAGTCACGTCAAGGAATGAGGTAGGCTCATCAGCTATCAATAACCTAGGTTCATTACTTAAACCCATACTAATAACTACCCTCTGCTTCATGCCGCCACTTAACTCATGCGGGTACGACTTAGCCCTCTTCTCGGGCTCAGGTATTAGTACCTCCTTAAGTAACTTAATAGCCCTCATAAACCCCTCCTTCCAATCCTTTATCCTCCCGTGATCCATCATGGTCTCAGCTATCTGGTACCTGACCACGTATAGGGGGTCTAAAGCTGCTGACGGGTCCTGAATTATGTATGCTATCTCATTTCCCCTAATCTTCCTAAGCTCCTCCTCGGGTAGCTTAAGTATGTCTACTACATCACCATCTCTGTGGTAGAGGACCTTACCCTTAACGACCCTACCGGGTGGTGGTACTATGTTCGTTAATGCCCTAGAAACTACTGTTTTACCGCATCCGGTCTCGCCTACTAAGCAGAAGGTCTCCCCCTTATATATCGTGAATGATACGTCCTCAATAGCCTTAACTATGCCTGCGTACGTGTAGAAGTATATGTAGAGGTTCTTAACCTCTATTAGAGGTTCGCGAATCACTCCTCACTCACCTCGCTTGATGCCTTTACCTTCTTCTTAACTTTAAATTCAATACTCCTCCTGGTTCTAGGGTCTAGTATGTCCCTCAAGGTATCACCGAATAGGTTCCAACCGAGTGCTGATACGAATATAGCTAGTCCAGGGAATATTATTAGCCACCAAGTACCGTTAACGAAGAACTGTGATCCATGCCTTATTATAGCTCCCCAATCAGGTAGCTTAACTTGAGCACCCATGAGGAATGCTAACCCAGCTTCAGTAAGTATTACGCCACCAACGTCTAAAGTCATCAGTACTAGCAACGGACCTATTATATTCGGTAATATGTGCTTTACCATAACACCTAAGGAACTCATACCTAATGCTTGGGCAGCTTCAACATATACATTACTCTTAGCTTGAAGAGTTAAACCTCTAGTGAATCTAGCGTATCCGGGCCACCAAGCAATCCATAACGCAACGATAATCGACAGTATTGGAGCTACGTTAAGTACGTCGTTAAGCTTAACAGCAAATAAGGTAGCGAAGAAGTGGGCTAGGTAAGGATTACTAGCTAATGCCCCAGCTATTCTACTGGTTAATGCTGAGCTAAGTGCTAACGCAAGTATTAATCCAGGGAATGAAAGGAATATATCGGTTACCCTCATAATGAACTCATCAACAGCACCTCCGAAGTAGCCGGCTATTAACCCTATTAGAACACCTATGGCTATACCTATAGGTAGTACTAAAGCAGTAACTACTAATGATATCCTAGCACCGTAGAGTATCTGGCTAAGTAAGTCCCTACCTAAGTCGTCAGTACCTAAGATAGCACCACCGGTTCCCGGAGGTGCTAGGTAGAATTTCTGTTGACCCGTAACCATTATGTAGGAGAAGTCATAGCTGTGTGGAGCTACTATGGGGCCTAATATACCTACTACAATAAACATCATACCTAGTATTAAGCCAGCAATACCTATTGGTGACCTATTCAGAGCGTAGAGCATTAACCTCCATTCCTCAACCCTACTCCTATTCTTCTCGTACCAGTCCTTCCTGAATGAGGTCATCACCTTTACTATGAAGGCTATTAACTTATCGGAGAACTTATCAAGTATTTTCTTCTCGTAAACCTCCTCACTCATTAGAACCTCACCCTAGGGTCTATGACGGCGTACAGTATATCAACTACTAAGTTAGTTATTACGTAAATAACACCTATTAGGAACGTACAAGCGATTAGTACAGGGTAATCAAACGAGAATATAGCTTGAACCATGGCCCTCCCCATGCCCGGGATGCAGAACACTGTCTCAGTTATTGGTGCACCAGCAAGTAAACCACCAAATTGAAGGCCTATAGCGGTAACGACAGGTACTAAGGCATTCCTTAATGCATGCTTGAATATCCTAGACCTAGTTAATCCCCTAGCCCTAGCGAAGTATATGAAGTCTGAGCTGTACGCCTCAAGGAATGAATTCCTAACTAACCTAGCAATAACGCCTATACCTGCGAAGCCTAATGTAAAGCCCGGTAGTAGGAACCTCTTAATATTCTCAGCTACGGTACCCCAATCACCAGTTATTAACGCGTCAATTATCGGTACACCCGTAATATGAGCCTTAGGATACGGTATGCCGGCTATGCTTACCCACCCAAGCATATAGAAGAAGACGTATATGAATACGTAACCAAGTAGGAATATAGGTATTGAAACACCGACTAAAGCCCAAACCCTGACTAGGGCATCTATCCACGTATCCTTCTTAATAGCAGCTACTATACCTAACGGAATCCCTAATCCAACTAGGAAGAAGAGTGCAAAAAGCGTTAGCTGGAACGTTATGGGGAATCTAGAGAGTACGTAACTCATTACCTTATAATTAAATAGTGGGTCAATCATTGTGTTAGTTAATACACCCTTCATGAAGTAGTAGTATTGCACATACCAAGGTTCATTTAGGTGATACTCCTTAATTAGCATCTGGACGACTTCGGGTCTAGCCTTAATACCACCAGCCCAGAACATAGCTGGATTAGCTGGTATTATGAACGCTATTATGTACGTTAAGAAAGTAACGCCTATTATCGTGGGTATGAACGTAAGTAACCTACGGACTAGGAACCTCCTTATATCAGCCACTAGGCCTCACCCAGTCCTCCCTCACCCTCTTATGTTCAGACAATAAATACGGATGGGGAGGGAAGAAAAATGTTGTGATTTTATTGTGGGAATGGGTTTTACTTACCCGCTATAACCATATAGTTGCTTCCAGAGCGCCTTATCCCAGTAGTACGGGTTAATCTTCAGTACTATGTATGAGTTCTGCTTGAAGTCAGCTACGTAGTATGGTCCAGTACCTATCGGGTGTGTGTGTATGTATAAGTGTGTTGGCTCCTTATTACCTGTACCTATGTACTTAGCCCAGGCCGATGGGTTCTTACCCCACTTAGCGTCATTCATAGCCTCTAAGTACTTACCCTTGAGTGTGTCGACATTATCGAATAGGTACTTAGCAGGTATTATCATCGTGAATGGATCAGCCAGTATGTTTAGTATGGCCGCGTATGGGTGGTATAGCTTAAGCATTACTACGCCAGCGGTCTTACCGCTATAACCGAATATGCTTAGTAACTGACTTAGTGAGGTTACCTCATAAGTCTTACCTCCGAAGTCAGTATATAGAGGTGTCTTCTTCAGTAACTCGTTAAACTCGGACTCAGTGTATACAGTACTCTTGTTAACATCTATGAATGTAGTAATCATCCATGATGGATCTAACCTTAACCTAGCTATCCTCCAAATCGTGAATAGTACATCAGTAGCGTTTACGTCATACACCTTATTATGCCATGGATCGTAAGCCTTAAGCCCGCCCCTAATCACGAAGAACCACTCAGTACCGTCCTTATTGTGGGCCCACGCAACAGCGGCGTCAGGTACTACGTGCGTTAAGTCCTCCTTCCAATAAGTTACTAACGTATCACCTATCTGGTGGAATATCTGCCATCCGAAGGTCTCGTAGCTCTTGGCGGGATCGAAGCTGTGTGGCCAGCCTATGGTAGCTATTACTAAGGTATGTTCATCGTTCTTGTAGTTCCCGATACCTATGGAGAGTGCCTTAGGTGGTGGTACCTCCCAGATTAAGTCCCATCTCTCACCTAATACCGGGTTAATGTACCTACCCTTAACCCAGTCCCAATACACTCTAACTATCTTGTACTGACCCACCCATATCATAGGTATCTCGTGGTTTGATATTATCTCAACAGCGTTGTATATAGCTGCCCTAATTACCGGGTTAGTCTCGTACCTACCAGCCTCTATCAAGGCGTCTAAGGTAGCGTTCCTGTAGAATGCCGGGTCTATGGTATTGAATGCCTCACACTTCTCTGGAGGTATCTGCTTAGCTGATAACTTATACTGAACCACTATTATTGGCTTACCACTAACGCTTACCTTAGCACCAGTACCTGCTGGACCAACAACTACGAAGTACTTACCAACGTCAATTACCTTAGCTGATGATAGGTACTTACTCACGTCAGCAGCACTTGATACCTCGTAAATCTTAACTGAGTCGAACTTAGTACCGCCACCAACTAATGGTCCAGCATAGTCATCTGGGTCTACGTAGTCTGGTGCCCAACCAATGATGTATACGTCGAACTGAGGCTTCTCAATCCTCTCTAGTAACTGAGGCCATGAGAGTGCCTGAATCATTACCTTAAATCCTAACTGACCCCAGTAAGTTGAGAGTAGCGTAGCTATCTTAGCTCTCTGCGTGTTACCTTGGTTGTAGTATATCGTTATTGTGTACTTTGACGGGTCGATACCTGACTTCTTAATTAGTTCCTTAGCCTTAGCCATGTCGAACTTGTAATTAATGGTTCCGTAGGTTGTCCACCCAAGCATTCCCTTAGGTATTACTCCTACCAGAGGTGCTAAGTACCCCTTATAGACGGTCTCAGCTATCATCTTGTACGGTGTTGCGAACGCAAGTGCCTGCCTAACGTATACGTTATCAAATGGCTTCTTAAGGCAGTTGAATACTATGAAGACTATGTCGAAGGATAATCCCCTCTCCTCCTTAATTATCTTGAATCCATCCCATGTAGTCCCTGCAACAGCATCTATCTGCTCTAGAGGTACTACACCGAAGTCAGCTACTCCCTTCTTAATAGTCATTACCCTAGTATTCGCGTCATTCTGTATTAGGTAAATCACTGTAGTGTGGAGTGCTCCCTTCTTAGTCGGTGTTACGGTCTTAACTACGGTAGCTGTAGCCGTCTTAGTTATTGCGGTTACTGAGGTTACGGTAGTCGTTACTGCGGTCGTCTTGGTTACCGCAGTTGTTGTAGTTTTAACTACGGTCTTGGTCACGGCTGTCGTGGTTGGTGTGGGTGATGTAGTGGCTCCAGCAGTCACGGTCTTAGTTACGGTGACGGTCTTTGTAGTCGCTGATGTTAATGTTGAGGTCACGGTCTTAGTTATTGTTGTAGTACCGGCTGCCTGCTTACCTGCGTAGTATGATACGCCAGCAGCTATTGCTATGAGTATAATCGCTATGATTACTGTAGCGGTTACCTTAGACACACCCCTAGCTAGGTTTACCATGAATTGAATCACCGTTACCTAATCTTACTACCCCCTTTTAAAAATTCTTCAACTATGCCCTATAACACACTTAATTATTAGTCAATAATAGAGTTAATTTACGCGAAAATGAACTGCGTAACTTAATCATGATAATAATGACTCACTAGAGTTAAAATACTTGAGGGTCGTGTCTGTACTTAGGTAGTCTGGTGTGGTAGTACGTACTGTATTGTCCTTATCCGTACCGCACTTCGTAATTAATGTGAGGGGTAAGGATTACTTAATTGATGCTTACTTCATGAGGCACATATCATTCCCTCCGAGGAGGTCATTACTGATATTCCCTCCTAAAGGATTTAAGAACGATGTAATACCTAATACTAAAGTCGTTGAGGGTATTAGTAGTGTCCATGAGGTAATTGATTACCTAGTAAGTACTTACGACTACGCTGTTAGGAGTAGGGTTGATGAAGCTGTAAGGACATTAAGGAAGTTTAGGGCATCGTTAGTACTCCCTACGTCCTGGTTTAGGAGCAGACCGAGTGACTACGTCATAAGGGAGAGTGTAGGTGCTACGTATATACTTGAGGGGGTATTCGGTAGGGAGGAGTTACTTAGTGGTAATGTAAGGATTAGTAGTTGGTTTAGGGTGTTTCTACCCGTAACTATTGAAGTACGAAGTAATGACGTTAAGGACGTTAGCTTTAAATCACCTAATGAGAGGGTGGTTAAGACGTATAAGTGGTTGTTAATTAATGATGAGGGATTTAGGGAGGCTGTATCTAGTATATTAGGTATTAAGTTAGTAAGGGAGGAGAGGTTCAGGGATGTGGATTTACGTAAGTTACTTAAGTTATGACTTAAGTAGTGCTTAAGTATTTAACGCGTAATTCCCTACCTAGTAATGAGTTCACGTAATTAATTAAGTATGTAAGCCTATGCAGAGGTTCCTTAGTAGGTGGTGCCTTAATTATCTCGATATTGAGGTTACGTGCTACCTCCTTATGTATCTTAACGATCTCCTTATGTAGCCTAGTTGCGTAGCTCCTCTCCTCCCACCTCTCATTATCGGTTATGTAACCACCTAGGGGCTCAGTAATGATTATTAAGTCAAGCCTTAGTGCGTGCTTCATGATATTACTGACTATATCCTCAGGTAATTCAACACCATCAACTCTACAGTAAGCTATAGGTGCTATGGATCCGCTATCCTCTAGGATCACGTCGGGTGAGTACTTAATACCTCTCCTAAAGTCGCTTAAGTGTCTCCTAACGACCTCAACCTCAAAAGCTACTCTGTCTGTCCATGGTAGCGGTACGTTACTTCCGTTCTTACCTTCCCTAATTATCTCTCTAGCCCAGTCCCTAATTACGTAAGTCCTTAACCCCTCCTTAGTTAATACGTAATTGAGTAACCTCACCAACGTTGTTTTTCCAGTACAAGGACCGCCAGCAACTAAGATGTACAGCAATGCCCACCCCTACACCGTACTATACTAGCTTTAAAAGTACCTCAGTAAGCAGTAAGGACTGCTTAAGTAAGTCAGTCATACCTTAATTATTACGGTATTACCTAAGACGGGGTCAGTGCAGGCTACACTCATCACTTGTCAGGGATCGAGGACTTCCTCATCCATTAAAATTAAGTTAGGTAGCTTATAAGTAACGTATTACGAGTCCTTACTACTTCTTGAGTACATCCTCAAGGATCTCTTCAAGTACTCATGCTCTATTAGTAAATCATTCATACCTAACTCACGTATTAACCTCATTGCTTCCTTGATTAAGTCATTACTGCCTCCTCCTGCAGTTCTTGAGAGTTCGTAAAGCGTCTCCGAGAGTGACCATGGGTAGAATATCCAGACCCACTTCTCAACCTTCTCAACGTAGAAGTCAGGAATTAATGAGCTGGTTGTTTTGTAATGAAGTACCGCGGTCCTTATCTCCTTGGCACCTAATCCTTCGAGGATCCTAACGACTTTAGTCATTGTAGCGCCCGTATCAACTACTTCATCAACGACAAGTACTTTCTTACCCTTAACATTAACGCCCTCATACATCTTAATTATTGGTTCAGGAGCTATCCTACCTCCTATCCCCCAGTACTTAGACCTTATGGTGTAGAACTCATCAATACCTAGTACATCACTAACTATCCTAGCAGGTATTAGGCCACCTCGTGATATAGTCACTATAGCTTCGAACTCAATACCTGAATCAATTACTAACTCACCTAACCTATAACACATACGTAGTGCCTTCTTCCACGGAACGTACATTACCTCCATCGCCTCACCTCCTTAACACGGCTCTATGGTACTTGGTGGTTTAGACGTTATGGCGTAAGTAACCATAGTTACGTTATCTAATTCCGACGTTATCCTCCTAGCTACCTTATCTAGTAGGTCGTAGGGTAGCCTAGCCCAGTCAGCAGTCATTGCGTCCTCACTAAGGACGACCCTTAAAGTAACTACGTAACCGACGGCTCTGGAATCACCCTTCACACCGACCCACCTATCATCACCTACTACAGCGAAGGCCTGCCAAACCTCCTCATAGATACCTGCTCTCCTTAACTCCTCCTCAAGTATCTTAGAAGCCCTCCTAACTATCTCGAGCTTCTCGGGAGTGAACTCACCAATTACCCTAACAGCTAGCCCCGGACCCGGGAATGGGTGCCTCTTAATAACCTCCTTAGGTACACCTAATAACTCACCTAACCTCCTAACCTCATCTTTGTACAAGTACTTAAGGGGTTCTAGGACCTTAAGACCTAACCACTTAGGTAGTGCAGCTACGTTATGGTGACTCTTTATCCTATCCGCACCCTCCTCAAACCCGCTCTCAATGACGTCGGGGTATGTTGTTCCCTGTAGGAAGTACTTAATGCTTGGGTCAGACTCAGCTACCTCCTTAAATATCTTAGCGAACTCCTCACCGATTACCCTCCTCCTCTCCTCGCAATCCCTAACCCCCCATAACCTACTTAAGAACCTATCCCTAGCATTAATTAGTAATGGCTCAATACCTACCCTCCTCAAATTACTTAATACCTCCTCAACCTCCCCCTCCCGGAATAATCCGTGATCAACTAATACAGCAACTAACCTATCACTACCTAAGGCCTTCTTAACTAATAAAGCAGCTACTGTAGAGTCAACACCACCACTAACAGCTGCTAATACCTTAGCACCAGGTTCAACACGCTCCCTTACTTCATTAATGATCCTACTTAAGTAATTAGTAGGTACCCAATCCCTACGTACTCCAGCTAATTCAAGGAAGTTCTCAAGGAGTTTAATACCCTTAGGTGTGTGCTTAACTTCTGGATGGAACTGAACACCGTAGATTAGGGAGTCCCTAACCTTAAACGCAGCTACGTAACCCTGCTCACTAATAGCTAGAACCTCAGCACCGCTAGGGAGCTTAGCTACGTAATCCCTATGACTCATCCATACATACTCCCTCCTACCCCACCCCCTAAATAGTGGGTCATCCCTAACTACCTCAATAAAGGTCCTACCGAACTCGCCCTTACCCCTACGTACTTCACCACCTACTAACTTAGCTATTAGTTGATGCCCGAAGCAAATACCTAAGACAGGAACACCTAACTTAAGTAAGTACGAAAACCTGCTCAACTCATGACTAAACTCATTAGCACTAGCTGGACCCCCCGAAAGTATCACAGCCTTAACGCTATCCTTAACTAACTCCTCACTAAACTTACTGTAGGGAATTACTTCAGTAAATGCGTTAAGCTCCCTAATCCTACGAGATATTAAATGAGCGTATTGACCCCCGAAATTAATTATTAGGATCTTATCAATATAGTGTTCAATGCTCAGTGTTGTTTCCCTCTCTTGCGTAGATAGTAATTAAGAGATAATATAAAAGTATTGGCGTAGTGTATACTTAGTAATACTATTCATGGTATTATTCATTAAGCGTTTTGTGTACTTAGTTTGTGGTTTGTGTACTTAGTGAGCACTATAAAAATTAGATTATTAGTTCTTGGGTATATTTATTGAATATCCTAAGCTTGTCTACGGGAAATGTGATTCGTAGTTTGGTTCCAGGAGGTGCATCTAATTCTCCTAGTAATCTTATTTTACATACTTTATTGCCGAGTTTCACATTTACTATAGTTTCAGTACCTAGCGGTTCAGTAACAATAACTTCCGTTTCTATGCTGTTACTTTCAGTAGAGGTTGCTATTTTAATATGCTCAGGTCTTATACCTATTATTACTTCCGTTGTTTTCTTGGAGATCTCCTGTCCCATCCACTCAGGTATATCTATCTTTGCGAAGCCTAAGTCTAAGTAATAGCCTCCCTTCCTTGTAGATAGGGTTGCTTCAAAGAAGTTCATTGGTGGTGACCCTATGAATCCAGCTACGAATAAGTTTGCTGGTCTGTGATACAGTTCCTTAGGTGCTCCTACCTGCATTATCTTACCTTTATTCATTACTGCTATTCTATCAGCCATAGTCATTGCCTCTACCTGATCATGAGTTACGTATATCGTAGTTATTCCTAATTCCTTCTGAAGCCTCTTAAGCTCAGCCCTCATATATACCCTTAATTTAGCATCTAAGTTACTTAGTGGTTCATCCATAAGGAATACCTTAGGCTCTCTAACTAAGGCCCTACCTAAGGCGACCCTCTGCTGTTGACCGCCGCTAAGCTCTCCGGGTTTTCTGTGAAGTAAATCAGATATGTGCAGTAGCTCGGCAACTGCCTTAACTCTCCTATCTATTTCATCTTTACTGTATTTTCTCATCTTTAACGGGAAAGCTAAGTTTTCATACACGGTCATGTGCGGATACAATGCATAGTTTTGGAAGACCATGGCTACGTCTCTTTTGTAAGGCGGTAAATCATTAACTACGACTCCATCAATTATTATTTCACCTTCATCAGGATCCTCAAGACCTGCTATGCATCTTAGGGTAGTTGTTTTACCGCATCCAGAAGGACCGAGTAACACAAAAAACTCTCCGCTGGATACCTTGAATGTTATCCCATTTACTGCTACTACCTTACCGAATTTCTTAACGAGGTTATTAACCTCTACAGTAGCCATTTTTCACTCACCTCCCATCAAGCTTTTAGTGTACCAGCTAATAGACCCCTTATGAAGTATTTACCCATGATTAGGAAAGACACAAGAGGAGGTAGTATAGCTAATACAGCACCAGCCATCTGTATATGCCATTGAGCTACGTAATTACCTTTTAACTCAGCAACTACGGGGGTTACGGGCTTTGTTGCTGGAGTCGATAATGTTAAGGCTATTAAAAACTCATTCCATACTTGAGTAAAGACTAATATAGCAGCTGATGCTAAAGCAGGCTTGGCTACTGGTAGGATTATCCTCCAGAATATTTTCGTGGGACTACATCCATCGATATAAGCAGCTTCTTCAAGTTCCTTAGGTATTGACGTAAAGAAAGTTGCCGTTACTAAGGCGGCCAATGGGGTATTAAGTAATGTATACGTAAATATTAGCCCTAGATGTGTCTGCCCTAAGTTAAGTGATGCAACTAATTGAGTAAGAGGTATAAGTACTATCTGGTAGGGTATGAAGGTAGCTATGGCAGTTATGAAGAACACTAACGGCGCGTATCTAAATCTAAACCTAGATAGGAAGTAACCCGCCCAAGAACCTATAATCACGCATAGTACCGTCGTAGGTACTGAAATTATAACACTGTTTAGAATACCTAGACCGACGCCTGAGGTCCAAGCAACAACGTAATTACTTAATTGAGGATGAAGAGGTAGGGCTAAGTACTTCATCTCACTTACTTCTCTTTGTGTTTTTAATGATGTAGTTATCGCTAAGTACATAGGTATTAACCACATTGCAGCTAGTATGGAGAGCACGATGTATGAAGCAAGTACGGACTTACGTATTTTTCTTCTACGTTTCCTACGACTCATTTGAGTAACCACCTCTTTAACGCGTAGTAACTATAAGGTATTATGATTATCATACTTAATGAAAAAATAACTACACTAATGGCTGCTCCTAAACTAACCATTTCTTTCCAGAATGTCGTCATGTACATGTAAAATGCAAGGACATATGTGGAGATACCGGGTCCTCCCTGAGTCATGACGTAAACTAAGTCAAATACCTTTAATGAAAATATAGCTAATAATGCTATTACTATTATGAAAGCAGATTTTATATTAGGGACGACTATGTACCTAAATAGTCTCCAGCCACTGGCTCCGTCAACTAATGCGGCTTCTATCATGCTCTTTAGATACCCTCCCCTTAAAGCTGACTGAAATAGAACGACGGCAAATCCTGTGTATTGCCATATAGCAGCAGCTATTAGGCAATAAATGGCGATGTTAGGATCACATATCCAACCTAGATGTGAAGTGTCTATACCAAACCTACTTAGAATACTATTTAGTACACCGTTAGCTGGGTCATATATCCAGGCCCACAAGGTACCTGTTACTACGAAAGATAACGCGGTGGGGTATAGAAAAATAGTTCTAAATATAGACTCTCCCTTAACTATATATAATTCAAGGATATACGCTATCATTAGGCCTAAGAAGAGTGTAGGAAATATGAAAACAATCAGCCACAGTATATTATTCCTTAAGCTTATCCAGAACTTATCACTTGACACCATGTACTCATACCACTTAATACCGACTAAGTTGTAGTTAGGGCGCATGCCTACCCAGTCAGTAAAAGATATAAATATAGTCCAGAATGTCATGAAGTAGAGTATGCCAAGTATGAAGAATAACGGTAGAAGAAAAATGAGTGTGTATTTTAGTGTTGCCTTCAAGATCTCACCCGTACCTCTTATCCTCCCCAGAACCACTTACTCTGCTCCTTAACCATATCCTTTATGAAGATCTTTTCAAGCTGTGATATGGTTTTATCGACGTTCGGACTGGTTACGAACTGTGCCATTACGTCATAGTAATCCCTCAAGAACGATAAAGGTGCTAGTACGCCATGTGCAGACATAGGTATTACAAGTTCTGGATGTTCCCTGTAGAATTTAACGTTTTCCTGTCTATACTTGTCAGGGTAATTAGTTGGTGCGTCAAGCCTAGGCGCGATACTCCCCTTAATCTTAGTGAATTCGAACTCAGCCTCAGGGTCAGCTAATAACCTTAGCCACTTCTTAGCTGCGTCTGGATGCGGTGCTCCCTTAGGTAATGTAAACTCATCCACTATCATTAAGAATACTTCAGTAGGTTTCTGTGGGAAGGGCACGCCATCAAAATCAACGCCGGGTTTGTAGCCGTTAGCTAGGAAGTATCCTAAGGCGAAGTCACCCATGAATACCATGGCGGCCTTACCTTGGGCTACTAGTCCTACGGACT
>CAZVLA010000031.1:0-68013 GCA_964627805.1 uncultured Desulfurococcaceae archaeon
ATTTAAGCGTTAAGTTCGTGTCCTACCTTAGCTTCGCTAAAGTAACTATTTTCTCTCGGAAGGCCTTCCTACATAGATATAAAGTTTTAGTGGATGGAATAGTATGAAAGTATTTATATCACGTAATTATGAAAGAGCTTCCAAAACGATAGTCAGTACGTATAGCTACTGCTATGTAGAGTAACTCATTTATGGCTACTTGACTTGTATAGAAGGGCTCTTCCTCAAATTTCTCTAGTAAGCTCTCAGTGAGTCTAGTCTTGAATAGTATGTTGTAGAACACATTAGTGTCTATGAAGATGCCAATCACTGCATCTGAGCCTCTTCCTCAAGCTCTCTAAGCTCTTCTACACTCGCCTTCCCCAGGATACCTACATACTTCTTCAATACATCCTCAACTCTCTTCCTACGGATAAATGCTACCACTTCCTCGCCCTCCCTAAGGTCTAATTTCTCTAACGGTTTCAAGACGCCTTTCTCATATTTAGCGCGAACGATCCTAGCCGTACCCTACACCTATGCATAGCTATACTGGAAATGCAATAAATCTAGCGTATCTAAAACCTTAACTAATACATTATGGAAGGTCATAATCCATGTAGATCCAAGGCTATCAGTTCTAATTACGAATAGCTAATACGGTAATATGAAAGGAGCTCTCCTGATATGCAAGTAACTTCTTGGGCTAATATGAAGGGGAGCATCAGTTGATGAAGGGATGGTGCGGTGACCGGGATTTGAACCTGGGATCGCCGGCTTGGGGCTGATACTGACCATCACCAAGTTACATTTAAGCAACGTGAATAATGCAACTTGGACATATAGCTTAATAATAACGTGCGAATGATTAGTGTTTTACTGCAATACATTCTTCAGAGGCCCTAGGAGAATACGAGTACCTATACCTAATGTTACGCCTATGAAGGAATTCCCGTACGTTGTTATACTTCTTAGAGAGATGGATCTTGCATCTATTATGTTCTTTAACAATTCTCCTCTTCCTCATAACAATCTTGTCTATAAACCTAAGAGGGTCGGGAACATCACTGGGTAACCCGGCAAGATCACTAAGATATCAACCTTAACCTGCTTTTCACATAAATACTTCCACACATCATTGAACTCGCTCGCTAATTATACTTTTTATAATTATACATATCCATACTCTCCTTAATCACAGCTCTTTGCCTAGAAGGGAAAAACCTCATTATCGTGAGGTACTCCTTAAACATCTTATCAGCCATAAAAAGAGGTCTGAGTTATTTAAAATTGGGAAGCCGTAACTTACGATTAATACTGTTCTTGACCCTACCTTATCTTACACTACTGGAGGGGGAGTTCCGGAATTCCTTCAACTCTAGTAGTAATGAGGTGATGTTTCTTTGGAGCCCAATGCAATGGTGGTTTAAAGTTCTTCGGAGGTTCTTTGCGTTAGTACCTGGACGAAACTTCTCTCCGTTTCCCTAGGGAAGGAAAGCTTATGTGAAGTGTTGAAGAAAGTGTTTTACGTATTAGCGTTACAGTTACTAGTGGGTAAGGTTTGATATGACGAGCTCTCTTGATGAGTTAAAACAGTTTGTTTGTAGCGATATTGTTAAGGCTTTAGCTGCGTATGCTTATGTTGAGTCCTTCAGTGATTACCTTTACTCAAATGTTGTCTATACGTTGAGGTTTCTTGGTCTTCCAAGTGATGAGGCTGAGAAGCTTTACAGCGAGCTAGCTAAGCTAATGGATAATTATCTAAGGGTTGATTCCTACAAAGAGGTTGAGGCAAGGAGGAAGAGGTTAAGAGGGGTTATACGTGATTGTTTAGATAAGCTGGGTATTGTTAAGGAGGCTAAGAGTAGGATTGATAGCTTAAGTGCTGAGGAACGTAGAGCGCTTCAAGTAGCTGCTCTCGGTATTGTGAAGAGAGTTGAGAAAGAACTGTATGCACGGAGATATTTCTGGTCTTCTAATGAGTTAGCTGAGTTTGTGTCGGTCATGCTTTCTAAGGATATAAGCTATGAGGATCTTGAGAGACTCTTTATTAAGTCTTTACTTGCTGTAAGGATTCATAGTAGGAGTAACAGATATCATTACTATACTATGGCGCCTATACCTAATACTGTTAACTTAATTAAAGAATTAGCAGGGGTCGTTGAGAGTGAATGACCGGATTATAAGTACATATATTCTAAGCTAAGATATGATGTAGAACCTTATCAAATAGTAGCTTTAGTGAATCCTGATGAATCGTTCTATAAGGCTGTATATGGTTATGACGTCACTGATGTTTTAGATTCTATTGTTATAGAGAAGATTGTTTATAAGGGGATTAGGAATTCTTACATAGATCAGAATTTAAGGAGGGCGATAGAGTCGTTAGTGCAGGAGTACTGCCATGATTTAGTAGTGAACTACATCGTAGATGCTTTAGAGAGTCTTGGTTACGATGTTGATCCTAGACATAGAGGCTTTTCAAAATATAAATACTATTGTAGGTATACTGCTACAAAACCTAATACGGCCTTATATATTTACGTACACCCTCTTGCTGCTGAACTCCCTGATGTAGGTGAGGATGAGAGGGCTATAATCGTAGTTAGGGTTCAGGTGCAAGATTAACTGAGTATCTTGATAAGTTGAAAGAGAAGTTGTGGCGTCCTCATTTAGCTAGTGCTTTATGGTTTTGCATTTATAAGAATAGATTGTATGTGCTTGGATCAACGGTAAGAGAGAGTTGGCAGAAAGAGATTGTCAAAGCTCTTAAGAAGAGCTATTCCAGTGTTTATGTGGTAGGTGAAGCTGAAGCTATTGAGGAGAGATCGTCTCTCCTTCATTAGCTGTTAAAGGGGTATCTGCATCCATACCCTTAGGTACTACTCAATCGCGTGAGGTCTTAGAGTCTATTGTTGCTCAAGCTCTCAAAGCGTTAGGTTTAGTGTTCAGACAGATATTAGGAGACCTGCTAGGAGGGGTGCTTCCATAGAGGTTGGTGTGGGGCGAGAAAAGTGTTAGTGATACTAGGTTTAAGGTGTACGTCTCCTGCAAGAACTGGAATAGAGATGTTGATAGACCAGTAGTTGATGAGGAGTTTGGTAGGGTATTTAACCTGCAGGAGGTACCTCATTTAAGAATACTAGTTGTAAAGTCAATGACTGGACCAGCTAAAGGGGTTGCTGAAGCTGATGGTTTCTTCGTGATAGAACTTCGTGAGAAAGCTACTGAAGCGAACGCTAGGGATGTTTATGAGCTTATCTATAAGAAGTTATCTGATCTGTTCACGGGCATAGCACCACCACAGCTTCTAGAGATAGCTAGGAGGGTTAGTGAGACTACTAAAGAGCTTAGTAAAATAGCTCAAGAGCTAACGAAGCTTTCGCAAAGTTATAGGTAATTATTATTAACACAATAACGTTAAGATCGTATGGTCTAAATGCCTAAGCAGTTTATTTACTAATTAGTTCTTCTATTTGTCCTTCGTCATTTATGAAGTAGAACCTTACTGTTTTGACTATTTTCCCATATCTCTTAAGCCATTCTAGCGGTACTCTCTTATCGTTCCCAAATACTAAGAACTTTATTTCTGCATCTATGTTTTCGAGCATCCATACATATGCTGATATTGTTGCGAACTTAGCTGGGGGTAAGTGTTTTCCTTTAATCATGGTGTAGTATTTAGCGTCACCAACTATTCTGTAGTCAGGAGATACTAAGTCAAATTCCTTCGGCCATTCAGGCTTTCTACGCTTCTCTAGTCTTACACCAAAATACTCTGACATGACCCTCCTAGCGAGCTCCTCAAATTCTTTGGCTCCTCTAACAGCCTTACTTAGGTTAGAGCTAGACAATACCTCTGTACTAGCTCCCCTCCTAGGCTCTACGGGTATGCCCTCTTTAACGAACTCTACTATTTCCCTTTTTAAATCAACATATCCAACCCTATAACCCGCTGCAAGCCATCCGTTAAGAGCTTGCGTATGGATACGATCATTAGCCCACCAAGCCCTATAAGTGTAAGCAGATCGTGGGAGTCTCGATCCAACGATTCTCTCCACGTCTCTAAATGATAGCCTTATGTACGGCTTATTTTGTTGTTCAAGAAATACTCTCAGAGGGTCATATTTACTCACAGGCTCATCCTCATCGATATACTGAAGACGTTATTAATAAAGCATTGTCTACAGGTGGTACTCAGACTAATAATTTAAATTATGAATTACCATCTTGAGAAGTAGGCTTCATTATTCTTTGATTGGTGTATCATGTTTTAGGGTATATCCTATTTCCTTTTCGTCATGGAGCTCATAGGCAGTTATGTTGGCGTAGAGAAGCTTATCGAGCTTTACGCGCTTGACTATATCATGTATATCGATAACTTTCTCCTTAATTAATTCACTCATCAAATAAACAGCGGGTTCATCTAGTAGTACGAGGTATAACTTATCTACGTAATGTAATTTCTATAGGTCTTTAATTGATTAATAAGACTTTCTGCAGGTATTGTAGCACACTCTACACTAATTACTTCAAGCTTATCGTTAGGGTCTCCATGAGACAGTACTGTATTTATTGTTATGAGTTTCAACTTTGAATGCCACGGTCATAATGCACATAAAACATAATATTATTGGCGTTATTTATATTACGTGAAAAGAGCGTGCTGAGGCTGATATTTTGAGGATCAAGATTAGGAATTTTAAGAGTATAGACTTGGCGGAAATAGATCTTGCACCGTTAACGCTTTTATTAGGACCTCCGGCAAGTGGTAAATCGAATTTACTTGATGCCCTAGTCTTCATAGGATATTTCAACAGGTTTCTACTACTGGATAAAGAATACGGAAATAATGCATCTAACCTTGAACCACCAACGCTAGTGCTTAGATTTAGTGAGCACGAGCAACTATTTAGGCATCATGATTTGACAAAGAAAGTAAACATAGAAATCACAAATGGAGAAAAACATATAGTATTTAGCATGCGCTTTGAAGGTGGTAGATTTTTCATTACAATAAATAATGTGAACGTACCTTGGGATCTAAGGAGTTTAAACTTACCCCCAAATTCTATACAAGGAATAAGGAATTCATTAAACCAAGTTGCAAAAGATAAACTTGTTGAATCAAGGCTTTACGGATACGATAGATACGGATTAGCAACGTCAACGTGCACAACACCGGTTATATGTGGTTTTCACATGCATTTAAAGAAGCAGCAAGAGCGTCCCTTCCCTAGAAACATAATGAGTGAGTTCGGGTGGAATGCCTCCCTATTAATCAAAACCATTTCTGATGTGATAGTAAACCTTAATGATACCATAATGGAGTATTTAGGCGAAAAAGTGGAGATCAAAGTTCTTAGATCTGGTTTAACAACAATATTCGATTACCATTACGAGATAGACGCACAAACGGTTTCTGACTCCATATTTAGAGCTCTATACTACTTAATGGCTCTTCGAACAGCTATGAATTACATTAAGGTTCATGGGCTGGAAAGAAGGTTCATCTTAATGTTAGAGGAGCCTGAAGCACACCTCTTCCCATTTTTCATAAACCTGCTCGTTAAGTATATAATAAAAACTATAGAATTAGCATATGTAGTCATAACAACCCACAACCCGATACTGGTATCGGCTCTATGGGACAAGGTGAAGAAAGTAAGAACGTACTACGTGTACAGAGATGAGAGAGGTTCGACAAGAGTTCACGAAATAGATGTAGAGAAGCTGGCTGAGGAAATGAAGACCGTTGAGGAGTTGCTGTTTATGTCCCCAAGAGATGTTCTTAGCGAGTTCGTAATACGTGGAAAAGCAGGTGCTGAAATTAAAGAGTAGTTAGCAAATAATTAGGTGTTTAGGTGTTGATACTTATCGCGGAGTGCTATGCTAACGCTTGTTTTGCACAGGAATTAAAGAAATTGCTGAACAAAGAAGGGATCCAATACGTAAGGGTTAAGCATAAGCAGACAATGGGGCGTGACAGGATCCTTAAAGACCTAATGGGAATTGCTGAAAGAGTGAGTGATCTAGTAGTAGCGGTTATAGACTATGAAGAAGGTATAGCTAGAGCATATGTTGAGAAGCAGTTTAAAACATCAAGCGTAAACAGGAATGTTCTTTTAGGAATCAGTAAGCAGAAAGATAATCTATTAGCAATAGTATTTGACCCAAATATTGAAGACGGTCTCTTATGCAAAGTTAACAAGACACTATGTAGAGATCCCTCCTATTATAAAAAAGTAAAGTCTAGCAAGGCATGCAATGTTGTAGCAAAGTACCTTAAGGAAAACTATATTCAAAGTATTCTTCGTAGGTTGGTAGCAGAATTAAGAGCTAAGATAGAAAAGCAGTTGCAAAATCATCATAGCTAGTTGGATCTCAAAATATTCTGTAATGAAAGACTGAGATATTGGTGGTTCACGAAAGCAACCGATAAGGATTTATGACCTTATGGTAACCATCAGGAAAACTGTTTTCCTTCAAGTGCTTTCATAAATAAGCTCTTGTAGTCAGACAGTGTTCTTTCATTGGTGATCTTCTTCCCATTCTCACGGTACTTCAAGAACTCTTCAAAACCTTCATCCCAATACGGAGTAACCCTAACAGGAACCTATAGCATGCTTAACATCCTCACGGAAATTATCTGTTATGAAGCGTATTATCGGTTGTTTAAGGTATTCATTGCGTGTTGCTCTTTTAAGTATCCCTATAGCTGTGAAGCAGTTTACCGTACCGTCATTGCATACAACATCTAAAGCTATGAGCCTCTTCTCAACACCTAGAACTTCCTCAAACTCTCTAGTAATTAGTAAGAGTATGACCTTCAACTCACTATCATCAACCCTAACCCTCTTATTAAGTAACCTCCACAGTGTACCTAAATACATTCAGGGCTTGCTGAACCTATCCCTACTAAGCCTGTTTACAGCATATTCCAGGAGCTTGTACCCCTCACTACTAAATATCTTAGATATCTAAGATATCTTAGAGAAATCAAGTTGCTCATACCAAGCAACATTCCCTGCAACATCAATGGAAGTCATAGCAGTTAACTATGTTATTATCACGGATATTGGTACTTAAACGTTGCATGCAGCAGACATGAAACACGCAAACGTAATACCAGCCAAGATAGGACTCACTTAGGAATTAAGGTTTTGGTGCGGCGGCCGGGATTTGAACCCGGGATCGCCGGCTTGGGGGGCCGGCGTCCTAGACCAGGCTAGACGACCGCCGCCTCCATACTTATGTGGTCTGTTTTTGGGTTATAAGGATTAATTATCTCCTCTTAATTGCTTGAATGATCTCTATAGCTTTTTGGGGGTTTCTCTCAATGATTGTTCCAGTGACTATGATGTCTGCTCCAGCCCTTGCTATTTCCTTAGCTTTGCTGGGGTCCCTTATCCCCCCACCAACTATAGTTATTGAATTCCTCTTTACTTTAGTTACGTACTTAATTACCTCAGGGGGTATGGGGTTCGGCGCCCCAGATCCAGCCTCTAGGTACGTGTACTTCATTCCAAGCATTTCAGCAGCTAGTACGTAGGCAGCTACTATCTCAGGCTTATCTAAGGGTAGGGGTCTTGCCCTCCCTATGAATCCTGCGGCACCTCCGTAACCTACGATTATGTACGCCGTAGGTAATGCCTCGAGTCCGTACTTAGCTACTATCGGTGCTGCGATTACTTGAGCACCTACTAGGAAGTACGGGTCGTCTGAATTCATTAGCATCATGAATAGTATGGCGTCGGCGTACCTAGAGATGCCTGTTACGTTACCGGGGAATAATATCACTGGGGGCCCTAACTCCTTAATAGCCTTAACTACCTCATCGACTAAGTACTCAGAAACACCTAATGACCCACCAACTAAGAAAGCATCGGTACCTGCTCTAATTAATTCCCTACATAAACTTCTTAACTCCTCAGTACTACCTACTTTATCAGGGTCTATTAAAGAGAAATGTAATGTACCCTCACTACTTAATTTATCCTCAATATACTTACTGACTCTCTTCAGCACCGCTCCCCTCACTAAACTCCTCATAAGTCACTTCTATAGTCCCTTCATTAAACGCGTCCAAGAACTTAGCATACGCGTCAACCTCAGCATAGATGCTCGGTAGGTCCCTCATAACCGCTCTTAACCTGCACTCAGGGTTATGGCACCTAATTAAGGCCTCCTTACGCTCCTCTCCTATCTCCTCGTTGAAGTACGTCTTCAACTCGATAGTTAATGTAGGTAACCCGCATGAAGGGCACTGGAACACCTTAGGCAGTCTCCTTACAGGCTTGATTATCCTCTTATACCTCTTCCTACTCCTCCTACCCAAAATATCACCTCATAAAGGAATAGTTACTAGGGCACTTAAGTAAATTAAGTCTGTAATTAATATACCTTAGGAATGATGAGAATTGCACGTCTCAGATAGGTGAAGAACCTCCACCGGCACTGAGCATTAGTAACTTCCTTAACGACCTAGACCTACCCTCATACACGCACTCAAAAACTATCTTCACGAGTTCATCACTCCTTAACTTAACCTCCCTATAGGACTTACGCCTTAAGGCCTCCTCAAGACCTATTAAGTGGTAGCATGACTTCTTCCTACCCCTAATAACTACGTTGAATTCGAAGTCCTTACACGAGCAGTACATCCTTGGAAATACTAAGTAATCCCCGGCCCTACCCATAACTACGTAAAATTCCTTGTCGTTAATCAATAACTTAACAATCCTCCTTAACCTCACTAAATCAAGTGAGTTCGGTGGGGGGTTCTTAGATGCTTCAGTAACGTACTTAGCTACGTCCTCATACTTCAAGTCTATACAACCCTTAAGTTAATCTTGACTCCATACTCACTTTCAATCTTCTTAAGCTTTCTCCTAACTCTCTTCAGGGATCGTATACTCTCCCTAGGAGCTATTATGTGTACGTGAGTACCCTGTATCCTAACTTCAGCGTCAGGTATTAATGATGAGAGTACACTCCTTAACTTAGTCTCTATGCTTGAGAGTAGCGCACCCTTAACAGGAACTACTACGGTCTGCTCACCGAATGTGTATATCTCGTACTCTAACTCACCAGTTAGGAAGTCCTTAACCTCAATTACTGGCCTAGCAAGTTCAGCCTCTCTTAGACCTGTAGGTAATTTCACGGTCATGTTAAGCTCGTAAACCTTCCTAACCTCGCCTGAGTCTATGAATATTACGGTATCTATTATTGATGGAATCATACCTAACTCGACTCTCCTAATGAATCTCTGTATAGCATCTATAGGTGATGTAGCGTGGACAACACCTATCATACCTATACCAGCTAATCTTAAGTCAACGTACAGCTTGAAATCCTCGTCAGTCCTCATCTCATCAAATACTGTGTAGTCGGGTCTACTAAGTAGTAGTATGTCGTGTAACTCATCATCAGATGCGTAAACCTTAGAGTACTGAGTAACTACTGGTGGTAGCCTCATATCTCTAGGTGATTCTATCGTCTTAACGACCTTACCCTTACTTGCGTAGTACTCAGCAAGTGCTTGGGCGAAGGTCGTCTTACCCATACCTGGGGCACCAGCGATTAATATCCCCTCGGCCCTCTCCTCAAGCCTCCTCAGTAACTTCTCAGGTAGGTTATAGTCCTGCAGCTTAGGCTTAGCTAGGGGCCTAACAGCGGTTATTTCCCAGCCGTCACTCATTGGTGGTCTAGTAATGATTATTCTGTAATCACCCATCTGAACAATAGTTGATCCTGACCTATCAACCTCAATAACTGCTTCAGGGGTTGTTCTTGCTGCTTCCATAATTTCCTCAGCTATTGCCTCAATATCCTCTCTAGTAAGTGTATCATCCGATAACTCAATTAGTACCCAATGCCCTGGCCTACCCTTCTTAGCTACGGGTCTAGCACCCTCCTTTAAATGAACACTCATAGTCCTACTGTCGAAGTACTTCTCAAGTAACGTTAATCTAGTCTTCTGGGGTTGCACGTAGAGTACCTTAATACCTAATGTCTCAGCAGCCACTCTCTGAACTCTAGATGAGGTTATTAAGGTAGCTTCAAGTTCGTGAGCTAACTCCCTAATCCTAATATCGACATCCTCACCCCTCCTACTATCTAGCCTCATTAGGTCTATCTTAACACCCTTAGACTCAGCTAATGCCCTAACTAACCTTAACTCCTCAAGACCTACATAACCTATTGACCTACCTGCCTTAGCTAGGGACTCATAATGGGATATCAAGTCCCTAGGTATTACTAACCTACCCTTAATCCTACCATCAACTATTAACCTCCTCAAAACACCATTTATTATGACGCTAGTATCAGGTATGTAAACCTCCTCACCATGAATCCTAACGTTACTAGCCAACACCCTCACCCAAAGAAAGAAACTAAGCAAACTTATAAAGACAGAGGAAAAGCACATTCATAATGCACAAAATTAATAATTAAGGTAATACTGAATGGAGGTCACCTCTGCAATTGCGGGAAAACAAACATACGTAATACTCAAGTTAAAACTAATCATCGCCCAAAACCGTAACCAAGGACTCATCCTTAACTTAATTATTGATATGACTGAAGAATCAATGAATAGAGGAAGTAGTGAGGTGTGGGGCTCGGGCCGGGATTTGAACCCGGGACCTCGGGGTCCACAGCCCCGCGCTCTTCCAGGCTGAGCTACCCGAGCCACGCAGTCCTAATTAATTCATGTATCTGGTTTTAAAGGGCTTACTCCTACCCTAAGATCACTTTTTAAGGGGGTGCACGATGTGTGTCGGGGGGTTAGGTTGAGTAGGAGGAGGTATGAGGTGTATAAGAAGGAGGCTCTTAAGGCTGGTATAAGGATACTTGATGTCTATAGGGGTAAGGACGGTGAGGATGTGAGGTTTGTTTATAGGGATAAGGTGTATAGGGTTCACTTGAAGACTTTTAGGGAGAACTTAAGTCCTAAGGAGTTTGTTGAGTTACTTAAGAGTAGCGTTAAGTAAGTTTTATAGTGAATGCATAATGTATTAAAGTACCTATCCTCCTTCTCAGTACCTTAAGCTGTATAGGGTATATATACATAGGTAGTGAGTAGTCATTAACCCCTAAGATCTTAGCTATTAACTCAGCCGCTACCTCATCATTAACTACTAAGACCGTACTTGACTCAATATCTGTTCTAACCTCAAGGATGATAGGTAAGTATAGCTTACTAGCTAACTCATCACCTAGCAACTCGTAGGCAAGCATAATCTCTGACTTCCTAAAAACGTGGATCCCCCCATCCCTAGTGAGTACGTAGGGCGTGTCCTCCTTAATTAACTCATTAAGCGGCCTCCTCCTAATAGGTAATGATTTATTAACGACCCTTAACTCATCCCTTAAATACCTCTCAATAACTTCATTATGAAGATCCATTACTTACGCCTCGCTAATAACTCCTTAACCTTCTTTAACCTCATCTTATCCTCCCTCTCACGCTCCTCGAACTTCATCTCTAGAAACTTAATAGTGTTCTCAATACGTGGTATGAGTATGTTCTCAAGAGCATTAACACGTCTCTTAACCCTAGCAACTTCATTACCTAACTTAATAACTGATTCCTCAACCTCAGCTAACCTAGCGACCCTACTTAATAACTCATCAAAACATTCACTACTCATTATGAGGGAGGTATTAACGAAGCTACCGAACTCAGTCTTCCTAAGCTCCCTCCTTAAATCAATTAAAGGCACCCTAGTACCAGCTACGACCCTACTACCTATAACTACCTCAGACCTAAGGAATCGTGAATTAGCGTAGGAGAGGACGTCCTCAAACCTAGATATCATTAATACCTTAATTAAGGAGTCATAGCACTTACCCACGTACTCATTAACCTCCTCCCTAAGCTCTATGGCATCCCTAATTAATGATATTAGCTCTTGAGTCAGTATTATTAACCTATCCTTAAGTACCTTATGCAGACGCTTAGCTATCCTTAACCTACGCCTAAGCCTTATTAACTCAATCTTAGTAGGTCTAGCTATCCTTAATATCTGCTGGGACAATCACCCACACCCACTACCTACGGTACTTCGGGTGGTACTTCCTTATGTTCTCGGGACTAATGAGCTTCAGATCCTCCTCTGGTAATGTAGCGAGTATTTCCCAACCAATATCTAAGGTCTCCTCAATACTCCTCCTCTCAAACTCACCTTGATTAATGAATCTCCTCTCAAATAAGTCAGCGAATCTTAAGTACTTCCTATCCCTCTCACTCAATGACTCAGTACCTACTATAGCAGTCAACTCCCTAAGATACTGACCCTCAGTATAGGCAGCTATTAACTGCATAAATACCTGGTAATGATCCTCCCTAGTCTTCCCAGGACCTACGCCGTCCTTCATTAACCTAGATAGTGATAGTAATACATCAACTGGTGGGTATATACCCTTCCTATTCAAGTCCCTAGAAAGTACTATCTGCCCTTCAGTAATGTACCCCGTTAAGTCAGGTATTGGATGCGTTATGTCGTCGTTAGGCATTGTTAGGATAGGCATTTGAGTTATTGATCCCTTCATACCCTTAATCCTACCTGCCCTCTCATAGATAGTCGCTAAGTCAGTATACATATACCCAGGATAGCCCCTCCTACCCGGTATCTCCTCACGCGCCGCACTCAACTCCTTAAGGGCTTCGCAATAGTTAGTCATGTCGGTAAGCACTACTAGCACATGCATGCCGTACCTCCAAGCCAGGAACTCAGCAGTAGTTAATGCTACCCTAGGTACGGCTATCCTCTCAATAACAGGTGATGAAGCCGTATTTATGAATGCGACGACGTTCTCCACGTTAGTGCTCCTCCTCAGATTCTCAACGAAGAAGTACGCCTCCTCATAGGTAACACCAATAGCTGCGAAAACAACAGCGAATCTCTCCTCCTTACCCCTAACCCTAGCCTGCCTAACTATCTGAGCAGCTATTCTGTTATGGGGTAGTCCCGAACCACTAAATATCGGTAACTTCTGCCCCCTAACGATCGAGAATAGACCGTCAATAGCTGATATACCTGTCTCAATGAACTCTGACGGTGGCTCCCTAATGGCTGGGTTTATAGGTGCTCCATTAATATCTAGGTAATCTTCTGGGACTATTTGGGGACCACCATCTATAGGCCTACCTAATCCATCGAAGATCCTACCTAACATATCAATAGATACTGGTAGCTTTAGTGTCTCACCCTTAAAACGTACTCTAGCAGACTTAACACTAACTTCACTAACGCCGCCAAACACCTGGATCACGGTTACCTCCTTAGAAACGTCGATTACTTGCCCTAACCTACTCTCACCACTCTCTAGAGTTACCTCAACGACCTCACCGTACCTAATGCCGGGTACTGACTCAACGAAGAGTAGTGAGCCCTTAGCACTAACTGCCTTACGTACCTCCTTAACGTATAGCTCACTCACTCCTACCCACCTCCTTAATTAATTTCTTAAAAGACTCCTCAATCTCCTTAAGTATACTTACGTACTCATCATCAAATTTCTCGTGGGGTACTATCTTCATCCTCGCAATCCTAACCTTAACAGGTAATGACCTTATAGCTTCTAGTGAGACGCCCTTACTTAAGGCCTCAACACTTAATTCGTGGAACTTCATTATGACTTCAAGCATCTTAACGGTCTTAGGCGGTGGTGAGTGACAGTCTATGGGGTGGAATGCGTCCTGCTGTAGGAAGTCCTCCCTAATCATCCTAGCAGTATCTAGCAGTAACTTATCATGATCGGGTAGTGCGTCAGGACCAACCAACCTAACTATCTCCATTAACTCAGCCTCTCTCTGAAGTATCTCTAGAGCCTTATCCCTAAGCTCCCTCCACTTAGGTGATATCTCTCTCCACCACTTCTCAACAGTCTCAACGTAGAGGGAGTAACTCATTAACCAGCTAACAGCTGGGAAGTGCCTCCTATTAGCTAATGCTACGTCTAGGGCTAGTAAAGTACCTATGTACCTTAGGGTATTTTGGGTTACTGGCTCGCTAAAGTCAGCTCCTGGAGGTGATACGGCACCTACGATAGTTAATGATCCCTCCCTAACACCCCTACTACATAAGCACTGAACCCTCCCGGACCTCTCGTAAAACTCAGCAAGTCTGGATCCCAAGTACGCGGGGAACCCCTCCTCGCCGGGCATTTCCTCGAGCCTAGCACTTATCTCCCTCATAGCCTCAGCCCACCTAGATGTTGAGTCAGCAACCATGAGTACGTCGTAACCCATATCCCTGAAGTACTCACCTATAGTAACACCTAAGAATACGCTAGTCTCCCTAGCAGCTACTGGCATGTTCGACGTATTAGCTATGAAGACTGCCTTCTCAGCTAAGGGCCTACCCGATACTGGGTCCTTAAGCTTTAGGAAGCTATGTAGTGCATCAGCCATCTCATTACCTCTCTCACCACACCCTACGTAGATATTCAACTTAGTCCTAGTCCACTTAGTGAGTGTCTGGAGGAGTACTGTCTTACCGCTACCGAAGCCTCCAGGTACTGCAGCCTTACCTCCCCTAGCTATAGGGAATAACGTATCGATTACCCTAATACCCGTAATTAATGGTTGAGTAGGTTCTAACCTCCTAATGTAGGGTCTGGGCTTCCTAACAGGCCACTTCTGCATTAACTTAACCTCAAATCTCTTACCGTCAGACTCTACGACAGCGATTACGTCCTCGACCGTATAGTCCCCATCACTAACTACCTCCTTAAGTACTCCGTGAATGTTTGGAGGGATCATTATATAGTGATCAAGTATTGGTGTTTCCTTAACAACACCTAAGATATCTCCCGGACCCACCTTATCCCCTACTCTGATATCTTTACTCCTCATGAAGAACCACTTAACATCCCTAGGCAGTGCAGGAACCTTAACACCCCTCCTAACGAAGGGACCTATCAACTCACCAATAACGGATAACGGTCTTTGAAGCCCATCAAATACCTTACCAACTATGCCAGGACCTAACTCAGCTGATAATAGTGATCCAGTACCCTCTACAGGTTCACCAACCCTAACTCCTGAGGTGTCTTCATATACTTGAATAAATGCTTGGTCCTCCTTAAGCCCTATAATCTCCCCTATAAGCCTCTCCTCACCAACGTATACTACCTCATAAACCATTGATCCCCTCATGCCTTCAGCAACAACTAGCGGACCTGAGACTCTCCTAATCCTACCAACTACCACGCACCATCACCCCAGCTCAATTGATATACCTAAATAACGCCTAATGAGTGATAGGTAATGATCCCTAGCTTTAATTCTTCCGTAAGTTAAGTAGTCAGGTACGTAAATTACTAACGGTGGTTTCCTTCGCGGGTGACCTAATTCGTTAATTAATCCCCTTAACCTATCTTGAGCGATGACTAAAGATACGTTACTTTCGTATATATCCTTGAATATCTTATCAATTAACTCTTTACTTTCGAATCCCCTACGAATTACATACCTTACAGCCCCTGCTAAGTTGAATCCTAAGGTAAATAACTCATCACCTATCACAGCAATAACACCCCTAATTAAGTGCGTTCTTGAGTACATTACGTAACTCACCGAAGTACCTTCTAATGTAAGTATCAACCAAGTTATTAGATATTAAGTACATGACGTTGGAGATAACTAAACTCTCAAAAAATCTCTTACTAATGTAGAGTAGGAGAGTATCGTAGGATAAGGGAGTAACTGCTAATACGTTAATAGGGTATAGGTTACGTAGTAATGAAGTAGATGCGTCAAATAACCAAGGATCTCTACCTAAATCCTTCAGAAGGACTTTAGCAAGTACGTGTTCGTACTTGCTCGTTAACCTCCTTAAGTCGCAACCCTTAATCAAGCACGACCTAATATTAATCAATTCTAAGTCGATGTTCCTCATTACCCTTAAAGTCTTAACGAGTCCCACTTGAGGTCTTAATTTGCTAGCGTAAGTTATGAACTCTCTCCAATACCTGCTAAGTACGTCAGTCTCGAAGTCTACTAAGTTAATCTCATTAATTAGTAGATCCTTACTCCTTAGTAGTGCATCATATACGTACTTAGTTAACTTACTACGACCTAGCTCAAGAACTGATGATACCCTCCCATCACTTCTTACGGTATTAATTAACTCGTTATCAATAAAGTAGTGTGTATTACTTATGTTTGGATACTCACTAAATAGTTTAATTAAGTCACGAATGACTAGACCGTCATGTATGTAATTAATAAATCTGATAAAGTGTTTGCTAGCTCCCATCAATCTAGAAAGATTTCTTAAATTATCTAGCCAATTACTCACTAGCCTATAGTAAAGTTCCTCACAACTTACTGAAGCATTGATTAAGGTCTTAACGTAATCAGCTACCTCATACTTATGTATTAAGCTTAGGAAATCATCAAAGTTACCTAACCTAGTCTTAGTTAATTCCTCAATAACCTCAGGACCTACTACCTTATAGGAAATCACCCTCAACTCCTCAAGTATTCTTAAATCTTTATGAAAAGACATTACTGATTAACCCCGAACACCTCCTTATTTAGTCTACGAATTATTGAGGGTAGTAACCTATCTAACCTAGCTAAGTATGTATTATCGAGCACTATACTACCATCCTCTGATTCAAGTATTACCCCACCTACGTACTCGTTACTTAACTTATCAATCTTAATGACTAAGTTCCTTAACTCTTTATCCCTCTTAATTATTTTCTTAACGATCTCAACGTCATCAGGCACTACCTTAACAATTACCTTGTAATTCCTAAATAACCCACTATTTATTGCCTCTCTCAGTAATCCCCTCAGGGACCTCTCTCTTTCTTCCTTACTAAGGGATCTCAGGTTATTCAGTATCTTCATCTTTAATTCGTTAAGTACTTCATTCTTAACATTAACGATCTCCTTGTTTAACTCGACGATCTTACTAGTGTACTTCCTGCTTTCCTCCTCAATAATCTTACTTAATAGTTCGCTCCTCTCCCTCCTTATACGTTCTTCAAATTTCCTCTTAGCCTCCTCGATGATCTTATTAGCTCTATCCTTAGCTTCCTTAACTATACGTTCAGCCTCTTCCCTTGCCCTCCTAATTAACGCATCACGTAACTCTCTACCAGACTCCAATCCCTACCACCTACTACACAGGGAGCCCAGCAACCATTGTAAGGAGTAGGTAGCCGAAGACAAGCCCTAATATACCGAATAGCTCTACGTATGAGGCCAGTATCATCGTGTGTACCCATATAGCTCCCTTGGTCCTAGGCACCTCAACTATCCCAGCCATACATACCTCTCCTTGCATCCATGCTGAAGCGAATTCAGCACAGAAAACAGCTATGCCTATACCTAGGAAGGCCCACCCCTTAATATCCGTTAATGTATGGACTGAGGGGAGTACGACAGTCAATCCTAGTAGAGTGAATATTAGTCCATAGAAAGTCTGCGTCATCGGTAAGGCCGAGAGTATTATTACCTGCCTAAAATACCCAGGATCCTCAGCTAGTACAGCCAACCCAGCTGATGCTGCCCTCGCCGTACCTATTGATGACCCTGCTAATCCACCAGCGAGTCCCAGAGCTAACCCTAGTGTTGCTACGAAGTTAGGATCCACAAGCACCCACCGAAGAAGATACTGTGGGGAGGTTATAAAAATAAGGGATGCTATATAAACACGCAGTTAGTGTCGTTTAAACATTTATTAAGAAGATTTTAATCGTGTAAAACAGGTGGGATTACCTATTAATACTCCCCCACACAGAATACTTAACTGGTGAAACTTTGTCACTTAGCGACATAGAAGCTGAAGCTAGGAGAATCATTGAGGAAGCTAGGAAGAAAGCTCAAGAAATTATTGAGGAAGCTGAGAGAAGAGCTAAGGAATTACTAGAAAGTAATGTGGAGGTACTAAGTAAGGAAGAAGTGGAAAGAATAAGACGGGAATTTAAGGAGAAGATCGATGAGCTTGTTTCGATATTCAATACTAAGAAGGAGGAAATAAGGAAGAAAGCAAATGAAAGACTAGATGATCTAGCTAAGGAGTTCTCCAAGCTCATAGCTGGTGTAGAGTAATGGTAGTAACCATACCTGAACGTCTAAGCTACATCAGAATAGTTACTACTAAAGACTTATCAAGTAAGGTAGTCACGGAGCTACATAGATTAGGAGCTATCCATATCGAGAAAGTAGGTAAAGTTAGAGAGGAGGACATAAGAAAGATACGGAGTGAGTTAGAGAGAGTTGAGGAGATACTAAAGCTAGTTAAGGAGATTGAGGAATTAATTGAAAAGCCTGAGTTAGTCTTGATTAAGGAGGAAGTACCGATATATGATGTATGGGGCAAGCTCAACTCATTAAGAAATAAGCTTGAGAATTCATTAATTAAGATCAGGGCAATAAAGAGGGAATTAGAAGAGAGTATTAAGAGAATCAATGAACTTAAATTACTGAGTAAGGTCATTAATTCGTTAATAACTAATTACGGCTTAGGTAATGACTTAACAGATATACTTTACTTCAAGGGTGAGCTATTCACAGTTCTAACACTATATGGCAGGGGAGGCAATATTAATGAATTCATAGAGGCTATTAAGAAAAGCTTAAGTAGCTCAATATGTTACATAAGGAACTTCATAATTAATCAAGAGGAAGGTGCGGTTACGGTCGCTACTTACTCAAGAGTTACTAATGAAGTACTTAAGTTAGCGTCTAAATTCAGCTTAATTACCATTAAGATACCTCCCAAATATCTAGGACGTACACTTAATGAAGTAAGTAGGTTGATAGGTACCGACATTAATGAGGCCGAGGAAACAACCAGATATTTAAGAAGTGACTTAATTAATGAAGTAAGTAAAGTAAGAGAGGAATTAGCTCTATCAAAAATCGTTTCACAAGTACTTAAGGAGCGTTTACTTGTACTTATGAATGCATTAAGTAGTGAATATTTAATAGGTATTGAAGGGTGGGTGCCTGTAAGGGAGTTACCTAGCATAATGACCCATCTATACAATAACTTAAGGTACGTCTTAGTAACTAAGGTAAGTACTAAAGTAAAACCACCTACAAAGTTACGAAACCCTAGGTTAGTGAGACTGTTTGAAGTAATTACTAAGATATACGGTATTCCAGACTACGACGAATGGGACCCAACACCTATAATCTCAGTATCCTTAATGATATTCTTCGGGCTAATGTTCGGTGACGTTATTTACGGAGCTGTAATGTTCATATTAGTTAATTACGTACTAGAGAGAACAGGACTAATTGATAACCCGTACTCCCCTGGTTACGTATCATTTAAGAAGTTACTCACGTGCTTATCGATATCATCCATAATATTTGGGTTCCTCTCAAATACGTACGCAGGTTACTCTATAGTAATTAGTAATGGGACTATACAGTTAACAATAGTTAAGCATCCGATAATTAATGTAATGACGCTACTACCGATAACTAACCCTATGTTCTTCATAAAGCTAGCATTAATTATAGGCTTAATACACGTTAACATAGCTCATGCACTAGCATTGATTAAGGCAATTAAGAGTAGGGATAAAGGCGGTATATTATCTAAGGTAGGCTTCTTCATAGCTGAGGCATTCGGTATACCCTACGTACTCCATTCATTTCTGAACGTCGGGTTAGGAGCGTTAACACCCTTCAGTAACTACTTACTCTATGCATCGATAGTAGGCATTGCCTTACTGATAGCTGGGAAATTCATGGAGTTTAGGATGTTAGGGGCAATGTTCTGGCTATTCGACATTACGGGCTTACTAGGGGATGTAATGTCGTATACTAGGTTAGCTGGTATAGGATTAGCTACCACATTACTTGCCCAGAACTTTAACTCATTAGCGTTAGGGGCAGCTTCAGGAATTAGTAATATGGTACCAATACATGTACTAGGTTTAGTAGCTGGTGTTATTATGGCTATAATCGTGATAGTCTTCGCTAACTTACTAAACATAGTATTCGGTATATTAGGGGCTTTCATACATTCACTAAGGCTATGCTTCGTTGAATTCTTACCTAAATTCTACGAAGGTAATGGTAGGGAGTTTAAGGCGTTTACATTAGAAATACCTAAAGCAATTATCATAGGTAGGGGTAGGTGATTAGGCATTCATTAACTGCTAAGAGATGAATCAGCCCTCACACGGCTCTTCACTTCCTCTGCTCCGGAGCGTCTTCATCATCTAGTGCTTAATTCCAGGAAATACATACGCCTCCGAAGTTTTAATTTATCTTTATTTCCGTATAGTGACTTGGGAGGGGTAGGTTGAGTGAGCCGTTAGTGGAGTTTGAGTACCCTAGTGCTAAGGCGTTCTCAGCGATACTTGATGTATTAGGTAGCTTAGTAGATGATGTTCTATTTAACTTCAGTAGTGAGGGATTAACTATAAAGGCGTTAGACCCTGCTAAGGTAGCCTTAATAATCATTAATATACCATCCGATGCGTTCTTATCATATAAGGTTGAGGGTGAGGTTTCAGTAGGTATTAACTTAGCTTCACTAATTAAGTCATTGCCCACCATGAAGAAAATGGACAAGCTCGTATTCAGAGCTAATGAGGAGTTCTATGAAGTACTAATTGAGGGTGTTACTACAAAGAAGTATAGGTTTAGGTCAATAGAGGTCTCAGCAACTGAAGTACCTGAAATTAACATAGATTTTAAGGTTAAGGCATTAGTTATTGCATCAGCCTTCAAATCAGCTATTAAGGACCTCAAAGGTGTTGAGTCAATAGTTTTCGAAGCACCCAATGATCAAGATCTATACCTGAAAGCAGCTGGTGGGGGTGTTCAAGCTAAGTTATCTAAAGTTGCTGGCTCGATACTTGAGATGGAGGTTAAAGAACCTTCGAGATGTGTATACGATGAGGACTACATAAACCGTATACTGAAGCTAGTAGGGGTGACTGAGAACATTGAGGTTAGGTTTGGTAATGAATTACCGCTTAACTTGTATTTCGCGCTAGTTGGTGGGGGGTCAGCTGAATATCTACTAGCACCTAAAGCCTAGTAGAAAATTTTTTAATTTATCATAGAACGTTATTCTTGGTGATGGTGTGCCAGAGTTAGAGTTCGATCACATAGATAGAGAATTACTTAACATGCTTCAAGAGAATGCTGAGTTAACTTACGCTGAGCTAGGTAAGAAGCTGGGCATAAGTCCCTCGACAGTCTACATGAGGGTTAAGAGACTTAAGGAGCGTGGAGTCATTAAGAGGATAGTAGCTGAGGTTAATCCTGAGGTTCTAGGTTACAGATTGAGGTCTCTAGTATTCGTGTCCATAGATGTTAAGAAGTATAATTCCGTAGTTAAGGAATTAGTGAAGATCCCTCAGGTTAAGGTGATATACGACATTACTGGTGAGTGGACCTTCGCTCTAGAAGTTCTAGTTAGGGATCATAAGGAACTCTCAGAACTACTTGATAGGGTAGGAGGTATTGATGGGGTACAGCAGACATCGACTGCTGTAGTCTTAAGAGTGATAAAGGAGCATAGGAAGGTACTACCTCCTTAGCATCCCTAATTATTGCGTTCTAACTTTTTATGATTACGGTGAATTAATTGATACCAATATACGGATATGGTATATTTAACGTTTGTATGAATGAAGTAATTCAGCATGTGATATTCGAGTATTCAGACCCTAAGAGGACTTACTTAGAGGTAATCAGAGATGAAAGTAGACTTAAGGAGGAGCTAATTAACTTAAGGGATAACATGCAGTACTTCCTAGATAATGAAGTTGTTAAGATAAACAACGCTAGAGTATATCCCAAAGTAATTAGTGTCGATGTTGGTTTTGCGGGGGGTTATGAGAGGCCATTCATTAAGTACACAATAGTTTTTGAAGCACCTATAAAACATGGAATTAATATTTACGAAGATAATTACGAACCTGAAATAGCTGAATATGATTACATAGTTACCTGGGTATTTCCAAGAGGTAGTAAGGTAGTGGAGGTTGACGTGGGGTTTCCGTACGAATTAATTAATGAAAGAATACTTACATTTAGAGTTAATGAAGGATCTGAGACACCTGGATATGAGCGTATAGTGTTTAAGGTGTGAGTTACTTGTTCCTAAACTAATCATTGTAAGTTAGCTATGAATGTCCTAGGTATTTACGTTAGTAGTGCCATTATTTATTATCTTCATTATTCTTCCTTAATGACTTAATATACTCCTTACTCTTCCTCAAGGTTCTCCAGTAATACGCTAAGGGATTCTTAACGCCGCATTCACTAACACATAAACCTAATGTCCTCATTTTATCACAGCTATACACTAAGTACTTCTTCCTACCACCTCTCACGCCAGCTAAATGCTCCACTTGGTACTTAGCTATTCTCTCATTAAAATCAGGTAGGTTTCTGAATATGTTAAGTACGTCCTCAATATCCATTCCTATATTAAGTAGGAATGTAGCTAATGCAAATCTTTGATGATGTGTTAAGTGCTCCCCTTTCTCAGCTAGTTCCTTAATCTTTAAGATACAAGGTGGGAATGCTTCTTCGACTATTATACCTTTTAATCTACGGTACTCCTTAACGATCTCTTCAGAGGTAAATCCCCTTACCTCCTTAATGATACTAATTAATTCCCCCTTAACGTCCTTACCAACTACTTCATTAACTACAATCAAATCGATACTTAAATTATTAGCTAACTCCCTAAGGTAATTCTTAACAAACTCCTCAACGATTCTTGTTACGTCATTCTTAACTAAGTAAACATAACCGTGTAGTACATACTTATTCGTTAACTTCCATTTGGGATCAGTACATAGCTTCTCGGTACCTATTAAGTAGTGAGGTATCTTAACTCTGAAGGGGTAGCACTCAATAATCTTCCTTCCACTCCTAGGATCAATACCTATAACTATAGCCTTACCGCAGCGATTACTTCTTGAACCTAAGTATTCCAAGCTAAGTCCCACCCTCTTAGCTACCTTACATACGGTGTATTCATCATCGACTTGAAGGAACCTCCTCGTGATTTTTGATTCGTAATCTATGAATTTACTTAGTGCCCAAGGATCAACGGAACTAGTTAGCATTAGTCCTAAGTAGAAAGATATGACCTCTAAATCCTCCCTTGCTGTATGTGTGTATGACTCATTCCTTAGGTATTTCTTAATTCTCTCTAGTGCCCTCTCTACATACGTAGGTATTAATACATGCTCTAACCTCTTACCCTCACCAAAGTACATCCTTATGAAGTCATTCAAATGAATTAAGTATGGGTACTTAACGAGTGTAGGTAATTTCATGGTTGCTGTAGCTAGCAATTAACTCCCACCCTAACCTTACCCCTAAATACATAGGGAATTTATAACATGTTAGCTACTTCTGATGTTCTATGGGTTTATTCAGTACCAGCTTAGATAATTCATTAAGTATGTTGAATGTCTTCTCATCAACTATTATATCGGTACCATCAACTATTATGCTCAATCCCTCAAAAGGACTTAATGGAGGATCTGGTAAGTGAGGATCCGGTTTATCCTTTCCTACGTATATCCATTTAACTGTACTGCCTTTCCTAACTAGTCTATACCAGTACCTACCGAAGTATATGTACTTAACCCTCTGATTCCTTAATTTCTTGTATACTAGATGTATTGGCTTTAGATAGTAGCCACTATCCTTTATCATTGAGTTGTAAGCGTATATCCTAGCTCTATATGGTGCGTATATTTCCATGAGTACCTTATAACCGTTCTTAATCACTATGTACTTCCCTACCTCACGCTTCATGAGTAATCACCTAAGAAGTCACTAACTACCTCCCAAAGCACTTATCACTCAACTTAAGCCTAACCTTAAGTTTAATTAACGAGTATACACTCTCCTTAAACTTATCTATATACGAAGGACTTACGCCCCTACTTAGCGCTATCTTCTTAACCTCCTCCTCAACGATACTATACTTTTTGTACCTCTCATTTAACTCACGCCAGTTAATACCCTTTAAGGCATTACCAACCTTCTCGTCGTAGGGTAGTACACCCTTGATCATCAGTAACGCTATGATAGGGTATCCTATGTACCTCCTATACACCGTACCGTTATCCGTGCTGCAAGCCTCTCTTCTTTCGACATCTAAGTAAACATGATACTCTCTACTACCGTCTGATGACTTAACTAAAGCCTCCTTATCATTAAGTACCTTAACCCTGCCATCAGCTAAGCTTGCTGCAGCTTCTAGGACTTTTATCTTAGGTGGTAACCTTAAGTGCATTACCTATTCCTCCATCAATTGAAGGAATTGATTCAAGGTTTAAAAGAATGTTTGGGGTTAATACTAGCCCTCTTCCTCCTTAATCTTTCTTATGTAATCCTCGTAACTCAATAATTTACTACGGTAACCTCCAATGCTTCCTTCAAATCTCACCTTAACGATCCATCCTCTACCGTACGGGTCCTTATTTATTAGGTCTGGATTATCCATTAACTCCTCATTAACAGCAACTACCTCACCATTAACTGGGGAGTAAACATCAGCTATGGTCTTAACTGATTCTAAAGTAGCTACCGTATCACCTTCACTAACCCTGGCTCCTACGTCAGGTAACTCTATATTAACTATGAATCTAAGCTTCTTCTGTGCATAATCAGTTATTCCTACGATAGCTACGTCGCCATCGAACCTAACCCACTCATCAGTTTTTGTGTACATTAAGTCCTTAAGTACCTTATATTCATTAAGCTTAGTCTTAACTATTACCTCCTGACTCAAGCCACTACACCCCACTACCTATATGAATGGAGGTTCAACAATTTTTGCCTCGTAGTCCTTTCCTCTAATCCTTATAAACACCTTATAACCTATGTATGCGTACCTAACATTAATGTAGCCTAAGGCTATACTCCTCTTAATGTAGGGTGAGTAAGCGCCGCTAGTAATTACGCCCACAACCTTACCGTCAACTACTATGGAATCTCCGTGCCTGGGTATAGCCCTAATACCTTTACCTAACTTCAGACCTACCCTAATCCTCTCAATACCATTCTCATAAATTTCCTTAACAGCTTCATAACCAACATAACCCTTCTTTTTGAACGTTAAGGCCATCCAGTACCTAGCCTCTATAGGGTTGATATCCTCGGATATGTCATTACCTACGAGTAAATACCCCATCTCCAGCCTAAGGCTGTCCCTAGCTATCAACCCCGCTGGTCTAGCCCCCAGTTCACGTGCCTTAAGCAGTAACTCACCACCTAATTTAGGGTCAGCCCATATCTCAAAACCGTAGCTCCTTATCTCCTCACCAGTCCATCCTGATCTACTCAGTAGTAACGCCTTATTACCTAGTACGTGGGCATCTTTAATGAATTCTAATATTTTAAGTGATTTAGCATCACTTACTCCGAATTCCTCAATGATCTCTAATGCCTTAGGTCCTTGAATAGCTATTAATACGGACTTCTCAGTAACGTCCTCAAAATCAACATCCTCCTTAGTAAACCCTAGCCTCTCCCTTAGACTTAGTAACCAATTAATGTCTTTCTCAATATTAGCTGCATTAACTACTGCTAACCATGTATCCTCCGAGAAGTTATAGAGCATCACGTCATCCTTAATCCCGCCATCATCATTGAGCAACAGTACGGGCCCGCTCATCATGCATTCACGAACCTTAGATAAGTCCTTACTAACGACCCTTTGAAGGAACTCAAAGACTTTCTTACCTCTAATTACTATTCTACCCATATGTGATACGTCAAATACGGTAACGCTATTCCTAGTACTTAAGTGCTCCTCTAGGGGGTTTCCGTAATCAAAGGATGTTATCCAACCAGCGAATTCCCCTAAATTACCGCCTAATTTTCTCTGAACATCAACTAATGGTACGTACTTAGCCGTAGTTTACCACCGTAACATTTCCTTTGAGATTAAGTAAAATAATTTTTAATGAATCAGAAGAAACGCATATTCCGCTAAATTAAATAAATACTTCAGTATGTAATTCCTTAAGAAACTAATTTATTTTCTTTAATTAAGGTGATATATTGGCGAGTATGAATGCCTCACTACTGGGTACCTAACTCATCTAAAGAGATATTGAAGTATTTAATTAATGAATTGAATATAGAGAATATTGATGAATTATTCAGGGATATACCTAACGAATTAAGGGTTAAGAATAATGTTAATGTAGGTTTCGGTAAGCCCCTTACTGAGTATGAAGTTAAGAGGTTATTTTATAGGATAGTATCTAAGAACAGAGTGTATAAGGATCCTCCACCCTTCCTAGGCGGGGGCTTCTGCTACCATCATGTACCTTCAGTAGTTAAGTACATTATTGAGAGAGGGGAATTCCTAACTTCATACACACCGTATCAAGCCGAGATAAATCAAGGAGTCCTTCAAGCTCTTTTCGAGTTTCAGAGCCTCATTGCTGAGTTATATGATGTTGATGTAGTGAATGCGTCTATGTATAATGGAAGTACAGCGGTTGCTGAGGCTATCAGGATGGCGTTAAGGGTTAAGAAGGGAAGGAGTAAGGTAGTGGTACTAGGTGATTCGCATCCGGAAGTTATTGAGACTGTAAGGACTTGGGTTAGTACCTTAGGTATTAAGGTAATCACACCTAAATTTAGGATCGATAAGGGATTTGTTGATTCTGAGGAGCTTAAGAACTTAGTAGATAGGGAAGTAGCTGCGGTCTACTTTGAATACCCTAACTTCTTTGGTGTTGTAAGTAATGAAATTAAGGATTACGTAGAGATAGCTCATGAAGCTGGGGCTTTAGCAATTGCTTACTCTAACCCAATAGCTCTACCAATACTTAAACCGCCAGGAAGTTTCGGTGTCGACATTGCAGTAGGGGATGTCCAACCATTAGGTATTGGACTTAACTTCGGAGGACCTACGGCTGGTTTCATAGGTATCCCCTATAGGAGGGAACTACTTAGGCAACTACCAGGTAGGTTAGTGGGAGCTACCTTAACTGAGGACGGTAAGGAAATAGGTTACACCTTAATACTGCAGACTAGGGAGCAACACATAAGGAGGGAAAGGGCTACATCCAACATAACGACGAACTCGGCATTAATGGCTATAGCAGCTGCTATATACATGTCCCTGCTCGGGCGTAAGGGACTTAGGAAATTAGCTGAGGCTATTGCCGGTAGGACCGAGTACTTAATTAGTAGGTTAAGTAAAGTACCTAACCTAAACGTACCTGCGGTAGGTAGTAGGGATTCTATACTGTTTCGTGAATTAACAGTGGGGGTTACTAGAGGAAGTATTGCTAAGTTACGTGAGTACTTAAGGAGTAAGGGATACGCAATAGGTCCTGAATTAAGTAGGTTCTATAGGGATTCAGAACCGAAGCTAAGTAACTGCTCCTTAGTATGCGTAACTGAAGCTCATAGTAAGGAGGATATAGATGGTCTAATTAATTCAATAAAGGAGTTCCTTAGTAAGGGTGGTTAGATATGGTATTTAGGCAGAGTAAGTGGATGGAACCGTTAGTATTTGAGATACCTAAGAGGGGAGATAGAGAGACGTTCTTAATTGATGAGGAATTTAGTGAATACTCCAGTACCTACTTAAGTAAGGTTCCTAAGGAATTATTAAGGAATAAGGATCCTAACATACCTAACTTAAGCGAGGTTGATGTCGTAAGACATTATACAAGATTAGCCCACATGTCATACGGTATCGACTTAGGGCCCGTGCCATTAGGTTCGTGCACGATGAAGTATAACCCCAGAATTTGTGAGGAGTTAGCATCGGTAGATGAAGTAACTTCACTACATCCTTACCAAGATGAGGATGAGATTCAGGGGATTCTAGAGATAATGTACTTAATGCAGAAATGGCTAGCTGAATTAACAGGTATGGATGTCTGTTGTCTACAACCACCAGCTGGTGCTTCGGGTGAGTTTGTAGGTGCGTTAATGATTAGGAAGTACCATCTAGATAAGGGTTTAGGGTATAAGGACGAAATGATCGTACCCGACAATGCTCATGGTTCAAACCCTGCTAGTGCCGCTATGGCTGGATTCAAAGTAATCACTATTCCGTCGAGCGAGGACGGTAATGTAGATGTAGATGCTCTAAAAGCTGCATTAAGTGATAGGACAGCAGGTATGATGTTAACTAACCCGAATACGTTGGGGCTGTTCGAAGAGAATATAGTAGAGATAGCTAACTTAGTGCATAGTAAAGGTGCACTCCTGTACTACGACGGAGCTAACTTAAACGGTATGTTAGGTATAGCTAGGCCTGGGGATATGGGGTTTGATATAGTGCATTTAAACCTTCATAAGACCTTCTCGACACCTCACGGAGGTGGAGGTCCTGGGGGAGGAGCTGTATGTGTTAAGGAGTTCTTAAGGGATTACTTACCAGTACCTATAGTTGAGTATAGGAGGGGTAAGTATGTACTTAATTACGAATTACCTAAATCAATAGGTAGGGTATCATGGTACTACGGCAACGTAGTACCTATAGTTAAAGCATTCATATACTTAAGTATGTTAGGTCCGCTAATTAGTGAGGTTTGCAAGGTAGCTGTCTTAAATACTAACTACTTAATGAGTAAGATAATTAAATTAAAGGGTATTGACTTGACCTACGGTGTGGGTAGGTGGAGAAAACACGAATTCGTAATTAGTTTTGAGGCATTACATAGGGAAACAGGTGTTAATGCTGAGGATGTCGCTAAGGCATTACTTGATGAAGGGATACACGCTCCAACAATATACTTCCCACTAATAGTTCCCGAAGCACATATGATAGAATTAACGGAGACCGAACCTGTCGAGGAGATTGACAGGGTGCTTAAAGCATACGAAAGGATAGTTAAGGAGGCATATAAGAATCCAAAATCAGTTAAGAATAGACCAAGGAATACATCTGTGGGAAGGTTAGACGTGTTTAGGGCGAATCATCCAAGAACCTTAGTACCTACTTATAGATTCTTTAATAGGATTAAGAACCTAAAGTAGATCCTCATACCTTATAACCCTTACTTGCTGGTATAACCTTAATCACTACCTCCTCCCTGTAATCCGTAATTACTCTCCAATACCCACTTAACTCCTCATCTAACTTAGGGTCCCCCGTCTCAATGAATAGATACTTTAACCTTGATAGTTTAGGTTTAGTAGCTACGACTATTATCCTATCTCTACCTACTAACTTAAGCACCCTAGGTGTTAACTGTTTATTACCTCTACCTATGATGAACCCTTGACCACCGATAACTGATAAGACGATGTAAGGTATTCCGTAAGTCCTAATCAAGCCTAGGATATCCCTCTCAGCCATATCCTTAGCTAATAACCTCCTACCCAAGACAGCATCAAACCCCAGTAGGGTCTTGGGGATCCCTAACTTATCGGCTATGTACTTCACAGTACTACCTGGTCCCAGTATGTAAGGTATGTCGTCTCTATAGTACTCCTCTATGAAGTACTTAGCTATACCCTCCTTATACTCCTCATCACCCTTAACTAACTCCTTACTTGAAGCAGTTAAGTAATCATGCCTAACCACTAGAGAGTGCCCGTAGGTCCTCATAACTAATTTATCACTCCTTAAGTACCTCTCATCAATATCAATAATGTCTCCATAATCAACTAGGGCTTGACCCGTGATTAGTAAATTAAGAAGGTCAGCAGCTGATTCAGGTGATGTAGCGAAGCATGCAGAGTACATCTTAACACCTGCTGGAACACCAATTAACGGTACTTCACCTTGCGTAACACTCACTATATCCCTAGCGGTACCATCACCACCTACGAAGACTATTAAATCAACTCCTAAGTTAATGAACTTCCTTACACAGGACTTAGTATCTTCACTAGTCGTTTCAGTGCTTCTGGGTATGTCTAGGCATGTGTAATTATACTTGATAGGTACTAATTCACGAAAATACTTGCAACCCATAACCCCGTTAGCTACTATGAAAGTAACCCTAGGGTTCCTCAGTAGATCTAGGCTTAAGCACCTACGGATGAATCTTAAAGCCCTTAAAGGGGCCTCAGGCTTAGCTCCTCTACGTAGGGCTTCAAAGTATAAGTCACCATCAGTACCTTTAAGACCGACAGCACCACCCATGCCAGCTATTGGATTAACTAAGAAACCAACCTTGATAATCCCCACCAATAAGAGCCGGGAGTTTTCAATACTTAAACTTTCACCCCACCCTCACGCTCATTCAGTAATAGGCTTTCAGAATAGGTGATATAGTATTACCTATGAAAGACGCTAATGATGAACTATGAGGTGCCCTAACTGCGGTTGTAGGGAGGTAATGTGGGATTACCAAAGAGGTGATATAGTATGTACTAAGTGCGGGTTAGTGATTGATAAAATACTAACTACGGATACTAAAGTAATTACTCAAGCAACTAATCAGCAGGACATAAGGAGGAAAGAAAGAGGTATTAAGTTAAGTAGGTACACTATAGAATACCTCAAGCTACTAGAAAAGACGAAAAACATGAAGGGGAAAGTTAAAGTAAGAATTAACTCACTTCAAGATATCGAGAACTGCAGAGTAAGGCAGGTTAAGGTGTTTTATAGGGAATTCAATGAGGAGAAAATGAAAGACAGAAACGTAACTAAGATAATGAAGATAATGAGTAAATACCCCAAACTCAAGTCAAGAACAGATAGGGCGAAATTAGCAATAGCACTAATAACGCTGTATCTAATAACTAAGTCAAATAACATACCATATTCAACTATTCAAAACGATACGGGATTAAGTAGGGTACATATCAGGAGATTAATTAGGGAGATCAAGAGGGAGAGAACCTTCATAGAGGAGGTTAAAGCAATACTTAAGTAAGTACTAGGGTAAGGAAGCGTATATTCCATGCCTAACCTTAAATACGTATAACTTACCTCTAACTACCTTATCAGAGCTTAATAAGTAAGTGAGTGCGTTTAAACCGCTTAATGAATTCCCATTACTGAAATCAACTCTTACTCCTATCAACGTACTATCGGGACTTATAAGTAACCTGACAATCAGGTCATTTCTGAAGTTTAGATAAATAAAACTACCCTCTAACTTAGGTAGTACATTACCATCTACGTATTTTAAAAAATTCCTAAGAGGTAACTCAATAGTTAAGGTATCTACTAGACTCGATGACAATATAACCTTACTTAACACAACTTCATTCTCAAGTAGATCAGGTCTCTCTAGAATCTTTAAGTTATAGTCTTTAATGACTAATCTATAAATTTCCTCAATACTAGAGCTAGTTAAGATTAAGCTTATGTACCTAATTATGTGTGCCTCGAGAGTCTTAACTAGGTTCATCAGTAACTCCTTACTGATGTCACCACCTGCCTCAACCTCAATTACGATATTAGTCTCTGAGTTTACTGGAAGGAGCTTAATGATAGCTTTCATATTAAACTTATTACATTTAATATCAATCAGTACTTTATTCTCCTCATCGCTGAATGTCACCTTAATAAATGCTTCGTAAGTTTCCTCATTAACGAGTAACTTAGCCTTAACTAAGCCTTCTTTACTGACCTCGTATAGCGGGTTGATGAAGGGCGCTGTTAATACTAATCTACTATAATCACCTATACTCTTAAGTAACTCATTGATACTAGACTTCACTACTATCCTTGAATTTCTTCTTAACTCCATGAATCTCCAATTAAAGTAGGTAGTGTTAAGTAAAAATTCTTTATGCGTGCATACATTACGTCATCAGTAACTTTCTGATCTCCTCCTTAACAACCTCAGCTACGATCCTACCATCAATCTTTCCACGGACTTCCTTCATTACTAAACCCATGATCTTACTGAATGCTCTCTCCCCTTTACTCCTTATGAAGTCCTCATTCTCCTTAACAACTCTATAAACGATTTCCCTTAACTCATCGATGCTTAATGACCTATGCTTTGAAATTATTTCATCAATACTTAACTTAGGGTGATTCCTCACGTACTCACTAAGTACTTCTGGTATAGCCTCCTTAGCTATAACACCCCTAGACACAGCAGTTAATACTTTCTTCAAGATATCACTAGTTATTAAGTCAGTATTGATGCCTTCAGACCTTAACGACTTAAGATGTATCATTAATGTAGAAGCAATTAGCCTAGCAGGTACTGCATCACCTAACTCACTATGAAGTTCTAGGTAGGTATGCAGGAGTGGATCCCTAATTAATTTGTTAGCTAATTCTCTACTTAGTCCATGATCCTTAACTAACTCCTCTAAAACCTCCTCAGGGGTCTTAGGTACGTACCTCTTAGCCTCCTTAAGTATTTCCTCATTAATTCTAACCGGAGGTACGTCAGTCTCTGGGTACATCCTAGCAGCCCCTGGCTGCGGCCTCATATATCTGGTTGTCCCATCGGGGTTAGCAGCTCTCGTTTCCTTAGGTATTCCTCTTAAGGCGTACCTAGCCCTATCAACCACAGCGTTAAGTGCTCTCTTAGCCCTCTCCTCTTCAGCAAGTACGAATACGAAAGCATCTACACCTTTACGAGCGCCTAAGTACCTATATATCTCATCAACTATGTCCTCAGAAATTCCGTAACCAGGTAATTCATCACTATGAATTATCCCTGAAACACCTCCCCAAGCCTTAGCGTAGTCTGAGAGTTCAGTACCGAATCTCCTACCCGGCTGTACCTCAATCCTTAATACCCCAGCAAATCCCTTAAGCACTACAGCGTAGGCTCTTAAACCTCTCTTAAGTGCTTTCTGAACTAATTTACTCTTGGATTTAGAGAGTATTTCAGTTATGTCGTAAATATCGCTGCTTACGTCCTCCTCTCTTAAGCCGCGTCTCTTAAGTTCCTCAGTGATTTTCAGTAGGTTTAGTTGCCTCGTTACCTCGTACTCAATAACCTTAGGTATAAGCTCGAGCTTACTAACGCCCTTAATCTCTGTTTTAACACCGTTCCTTATTGAGATATTTAAGTCCTGCCTAATCGTTCCTAATCCACGCTTAACCTTACCGCTTAACCTAAGTATTAGTCCTATTTTATGGGCAACCCTCATAGCCTGCTCTGGTGTATGTATGTCGGGGGATGTTGAGATCTCAATTAGGGGTATACCTAATCTATCTAGATTATACTTAACGTACCCCCTACCCTCATCGACCTTCCTAGCAGCGTCCTCCTCTAGGCATATGGTCTGTATACCTACTCTACCCTCCTCGTCATCAACGTAACCACCGATAGCTATTATCGCGGTTCTCTGAAATCCCGTAGTATTTGAACCGTCAATTACTGTTTTCCTCATTACGTAGATCTCATCAAGTACTTTGGCGTGAAGCGCCTTAGCTAGTGCTATAGCTATAACCAGTGCCTCACGATTAAGGTCGTGCGGAGGTTCCTCATCAAGCTCCACTAAGCAGGCATGACCTTTAGGGACTTCATATACTATCCTCCTCCCCTTACGCATCTCGTAAAGCGCTGCAGGATCTATCTCACCTATCTCACTCTTAGTAGCTCTTAGGTACCTAATCACCTCCTCCTTAGGTGTTGAGGGGCTAGCTAGCTCTGTTGGGCAGTTACAGAATAGTTTATGTTTAGTATCTAATTGCTGATGAATCTCTAAACCAACCTTAAGACCTAGCTCCTCATAGTTAATCTCCATGATACCACCTCGGATATAGTCTGTGGTCGTGAATCGGGTTTATCTCATTAACTAAGTTACTTGTGAAGAGCTCCTTAATCTTCTCAGCATCGCTACCGTAATTACCTACTAGCCACGATAGCTTAACGTAAGCTACTTCAGGGAGCATGTCATCAGCACTTAAGACTCCTGCCTTAATTAACTTCCTACCTGTAGTATATACCTTCATATTGATCCTGCCGAAGAGTGTTTGAGTAGTCATAACAACCACTAAGCCCTCCTCAATGGCTCTCTTAATTGATTTAATACAGGGATCGCGTATGTGACCTAATCCAGTACCTTCAATGACTATAGCCTTATAGCCCCTATCGATAAGGTAATCAATTATATCGCAAGGCATGCCTGGGAACATTTTAAGTAGGAATACCTTATCTGAGAACTCAGGTCTAAGTACTAACTTGCTACGGTCACCCTCTCTAGGGATGTATCGTTTATTCAGTAACTTAAATTCACCTTTAGGAAACGTCACCTTGGCCAATGGGTAATCGTTTACGCTTTGGAATGCGTCCCTCCTACTTGAGTGCATCTTCCTTACCTTAACTCCACGATGAATCAATACGTAAGTATCTGACGTGGTTCCATGCATAGCGACTACGGACTCAGCGAAGGGTGCTTTACAGGCAGTTATTAAGCTAGCCCTTAAGTTAAGTACGGCGTCAGTACTTGGTCTATCACTACTTCTCTGTGCACCAACGAATATGGTAGGTCCTGGTGCATTTCTTACAGCAAACGCTACGGCAGCTGCCGTATAAGCCATGGTATCAGTACCGTGAGCTACGATGACCGCATCGAAGCCATCCCTAAATGCGTTACCTACATTTAGTGCTATGTTGCTCCATTCCCTAGGTGTTAAGTTCTCGCTAAGTAATCTATACATCTCGATTAAGTGGATCTCAGACACCATCTCATCTATATTAGGTACCATTTCAGCTAATTCCGTAGCGTTTATGGCAGGTCTTACAGCACCTGTTTCGTATTCAACTCGGGACATTATAGTTCCTCCGGTACTTAGGAACAGTATCTTATGCGATCCCTTACCCTTAATTACTGTTCTCTCCATAGGTGCCTCTCTACCAACCTCCACAATAGCCCTCTTAACCACCTCAATCTTAGCGTCTTTGATGCATATGCCCACGTTATACCCGTTCTCTAACTTAATGATTATGACGTCCCTAGAGCTGAATTCGGTTGCTGGCATTACTATACCTTCAAGTACTTCACCACTAGGTAATCTAATCCTAATTAAGTCGCCCTCCCTAAACTCTAAGGTATTATTCACGACCACCACCACATCAACTTAGAGCTAGGCTGTGTTACCGTCTATAAGGTTACGTAGATGGTAGTTAAGAGTTATTTAACTCGTGAAGCGATATGGGTTAAAAACACCTTAATTATTCATTAGTTACTTCCTAGGTACTGAAGACGGTGGTACTACTGTAGGTACAGGTAGGCCTGCCTCCTTCCTCTTCCTTATCCAGTACTCTCTCCTATTCCTAATCCTAGGAGGTAAGTTCCTCCTAGGTTTCGGCGGTATCTTCGGTGTCTGGCTCCTTACCTTACCAGCCTTAGTCATTGAGCCGTGGGTAGGCATTCCTCAATACCCACTACATTCTGGCTTAGAGGTTTAAAAATGAAGATTAACTTAGTACTTGATTACTAATTAACTCATTAAGTGTACTGCAAAACATATTTTTAGGTTTTATTACATAAAACACTACGGTGTTATGTTTGAGTAAGGTAGCGCTAATTGATGTAGCTATAGGAGCGCTAGGTATTACTGATGACGGTAAGGTACTTAAGAAATTCACATCTAAGGACGTTAACGAATTAGTATCTAGAGCATTGAATATTGAAGAGGGTATAGTGTCAAATGAATTTAAGGACTTAGTTAAGGAAGTTAAGAGCGACTTAGGGGCTGATGTTGAGGTAATCGTTGAGGATGAAGCACATGCCAAACATGTAGCTTCAGAGGGGCTTAGGTTCTCGATCGAACCGGGCAGTGAATTAGTTATGAAGTTAAGATCGTTGATACCTAAGCTAGCTGTTGAGGCAGGATTCATAGATCACGAGAGTATGTGGAGAGACTTCATACACGACTTATCGATGAGAGTAACGAGAATGAAGTTAAGGAAGGTGGCTCAGAAGAGGGACTTGTTAGCTATACAAGCTATAAGAGCTATCGACGACATTGACAAGACCCTAAATCTCTTCGCATCAAGACTTAGGGAGTGGTACAGTATACACTTCCCTGAACTCGATGATCTCGTTAGGGAGCATTTACTCTATGCTAGGATAGTTAAGGAGCTAGGTGATAGGTCAAGAATAAGTAAGGAGGCGCTAATTAAGTTAGGTGTTAAGGAGTCTAGGGCTGAGAGAATTGAGAGAGCCGCTAGGGACAGCATAGGTGCTGAATTATCTAACTTTGACTTAAGACCTATTCAGACATTAGCTGGTATCATGCTAGAACTAAGTAAGTTAAGGGAGTACTTAACGGAGTATGTAGGTCAGGTCATGAGGGAGGTAGCACCTAACATAACTGAATTAGTAGGTCCTCTATTAGGTGCTAGGCTACTTAGCTTAGCAGGTAGCTTAGAAACCTTAGCTAAGCTACCAGCAAGCACTATTCAGGTACTAGGTGCTGAGAAAGCGTTATTCAGAGCGTTAAGAACAGGAGGTAAGCCGCCAAAGCATGGAGTGATATTCCAGTATCCAGACATTCATAGATCACCTAGGTGGCAGAGGGGTAAGATAGCTAGGGCACTAGCAACTAAGTTAGCTATAGCTGCTAGAGCTGACTACTTCACAGGTAGGTTCATAGCTGACAAACTTAAGAAGACACTCCTAGAGAGGATTGAAGAAATTAAGAAGCTATACGCTAGACCACCACCTAGGCAGGCTAGACCTTCAAGACCGCCGAGGAGAGGTAGGAGAAGGAGGGGTAGGAGAGGTAAGAAGTAGTTAGGTAAAAGCACCCTTACTTACCTTATTAGCTTAGATATGAAATAACTATATTGGTATAGGTAGGTGGTGATTCATGGCTGAGGTGTCTAAGGTTGAGAAACACCCACAGTATGAGGGTGTGTATATAGTTGAACTAGAGGACGGGAGCACTAGATTAGCTACAAGGAACCTCACACCAGGTAGGAGGGTATATGGTGAGTGGCTATTTAAGGTAGGTGATGTTGAGTATAGAGAGTGGAACGCCTATAGAAGCAAGTTAGCTGCCGCACTACTCAAGGGTATTAAGGAGTTAGTGATTAAGGAAGGATGTAAGGTTCTGTACTTAGGTGCTGGGAGCGGTACAACACCTAGCCACGTATCAGACCTAGTAGGTGAGAATGGGTTAGTATATGCTGTAGAGTTCGCACCACGTGTTATGAGGGAGCTAATAAACGTAGCTGAGGTTAGGAGGAACCTAGCACCTATACTAGCCGACGCCAGATTCCCTCAGAAGTATGCCCACATAGTTGATGAAGTCGATGTACTATATGCTGACGTCGCGCAACCTGAACAGGCCTCATTAGTTAATATAAACGCTAAGTACTTCCTTAAGGATGGAGGTTACCTATACTTAGCTATTAAGGCTAGGAGCATAGACGTAACCAAAGAACCTGATGAGGTATATAAGAGGGAGATTGATACGTTAGTTAAGGGAGGATTCGAAATCGTTGATGTAGTTCACCTAGACCCCTTCGATAGAGACCACGCAATGGTGCTAGCTAGGTATAGGAAAAAGTAATTTTTGATTTTAATTACTTACGTAAGCAGGGTAATCACAGCTAATTTAACGTAATTGTAGAACCAATAGCCATTACTACCATCGGGAGAGTTAATTAATAACTTTTATATTTTCCTAAAGCAAGCATTATTTGAAAATGAGGAACAAAGTCGGTATGGGTATTGAGGGACGTAGAAGAAGATTAAGAAGGATATTGGAGAGAGTAAAGGAAGCATTAAGTATGAGTAATAAGGAGTATATCCTTCTTCACTTTCCGTCGAAATATAAGGAACGCTCAATAGACGTAATAGCAATTGATACTAAAGAATCTAACAACCTAATAATAAGGGTTAAACTTAAGTCTAAGGTAAGTAAGGAGGAAGCTAATGATTTAAAAAAGGCATCACTAGTTCTTGATGCGGTACCTCTAATAGTGAGTGATGATAGTTCGTTATACGATAACATAGTTTATGAAAGAGACGGCGTCTTCCTAATGAACGAAAGAACCTTAGAGAATGTATGCTCTCAGAAGGATGAGTTGATTGCCTTATACCGTAAGGGAGATCTATATCTACGTCTTAATGACAGATACTTAAGTGAGTTAAGGGAGAGGAGTAAGCTAACCTTGAGCGAGATCTCCTACCTAACAGGTATATCTAGGAGGACAATCCTCACATACGAAAAGGAAGGAGGCTTTGTTACTGTTGAAGTAGCTGATAGGCTAGTATCGGCGCTAGGTGAGGATGTGATCAAGTCAATAAGTCTTGATGTGATGTTTAATGAGTTCCATAGAAAAGTTAGTGAAGATTCGCTAAGTATTAACTTAGATACTAAAGAAAACAAAGTATTGATCAAGAGAATAAGAGAGTACTTAAGCATTGAAGATACGCCCAAGACATTTAAGATAGAGAAGTCAGCTCCTGACATCTTAGTTAGGTCTTCAGAGGAGATAGCGGCCTTAGTTGATGCGACTTCAGGGTTAAGGAAGTATACTATCAAGGAGATAGTTAAGAAGATAGGAGAGACCATTAAGTTAGCTGACTTAGTAAGGGGTAGGGCAGGTGTGGTAGTTAATAACAGTAGCTACTTTAACGCGCTACTAGATGAACTATCAACTACTAACTACTTAAACAAGATTGAGGTTATTAAGAAGTAGTGGGACTAATGGTTAAGGTATTCTTATCTGGAAGACCAGGTGTAGGTAAGACCACGGTATTCATGAGGGTAGTTAATCAGTTAAGAGCATATGGAGTAAGAGTGGCGGGATTTACGTGCCCTGAATTAAGAGGTTCAAAGGGGAGGCTGGGGTTTGACCTAGTAGACTTAAGCACAGGCAGGAGAGCTAAGTTAGCTAGGTTAATGCAATTAACTGGTTTCTCCTGTAAGGTGAGGGTAGGTAGGTACTGCGTATTTGATGAAGCAGGTGAGTTAGGTTATGAAATTATAGAGGGCGCATTACGTGGGAGTGTTGATATTATAGCAATAGATGAAGTAGGTCCTATGGAACTAAAGATACCTAAGTTAAAGTCAGCTATTGAGAGAGCCTTAGAATACAGTAGTAATGTATTAGCGGTAGTTCATAGGGGTATAGCACGTGAGGTTGCCAGAAGGTACGGAGGTAGGCTTATATGGATAACATTACATAATCGTAGCGTAATTCATAATGAGATAATAAAAGATTTTATTAAAAATATTAACATCAGTAAGGATATCTAGTGAATATGCTTTCAAACTTAGCTAAGCTATATTAGCTCCGAATTCAATGTATTACTAGAGGACCTTGCTTACTAATAAGTACAGAGGTAAGAGGAAGTGAAGTGCCATGCTTGAGATGTCGCTTGAGGAACGTATACTGGAGATAGTAAAGGAGAAGACCGCTAAGGAGGGAGGGGTCGTTCAGAGCACATTATGGGGTATGTTAGGTATTGATAATAGGGAAGGAACGAAGGCAGTCTTAAACTTAGTTAGGAAGGGGCTCATCAAGAGGGAGCCGATTGTCTATAAGGGCAGGAGGACTTACAGATTAATATATACTCCGAAGACGGTAGGCAAGGTGAAAATAATAGTCAGTTTAAATCCTGTAATGAGTATTCCTTGCTTTACGTGCAAGGAGCTACAGAGATGTGGTGCTGGAGGGTACTTTAACCCGTGTAAGTGCGTATTATTGTCAAACTTCATAAGGACATTAAATGGGACGAAGTAAAGTAGTCAGTTAGCTACTTCACTTCAAATTTAAGTAGGTCTAGAAGCACTTACTTAGGAACTTCATATTGCTTACTACGTATCTGTGACCTCCTCTAGGCATTCAAGAAGTTTAGAATGCGGTGCGTTTGTCTTAATGTATTTACTATTGTAATGAGCTTTATATGCCTCATAACCCATATTATTAAGGCATTCCACTAAATTAGAAAGTTTAGGTTGATTCATTCTCCTAAACCTAGCCATTGTAGCAACATTATAAGTGTAGTTTAACGTTACTTCACGCTTAAGTATCTCTAATTGATCCTTAATGTACCTGTAGGTTTGTAAGTATCTATACTTTTTCTTTAAATTACTTAGTAACGAGTTTATGAATTCAGTACTGCCTAAATTACCTATCCATAAAGGACCTACTAAGTTAAGCCTATTACCGCATGTAGGGCATTTAATGCTTAAGTTGCTTAAGGTACTCACTTCATCAATTCCTACGTAGTTAATGAAGCTACAATTGTTGCATACCTGTAAATATCCTAAGTGTTTTAGTAAGACTTCATTTGCCTTAGATGATGATTTAAGTACCTTAATAAACACTCTACAGTAATACAGTCTCCTCATAGAGATTAAGACCTCAATACCCCTATCAAACTTTAAAGCCTCACGTGCTATGAACCCAAGCAACACCCTTAAACATACTTCATTAGGTATGACCGTCCTATTAATTACTACACCGTATCTCCTTCTGCAGGCACTTACCTTAATCCCGCTTAAAGTAGCTACGTCAGTGGAGGTAATGCCTATCAATCCATTATTAACCACTGAATTAATACTTGAGGTTACGAAGGGCGCGGCTGAACCGAACGGATCTATGTCTACATACTTAATCACTAAACCTAACCGTTTGGACCTATACATTAATGCATTAGCGTCTTCATTGAAGATCCTAATCTCTTCAGGTGTTAGTTTATTAAGTCTCACATTTTTAACTATGCCCTCTACAGCCTTAGGTGATATGTCATTTGCTATACATGAATCACTACTACGAAGTGCTTCAGTTTCTACGTAGTACCTTATAGCCCTAATACCAGTACCTGATAGGGCATCAAGCACGTCCCCACGTAAGTTATTTAATTTGAAGTAAGTGTCTAGCACAAGCACTGAAAAATCTCTATTAAACGTCATTAGTGGATTATAGAACACCTCAGACCAAGTAGGCTCTATTACTCTATCTCTCCTTAGGTAATATATGGGGTTAACTATAGATACTCTTACCTTCCCCTCCCTAATGATTACCTCTTTCATCAATTAAGTATTAACTACGAACTAAATAAGTTAGGAATATACTATAGCTTAACCTCAATAAGCATATTATCTATTAGGTCCCTATACCTATTACGGATCGTGACCTCAGATACATTAACAGCTAATGAGAGATCCCTCTGAGTTCTTCTCTCGCCTAGTAATATAGATGCTATGTAAAGTGCTGCAGCAGCTAATCCCTTAGGTCCCTTACCTGAAGTAAGTCCTTCCCTCTTAGCTATTAATAGTATCCTTGATGCTAAAGTAACCATTTCAGGCTTTAATGATGCTTGATAAGCCATTTTATAGAGATAGCTCTGCGGTGATGGTGGCCTAACCCTTATTACTGTACCTGCTTCACTCATTATCTTTGACTCGGCATTCCATACCTCCTGTTGTGTAACTCTGCATAGACTCAGTATCTTCCTAGTATCTATGGGTAATTCTAAGTTGTTAGCAGCTAACTTAATTACTGCTGCAACAATGGCTCTTAAATTTCTTTTCTTAACAATACCTAACTTATGTATCTTCCTAAGCATAAGCCCAGCTTCCTCTTTTAACTGAGCAGAGAGGGGTGTTTCTAACCTAGCAACTACACTATTCATTAATTCTAGCGCCTTCACTAACTTCCTCTCTTTACTGCTTAAAGCCCTTAACCTACGATTCAATGCGTTTAATTTCCTTCCCTTCCTCGAGCTCGTATCTATCTGAGTAGCTAGCCCTTTATCGTGAACCTTATTAGTTAGTGGGGACCCAACACGCTCCCTAGCCAACACATCCTCAATACCGAAGGTCCTCCATTCAGGACCGTAATCAAACGCGTGGTCACTTATTACTTCACCAGTCTCGATGCATATGTACTCTCCACGTTCCTCATCATATATTATATGCTCAGGTAAGCACATAATAAATCACCCTACCTAAGGAACAGTATGTCGTAAGGCTCAAGTACGGCTTCTTTTCTAGCTGGTTTAACTAGTACGTAAGGTGACCTAATAGGTCCTATCACGTCAACGACCCTACCTACGTATTTGCCATTACGATCAAAAACGCGCGATCCTATACGAGGAGGTCTAGGTACGGTCAGCTTAACGAGCATCTTACCTGAAGCTGTTGTATGGATAAAGTAACCTAGCCTCCTCAAAACACCGCACCACAAGTTTTACTTCCTCGCGGGTTAATTTAAAGGAGTAATTACTTAAGACTGGTTCGCAAATGAGGTATTACTTAATAGGTATTACGTAATACCCGGTTGCCCTAAGTACTGCATTATTAGTGATTAAGTGTAAGTCCTTTAAGTTCGCGGATCACTTGTCAAGCGCGTTCCTCACTTAGATCTTAAATCCTTCAATACCTTAGCTAATTTCTTCATGAGTGAAAGTTTACTTTCATTAGTTCTAACTACTAAGTACCATCCATAACTACTAAACCATGTCCTAGGATATTTCTTCCCTTCAATAATCTCGCAGTCTAGATTCATTTCTTTACAAGCTAGTATTACTTCCTCCTTCTTAATTCTATCTAGAGCAATTTCCTTAGGTACTTTTCTTCCTAATCTCCTACTTAATCTAATATCGATATATTCAGGCCATATAATTCGTTCCTTCCTCTCACTACTCAATTAAGTTACCCTTATAGGTGATGCGTCGCTGGTACTTATTTCCTAGCCTCTATCAGTACTGCATTTATTACTCCATCCTGCCCTGGTCTTGATGTTACCTTGGCAATACCTAATTCAGTCTCTATTATAGTTCCTTTAGTTATTATGCCTAACCTAGCATGCTCTCTATTATCTGGGGTCTCTATAATCTTAAGTATCTTAACTTTCTTAGTCTCACCTGTTTCAGGGTTTGTTAGGTTTACGTAACTAGCCTCCTTAACTCTTACTTTGAAGTTACCTCCTCTAACTCTTTCCACCACTACTCTATCCCTACTTGATAACTTAGTGTTTGTTGGGAACCTACCTAATTCGTACTTACGCTTCTTTCTGTAGGGCCTCTTCCTACCGCCAGTTATCTTTCTTAGGTCATTACCTTGGTATATCCCCACGCAAACCCCTTCAGAAGGGATATAACGCTCCTTAAAAGCTTTATATTGTGTGAGGCGTGCTGTGTCTTGAAAATGAGACTGGGGAGGAATCCAATAGTACTTGGTGCTTTGAGGAGAGTAGGTAAGATACTTCTCCGTATTGCTAAGCCTATTTACAAGCTCTACGAGCTGATTCTGTGGACGCAGATATGTTGCGGCCCCATACCTAAGCACGTAGCTATAATACCTGACGGTAATAGAAGGTGGGCTAGGTTATACGGGTTAGACTCTAAGTACGGACATAGTATGGGGTATGAGAAATTAAAGGAAGTACTAAACTGGATATGGGACTTAGGAGTTAAGGTAATTACAATATACGCGATGTCATATGAAAATTGCTTAAAAAGACCTAAGGACGAGAGGGAGCACTTACTCAACTTACTTAGTAAAGCAATTGATGAATTCTTAAGTAATGGTGAGATAGATAGAAAGAAGGTAAGGGTTAAGTTCTTTGGTAGGTTCAACCTAATACCAGACGAGATAATTAATAAAATGAGGAAGCTAGAGGAGTATAGCTCGAAGTACAAAGACAGATACCTAAACATAGCTGTATGTTACGGCGGTAGGCAGGAGATAATAGATGCTGTTAATAAAATAATTGAGGATTTCAAAAAGGGTAAGATAAGCTCTAGACTTGATGAGAATACATTTAGAAAGTACTTAGGAATTTCTCACCTAGTAAATGAGGAGGGATTGGAGGAACCCGACTTAGTGATTAGGACATCAGGTGAGTTGAGGATAAGTAATTTCTTACTATGGCAGATAGCATATAGTGAGCTGTACTTCTGTGATGTTTACTGGCCTGACTTTAGAAAGATAGATTTATGGAGAGCCATTAGGTCTTATCAGAAGAGAGAGCGTAGGTTTGGGAAGTGAATTAATTACTCCACCTCACCGTATATGGCTTTAAGATCTTCCAACGTAAGTCTCTTGCCCTCCTTTAGTTTACGTATAGCCCTCTCCCTCTTCTCCTTAAGTATTCGCTCCTCAACGGCTTTCTTCTTACTTATTCTTAAGTTACGTAATTTCTCCTGTAATTCTCTGTAACTGCTCATTAACTTCTCAAGTTCCTCAGATAAACTTAATAATTCATTAACCTTCGATTTAATATCGTTATTACATTCATTAATCTCATTTTGGAGATTATTAATGATATTCTTTAACTCGCCTATCCTCCCTCTCACCTCATTGATCCTATTACTCACTTCTCCAATTCGAGTATTTATATCATTTAATTTAATTAGTAGGCTCTTTAGTTCCGCTTTTAATTCACTATACTCTTCCTGTGTCTTCTTGGCTTCTATTATCTTAGATAATTTAGCCTCTAATCTAGCGATTTCCTTAATTATACGGTTCTCTTCCTCTAGTGGTAATGATTCAGTAATTATTCTCCATTCAAGCTCATCTATCCTTGATTTTATTTTATTGAGTGAGACGATCCTACCTATGTTCTTACCTAAATTATTTAGAAATTCTCTAGTTGAGAATAACTTACTCTTCACTTCCCTAATTTTCCTTATTAGGGCTCTCCGATCCTCAATAAGTTTTGAACGAGTAGTCTTAAGCTCATTAAGTAATTCACGTTCATTCTTTAATCTCTCTCTTAACTCTTTAATCCTCTGTATTTTCTCTCCTCTAACTTGCTTAATCCTCCGTATCTCCTCAGCTAACTCACGTCGCTTACTCTTTAGTTCCTTAATTCTGTCTCTTAAATTACTTAATTCCCTTATTATAGTTTCTTCGTCACTTGCTCCGGACATAATGATTACACTCTCTTAATGTCTTTCTTCAGTTTTTAGTAGTACACGTGCATCTGCTACCTTAGCTCCCTTCCCTTTCTCAAACGCCATTATCGGGTTTAGATCTACGTCGGATACTTCATTAAGATCCTCCATTAACTTTGATAGATTAACTATTATCTCCACTAGTGCTTCCTTGTCCCTTGGGGGCTCACCCCTATAGCCGTCAAGGATCCTAGCAGCTCTGATTTCCTTAAGCATGGTCTCAGCATCGTATCTAGTAACTGGGGCTATTCTGAAGCTTACGTCCTTAAGTACTTCAACGAAGATTCCGCCTAAGCCGAACATTATTATCGGTCCGAAGGTTGGGTCTCTAGTAGCTCCTACTATGACTTCTAAAGCGTCGGGGACCATCTCCTGAACTAATACTCCAGCTACCTTGGCATTAGGTGCTCTCTTACTTACGTTGCTCATTATCTCATTAAAAGCCTTCTCAACCTCTGTTTCATCTTTAAGACCTACTTTGACACCACCTACATCACTCTTATGTACGATATCCGGGCTCACTATCTTAAGAACTACTGGAAAGCCCACGTTCTTGGCTATCTTGACGGCCTCCTCAGGTGATCTGGCTAAGTCAGCATTGGGTACGGGTATGTTGTAGGCTCTTAGTAGGGTATATGCTTCATGTTCTAATAACTTTCTCCTACCCTCACTTAATGCCTTATCTATTATCTCCTTAACTAACGCGTGACCCATCTTTTACCCCGCCTTACATTAGAAAGTAGTCATTTAAAGGTTATATATGCGTACTCACATGAAGCCCTCATAACTTCCCACTAGGCTCCTCAGTTAAGTAGTCCTCACCACCGGCGACAACCTTCTGAATAGCTCCGTATAGTACCTCTAGATTTATTTCATCCCTAGCTGAAATAGGGATTACATCAGAGTACAGTTGCTTAAGTGATTCACACAGCTTAACTACGGCGTCGTAATCAATCAAGGGAGTAACTACTGGTAATTCATGGCAACTATATTCCTCACTTAATATCTTCATTAAGTATAAATCACTGATGATCTTACCTATCTCATTCTCCCCTAAACCCCTCTGAGTTATCAGTAAGTCAATCTTATTAATAGCGAGGATCTGAGGTAACTGCATCCTATAAAGTGTTGATAGGGATAGTAGAAGAAGTGAGAATGCCGAGGCCGGGGTTGAGGCTAGTCTAGCATCAACTATAAACACAACAGCTGTCTTGTATCCACGTGTCAACTCACGTATTATCTGAGGACCTAAGCGCCGAAAAGCAATTACCTCGAGCTGGCCAGGTAAGTCAACTAATGCGTAATTAGCCCTTACCTCCTCAATATCCCTTCTAATATCCTCAACGTAATTAATCAGCATATCAACACTAGCTACTAAAGCACCGTTAGGACCTAGGCCCTTCTCGATCATTAAGTCGTATGTCCTTACATACCTCCTAACATCGACGTCAGGTACGTAAGGTAATGACTCAGCCGCTGGGTCGAAGTTCACTTTAGCTACACTCATTTGGGAGTCCTCAATCCAGTCAGAAAGCGCCTTAACTAATGTTGACTTACCCGAACCCGCCGGACCTGCAATGATTACGTAGTACATAACCTAGAACCCGCTTATAGTGTTTATAAGAGCCAAAATAACCTACGTCTTTTATACTTACCAACGATGTTTAGTCTATAGCCGCATTTAGGGCATTTCCCGTCTTCACTCAATTTGTAGCTAATTACCTCGAAACCGTACCTCTCAATAACTAACTCACCGCATTTAGGGCAGTACGTGTGCTCTAGTGGGTGACCAGGTACGTTACCTAGGTACACGTGCTTTAACCCCTCCTCCTTAGCAACTTTAGCGCATTTTTCCAGTAAACTCAACGGTGTGGGTTCAACGTCAGTCATTAAGTAGTTGGGGTAAAATCTAAGTAGGTGAAGGGGGACTTCATCACTCAATTCATTTACGATCCACCTAACTAATCTTCTTAGATCCTTAAGGTCTTCATCAGCTCCTGGTATTATTAAGTTAGTTATCTCTATAAACACGCCACCTCTCTTCAGCTCAAGAATGGTATCGAATATGGGGTCAGGATCAGGTACGCTCATGAACTTACGGTAAAACTCACGATTGCCTGACACTTTTAAATCAATCGTTGCTGCGTCCATGTACTTACTAATCTCCTTAGCGGCTTCAATACTCATGTAGCCATTAGTTACCATGGTGTTAAATAATCCATTCTTCCTAGCTAATTTAGCTGTGTCGTACATTAACTCGAAGAACACGGTTGGTTCATTATATGTGTAGCTAATACCATCACTTCCCCTTCTTAAAGCCATTTCAACGATTCTGCTAGGCTCTATATACTCGCCGAAAATCTCATCCTTACGGGCTTGACTAATTGACCAGTTAAGGCAGAACTTACAGAAGAAGTTACATCCTGATGTCGATATGGAGAATACCAAGGAACCTGGGTGGAAGTGGTATAGTGGTTTCTTCTCTATAGGATCTACATTAGCTGCTGTAAGTAATCCGTAGACTAACGTGTATAACTTACCCCCTTGATTGTACCTAACGCCGCATGCACCGTACTCCCCCTCACTTATGATGCAGTACCTATGACACAGTCTACACCTAACCTTACCATTGATGCGTTCCCAGAACATCGCTTCCTTAATCCAAGGCTTACTTAAGTCAATCATGAGTATACTACACCTAATTACATCTTGCTAAGCCCTAGGTTAAATTTTAATAAAATAGCTAACTGAAGCAATATCGGGATACATGGTGGGGTTGAGGATTGTACCGCTTAGTAATTCATTAGGCTTAGGAAGGAGTATTGCGGATTTACTCAATGCAGAACTTACTAAGGTATTTACTAAAACCTTTCCTGATGGTGAATTATACGTTAGGGTAGAAGATGACCTAAGCGGTGATGACGTAGTAGTAATTCAGTCTCTATACCCTAACCAAAACACATCAATAATTGAGTTACTGCTGGGTATCGACGCGGTTAGGAGGTGTGGAGCTAGTAGAGTTATTGCTGTAGTACCTTACTTAGCGTATTCAAGACAGGATAGGCAGTTTCTTAAGGGTGAGGCAGTTAGTTCATATGTACTGCTAAGTACCATTAAGACTTTAGGTACTAACTACTTACTAACTATTGACGCACATAGTGATAGGCTTAAGGAGTACTTCGGTAATGGATTTACTAATATACTCCCTATGGAGATCTTCTCAAAGTATCTAATTGAGAAGGAAGGCGTTAAGGAAGGAAGTGAGGATGCAATTATAGTAGCACCTGATAAAGGGGCTGAGCATAGGGCTAGGGCGTTAAGTGAAGTACTTAGGATTAACTACGTGGTCATTAAGAAGGTTAGAAATAGGTATACAGGGGAAATTAAGCATGAATTCCCTAAAGAGATTGACGTTAAAGGTAAGATTGCTGTAGTAGTTGATGACATAATAAGTACTGGAGGTACCGTAGCAAGTATAGCTAAATTCCTAAATAGCTTAGGTACCGAGAAAGTAGTGGTTTTAGCTAGCCACGGATTATTCGTAGGTAATGCTATTGAGAAATTAAGGAGGGCAGGAGTATCTAGGGTGGTGATTATTAAGACCGTAGGTAGGTATCCTAGTAGCGACCTTATAGAGGTAATTGATCCATCAGCGTTATTAGCTAGGCATTTAAGGAATCTAACTTTAGCACTATGACCTAACTACTTAGGGATAGAGATGCTTACCTACTTAAGACTATCAGGAGAGCACCGTACATTACCTCTAGCTGAAGTAAGGGCTGTCCTAGAAGCTGAGGATATAGTCTACAAGGAACTAATCAATATCGATCAATTAGTTGTGCTTGAAATACCTAAACACGGTATTAAATCATTAACTAACAGATTATCCCTCACAATATCCCTAGGTGAAGTGATAGGTATTTACGATAGGGGAGTAGGTATTAAGGATATTGTGAGAGACTTAAAGGATAACCTAGCCAGCGATAAGGTCATGGTCGTATATGATAGAGTTAAGGGTAGGCAGGCATTCAGTTATGAGGAGCTACTTAACGCGTTAAGGAGTAGTAACATAATATGTAGCGTAAAGGACTACGAAGAGGTTATTGAGGTGATTATTAGTGACTTAGTTGTTGTTGGTAGGAGGTTATATAGAAGGAGGTTACAATCGTTCTTTGACAGAATGCCTCAGAAGAGACCTGTGTATAGACCAGGAACCTTAACTCCTCAAGTCTCTAGGTTATTCGTTAACCTAAGTAGAGCTAGTTCAAGTAATTCTCCTTACCTAGATCCATTCTGTGGTGTGGGAGGGTTCCTGATTGAAGCGTGCCTCATGGGTGTAGGAAATTACTTAGGTGTAGAAATTAATGAGGACTATGCTAGAGGGGCTAGGATTAATTTACTTCACTATGGATGCATCCCTAACGTGGTTGTAGGTGACGCATGTAGCGTCCCTATTAATAAGGTAGGAGCTATAGGTACTGACCCACCTTATGGTAGAATGACTAAGTCTGTAAGCAGGGAGCTTAAGGATCTCATGATGTGCTTCCTTGAGGAAGCATCTAAGGTGCTTAGGAAGGGCTCATACTTAGTATTTGCTCAACGTAAAGGAGTAATCAGTGACGAAGATATAGTAAGTATTAGTGGACTAGAGCTTATTGAGAAGCACCTTAACTGGGTTCACGGATCCTTAACAAGGGACATCTATGTGGTGAGGAGGGTATGAATCCAGTAATAATTACGTTCCTAGGGTCTAGAGGGCCTTACGCTGGTAGTGACGAGTTGCCTGCAGTTGTTATTAGGTTCGGAAGGAGGGTTTTACTACTAGATGCAGGTGAGGGCGTCCAACATAGGTTAATGGATGTAGGCGTAAGTGTTGCTAAGGTATCTACAATCCTAATTACTCACATGCATGGAGACCACATTCTAGGTTTAATACCGCTCATTCAGTCCAGATCATTAAGTAACGTAAGGAAGGAACTAACTATAGTAGGTCCCAGAGGCTTAAGGGAGTACTTAGAAGCAAACTTTAAAATGCTTAAGTTCACCCCGTGCTTTGACGTCATTATTCATGAAGTCGATAAGGGATGTGGTGATCTAAGTATAGGTGGCTTAAGGCTAAGTTATTTAAGACTAGATCACGATATTGACACTTATGGCTACCTAATCAATGTAGGTGGTAATGATGAAGTAAATATATGTTACGTAACCGACACTAGGCCCATAAGCCTTAACGAGTACTTCACTAAATGTAAAATACTGATTCATGACTCTACATTCTTAAGCTATGATAGGGATCTAGCTATCAATTACGGACACTCAACAGCAGCAGATGCTGCTAAAGCAGCTATTGATGTTAATGCTGAAATGCTACTGTTGTTCCACATGTCTCCTAGGTATAGGGATCTAGAGTTATTTGAAGCCGAGGCTAGGAGGTACTTTAGATTTTCTTATGTTGCTAAGAAATTTACTAAGGTTTTCATTAAGTAATGTATGGAAAAGAAGCTGTCTCTCCTACAGATTTTCCCGATCTATGAACTATAATTGAACATTGATGTAGTTACCTACGCTAGGGTTACATATCTCTAATAATAGAAATCGCTATGAACCCATACCAAGGCTCGTAATGACGCATAGTGAAAATAGTTCTTTAAAGAGACTTTAATGAGGTGCGGTACTAACGCATTATGCAGTATTAAAGCTTAGGTACTTCTCTCTCCCATAGGGGTTTCCCAGCCTTTGTCTTCGGTGCTAACCAATCGATTATGTCATTTATCTTATTACTTGATATAGTGACCGTTATAGGTCCTAGAGGTGATTCATCATCGTATGATACGAAGGATATGTGGCCTGCGTACGCGCTTTGCTTATGTAACTTGAAGGTAATTATATTGCCACTTCTTGAATTAAGTAATACGTGCCTAGCAGTATCTAGGATGCGTTCCTGCCTTAATAGGTCATGGAACCTAAAGAGGGGGGTTAAGCTATTACTCTCAACAACTAATAGTTTAAACCCTTCCTCAAGGTCAACCTCTTTAATGTCCTTATCCCTAATAAGGAATAAATTCATTAAAGCCTTCTTAACCCTCCTAACGTCCTCAGTAGGTCTAACCTCCGTCTCTATCCTAATTACGGTCATTATTCCCTACCAGTCTATGTGCAATATCTTTTACTTCCCTAATTAATTCACTGATCTCCTTATCTTCATTGACTACCATATAATCAGCTAATGCAATCACATTTCCAATACCGAATTTAAGTTCCTTCTCATCCCTTAATCTGAATTCATCCCATGTCTTAGGATCATCAGGTCTTCCCCTCTCCTTCAATCTCCTAAAGCGTGTTTTAGGTGATGAATGTATAGCTACTATAGCTACATCGTTAAAGTTTCTTCTAAATACCTCAACCTCACTTAAACTCCTAACACCATCGATGATGAGTACCTCCTTCCCTATGTTTAATTTCCTAATATACAATACAGTTAGCTTAGCTACTGCGTCCTTTCCATACATTCTCCTTAATTCTTCAGCGAACTTCATCATCGATATTAAGTCCTTGCCTATCCCTCTTCTAGACGCTTCATACCTTACTACATCACCCATTGAAATCACTTGAGTGTTTAGTGCTTCAGCCAATGCCTTAGATACTATAGATTTACCTGCTCCTGGCATTCCAACAACGCATATTACCTTCCTAATCTGTGCCACTCTCTAATCCCCTACACAGAATAAGTAATACGGAATTAAAGGTAAGGGACCCCAAGTAAGTTTATTTGAGTAATTAATTTAAGGTATTACTAAGGGTCAGTAATACCTAAACCCGTATTTTTAGTTGCTACAGTTTTGAGTATAAAGCACTAATATCTAATTCGGTGAAGTTATGCCAGTCATTTTCAGATGCAGTTCATGCGGTTCAGTAATATATGTGTTTAAACGCGTGGGTCAAGATTGCTTCGGGCTTCCATCACCTACAGAACTAATAAATAGACTAGGTGGTGTATGCCCGAAGTGCGGAAGTGCATTAAGTATACCTAAGATATCCGATATTAAGATAATTGGAAGAGTTAGTGAATTACTTGAGAGCTACATAGAACGAAACTTAGTTAATGATCTAGGTAGCCAAGAGGGCATTCTTAGAATTACTTCAGCTATCCATGAGTGAAATGATTCGTTCTTTAAAATCTCTTGAGGTGTTTTATTTAAATCATTAAAATCGATAATATTAAGTAGTGTGAAGTACTTGCTGTAACTACTTTTAAGTAAGTTACTTATCGTATTACTAACTATCTTTGACGCATCGGTGCAGTTTCTCTTAATCATTACTCTAATACTACCTAATCTATCGATCCACGGACCAATCACTCCACTTCTCATAAAGTTCTTCTCGTAGAACCTAATCACGTCCTCAAACATATGGGTAGGGGGTCCCCTACGTAACTCATAATGCGGTAATTCGCTCTTAAGTACTTCAATGGCTATTACCGCGTACATTCTATCATCACTCCATATAGATAAGTCAATAACCTCAATATCGGCTGAAGTTAATTTCCTCTCAATAGTGTTTACTAACTTACTTAACTTACCCCATATAATATCGGGTGAGGTTTCGGTATTTATAATCTTAAGTAGCACTATGTATACACTACGTCTCTGTCCTTTGTAATAATTAATTAGGTCATTAAGTCCTATGTGAGGTTTAGCGGGGAAGAAGTATGTTATGTCAGGGTACTTAAGAAATAGAGCGGATGCCGTACTCATTATTGACAAGCTCCTCCGTGATACGGCTGCTGCGGCGTTTCTCCTAGGATCTACAGGATCCGGAACCCTTAGGATCGCGTTTGGGAACATCTTATTAACTTCACTTAAGCTGTAAGGAACCTTATCTACGATTATTACAGAGCCTACTCGCCACTTTCTAGCATTCTTAAGAACGTCAAGGAACGTCCCGTACTTAATAATGAGTAACTCACAAAGGTAACCTGAGAAACCTTTAGTCTTTATTTCAGCACCGTAAATACCTACTCCTTTAAGGAACTTCTTTAAGAGCCTAACATCATCTTTCTGACGACTACTTAATTTACTAACTACGTATTTAGTATGGAACGGCGTTCTATCGACTGGAGTCATTATTTCATCTATGGTTTCAGCCCAATAAGCAGGCACTATATCAGCTTGAAAACGGTCTTTAATGACTCTAATGTAGGGATGTGATGCATACCTTAATTCAGCAGTAACGCCCTTTTCTTTAAGTACCCTCACTAAGGGCTTAATTACGTGTTTTTTAATCCATTCATTACTTAACTCCCTATATTTAATTAATATAAATATATCTAAGTCTATCTCGCCTCTTATGCATGTCCCCTTAGCAAGTGAACCTTCAAGAGTTACCTTAAATTCATAAGGAATTTTCAAGTTTTCTTCTATATAGCCCCTTAGCTCCTCGTAGAGATTAATGGCCTCTAGTAATTCATCGTTAGTAGGTCTTATTCTCTTAATTACTTCATTTAATACTTCGGTGTATTGGTTATTCATGATGTAGACCCTATCCCTTAAGCTTAATAGTAAATACATCTCTATAGACAGGTCCCTGAGGTCTTAAGATACTCTGCTTAAGCTTCACCATAGTTACTGATGTAGTACCTAGCTCAACATCAGTGTAGGTTTGGAAGAAGTTGCTTAAGCATCTGGGGTCGTAGCCCCTGCTCTTTATCCTAGCTATAGTTATGTGAGGAACAAATTCCTGCCTCTCAGGCCTTACTATAGTATTTAAGCACTTATCAAGTAACTTACGTAGAAGCTTAAGCTCATTAACACCTTCACTAACGCCTACCCACACAACCCTAGGTCTTGAAGTACTCGGGAATGCACCGACACCTCTTAGTACTATTCGAAAACTACTGACCTCTTCGCACTTCCTTAAGCAAGACTTAATACTAGGTATTAAAGCCTCGCTAACCTCACCTAAAAACCTAATAGTTAAGTGGATATTCTCGTCTTCAACAGGTTTTATACTCCTAACATCACGTACGCAAGAAAGTAACTCGTTCTTAAGGGATATTACCTTACTTAATACGTTACTATCCTCAATCTCAACAGCTATAAAAAGCCTCAACCTACCACCTTATGTCTAATCCTTAAAGGCTTAAAAATAGCTTACTTAATAATGAAGTGGGAAGCGGGGCCGTCGTCTAGCTTGGCTAGGATGCCAGCCTGGGGAGGAATCCCCGCCGGAACGCTGGTGGTCCCGGGTTCAAATCCCGGCGGCCCCACCATAGATTAAGTATTTAAGTACTAACGTTGATACCTAACTTACTTATGATGTCCAAAGCCCTCTTAACAGCTTCTTCAAGGGTGTCTGCTGATACGTTCAAGATGATGTTCGTTCCCTTAATCCTTACTCTAAACCTCTTTTCGTTATTTATTATGTATTCCTCAATCAGCTCTAGCTCGATATTCTTCAAGGTACGTAACCCCCTACTTGAATACTAATTCCTAAAGTATTTTAAGGGGATGGAGATTTACGTACTTGATGATGAATGCCCTATCCACTAAGTTAGATTAATTCTAATGCGGAAAGCGACCCCGCCTGATCATGCTCTAGGAGCTATCCAGAACACTACTTTAGACCCATCATCTACTGATAAAGTTATCTTCATAGGTAATGCAGGACCAAACTCCACTAACGCTATGTCGGCTACGTTAAATGATGCTGATATTGACTTAAGTAAATCTACATCATACTTGCTGCTTACCATGGACTCGCTAGACTCTAAACTGTATAACGGCTTATCAAGAGCTAGTGACTCCTTAAATTCCTTACCTTCAGATCGGGATGATACCTCAATGACTCCTTCCTTATAAACTACCTCAAGCTCGTCACCTACCAACTTAGCGTCTCTAACTAACTTCCTAAGGTCATCAGTAGCTATTTGAAACCTAACGGGTAAGTCTAGCTGTAGTGACTGTACGGGCTCAGTGCCTGCTTCACTTATTTCTATGTCATAAGCCCTCTCAGTACCTGTTTGAGTGTTTGTTAAGATTAACTTAAGGTATCTCTCACCCTCACGATACTCCAGAGTAACTGTGTCCCTTCTGAGGGCCCTCCTCACCGATTTAAGCATCTGATCTCTAGATGCGGTAACCGTAGTCTCGTCACTCACCTCGAAAGCCTCAAAAGCTGCGTTAGGGATAGTTATCTCAACGAGTATGTTCTTGTCGGGGCTTAATGCCCTTATTAAGAAGTACTCATTAGTGACTTGAATCGGTACCTCACCCAATGGCTTAAGTGCTCCTTGCATTATCTTCTTAAACGTAGCCCCATTAGGGTAAGTCACTCTAAACAACCTACTCCCCACTATTAATTGGCATTAAATTGAATAATAAAAGTACGCTACCTTACACCCTTGCTCAGACGTCCATACTCATTAATCTAGTTACTTAGGTGCCTTAGTACTTAAGGCTATTTTAGGCACAAGCTTTTCTCATTACTTTATTCATGTTCAGGCTTCATTAGGAATGCATTATTAGCTATCTGACTGGTTTCATTGGTGATTAGTATTAACCCTCTGCATCTGATAACTACTTTACGGTTAATGATATGAGAATGGAGGTTGAGGTATGTAAAGTATTAAGCATTAAAATCAAAAGTAGCTTTCGTATATAAACTGCTTCGTTACTAACTCTAGTTTTCCCCTTTATCCAAGCACTGAAGAGGTAATTTTCTACTATGGGCTGGCTAAGCTCATAGATAGTATTAGTTACTTCCTTAACTAACGTATTCCTATCTAACCCTTTAGTATACATCTTTACTGCCTTCATTAGTGATTTCATGAACCTATATGCTAGCAACACTAACTTCATGTGACTATCATTATCTAGAGGAGCTATCCTACCAGTTATCGTTACATGCGTTACCTCTGGGTTTCAGTACTTCTCAGCTATAACCTCCTCGATAGCCCTAGATATACTAAGAGTAAAGGAGTTAACTGTAGGATAATTAGGTTAAGTTCTTAAAAGGGATCTACTTCATCACCATAGTAATAGCGAGATATGCTTTGGAGTACGGATTTAAAGTGTACTTAGTGAGCCTAGTGTGCACCTCTAAGGTGGGAGAGAAGCTAGGAAAAGAGCTTGGTTTACGACAAAACATACGGTATCAGCATGCAAGTTGTACTTAAAACAAAAGGGTAACTAAAGTATTACCAAGTACCCATAGCAACTAAAAGAACTAAGCACTACTCATCGAATGGTCTAAATCGAGATTGTTTCTACTGCTGGAAACGTGTAAGGAGATACTCTAAGTACGATTTCCGGAAGCACCAAAATATAAAGTATAGGTAGCTACTAACGTATAAGTGGGGGGCTAATTTGGTGTTAACGCTTGAGAAGTCCTTCATGGGGTACTTATTCATTAGAGGACCTAAGGATGAAATCCTAAGACTACTGACTTACTTAAGAGATCAAAAAGGTAGGAGGACCGAGGACATTGATGATACTATAAGGATATTAAATAACTTCAACGTGTTCTATGAGATGGCTAAGAAGAAGTTTAAGGACTACATATCACCTAGAAAGAACGAGGGTGACTTGATCAGGGGTTTAGTGACTGTTGATAAAATAAAATTAATTAAGAGTGAGAGGGGTGATGAGGCAATAATAATATTCGATAAGAGAGTTGATGAGGAAATGATACGTAGTTCTGCTAAGGAATTAGGAATCGAACTTAATACAAATTACTGAATTACCTACGCTTCCTCCTCCTAGAGACCTTAGCTCTAGATACTTTCCTAACTAGTTTACTACGTACTTCACTAATTATATTAACGGCCTCATTGATATCTAGCTCCCCTAAAGCGGCTTTCCTAAGTGTATCACCCACGGTTATCATTACATCCAAACTAACATCATCTATGGATGTTGATGGTGTTGTTACCTCCTCTTCAGTAGGTAAGTACTCTTCAGCGCTGCTTTCCTCCTCACTAGTCGTTGTTGCCTCCTCTGTTTCCTCAATGGCGCTAGCCTCTGTCTCTTCCTTTTCTTCGGTACTCATTACTATCCCTCTTTTAACATCAACTACTCGCTAATATAAGTTTTAATATGGTATACTACCTTTTCGCTTTGGCTAACTACTAGCGCCGATCCTTGACTTAAGTTACTAAGAAGCTCCCTAATATTTTTAATGAATTCCTCATTAAGTATTGATTTTATGAAGCCTATATACTGTGATTGGAGAAGCGAGGGAAGCATTATTACCCACTTGAAGTTAGATAGGGGTGCTTCGGGTATGTCATGTAAACTCTGGGTGATAGCTACTAGGTTTAAGTTGAACTTTCTACCCTCCCGTAGTATCTTAGTAATTATGTCATTACCTGATTTAGTTATGAAGTTATGTGCTTCCTCAAATACTATAACGTACCTGTACTTAGGGTTCTTTCTTAAATTATTAAACAACATCCTAGCTAAAACTTCTGTATAGACCCTAATTAAGTACTTATTACTAACTGTACTCAAGTTAATTACTACGTTACGGTTCATGATGTCCTCGGCATTGATCCACTCATAACTCTTACCTGCAACACCCCGTAGCTGTGTAAGGTATGGTATGAGGGATTTTAATGTACTGGGATCGACACCGTATTTACTACATAATTCCTTATCCTTAATAACGTTATTTATTAAGGATATTAAATCATCTACTGTGGGATTCTCGCTAGTATTGAGTAGCATCAGCAGTACCTTCCTTAGGTTATCTAACTGTATATCCCCTAACCTAAATACTTCAGCTAATATACCCGTAATTTCCTCCACGAGTATTTCCTTATCATTTATACCTAAATTAAGAATGTTAATCTTATTTACCTTAGGGTTTAACTTGAATGCATTAAGCTCAAGGTATTCCCCATGTACATCAAAAACTAAGTACCTTACGTCACTCCGGTCACTTAATTGCCTTAGTAAATACCTAACCAAGGTCGTCTTACCTGATCCAGTAGCTCCTACTACTAATACATGATTGTTTTGCCCCCTACCTAACTCAATACATAATTCCCTACTTAGTACTTCCTTCCCACCTACTGCATCAATTACCTTACCTAGGCATATATCATACGTAACCTCCACTCCCTTACTCCTAGTAATTAACGAATAAGCTTGTCTTGGAGTAGCTAGGGCAATGATTAGTAACGGCATCGAGAGTGGTATGAAGTAAGTAATTAGGGATATTAGAGCGTACCTACTAGCACTTTTACTTATTCTTAAGCTTAATGTACCTGAAGCACCCTTTAAAGCGCTGATGAAGATCGTCACTACTAAAATAGTAATTAAGGAAATTACATAGGGATTGATTCCTAAGTACGTGACGTTAGTAACTACGTAACCAGCGAGTAAGGGAGCGTACATCGGAAATAACTTATTGAGCACTAGGGTAATTACGTAATAGGATATAAGTACTAAGCCTACTAAACCTAGGAGCTCCGTAGCTAGGTCCTTAATACGTAGTACAGGTTTAGTTATTAACCTAATTCCTTTAGAAAGTGATTCCATCATATACGTTTGAGACCCTTTCTTACGTAACGCAAATAAAACAGCTACTGAATACGACACTAAACCGATTAGTAAGTACTGAAGTATGAAGTGAATATCGGTATTCAGTAGTACGTAGGCAGATCCAGTAACTATTAAGGTAATCGATAGTACCTCAAGTAGTGTAACGTAGGTATTACCCAAGTAGCCGCATATAAAACCTATAATTACTATAAAGAAAAGTAAGAGGGTGTTATACGTAGTTATACTTATGGCACTATTACTGAATGTTCTTAGTACGATTATGAAGAGAACTAAGTTAAACAACGTTAAGATCACTAACGATAGGGCTTCCCTAATGTAATGACTACCCTGATTTACTTCCATCATTTTATCAGTAGATTTAAGAGTAATAAGAGCTGGTATCTATGGGTACGCAGTATTCATGACCAGTAAGAGCAGTAGGGCAAAGGATGCGGTCGTAAAGAACTTAGCATCTAAGATACTTAGTAAGTTAGGATATAAGAAACTGACTGAAATTCAAGTTAAGTCGATACCTTTAGTACTTAAGTGTAGGAATGTATTGATAATAGCACCGACGGGTTCCGGAAAGACCGAGGCTGCTTTACTACCAATAATAATCAGCTTAATAATCAGGAGACTAAGTCCGATTTCGGTTCTCTACATCACACCACTTAGGGCATTGAATAGAGATATATTTAGGAGGTTAATTAAGCTATGTAGTGAGTTAGGTATAACGGTTGATATTAGACATGGAGATACGCCATACAGGGCTAGGAAGAAGATAGAACGTAATCCTCCGCAAATACTAATAACAACACCCGAAACGTTCTCATATATTCTCATATGCGATAAACTTAGAGATTACTTAAGGAATGTTGAGTGGGTAATTATTGATGAGTACCACGAATTAATTAGTAGTAAAAGAGGTACTCAGCTCCTACTAAATATATCAAGGTTAGAGCACCTTAAAGGTAGGTCTGTAAGAAAGATAGCGCTTTCAGCTAGTTTAGGTAATGTTGATAAAGCTGCTGAACTACTCTCACCTAGTCGTGATGTTTGTAAAGCTGTAGTACCCGGTATTAGGGAATCTGAGATTAAGGTGATTAACGTTACATCCTACTGTAGCTACTTAAGTAATGGCGGGTCATGCGATAAGGTAGGTGTTATCGCCGATATAATTAGGAAATATCGTAAAGTTTTGGTATTCGTGAATACGCGTGATGAAGCTGAATGGTTAGGTTCTAGACTTAACTCATTAGGCATTAACGTTAGGGTGCATCATGGGAGCTTATCGAGAAAGGAGAGGGAGGAAGTTGAGTACTTACTAAGGGAGGGATTAGTGAATGCTGTAATAGCTACATCTAGTTTAGAGTTAGGTATTGATATAGGCGATATAGATCTAGTAATTCAAGTTTCATCACCCAAACAAGCAGTCAAGTTACTTCAACGTATAGGGAGGTCGTTGCATGGTGTAGGTACTGTAGCTAGGGGTGTTATAGTTACTGATGACTTAAGCGATGACATACTCGAGTCTATAGTTTTGGCTAGGAGGGTTAAGGCAGGTAATATAGAGGATCCCATACCATTCACTAATTCCCTAGACGTGCTAGCGCATGCAGTGGTTGGTATGGCGTTGGAGAGCAATGGTATTGACATTAATGAATTATATGATGTGATTACGAAATCAGTACCTTATAGAGACCTTAGTTATACTGACTACCTAAAATTAATTGATTTCTTAAATACTCATGGATTAGTGAAGTTGAGGAATAGTAAGGTATTACCTACAGGTAAAGGTAGGCTGTACTACTTAAGAACCACGATGATCGTTGATACAGGTAAGTACTCAGTAATTAATGCAGTCACTAATGAAAAGATAGGTGATCTTGATGAGGACTTCATAGCACTTAATGTCGAGCAAGGTAAGTCTTTAGTACTTGGGGGTAGGGTATGGACCGTACTGTCAATTGATGACGAAGGCAAAAGAGTGTTTGTTGAGCCTTTAAATGTGGAGGAGGCTATAATACCTTCTTGGACTGGGGAGACAATACCAGTAGATTATAGGGTTGCAAGGGAGGTTTGCAGATTAAGAGTGTTAATTGGCGCAGGCCACATACCTAGTTATTATGTAGATTTAATTAGTAATGACGTACTACGTACTGTTAGGAACATACTGAGAAGTCACTTAAGTAAGGGGTACGTAATACCTCACGATAATAACGTCACCATCGAGATTATTAGGGGTAAGAGGCCATTAATAATACTACATACTTGCTTAGGCACTAAAGGTAATAGGGGACTAGGTATCTTAATTTCGTACTTAATTAGTAAGTACCTAGGTACTCAGCCTTTAATGAAGATTGATGCTTATAGAGTAATCATTGAGGTACCTATGACACTTTCAGAAGGTTACGTAGCTAATGTATTAAGTACGGTAATCGAGGATCTTAGGGGTAGTAATGTTAGGAACTTAATCCTAGAGGCAGTAAGGAGTACTAAGCTATATGACTTAGTAGTTAGTAGAGTGTTAAGTAGGTTAGGTATTGTCAGTAATGAAATGCCTAGGAACATCGTAAAGACCTTAGTCAGGAGATATAGAGATGTTGATGTAATATCTGCTGAGGCACTTAATGAGGTAATGACTAAGTACGTAGATATAGATGCGGTAATGAGGTTTATTGATGTTGTCACTAAGGGTAATTACAGGCTTTACATAATTAACGAGCCGTCGCCACTGGCTAGTGAAGGACTTAAGTTAACTATATACTACGACAGAATTAAGTCTCAGATAATGCCTAAAAACGTAATTATTGAGTTGATGAAGCGTAAAATAATGAGTAAGGAAGTAACGTTAGTGTGTATGTCATGTGGTTACCTCTGGAAGTCAAAAGTAGCTGACCTACCTGAGAGGGTAAAGTGCCCTAGATGTGGTTTATCTCTTATTGCATTAAGTAACCTTGATGTTAATAAGGTACGTGAAATAGTTAGGAAGGGTAAGGAGGCGGGATTTAGGTATAAATTTGTGTTGAGTGATGAAGAGAGAAAGATATTTGAGAAACTCATAGATATTGCTAAGTTAGTGTTGATATATGGTAAGAGAGCTGTGATGGCGTTATCATGTAGAGGCGTAGGTGTTAATAACGCCAAGCAGGCACTGTCAGTGTTTAATGATAATGAGTTCTTTCTAAAACTCTACGAGTTAGAGAGGAACTACTTAAGAACAAGGAAATATTGGCACTAATAGCAACTATCAAAGTATTTCTACCCCTACAACATAGAATTCAAGGGTTGTGGGCGTGCCTTGGTCAATAGTTGAGATATTAAGGAAGGAGCCTGACGTAATGAGAATTAACTTAATGAGGAGATTCATGGATCCTAAATTAGTTGATGAGTTCATAGAGGTGGATATGGCCTGGAGAAGGACGCAGACTGAGCTCAATAAGCTAAGACATAAACACAACGTAATTAGCTCCCAAATACCTAAATTAAGTCCTGAAGAGAGGAGGGAAAAGATAAGGGAGGCTAAAGAGCTTATTAAGGAGATTGAAGTATTAGAGAGTAAGCTTAAGGAGCTTCAAGAAAGACGGAGGGAACTATTAGATCAAATGCCTAGTATACTACATCCAAAAGTTCCCATAGGTCCTGATGAAACATTCAATGAGGTAGTTAGCGTATGGGGTAAGGCCAAAGTCCAGAGGAAGCATTTAATGCAGTTCTTGAGTGAGACCGTCGGTAAAGGGCATTACATGGATTATGAAGTAATAGATTATGAAGTATATGGGCACGCAGATGAGTTGGAGAAGGTGCTTAAATTAGGTGATACTTTAAAGGCAGGTGAAGTAGCTGGGTCACGTTTCTACTATCTCTTCGACGATATTGTTTGGCTAGACATGGCCCTACTCATGTACGCGATAGACTTCCTAACCAATAAGGGATTTAAGCTAGTCCTACCCCCCTACATGCTTAAAGGTAAGTACATGGCAGCTGTTGAGGAGCTTGAGGCCTTCAAGGATGCTCTTTACAAGATTGAGAATGATGACTTATACCTAATAGCTACTGCTGAGCACCCATTAGCTGCTCTACACGCTAAGGAGATAATACCTGAGGAAGATCTTCCCATACTCTACGTGGGTGTTAGCCCCTGCTTTAGAAGAGAAGCTGGTGCGGCTAGTAGAGATATTAAGGGTATATTTAGGGTTCATCAATTCCATAAGGTTGAGCAATTCGCATTCACATTACCTGAGCAGAGCTGGGACATCTTCTTTATGCTCATTAGGAATGCTGAAGAGTTATACCGAGGTTTAGGAATACCTTATAGGGTAGTTAATATAGCATCTGGCGAGCTAAACTTAAGAGCAGCTATGAAGTTCGACTTAGAGGCTTGGTACCCAGCTCAAGGCAGGTTTAGGGAGTTAGTAAGTTGTAGCAACGTACTTGATTGGCAAGCATACAGGCTAAACATTAGATTTGTTAGGAGGAAGGGTATGGTAAAGGATTACGTCCACATGCTAAATTCAACAGCTATAGCATCTACTAGAACAATAACAGCGATCCTTGAGAACTACCAGAGAAGCGATGGGTGTGTTGAGATACCTAAGATACTAAGGAAGTACTTAGAGATATTTAGTAAAGCACCGAAGGATGTGATATGCCCTAAGAAGGGCTGAGACACCTTAACTCTTAGTAATCTTATTAGTTCGGAAGTAGTATTTTTCGTGATGAATTTTGAGTGTAGAAAAGAAAGTGTTACAATTCCTGAAGGATAACCCGGGTGCTACACCTCGTGAAATAGCCGATGCCTTAGGGGTGCCTCTCAACTTAGTTCGTATAGCGTTAACTAGACTTAGAGAGTCAGGGCATGTAGTTAAGTCAAGTAGGGGTGGTTACTTAGTTAGGGTTTCAAGATTAATGGATTTAGAAGGTTACGGAAATTCAGTAATAACTAGGGGGGAGTTTAGGCATCATAACGATGTCGGTAAGTTACTTAAGCTTATTGAAGAGTTAAGGAAGGACGTTGAGGAATTGAAGAATAGGGTCGGTAAAATAGAATCTGAGCTTAAAGTCATTAAGCTGACGGTAAAGAATACCAGTACAGACCTCGTTAAAGTTGGTGATAGAGGTGTAGTTGGGGATAAGGGAGATAGGAGAGGAGCGGTAAGTAAGGATAGATTAATTGAGGAGCTAAGTAAGCGTAAACTAATGCATGTTAATGAGGCGAAGTCGTACGCTAAGTACCCTATAGAGACGTACATAACCAAGGGTGATGTTGTGTTAATAGCTAATTACATAGTTAGTAAGGACTTCTTTAATCAATTAAAGAGGAAATTCCCGATAAGGGTTCACGATATTAAAAAATTAAGCAACGAGGAGAGGATCTTACTTGATATTATGGTTAGAGAGGGTTTAGTATATCTGCACGGTGGCCGCGAGTATAGACTCATTGACTAAAGAATGATAATATAAAATCACACAGCCTCTCTATAATAGCCTTAATTAAAATCCTCCCCTTATCCCTATCTCCTAAATCGGGTCTGCCGTATGCTCCTAAGCGCGTTACAGTACCCGATTCCCTCCTAAATACGTATATCTTAGGTCTCTTAGTTAGATCTAGACTATGCCAGAAGTCATTGTAGTATCTAAATATATCCTCACCTCTTTCTGCCCTCTTAACTCTTAAACCTAAAGCTAATGCAACACTAGTCTCTGCTTCATCTGCATGAAAGAACTTAGTACTTAGTACGTCATTAATGACGTCCCCAATAACTTCCCATATAGTTACTAAGCACAAGGTCACGTCGTTGTGTGCTTCAGCAATCTCACGTAACGCTACCTTAAGTATATCTGAATTACCTGCGTGAGAATTAAGTACTAGTAAATCTTTAACTCCAGACCTAATTACAGAATTAATGATGTCCTTAAGTAGCATCCTCAAAGTATCGACACTGATGGTTATTGTTCCTGGGTAGGATGCCCACATTATGCTATAACCGTAAATTATTGGAGGTAGTAACACCAGCCTTAAACTAGTTGAAGCGTACTTGGAGTTAAAGTAATTAATTAATTCCTTACCTAACTGCATAGCTATGAGGTAGTCAGTACCTAAGGGTAAGTGAGGTCCATGCTGCTCTACACTGCCTACTGGGAGTATAGCAATAACTCTATATTTACTAACTAAGTCCTTAAGCTCCGTCCATGTTAGCTCATCCCATGCTATCGAGGTACTCATTAATTCACCGAAGATACTTATCTATTAAGTAGTTAAAGGAGTAGAGGTAACTTGAATTTCAGGTTACTTCTTAATTCTTCAGGTATCTTGAAGCAGTACTGAACCTCAGTAAAGTTACTCCTTAACTCCTTAACCTTCTCTCTAATTTCCTTAGGATCCTTACCTCTTATAACTACATCAGCCATTAACTTAGCTACTTCCTTAAACTCGCTTTCCTTCATGCCAAACCTAGTCATTTCTTGAACACCTAACCTTATACCGCTAGGATCCTTAACGGCTTCTGGCGGATCCCACGGGAGTAGGTTCTTATTAACTATGATGTTAGCTTCCTCAAGCATTTTAGCTACCTTAGCACCGCCACCAAATTCCCTAACGTCCAGAACTAATGTATGTGATTTCGTAAATCCTAAATTCTCAGCTAGTACCTTAAATCCTTCACTACTTAAGGCCTCAGCGAAGGACTTGGCATTCCTTATTATTTGCTCGGCATACTCCTCACCAAAGTACATCATCTCGATAGTAGTGACTGCAAGAGCAGGTAATCTATGTAGGTGATGGTTACTTACGAACCACGGAAATATGGTCTTCGAGATCCTCTTATAGAGATCCTTATCCTTAACGAATATAACACCTCCTTGAGGGCCAGGAAACGTCTTATGAGTTGATGAAGTGACTACATCCGCTCCCTCGTGTATGGGGTTAGGCCATTTCTTTCCAGCTATTAATCCTAGTACGTGAGCTACGTCATGAACTACCTTAGCACCCACTTCATGTGCCGCCTCAGCTATTTCCTTAGTTGGGTGCGGGAATAAGTATACGCTAGCTCCTAAAGTAACGAACTTAGGTCTTACCTCTCTAATCATTTTAACTGCTTTATCAGTATCGATGTTCCAGTTCTCAGTATCAAATGGCAATTCTATATGTTCTATCCCTAAAGCACCTAACGTACCGAATTTCGTGTGTGATACGTGAGCACCCGCCTGTACAGGAGCTATTAACGCCTTATCGCCTGGGGATCCTAAGTTCCTAAATACTACAGCATTAGCTATTGTACCACTTACGGCTCTAGTTTCGACGTACTCAACATTAAATAACTTACTAAGTAACTCCATAGTGTATAACTCAATCTCATCTATGTACTTAGTTCCTTGGTAGTACCTTTTTCTAGGCTTACCCTCGGCATACCTATGCATCATATCGGTCAAGTAGGCCATTTCAGCAAGAGGTGACATAGTGTTTTCCGAAGCTATTAGGTTAATACATTCAAACCTCCTCCATCTATTATGCGTTAATGTAATATCCAACACACGCTTAATTTCGGGAGGTAACTCCATAATAGGTACCGAATCAACTCTATTCACTATCCTAAATAAATTATTACGTAATTATGTACCTAAAAGATTAAAGATTTAGTAGTATGATCATAGCTAAAGTTCTTTGATACCTTAATATGTTCATTATGTATTTATTATGTAGGAAGTGTAAGAAAATTTCGTACCTTACATGCGTAGTATGACTATCTTAGGTAACCCGTCAAAGTATATGGCTTGAACCCTTATCTCCAAACTACTACCACTTAGTACCTCTAGATCCTTCCTAATTGCTTGGAGTTGAACCACCTTATTATTTATACTCTCAATAGCTTGCTCCAATGCGGATACCTCCTGCTCAGGTGAAGGATTAAGCATTAGCCTAACGTTCTTAAGTTCTATGACATTTGATTGTGCTGGAGGCGAGCCTCCACCTAACTTAGCCAGTAGCTCCTTAAGCTTCTTCTCCTGCTCGGCCTTAACCCTAAGTTCCTCAAGCCTCCTAAGTAACTCACCTAATACCTTTCTTAATTCATTAAGCTCATCATCTATGCTCTTTATAAATTCACTAACAGAGCTATACTCCCTTACAACAAATGACATGCAATCACCAAGAGATAGTTTATGAATTAGATTTAAATGTTTTATGACTGAGGTTGAGTTAGGTGTTATTGTTGAGTAGCAAGTTAATGATTTCAGACGCACATGCACATATATCAAACTTAGGAATAGGTCCTCAAGTATATGCTAGGAAGTTCAAGGAGTGTGGAGGGTGGTTCATAGCATTGGTATCTCTACCACCTTATCATTACGGGCTAAGTGACTCACTAAATGATTTTATTAAGTCACTTAGTATACATACAGAACTCTGTAGGGTCATTGCAAGCTACGGTATTAAGGTTTCGTGTTTAGTCGGTATGCATCCAGCATACATTGATAGGGTAGTTAAGAATTACCAAAATAAACCGGAAAAAATAATAAAGTTGATTAATGGAGGATTGAACTACATATTGAATTTACTAAAGAAAGGTTATATCGACGGTATAGGTGAGGTTGGCAGACCTCATTACAGGTCAATACCAGAGTCTTTCTCAGTTAATAATTACGTACTAATGAATGCTTTAAGAATAAGTAAAGACTATGGCGCTGTACTCCATCTTCATCTAGAGGATAAAGGTCTACTTTCTGTAATATCGATTAATGGGCTGTGCAGTATCTTAGGGTTTAAGAACAAATGTAAGGTAGTGTTCCATCACGCATCAATAACGACAAGTACGTACGCACGTACGTACGGGTTCTCCTCAACTATAGTAGGTAGATATGAGGTGATTAAGAACTTAATAGAGAGAAGCGGTGAAGTAGCTAATGTAATGCTTGAGAGTGACTACATAGATGATCCTAGGAGGCCGGGGGTGGTGATGTATCCTTGGCAAATAAGTTACGAAGTTAATAAATTACTAAATACTAACCCAAACTACGCAGATGTCTTAAGTAGGTTGTTAGTTGATAATGTAGTTAAGGTATATGGTGTCGAACCACCTTAACTTTTGGCTTGCATTACCTTAATCTAGTACCTAAGTGCTCCTTACCGTATCTAGTTAGTGTTATTATTCTTACGTTCTCCTTAGAGTAATTAACGCTTACGTAGCCTCTTATCTCCAGTATCATTAAGTACTTAAGCATGTCAGAGTATGATAAGTCAAGTTCCATACGTAATTTCTCAAACAGCTCCGAATCCTTTATGACTCCGCCATTATCAGCTAAGATCTCTAGAATCCTCCCCATTACATGTACGGGTGCTCTAATGTACACCATGAATTAATACCCGCTAAGTAAGTTGGTTATAAGGGATTATAAGAATATTGCTCTGACGAGTCTCTTATAGATTAGTTGCTAAGGGTCTGCTCAGGGTCCTCGGTAACCTACGCTTAACCTTCTCCTTCCACTGCTCATAGAACCTTATTATTTCTGGGGATAATGAAGGTGATATCCTATCCATAGCTACTAGGAAGTGCCTCATCTTAACATACTTAGCGTTCATGTCTTCCCTCAGAGCTGTTAAGGCGGCTTCTCTTACTAGTGCTTCTAGGTCTGCTCCTGAGTATCCTTCGGTTAGTTCCGCTATTTTCTCTAGGTCTACGTCATTAGCTAGTGGCACCTTCCTTGTATGGACCTTAAGGATCTCCAACCTAGCAGCACGATCAG
>CAZVLA010000032.1:0-3833 GCA_964627805.1 uncultured Desulfurococcaceae archaeon
ACTTGGAGCAAGTTAGACATGAGCTCCATTACCAGCAATTCTATCTGATCGGTGTATATGTTGCCCTGATAGTACCTCTTCCCGGGCTTGCCCTCAGCATATCTATGCATCATATCGGTAAAGTACGCGGCCTCAGCTAAAGGAGACATGACATTCTCAGATGCTATTAAATTAACACACTCAAACCTCCTCCAGCGATTGTGGTTACGTGTGATCTCAAGCACCTTGCTTAGTAGTTCATGCGCTGACATTGGTGTTGCCCTATTAGTTTAGGTTAGGTAGCAATTAATATGCTATTGAGAACACCGTTTAATTTTTACGCAGGTGCGAACGTCCTCCTACACGCGAGCAGAGACGGTTACGTCGTAGAGCAACATTCCATGCACCCTTGTATATATGTACACACGGCACGTCTCACCCGGCTTTAGCGCACGGGGTTTACCCGTCCTCTCCCAGCCGTTTATGATTATGGAACCCGAGAAACCTTCAGGTATGTTAATGGTTGTGGTATTGATGTAATAACCATCACCCGCCCTTATGGCAACGCGTACTATAACGTCCTCTTTTTCCCCTCTATTGGTAATATATAGCTTTAGAACAGGAGTATTTGCATTCTGGGCAACCCGTATCTCCGGCGTTATGGAGAAAGACTCTTCCGTGGTTTGCCAGAGTCCCACGACCCACATGATAACTAGGGGTACGAGAATCACTGTAAGAATTAGTATTAGTACCTCAATGACCAGCGAGGATATAGCGTAATTCCTCATCACTGTGCTACACCTTAACGTTACTACCTACTTCAGGTAAATACCTCTAACCGCAATTATTTACGTTATTAATTTTGTATCTCAGAGCCAGTCATTTCTTGAGGGAACGTCGCAGGAACTAACACTGACCATTGTGATCAGAATAATTCCTCCTTAGGCAGCCTTTCCGCAATCTTAGCCTTTATCTTAAGGATTGCTATTATCGCAACAGCAGCTATACACACGACAATAATGACTATAGCGTACCGCATTATTACAGTGAGTAATTGCGGTTGGAGGGTTACTGTAAGTTCTGTGTCCTTATTCAGTATTAGGTTTCGTTGTGCGGGGTAGAAGCCCTTAGCATGTATCTCTATCCTGTATCCTCCATAGAAAAGTGAACCTTGAACATATCCCGAGGAGTCCGTTAACAGCGTTGATATGTAAGTTCCCTTATCTATGCTGAAGAACCTTACTTCAGCGTTCCTGATGGGCGCCCCTACATCATCAACCACAAGGATCTTTATCTTAAAGAACTTCCTAGTAAGCTTGAATGTTACCTCAGTATTATTGAATACCTTAACTGTCTGAGGTCGTGGAACGCTGTAAACATTAGCGTATTTGGGTTCCGGAGATACGGATACTACGTAAACACCGTATGGGAGAGTAACGTTAATATTACCCCTCACACCTGACGCGACCTTACTTCCGTTGACGTAGATCTCGAAAAGCCCTGCAAGCGTACCGATAGTCGCGTCCTTAAGGGAGATGTTAAGGGTGTATTTCACCCTCTCGAGAACAAGTGTCACAGTACTCGGTTTATTTAATGTGATCCTAGCAGTGGCAGGTAAGTATATGTTATTATATCCCTTTAATGGCGAAACGCGAATAACGTAGTCCCCATAAGGTAATACAAAGGATGCTTTAGTTCCGCCGAAACCTATTGTTTTTGATATCCCTTTAGCGACCTCGACGACTACTGGTGCGAGCAGTCTCTTTGAGTACTTATCCATGACTACGACATTGAGTAGGTACTTCTTTCTAGTTAAGGTAATATTTGTGGAGGTATTCCCAGTTATGTATACGTGGGTGGTGGACTCCTCATAAACGTTCTCATAGCCGCTAGTGGGCTTTACAGTTATGGTGTGATTACCGTAAATAACCGGAACAGTTACGGTGCTATTTTCAATACTTCTTAAAACATACTTGCCATCAATTAGAATATCGTAGGGTGCAATTATCTCATTACCGCTAATGGAGTCTCTAATGTTCAAGGTTAGAGAGTACATTTTGTATGTTAGGTTCACAACTACGTACATATTCCTGTACTTCGTGGGTGTGATGTTTAGTACAACCCTATTTACATATGGCTTAGAGTAATCTACAATAAGAGTATAGTTCTCGTAGGGCAGGATATTTGGAAAGACAGCGACGTTGCTTTTCTTCAAAGTCTCCTCCAAAACGTTTCCATGGCATATTAGACGAACCCTGGTGCCGTTCACAGATAATCCTTCTGGTGGGTTCACCTTCACGTAAAGCCGTGGCACCTTTATGGATGCTAAGTCAACGGGTTTCCCTCCCATAAGTAATGGGGCGATATTCCGTAAGACTATTAGATGGTCACCGTATGCCACGACTCCGTAATCTAGGTTTCCACCTATGTCACCATCTACAGACCCTGCCGCGTAATTCACCCGTGCCCCGTACCTGAGGATAGGCACTTGATACGGGTATGTGCGGACAACTTGAAGCCCAGCTGATGTGTGGGCTATATAGTAATACCCTTCAGTTGATGGAACCACCTCTACTTTATTCAGAATACCTCCAATGGTTAACTCATAGAAGAACCTATATGAGGAGTTACTAGACATTACATAATACTTTATCTTGCCCTCTCTATATGCTGTTACTACGATTTTTTCATCAGGATATGTGAAAGCACCTAGGGATTCTAGCTTCACTCCTACGTAGTCCGTGACCTCGCTTAAGGTTCTGAAGGAAGGAGCATAAACTTTAATGTGGGCCTCACCAGTAGAGGGGTCATAGTAATAGAGAATGAAGTTAGGTGAGTTAACCCCCTTAAGTAAGGAAAGACCTGTTGATGCTGGATTTATTCTGGTGTCGTTAAGGGACGTTACTGTGGTAAAGGAGCCGGGCACGTTATTAACATTAATTATGTGTGGGGTGGCTAGCTCGTACGGCGGTGTCCTGTACAACGTTGATGCCTCAGCAGTTACGGGTGGGGCGTTAAGCTTAAAGGAGACGTACACTCTAGTTACCTCGCTGACGTTCGGGGCCTCTACGTGTTTAAAGTACTTCCTGCCGTCAACGTCCGTCAACGTTAAGTTAGCATCGAATCCCCACGGGACAGGTATTTCTGCGGTGCCGTCCCTCCCTAGGTTAATGCCGTAATGATACATTTCATGAAGCACCTTATTATAAGTAACAATGTCTACCAAGGCGTGCGCTGCTGGTTCTACGGTGCCGTTCTTGGATGCGTATGTTGCGTTTACTAAGATTATGTAGAACTTGGCTGGTAACCACGTAACGATGAACTTCTGTGCGTCATAGTAGTAGTTCCCGTCACTCACGGTAAGGGTTGCTGAGATGTCCTGTGGTAACACGTTATTTATGGTGAGGGACGCGTTACCCTCATTTAACCCTATCCTCATGGCGCCTCCTGTTAGTTCGTCGAACACGTAGACATGGCATTTAGTGCACACTCCGCTTGTGGGTGCCTTACCCTCAACAGCCATTACCGCAAGTTTGTAGTCCTTAGTACCCTTAAGGATTAATAGTTTCTCTATCGCGAAATCCGTGCCTAGTACAGCGTGAAGGAGTAGATACACCCTACCTCCATTTACTTTAAAGAGAACTAGGTCACCAGCATCCGTTCCTACGGCTATCCTTGTCACGGGGTATCCGTTCGTTGCAACAACTGTCGGCTTACCTACAAGTGGGTAAGACTGTATTACCTTAGGTGGCGCTAACGGGTTACTTACATTTAGTATTTCAACAACGGCGGAACCGTTCACTGTACCAACAACAAAGAACTTCTGAGGTGTTAACGCGTACACCGCTACAGGT
>CAZVLA010000033.1:0-59973 GCA_964627805.1 uncultured Desulfurococcaceae archaeon
TGGAGGAGGTAGAGTGATACATTACTAACGGTAGTACCTCTATTGATGTTACTAGCTATGGTTAAGGTTCCGCTCTTTAACGTAATGTTCAAGCTAGGCGGTACGTTAGTGATGTTTACGTATAGTGGGTTAACACTGTCAGTAACTAGTATGTCGTAGAACTCAGCTGATGCGTATGAAGTCACTAATGCTAACCTACCCCAAGTAAATGATGTAGCATTAGTAGCTGATGCTGTTAGTACTGTGCTTGAGTAATTGAGTGCATCGACAGTAATGCTTGTAGTTGGTAAAGAGTAATCATACGTAATTAAGGCATTACCAATTACTGGAGTGAAGGGAGTAGAGCTTGATACTAGAGCGCTTTGATCTAACACAATTACTTTAGAGCTTATGGAGGGTGCGTACTGATCCACTATACTACTGTACGCGTATAAATTGAAGATAAATCTGAAGATAGTTACGTTTATACCGCCCATTATCGATGGTGTGGTTAAGGATCTATAGGGAATCATTACTAAAGCACCACCACCGTATTCCCTAACAGTGAATCCCCCAAGGTAATAGCCTGTGTTATTTATCATTTGAGTTGCTACTATGAAGTATTTATGTCCTATACTTAAGTTACTTGCTGGGAAGTAAGCTATTGCTGCTGGTTCTGTGTAGTTTGATTGGTATATTCCTCTATATGTGGGGTCGTAGGTCCAATTACCCGTTACTACTAGTACTCTAGTTCCTAACGGGTTTGTTTGGAAATCGTCCCATAGTACAGTCCTGTTTAGTATTAGTTCTAGTGCGTAAGTTACTTTATTATTAGTTACCGTTAGGTTATTGCCATCAATTGATTGAAGAGCTGCGTAGTTAGTTACTAACGCCCCATTTACTTCAGCTGCTGTTACGTTTGATGTTATGTTGAAGTAATTAGGTACTAGGGCCGTCCCTGCCCATGTAACCGTTCCTTGGGTTGCTATCGTGTTTAGAGTTACTGAAGTACCTGTGGGTGTTGTTGCTAGTGTTGGTGTCTGTAGTGCTGCCGTGGTTGGTGGTGGGGGTGGTGGGTAGGTGCCCTTAACTACGTAGCCGTACGTACCACCTAGTGATACTAGGTAATTACCTGTTGATGAGAATGTCCCGGGTATCACTATAGTTACTGAGGTAGCTGGTGGTACTACGTAGGGGTTGCTGAATGTTCCGTAGATCGACTTACCGGTACTTAAGTCCCTTACGGAGTAAGCATTAATTGTTGCTGTTACTGTACCGTTGTTCTTAACGACTATCACCAACCCTGATGCGTTTACGTAGGTATTCACTACGCTTAACCTAACCTTACTCCTAAGTACTGCTTCATTAGCTACCTCAACTACCTTATTAGCTAGTGAGCCTAACTGACTTATCATGTAGGCTACGTAGATGAATGACATAGCTATTATCATTAGTATGAAGAGGGAAGCTACTAGAGTCGATACTCCACCCCTAAGATACATTAACAACCACCTCCAGCTCCGCTCCATTACTCATGATTAACTTAACTACGTGCGTCCCTACGCTTAAGTTACTAGCTATTACTAACTCATGAGTAGTTCCTAGAGGTATTAACTGATTGAAACCCACTAGTAAGTCGTTGCTAGGTACTTCACTACCGTCTATGTATGCCCTAACGAAGTTAGGATTGAATGTTAGGTCCTTAGGTATGTAGAGTATTATAGTTACGTTACCTCCGTAGTAGTAAGCATCAAGTACGGTTATTTGAGCTAGGTTAGCCTCAGCTAACTCGACCCTAGTCTTAACGTTATTATATAGTGAGGATATGGTGTTCACTGACGCTACGTAAACTACACTACCTAAAGTAACGGCTATTAGTAGGAGTATAGCTATTGACGCTATCTCTGAAACTCCCTTACGTATCCTTAGGGCTACGTACTTCACAGTTAGTACCGTTTTTAGAGGTTGTAATTGGATTAATTAAAATTAATTCTCCTATCCCTTACTACCGTCACTACCTAAACCAACTCCTTGCCTACTGCTTATTAAGTTACTTCCCGACATCCTCGTGGTTATTCCCAGAGATACTAGTGTGGTTAGTATCTGAATACCTGACTTAGGTACTATGGTGAATGGGAGTTCGAGTAGAGGCGCTATCCTACCCCTAAACTTCCTTATCTCCATCCACCTAGTTAGCTTCCTATGCTCAACCCTAGTCTTCAGGATGAATAGTGCGTCAGCTATGAACTCAATACCGCCTAAGTCTGAGTACTCCCTACCCCACGGTAGGTCAATAACTACGACCACTAACTTACTCCTCTTGTGGGCTATCTGATAGAGTACTGAGTGTATGAATGCCCTTGCCCTAGCCCTACTCTCGGAGTACTCAAGGAGTGGTGTTAAGCTATCAATAACTACTATGCTTGGGTTGAAGTTATTTATGTCCTCAGCAATTAATGCTGTTACGTAGTCTAGGGGATCCGTGACGTCAGTTAGTGAGGGCGACACGACCCTTAAGTAACCGTCCCTTTCCAACTTACCTAAGTCAATCTCCAACGTATTCCTAATGTTATCTATTAAGGTCTCCCTATCCTCGTAAAGCGTTATGTAGAGTGACTTCCTACCTAACTCAATAGCATTCCTGAAAACAAGCTGGGCTGCGAAGGTGGTCTTACCAGCTCCTGGATGCCCTAGTATAGCTATTAATGACTTGCAGGGTAACCTACCTATTTTCCTGTCTAGGTCGTCAATACCTAGTAAGCACTCCTCGGTAGGAGGTGCTACTTCCTTAGCCATTCTACCCCCTATTAAGGGGTCTTAAGTATAAGTATCAAACTACCTAATACAGTCTTCAGAAGGTAGATTATGATCTACGTCCTGCAGAATCGTTCCTTAGGTTAGGTAGGATGGGTTACCCATTATGTTTAGTTGATGCGGTTACCTTAATGGTTTCATTAAGTGAATTTATTGTCTGATTTAACGCCTTAACACTTCTTAAGTACTTACTAAGGGTCGATACAATCTCCACTAACTCCTTAATTACTGACTTATTAACGCTACTTAACTCCTTACTTATGTTGTTCCTTAAGCTACTTAACTTACTTAAATTACCCCCATTCTTAATTGCTTTGAAGCCCTCATCACCGTAGTTAATTACGTCATTAACTATCGACCTAACCTTATGCACATCACTAAGTATGGCCGCTGATGCGTTGAGGAGGTAGATCAGTAGTAGAAGAGCTGTGAAGACACCTAATCCACCCAGTAATTCCCGCACCCTAACACCGTTTCTCTCTACGTGTGGGAGATAATAATTCTACTACCTGCCGAAATAATGCCTACTGAGTGAATCCACTACTTAACTTGACCCTACTAAGTACCGCCATCGTCGATATGTTAGCCCCCACCTCACCTATTATCACGTACCTAGTACCTATAGGTATTACTAGTATGTGCTGCTTCCCCACAATACCCCTAATCACCTTGTACCTAAGTTCCTCATAGAACTCCCCATGGAAGGTTATCATCTTATTTATTAACTTAGCACTTACCCTAGGCGGTAACGGGTATGAGTAGACCCCATTATCTAGGTCAACGAGTATGGCCCTAGGTATTAACCCTGACTTAACTAACGTCTTAAGTATTGCTATGTGTGTTGGACTGAAGGAAGCACCTACACCCTCCTCATCATCCACCCTACCCCCGTCACCTAGGTTCTTAAGACCCCCTAACTCCCTAACCTTATTTATGATCTCTATGAAGTCCCTAGCTAACTTCTCAGCGTTGTACTTTGGATTTAGGTATAGAGTTAATGCCCTATCATAGCTAAGCGGTACTACGAGCATATTCACCTTACTGAAGTAGAATATTAGGTGGTCCTTAGCTGGTTCTAGAGCATCATCCTTAACTAAGTCGAGGGTTAGGTACGTGATTACCTTAGCCTTCTCAAGACCTCCTTCAAGGCAGGGGAAGCAAAGTACCTTACCCTCATCGTTAATTACTAAGGCCTCATTCACGGATTCACGATCGACGAAGAGTGAGAGAGCTGGTTCTATCATCCCCCCATCCTCCGGTGGTGCCTCCAGTAGGTATTAACGCTATTTAAAGAGTACATACTACTCTACACATAACCTACATTTAAGTAGGACTTAAAAGCCTGTCGCTAAATCTTACTTAACAACACTTATTCGAGTTCATGTTTCCCTATATTAAAAATGTATTTAATTATGACTCACTTACCGTAGCCTAACATGAGTAGAACACTAATAACCACCCTAGCTACTAAGGCACCAACAACTATAGGTAATGCTGATGCACCCAGCACGAGTAATAAAGTAATTAATGAGGTACATAACGCTGTATCAGCTGCTGACACCTTATGAAGCACTAGCTTCGGGTTGTAGTAACCGAAGATCTTCAGTATTAAGTTGATTAACTTACTGTTCTTCACCTTAGCGTATATTGGTAACCTATAGAATAGCTCCATACCTAACTTAGTTGGTCTGTAATAGACTGTGCCAGCCTTCCTTGATCCTGTTAGTAATGACCTCATCTTAGTCATTAAGTCCTCCTTCCTGTACTTCTTAAACAACCTAACCTCACTCCTAGGTGCTGAGTAGGGGTCTAGGTAAACCATTAACCTCTGAGCTGATATGCCCGTAGCCCTAGCTAATACAGTAATCGGTAGTTCATGGGTCTTAGAGGTACCTAAACTAACTAGTGCTTCGTATAGGTAGTGAACAGGTATTATCAACTTGATTAAGTCCCTAGCACCTATCTTACCATACATCCTACTCCTAACTACCTCCTTAAGGTTTGAAGCACCTAGGATCGTTGTTAGGTCCGATATCATCTGCTTACCTAAGTCACTTAACTCGTAAACGTTCCTATAGTCCTCAGTCCTCCTTATGATCCCCTTAAGCTCTAGCTTCCTAAGGGCATCCAGTACTGGCTTCTTACGCTGACCGATAGCCTCAGCTATCTCATCAGCCGACAGGGGCTTCCTAGCAGCGGCTAGCTGAAGAACAATGTCTAACTGTATACGTGATTTCGAGAAGTCTATGAGGCTGTCAAAGGCCCTGATCTTCTCCAGCTTAACGTAGATGTCCTCAAGCGCCCCTATACTCATATCTCCTCCCCATTAGATTGGGGGTCTTACGTAGGTTAAAAAGAATCCCCCCTTAGCGACCGTGAGTCGAAGGGGGTAAGGTTTTAATACTAGTGCCTGTAGTTAGATATCCTAACTACTACCCTAGTACCCCCTCACTAACTCCTCATCCCTCCTCTTAACCGCTAGCTTCTCCCTATACATCTCAAGTAATCTCCTACCGTAATCAGTTATTTCGTACCTCCCACTCGATGTCCTAGCAACTATACCTAATGCCTCTAACCTCTTTAGCCTACTAGCTAAGGCACCTGTGGACTCCTTAGTAAGGAGCTCTAACTCATCTATGCTTGGCGTACCCCCCGACATATATACTTGATTAAGTAGTTTCACGTCCTGAAACGACATCCTCCTATTAACCTCCTCCTCAGGTGTAGGGAACCAAGACTCACCACCTCCTCTATGAATTGATAAGCCACCACCTATGTCCTGCCTACTACCTGTCCTAGGACCTATCTTAAGGAATATAAACAAGAGTATCCAGAGAACAGCACTTAATATGATTAGGGTTAGGGCTAGGTAGAGCACCTAAGCACACCCAATTAATTAGTTACTAGAGAGTTATTCTATTACTTACCCACTCTGCGACTACTGGCCTACTTCCCGAGGATCTTACGGAGAAACTCACGAATTCTAGCCGTTAATCCCTTACTTGGGTATAGCCTCTGGTATAACTTAAGACCCGCTTCACTCAACTCATACACTATCCTACCTCCAGGACCTACTTCGAGTCTGTTGAGTAACTTCATCCTCTTACCCACGAATCTCTGGAGGTGATTATCTAGTGTAATAGGTGTTACACCTACTTTAGAAGCTAACTTATCCAGTGGTAGCCTATGATTCCTTAGGGAGCCTAGGACCTTAAGTGCTTTAAGCATGTATATAACGCTCAGTAGGTCCGTGTATGTATCGTATATTGATGGCTTAACACTCAACCCCTTAACAACGTCCCACTCACTACGCGGTGCTTCACCACCAGCTACTATACTCCTTAATGCGTCGTATATCGCCTTACCGTTCTCGGATAACATGAACTTCCCACCCTCACGCTTAACTAATCCCTTAATCTCTAGCTTACGTATCGCATCAAGTACTGTCTTCCTCCTTAATCTAGTCTCCTTAACTATCTCGTCAATAGTTAACGCTGCATTATCCAACGCTATCAATATCCTCAACTGAGCCGTCGCTCTACTAAAGTCGATAACGCTGTCTATATTCCTTAGAATCTCTAGCCTATCAGTCCACACTACCTCCTCACCCGCATAAGGGGGTGCTACTGAAGTATAAGGTGCTGTGTATTGTAGCGACTAAGGATAGTAATTGATTATTCGGGTAGAAGAAAATGATTTACTTAATTAGGTAATGCGGAGCTGTAGAAAGAGCTTCCCCAGCGGAACTACTTACCAGCCTTACCCCTCCCACCAACACCTGACCTAAACCTCCTAAGGAGTATTATTGATGCCAGAGCTACCGTACCTATTAACGGTATCAGTATTTCCGGAGGTAGTAGGGCTGCTTTAATTGGTAGTGAGGCCTTACTTGCCTTACCCACGGTTATTCTGAAAGTTGCTTGAGCTACTTCTTTACCGCCACTAATGAGTACTACCTTGTACTCGTAACTACCCTCGCTACTTGGTGCCTTAAATACTAACCTGTAAGTACCTGGCTTTACTTGAGTGAATCTAGCTGTTGGCTGTAGTATCCATGGTGGTGTGAAGGTCCCTTCATACTTATATAGCTTAAACTCAGGCTTACTTACTGACCCAATAACCATTACCTCTGCTACCACCGTACCCTTAGGTACTACCGTACTGTTTAGGAGTCTAACCCTTAACGTAATACCTGCCTTAGCTCTTGCCGTGGTTGTTGTTTTAGTTGCTGTTGCTTTAGTCATTGTTACCTGCTTTACCGTCGTCTTAGTTGCTGTAGTTGCTGCTGTCTTCGTTACTGACTTAACTGTTTTGTTCTGTACCTGCTTAGGTAGTACCTTCAGTAACTCCTCATTACTCCTTAAGCCATCCTTAGTTACTGCGTATATGCTGTAGTTACCTGGCCCTAACGTGATTACTAACCTAACCTTCCTAACCGTAGGTGCTGGGAAGTCGCCTACGTACGCTATTACCTTGGTTAAGTTCTTCTTACTGCTTAATTCCTTAGCAATTAACTGAACGCCCTTAAGTGGTTTAAACGCTGCTATACTCACTAATACGTCGTTACCTTCAGTTACTGACTCCTTACTTAGCTCTATATGTAGTGCCCTAGTAACTAGAACCACTAGCTTGGACTTAATAACATCTTCACGACCGCTTAATGAGTACTTGAGAGTAGCTACTACTACGTGATTACCGGCCTCCTTAAGTACTAACTTAATTACCTTAGTGAAGGTTCCTTGAGGTGATACCGTAGTTGTTAATACCTCATCAATTACTGTCCTGTTGTTGTCAGTTACCACTAATTTAGTTAGTCTTACGGGGTAGTTATTCGGGTTAGTAACTACTAATCTAATACTTAATGACTCACCAGCAACTATTGATGAGGCTGACGGTATCATTACTAACTTAATAGGTGAGTACGTCGTTAAGCACCTAATACTTAATGGTACGTTGACAGTACCTAAGGCAGTAGTTAGTGGGGTTAAGCTTACGTTAAGTACCGTACCCGGTTGCTGAGTACTCTTAACTATGTTACCCTTACTCACATTACTCTTAACGTTCTGGGTTCGTTGTTGTGTGCATATACTCATTACTAGGGAGGTCGGTACGTTGAGTACCTCCTCAATAACTCCCTTACTAATTGATAACTCCCTAGAAGCTACGATGGCGTTCCCTGCCTTAATAGATACTACAGCTGAACCTGCCTTAGTACCGTAGGTACTTACTGAGATAGTTACTGGGTTGCTTACCTTACTTGCTGACCATATGTAGGGTGCCTTAACACATACCTCAATTACTGATGAGTTACTTAACCTAGTTAAGCACCTACCTACGAATGTGTTCTTAATGTCTGATATGCTTGCGTATAGCCTGTAAGGCGCTAGCGTGTATGTCCTGCTTAAGTTACTGCTGGATATTAGAGCTACCTTAGGCTCTACGAGTACGTAGCTACCACCACTTAATACGCACTCAACGATACCTCCTGAGGGGTAGAGCATTAAGTAACCTGACGTACTTGGCATTTCAGTACTTAAGTTACCTAGTAGGTAGGTGTTCGTTACTGACTCTGACCCGCATACTAACGTAATATTCAGTAGTACGTTAATACTCCCTAAGCTACTACCGAACCTAGCTAGGCCTACGCTGTAGTCTAGCTTTAGGGGCTTACTTAAGTCCCACGTAGTTCCTGCATTCCCTGCTTCAAGCCTTAACTTAACATTAACTACGTACTTACCTATGGGGAGGTCGTAGGACATCCATGATTGTGCGTAAGTTACTTGTGGTATAGTTAACGCTACTACTAAGGAAACAAGGATTAAGTACGTTAGGGTATGCGCTATTACGGAGGTTAATCGACTCCTTAGCTTACCTACCTTCATTACCAGCATCACCTAACGTTTATTGGTGCTTGAGTAATGTATAGGTAAGGTAGGGTAGCGACTGAGGGTAGAAATGAGTTGAGCAGTAGGGATTACCTAGAGGATATACTGATACTTGCATTCTTCTTTCTCTTAGTCTACGCCATAACCTACTTAGTAGTCCATCATACAGAATTCGTTAGTTTCCTAGCTCAAGCACTCTCTAAACCAGCTATTAAGGCACTAACCTCCATTGTCCTATTCCCCATAGGTATCATATTCATAGCCGTAGGTGCTAAGTCAATAATGAGTGGAGTTACTGGTAGAGGTAGGATAGCTACGGGCTTCATAATGATAGTGATAGGTGTCGTTCTATTCCTCTTCTCCATATACACAGTCGCTTCACTCATATATCAGGCATTCAGGAACTTCATTGAGGGACTTACTTCGGTAGGGTCGCCATAAGCTGTGAGAGACCTATCACGTTAGCGAATACCGACTGTGACAGCATACTCACTCCGTACATGACCACACCACCTATAGCCATTAGTAGTGCTAGTGGCACCCATAAAGTCTCGTACATACCCCCCTGAGCTATCTTAATAGCTAATGCATTAACTACTGATAGTATGAGTATGAATATAGGTGATACTTGGAAAGCTAGCTGAAGTGACATTGGGTGGAAGGGAAGTACTGAAGCTACTTGTGGGTTAATACCCTGTAACTTACCTATTACTTCATTAAATACACCCATGAGCGATAGTACGAAGGAGAGTATAGCCGTGAATAACGTATGTATTATGTATACCGTAGACTCGAACGCCTTAGCCATCTGCGTCCTCTGCTTCCTAATGTCTAGGAGCTTGAATATGGTCTCACTAAGTACGGTACCTACCTTAGCTAGGTCACCACCTACGTTCATGGCGTCGTAGAGTATATTCACGTTCCTCCTAACAACCTCGCTCCACGTCTCACCTATGAAGTGGTACCAAGCTATCTTAGGGTCAATACCCGCGTTTAACCTAGCTAGTAACCTCCTCAAGTACTTAGTTAGGGGTCCGTAACCACTCCTAAGAGTCGATGCTAGAGCTGATGGTGCGTGAGGTATCATTGCGTAGGTTAGCCCGAAGCTCCTTATGAATATGGAGAAGAACGACTCAATCTCCCTAATCTTCTTCTCAACCCTCCTAGCGTAGAAACCAGGTATTAGGAGGGGTAGGGCAGCTACTGAGAGTGCTAGGCTAGCACTACCGAACATCTTATAAATAACCATACCTACAGCTGCTGAAGCCCCTAAACCCATGAATAGTAAGGTCCTATACCTAACCTTCTCAGGTATCTTAGCCTTTAAGTTATGAGTTACTCTATCCCTAGGTAATACCTTGTAGAGTATGTAGAGTAGCACCGCTAGTGACATGAGTATAGCTATGTAGACAAGAACTATGAGTGTAGGGGATACTGAGAATAGGAATACGAAGATCATGAATGTAATCATTATGAATATAGCGCTTGAAACACCTGAGGTGTAGACACCTAACAACATCTTAGAAGCCTCAAGTATTCTTGAGTAGTGGGCTTGGAATTCCGTTAGTAATGCCCTACGCTCAATATCTAAGAACCTGCTGGGGTCCTCACCAATACCTAATAACTCACCAAGCCTTAGTAGGAAGTCCCTAAACACCTTATTCTTAAGGTCCCTAGCAACTATCCTTATAGCCCTAGCGAATCCGTAACCCCAATCAACAGCTAGTACGGCTATCCTCTTAAGTACTGAGTCGTAGGCATCGTAACCACCGGCCCAAGTGTCGGGCATGAATAACCTCTTATTCGGTGGCTTACCAGTTGATATTGCGTACATGTGGGTTACTAGGTATATTAGGTCCTCATCAACGCCGTAGCCAGCCCTACGTGACTTCCTAGAACCTAGCGCTACCCTCATTAACGCAATACCTGCTGAGAGCATTATGGGGAAGGGCCTTACCCTAGGGTCTATGAAGAATGAAGTAACTAGCCCAGCAGCTACTAAAGCAACTGCTTGAAGCATTACTGCCTTACTTACCCTACCGAAGGTTAGGGTAGGCATAAGCAACACCCACTACTTCACGCTAGGGTAGTGGTGCGAAGGTCTCCTGAGCTACGTAGCCGTTAGGTAGTACGAGCTTAACTACGTACGGGGGTGTTAGTGTGGTTACGTTGTATATGTAGAACACTAGAGTCTCTCCAGGCTCCCATAACCCATTATCTGGTGAGTTAACTGTGCTGTAGTCCCACTCACCAGGTGCTGGTACTCCGTCGTAGTCGTATGTGTAGAGGTCTAACTCAGTGGTGTTCCCGAAGTATACGGAGATTGACTTAATGAATACTGACGTCTCACCTATGTTACGTGCGTAAACAACGAATGAACCTGTTGAGTTTAGGTAGGTGGCGTAGATGATCATGATATTAGTCTTGACCTTATCACTGTAGCTCCTCATCACGCTATTAAATGAGTCCTTAAACTCAGCTAACTTAACTACGAAGGAGGAGGCGAAGATCGACGCTGCTACTATAGCAGCTATCATTAAGACACCCTCAACAACTACTGACGACCCACTCATTACCTACCCCTAAGGTAGGGGGTACTCTATAAATGTTAGGCATGCCGTGGTTAGCGACTTAGGGTCGATGGTAGTAAATCATTAGGCGTTCAATAGAATTAAGTACCTAATACTTAATACCTAATAACTAATCCCCTCTACCACCTGAGAAAATGACTGAGGGTGGATGTAGTAGTATTCGCTTAGCCGAAGATATCGCATATGCGTGGTTAGTAGTTAATTAATTACCCACCCAACGAAGTGATTTCGCCTGTTAGTCAATGAGGGAGGCACCCCCTAACAGCTCCCTACGTTACTATACCTAGGTGATGCGATGGGTCTAGGGACCGTAGCTGCTGCCATGATTATAGCGGCTATGATAGCCATCACTCTATTCATATTCATAATGATATTCATGACTAGCGTTAATTACTTATACGCCTCAGCACAGACATCAGCTAGTAGGTTAGCTAACATAGTCGGTTCTAGAGTATCGATAACTTCAGCAACTTATAACTCAGTTACTGGTAGGTTATGCTATAACGTAAGTAATGAAGGTAGTAGGTCCGTAATCATAGCTAATGGGCTACTAACACTCATTGACTACGTAAGTACCTCAACGGGTCAGAGGAAGATAGTGTTAATACCATTCACGGGTACGGTAGTTAGTAGGGTATTCATAGGTAATAAGACCGTAGTAGTTAACTCGACAACAGCTGTTGAGTTACTACCGGGAGCTACGGTTGAGTTATGCATGAATGTTAATGACCTAAACACTACCCAACCTACCGTAATTGTTTTCTCATTAACAACTGGTGTTAAGGCGTCTAGAGTCATTACGTTCGGTTAAGGAGGTGGTGAGTCGTGGCGCTAACAGCCGTAACCCAACAGAGGAGGACACCACTAAACTACGACTTACTACTTCAGGAGATGCGTAAGGCCCCCTACTTAGCTGATTACTTAATGCGTGAAGTAGTACCTACTCTAGGTTACCCTGATTATTACGTAGATAAACTACCTAGTAGCTTGAAGAAGGCGCCTAACGTTAACGTACTATACCCATTAAGTGGTGGCATATACATACACGTATACACACCCATAGGTGGTAGGCCGTCGGGTTATAGGAAGTACGTAGCTATAGAACCACCTAAGCCACCTCAGGAGCTTTTCGAGCTTGTTGAGGCTAAGATGGCTGAGTACATTAGTGAGAAGGACGTAGTTACTGATCCCGAGGAGAAGAAGAAGCTACTACTTACTCTACTTGATAAGGTCGTTAGGGTAGTTGATTATAGGGTTGATTATAAGTCATTATTTAAGAAGTTAAGTAGTAGGAAGTTCATACCTGTGTTTAGGGATGACTATGAGAAGTTAAGGTACTACATGATAAGGGATAAGGTGGGCTTAGGCGTTCTTGAGCCATTCATTAGGGATACATACATAGAGGACATAAGTTGTGACGGTGTTGGGTACATATACATAGTCCATAAGGTATTCGGGCCCCTAGAGACTAACATAGGCTTTAAGACTCAGGAGGAGCTTGATAGGTTCGTTATTGAGTTAAGTGAGAGGATAGGTAAGCCGGTTAGCCACGCTAGACCAATAGTAGACGCTACCCTACCCGATGGTAGCCGTATAAACATAGTATTCGGTACTGACGTAAGTCTTAAGGGGAGTAACTTCACCATACGTAAGTTCTCTAAGAAACCCATATCAGTCATACAGTTAATTAAGTGGGGTACCCTAGACACTAGAGTAGCTGCTTACCTATGGATACTGCTCCTTGAGGGTATGAGTGGCTTCATATCCGGTGAGACTGCATCAGGTAAGACCACTAGCTTAAACGCTATAATAGCCTTCATTAAGCCATCAGCTAAGATAGTTACTATAGAGGATACTGCCGAGGTTCAAGTACCGCATGATAACTGGGTTAGGGAGTTAACTAGGGACACTGGAAGTGTCGAGTCTAGCGTAACTATGTTCGACTTACTCAAGGCTGCCTTAAGGCAGAGACCTAACTACATCATAGTAGGTGAGATTAGAGGTGCTGAGGGTAACGTAGCTTTCCAAGCAATGCAAAGTGTTGGTTGGGAAACTCCAGTACTTATTAAGGACGTTAGGTCAGGTAAGGTATTCCTAACACCGATAGGTGAGTTCGTTGATAGGTTCTATGAGGATGGTGAGGAGAGGGTACCTAAGTACATTGATGGTTATGAAGTACTTAGTATGGACCCATTCGGTAGGTTGACTTGGGGTAGGATTAAGTACGTGTTGAGGCATAGGGTTAGGAAGGCGTACTTAATAAGGTACGGTGAGGACGCTGAGTTAGTAGCTACTGGTAGCCACAGCGTCTTCGTACTTGATAAGAAGTCTTTGAGGATAGTCCCTAAGCCCGTCTCGAAGTTAAGGAGGGGTGACTTACTAGTTAGCTTCGTAGCTTCAGAACCACCGATACTAGGTATTGAGAGGGTGTCCTTAGGCTCAGCAATTCAAGTACTTAACTGCGGGTACGGTACCTCACTACTTAAGTTAATGGGTGTAGGTAGTGGTGGTTGGGCAGTAACTGCTGAGGTCTGGTTAGCTAGGCTTAAGGGACTACCCTCAAGGATCGTTAGGAGGGGCGGTAGGGCCTGCGTATCGGTTAGTAGGTTACCTGGTAAGGTACCTGCTGACCCGTTAATTAAGTTAATGAGGAAGTACGGGATGGATCGTGAGTACCCAGACTTAATAAGGGATCTAAAGGTACTCGCTAGGGATAATGAGGGCTTAATACCCTCAGATGTAGCTGTTGAGTTGATTGAGGTTATTAAGAGTAAGTACGTACTTGATGAGGAGGATGCTGAGGTACTCAGTAGGCTCGAGTTACTAGCTACTAGTGATGCTGAGGTACTACCGGTTAGGGATGTTAGGGAGGTAAGGTATGAGGGTTACGTATACGACCTCTCAGTACCGGGTACTGAGTTATTCATAGGTGGTGAGGTACCTATAGCACTACATAATACAGGGCACCCAGTACTAGCTACGTTCCACGCAGGTAGCGTAATAAGGCTCATACAGCGTGTTACTTCACCACCCATTAACGTACCTAAGACACAGCTCGATAACCTAAACTTCGTGATAATCCAGAGTGCCGTATATAGGGAGGGTGTAATGCTTAGGAGGATGTTGAGTGTTAATGAGATACTAGGCTATGACGCGGCTTCAGACTCAATAATATTCATACCGGTATTTACTTGGGACCCATCAACCGATAAGTTCTTGTTCAGGGGTAAGGGTGCTAGTTACTTACTTGAGGAGAAGATAGCTACGATGAGGGGTATATCTAGGAGGGACATGAAGTTAATATACGATGAGTTAAACCTTAGGGCACAGATACTTCAGGAGTTAGTTAGGCAGGACATTACGGACTACTTCGTAGTGTTTAGGATATTCGCTAAGATATTCCTAACGCTTGATGAGATGCTTAAGGCAGCTGGTAAGGAGGAAACCCAGTACGTAGTTGTTGAGGGTCTGGAGAGGATACTTAGGAAGATAAGGACTAAGGAGTTCATTAAGGGAATAAGTACTTAGTAAGGTAGTGCTAAGTACTTGCTAGTACATTTACAGGGAAGCACTTCTTTTTAAATTTTAGGAAACATAGTAAATTACGAGAGAAGTTGTGAGTTATGACTGAGGGGAGGATGGAGTGTAGGATAGGGCCTATAGTGAATCTACTAAGGGTTAGCTTACTTAGTATTATAAAGAAGGTACGTGACTGTGGGTTAACGGTGGTTATTGAGGGTTCTGTCGTCGCCGCTAATATGTACGGTACTTTAAAGCTTGTATTTATTAGGGGTAAGCCGTACGCGGCTGAGTTCATTAGTGAGGGAATGGTTATTAGGGGGGATGATGCTTGGTTCCTAACGCTAATGATTAGTGAGAAGGCTGCTGGGGCATTATCCGTGAGCTACATTGATGAAGTAAGTGCTAAGAATTTAGTAGTTAATGAATCATTAATTAGTGAGGCTGCTTCATCAGTTACTGAACCACCTCGACTAGTTAATGAGGCTGAGGAATTCAGTAGGAGATTACTAAAGGACGCAAGCATTAGGGCGGCGTTAACACTAGTGTCTCAACACATTAACTTCAGGGAGCATGTTGAGGATTTAGCTAGTATTAGGTCAGTCCCGTTCCTAGTCCTTAAGCTTGCTTCATACGCTAAGGACCCCATGTACTACGTATTAGGGATTAGGGATGGTGAGGAAGGTGAGGTGAGGCTATTAGCTCATAACGGGTCAATATACGCAATTACCTACGTATCTAGTAGGAGGAGATTAGCCGGTAATGAAGCACTTAAGTACGTAACTAACCTAACATTAATGAGTGATTACAGACCAACATCACTTTACGTATATAAGTTACCGAGTCGTGACGTTATGGTCGGCATATTTAAGGATACCGCCAAGACCGTAAGTACATATGTAGTATCCCCTGAAGAGAGGGATGAAGAGATTAAGAAGGAGATGAGGAGGAGGGTTGAGAAAGTAGTTAAGGAGTTGGTTGAGAGGGAGGAGGTCCGTGGTGAGTCTATCGAGGAGGTAGTTACTGAGGTATCCAAGAGGATCGACTTAGGAGAGCTTAGGGAGTTCCTTCACGACCTACTTAATGAAGTTCTGGACACGATGGGTTATAAGTTAGTCAGTATTGAATTAAGTTATGATGAATCGAAGGACAGGATAGTTGTTGATGTCGGAGTTAAGAAGAGATTCCTAGCTAGGAAGTCACTTAAGGATGTTGAGAGGAGGATTAAATACGAAGTTAGGTGGGCATTCCTACTTAAGGGAGTTAAAAAGGAGTTTGAGGTAAAGATTAAGAAGCGCTAATTCTTATGTAGGTAACGTATTCGGTATAGTGTAACTTACCATTAACTTCATAAGTAACCCTAACTCTAACAGGTACTAAAGCATCCTTAACCTTCTTACCACCCACTGCAGCATATATGACGCTACCTACGTATGAGCGGTAAATAACGGATCGCTTACTGGGAACCACCCTCGACCCGTTAAAACTCTGTATAGTTAGCGACCCCCACGAATTACTTATTAGCGTTAATGACCTAAGGACTATACTCTGGTCTAAGTTATTAACTAACCTAAACGTTAGGTAAGTCCCATTAAATCTAAGACCCGAAGCTAAAACAACGAGCGCCTTACTCTCTACAGCGTATGCTAATCCTTTACTGAAGCTCTCCTCATAGACTATGTATGTCGTGAATATTATCAACGCCAATATAGGTAGAGCTATGACTAATGCCTTCATGCTCCCATACCTCATTTTTAATCACGTACTTTTAAGTCTTAGCCTAGCTATATAACTCCTCCTCTACTACAGAACCTATTAACAACCTAATAAACTATTTTGACAGTAATACAGTTCGCGAATATTTTTTAATTTAATAAGTGTCTCTCCCTAAATGATGGTAGTAAATTACGTACTCACGATGACCTTAACACCATCGTAAGTAACTTTAACGGCCTCTATACTTAGAGGAGGTGCTGGTAGAGGAGGTCCAGGACCGGGTGGTGTAGGTCCCGTACCCGTTATAGTGAATTCTGTAACACCATTGCCTAAGTATGTGTAAGTCACTGAGTAACCCTTACTTAATAAATTCGTTAAGTTAGTATTGTATACGGTTATTGGTGTATAGTAGCATTGATCACATTTACATACCTTAACTGTCAAGTCAATTACGTATTTAGTGGGCGTAACTACTGATGTACTTGATACATATAGTTCCGAGTATGTTGTTATATTCCTTAATTCTAAATACCCATTACTTAAGTTAGCAGTTATTACTATTAAGGAATAGGCCGGGTTTACCCCCCAAAGTAACTTACCTGACGTATTTACTGAGATGTATATGGTACCCAGTGAGTATGCATTAATTAATTTACTGAAGTTACCTATTACCGACTCGGCAGTGCTTATTGAATTAGTAAGTGATGCTTGCTTAAGTGCTTCCCAGCTGAGCCTGCATAACTCCTTAGTTAGGTCTCTAAATATGGAAGTACTTACCTTAATTCTCGGGTAATTAATCCTAGATACAGTCACTTGAGTTAGTAAGTAAGTCATTAAGGCAGCTACTAATGTTACAGCTATAGCTAGGGATGCCACAAGCATTAACTGAGCCTTCAACTACCCATCACCTCAACCCTAACTACGTATAATGAGTCATTAACTACTGCGTAAGCCGTAGCTACTCCAGCTACGTAGGACCCGCACTCACTTACGTAGCTTAACTTATTCACTAAGGACCCATTCACTAATGTGAAGTTAAGTATCGTTACGTTAACGCAGTAATTAATTAGCAAGTTAGTTATCGTACTATTGAACTCAGGAGTACCTAATGCTGAGGCGACTTCGTGAGCTAAGTCGTAGGCGTCAGCACCAGCTACGGCTACTTCATTACCTAGGTAGGGAGTTAGTACCTTCTGAGTAAGTAAGGAAGTAACTACTAGTAGCAGTACTATAGCACCTATAGCAGCAGCAACTACCTGTATCTGACCCTTCACGACCTCATCACCCATACATTAACGTCTAGTACGTAATTGAATAGCCCTACATTAACGGATCTACTCACAGTAGCCCTAGGTACTCCTGCACTAGGTGGTGTTAGTCCGTAAGTACCATTGCATAACTCCCTTAGGTACGGGTACAGCGGGACTACATACACTTTCGTGAGGTTGTAGTTCTTCCCTACTTTCTCGTAAACCGTGACGACTACGGTATGCATTGCTGGGGTATAATGTATTGGTGAAGCACCATTCAGTAGTTCGTAGAAGTAGTAAGTGTAGTTCCCTAGCACTAAGTTTAAGATTGATGAAGTACCCACATTACTTAAGTTAGCGTCCACTACAGGTACTGATGAGTTAGGTACGTAGTAGAATATAGTCGCATTAACTAAGTACTTACCCGTCTTAGTAGGTAATGATGTGGTTGATATTAGGATGAGCCTTAATGAGCTATCTACCTGAGGTAGTATAGTTAATGATGTGTTACTTATTAGGTATGTAATTGATGCAACACCCTCCTTAGAAATTACTGCAGTAGCTCCTACGAATGAACATACTGATGGATTATAAGTGATTAAGGTATTGTTTAGTGAGTTTATAGTAATTACTGACTTACTTATGTTTAAGTAATACGTAACTCCGTTATAGCACTTAAGGTATGTTAATGTCGATACCTTAGCACCTGACGCGTATTTACTTACGTTGAGAATCAATGAATTATTCACTAATTGAAGCTTAGCTCCGAAGTAATTCTTAAGTACTAAGTTAATTCCATATTTCTCACTACCCGACACCATCCTTAGGAACCCAGTAACGTTTGATAGGGGATCTACGTAGTACGGGTTAAGTGTCTTGTTACATACCATTAACCTAATAACTTTCATGGGGTCAATAATTAATGACGAATTACTTAGTGATAGACCTACCCTACCAGGTGGTTGTACATTGTAAATACTTAAGCTCCAGTTACTTGGTATGCCTGGAGTACATAATACATAGTCAGTTATGGCGTTAGCTAGTGAGTCCATGAACTGCTTAAAGTGGTTTGTAGTTGTTGAGGTACTTACGTACATCCTAACTACGTAGTCAGTAGCTACTAGTACTGACATGATTACCGCAGCGGCCAGTATGAATTCTAGTATTCTGTGCATTACCCACCACCTAATGGTGTTACCGTGATTATGTAGTTCGTACCGGTGGAGGTTACGTTAATTACGATGTCTGAGTAGCTAGTCAGTATTACCTCCTGATTAGCTACGTAGGTGTTCTTGGGTAGTGACTCACCTACCCATACATTACCTAGCCTAAGTATTACCGCTGACTCACCCTGCCTTAGGTTTACGTAGCTTAAGTACTTACTCACATTTGATGCGTTTATGAAGTATATTACGTACGTTGACCTACCTATGAATTTAGGATGTACTAACTTAATAGTTACGTTAGTACCTAATTCACCAGCTAAAGCCTCTGCTTGAGTTACTTGGGTGTATATCAGTGTTGATATCTCACTTAGTGACCTTCTAATACCTTCCTCCTTAACGCTACTGATTAGTGTTGTTGAGTATGCTGTTATGAATAGCATTATGAGGAGAAGAGCTGAGAAGAGAATTACTGTAGTTACTGCTGATTGAGGCATGTTAACCAACCTCCACAACCACGTTATATACGGTTAATGACGCATTAAGTGCAGTCGGTACTGAGTTTATCGTCCCTAGTTCCTTAATGTATGTCTTAATTACTGATCCTCCCCTATATAGAGTAACAGCTACAGATACTCTAGCTTGACTCGTTAAGTACGTACTGTATAAGTTATTAATACTCTTCACACCTAAGCACTTAATACTTAACCTACCTGATGAAGTAACTACTCGGTAACTTAGGTTGTAGGCTTCTATGTTCAGAATGTAGTAGGTAAGCCCATTAACTAGTACCTTCTTAAGGTTGGCTACTACCCTACTCATATTCAACTTAATTAGTGGTCTACCCATGGATACGCTGTACTTCTCAGTAACTAACGGTACATCTAAGGGGCTACTTACTACGTAACTATTACTTCCGTAATCAACCACCTCACTCAACGGCTTGGGTGCGTACTTACCGCATGGGAATAGCACCTCAGTTACGTTACCTATGGTGTAGTTAACTACGTAGGTATTGTTAATGATTAATGATACATTCATTGTTAGGTACGTATTATTGAATTCAATACCGCATGTCCTCATAGGTAACGTAAATACTGCTGCATAACCACCGCAAACTGAGGTGACTGCTGCTTGCCCTAAGTTAATAGCTACCTCCTTAACCCTAACGTACTCAGCCTGTTCAACACTACCCTCAATAACGAAGAGTGCGTAAGCAGTAACCCCTATGATCACTATCATTAGTAGTGAGGTAAGTATCACTGTTGATAATACGTTTGACTGCCCCCTCAAGGTAGTGAAGCACCTCCTGGAGGTGCTGTCGCTATACTTGCTAGCATCCTAGCTAGGAATCCCGAACTGAGTACTACCGCTAAAGCCATGATGGTTAGGAAGATCGCGTGCTTAAACCCGGTATACGTGGTACCGCTGGAGACCTTACCAGCTACTAATCCTAAGATGTATATGTTGAGTACCGTAGCTGGTGCTAACATCCTTATAGCGTCCCTAAAAGCACCTGCCCCAGCTCCTAAGGTCCCCATGAATGAAGCCATAAGTACTATAGTGGCTCCTAAGGTTATCGCCCCTATGTACGGTATTATGAGTAGGGTCCTCATGGATGTTTTCTTCTCCTCCTCAACCATCTCAGCTGCCTCAGCGAATCTAGCCATTCTCTCAAGTACTTCAGGGTCGCCACCACCTATCTCTATAGCGTCAGTTAAGATGTACATGAACGCCCTAACTCTCCATGCCTTAATCTCCTTAACTAACCTACTGAGTATCCTAGTTAGTGGTATTCCTAAGCTAATCTCAAGGGCTATCTCCCTCAGGTAGTTCGTGAAGTGCTTGTACGGTCTATTCGATAGTATTAGTATCGCCTTCTCAGGTGATACTCCAGTCTTCCTAACCTCTACTAAGTCTCTTAAGAACCTAGTTAAGCCACTGAAGAGCCCTGCGTAGTACCTACTAATGAATATCTCGTATATTGCACTAGGTATTGTAGCTATGATTAGCGTTAGTGCTAACCCTATTGATGTGTAGTAAGCAATGTCCACATTGAAGAACTTACCTATAGCTATGACTCCATCGGATAGTGTCTTAGCTAAGGGTATTATCCTTAACCTCCTGAAATCTATGGGCATTACCATGAATACTATCAAGAAGAACATTAGCGGTAGGGTTATTCCGAAGTAAGCTATGTATGGTCTAAACTCTAGCCCAGGCTCCTTATACTGAATGACGTCAGCTAAGTATATGATACTGAATGATATGAATGGTAGGAATATGTAGGAGAGGAGGAATAGTGATGCTGGACTTAATGCTGGTAGGGATACGTACTGAACCGATATATTCACTAGGTATATTGAATTAACCGTTAATAGCACTAGTAGAGCTACTGCTAGGTACGACTCAAGTATTGATGCTAACCTCTCACCAGAGACCCTAGTCTTAACTATTAAGTTCTGGAAGTAAGCAGTTGCTTTCTTAGCTAAGTAATCAATTATGTCACCACCAGCAGCTACTGTCACCTTATAACCTATTAGTAAGTCCTGAAGTACCGGGGATAACGACCTCTTAGCTAGGTCGTCAAACGCTGATATAGGGTCCCTACCCAATGCCCTAACAAGTACTGTGAACCTTAATGCGTACCTAGCTATCCTAGGGAATATCTGTACAGCATTACTCAACCTCTCGAAAGCCACGAACGGCGATAAGCCACCGACAGACATTATGTTTAGGTACGCAGTAGTGTACGGTAATTCAGTCTCGATACCACCGCTCCTGCTATGAGCTATTAACCTAGGTAAGTTACTACCTAGTATGAGCACGAGTACTGGAGGGAATACTAGGGCTACAGCAACCATTGACTTAAGGTTAGGAGGTACTACTGGGGAGGTAGCTACGGCAACCATGGTGAATGCTGAGATTATGGCTGTTAATATGAAGAAGAAACCAACTACGGATGCGTAGACTTCAGGATGTATCTTCATATCAGCTAGGGGGACGTCTGTGTATATGTTTGGGTAGGTAGTGAGTACTGCCTTCCCGACCCACCAGAAGTACTTGTAGCAGAAGTCCCTAAGATTCAACCTCCTCCACCCCTAACTCCCTCAACTCCTTAACAGCTCTCCTGTAAGCTGTGTCCGGCGATATGTAGAAGTCGAAGATGTACCTACTAACCTCCCATACATCAAGTACTTCCTTCCTAACCAACCAATCTAGGTAGACCTTCTTCATCATCACCTTATCAATTACTTCATCCCTAGTTAATCCAGTCCTCGAAGCTATGTCCTCCAGTAGGTAGGACTTCTCTAGATCAACCCTGAATAAGTCGTCCCTCGGGTCCCAACTAACTACTTCTACGTAGTCATTATAGTCCCTAACCTCCTGAACAGTAGTTATTCTCCTCCTAACCCTAACAACACCCTTCTTAACCCTTGTCTGTATCCTCTGAATATGTATGAATGCGTTCATTAACTTCATGTAGGCCGGCGGTATATTCATTGGTGGTGATGTAAGCCTCTTAATAGCGTAGTCTAGAGTCTCAGCGTGTATGGTGCTTAACCCGCCGTGACCTGTGTTATGTAGTAGTAGCGGCGCATTCCCCCCGAAGAAAGACTCAGTACCCGGTACTGATACGTCGTATACGTAACCATCGTAAGGCACCCTCCTTACCTCCCTTACCTCAATAAGTACTAACTCACCACTCACTAACTGCTTCAACTTCTCTATGTGCTCTCTTAATTGAGGTGTTAAGTACGCACTCTCCTCAACATGCTTTATAACCCTTAAAGCTACCTCCTCAGGCACGTACCTTCTCTCATTAATATACGCTAACTCCTGAGGTAGTGGCTTGAGCTTAGCTAATTCAATGAGCCTCAGTAACGGCTTTACATGTACTTTCCCGTATTCACTACGTACTCCCTGCTCTAAGTGTATTAAGACGTTATATTGACTCACGCCTTCCTCCATAGATAATTCAGAGTAGTAACCAGCTAACCTAGCCAGCCAGAGTATTTCGTAAGCTAATCCCTCATTACTCGTTCTGTAACTTATGCATCCCTTCCTTAACTCCTTGCCCCTATACCCTACCCTCAACCCCTCAAAGAACGACTTAATAACTCTCCTCGGTGATTTCCAGAGCTGGGATGGTACGTGCTTATCGCTTGAATTAGCTCCTAGGAGCTTCTTAAATAACTCAGCTAGCAATGCGTGACTGTACTCATAAACTACGTAAGTACCCCCAACAGTGATTGATGGGCTTAAGTTGAACTTACTCTTCATTACCCTCAGTAACTTCTCGGGAACCTCGCCTTCATCTCTATTGAGTACGAAGCATACGCTCTTACCTTCACCCTCCCTTACGTACCCACTAGCTACGTATAAACCGAAAGCGAATGCTAGATCCTCATCAAGTACTACCGTACCGGGTAAGTACTGATCATCGCCACACCTCCTAATCCTAACCTTCCCCCTAACCCCCTTATCCCTCTCAAGCGTGAGGTACTGTGGGAGCGGGATGGGGTTCTTACCTCCACTAAGTTCCTTAATATCCTTAGGTACGTTATCTACGTAATCCTTACTTAAGTCCCCTACAGCATCAATTACGTCTATTAGTTGATACTCCCTGCCCTCCCCCATTAATTCCTTCTTAATGAACGTTATCAGTAAGTCACCGGGTTTAAGTGCTGATACGGGCTTCTCAATAACTTCTAAACTATCTTGATCTAATACGAAGACGCTGTGACTACCTGTAGCCCTTATCCTCCCTCCACCCTCAGATACTATCTCATATACTTCATTAGCTCTATGTCTTAGGACATACTTTATCGGTTTCCATAAGGTACGGAATCCATCGTGACTTAGTACGTAATACCCCTCGAGGGGTTTAGGTACCCACTCCTCACCCTCCTCATAGAACTTATCGATGAACTCACCAATCTTAACTAGACTGACCTCACCTTTAGGATCCTTAATTAGGATTGGAGTATCGTAAGATACACTAGCTAGTGCTTGGAATAGTACGTAGGCCTCCTCACCCCTAACCTCACCAACTATTAGGTAGTCGGGTCTGTACCTTAGGCTCAGCTTTACTAGGTCGAATAGGGATACCTCACCCGTCTTAGCACCTACTATGTAGGATGGCCTACTTATTAACTGAACCCAGTTCTCGTGGGGTAAGTTTAGCTCGGGTATGTCCTCTACCGTAACTATCTTCATTCCGGGCTTAATGAATAGACTCAATACGTTAAGTAGGGTCGTCTTACCAGCTCCGGTACCGCCAGCAATCATTACGGTCCTTCCATGCTCTATTAGGGTCCATAGGTAAGCGGCTGTTAGTGAATCTATGGTTCCGTACCTTATTAATTCAGTGACTGAGAATGGCTTCTCCCTAAACTTCCTTATGGTGAATGTAGGTCCCTTAGGACTTACTTCAGTACCGAACGTAGCTGCGAACCTATGCTTACCCGGTAACATAGCGTCAACTACGGGGTAGGCTGTTGATACGTGCTTACCAGCCATGTGAGCGAACTTCATTATTAACGCGTTTAGGTAGTTAATGTCGTTGATTACTATGTTAGTAGGTATTGACTCGTACTTCCTATGCCATACGTATATCGGCTTACCTACACCGTCACAGCTTATGTCCTCTATGTTCGGGTCCCTCATGAGGGGGTCTATAGGTCCGAAGCCTAGTAGGTTTCTCTCCATGTAGTACAGTATCTTATACCTCCTAACACCTACTATACCGAATTTAGTCCTGTATCTCTCCATTATCCTACCTAACTCCTCAAACACGAACTTCCTAATGTCTTGAGGTAGTTCCGTAGTTCTTATCTCATGAAATAGTATCTCGATTAACTTACCTATTATCGGGTACTCCTCAGGCTCTAACTCGACCTCAGTGACGAAGTAGGTAGGTCCTTCAGGGGTCATAGCTATTGTTACCTTAGCGAAGGGTTCGTAGACGTAGTAACTCTCGAGGATCTTGTACTCAGGCCTTAACGGCTTGAAAGTAACGAACCCTAACCCACTAAGTAACTCGACGGTTATGTCTATCTCAGCACCCTTAACCCTACCCTTCCTAGCCCTACCAAGTAGGACATCCCTAATACCTCCCCTAGACTTAGGCTTCGTTCCTTTAGGTTTCTTCTCCTTACCCTTCCCTTTCTTAAATAAAGGCATCGCTACTCCTCTGATTAATTCATAGAGTCAAGCTCTATAAACACGTTACTCGGTAACTGAGTTTAAATTCGTTCATGCGCTGAACAAGAAGGTTTAAACCCTAATTAACCCAGTAATACCTCATTCATTATCTGGTTTTTACATTTATTACTGAGTAATAATATCGTTTATAACTACATAACATAACCTCTAAGTAGGTGAGGCAGCGTTGAGTAGGGTACTAAGTGTTACTGATGTGCTAGATCGTGCTAAGTGGGGTAGTGAGCATTGGAAGTTCTTTACGGTTGTTTCACTTAATTACTTCCTAGACGGTATTATGTTCTCAATAGCCCCCCTAGTTGCTTACTTAGTAGCTCCTCAGTACTACGTGATAATATTCCCAGCTAACCTCCTCGCTGAGACCTTAGGTGCTATCCTACTAGGTATGCTTGCTGATAGGTACGGTAGGAGGTTCATGTTCATGGTATCACTAACCCTAGAGGTTGCTTCATTACTTCTGCTAGTTCCTCTGTATAGGAACGTAGTAGCTCTCACCGTACTTACTTCATTAATGACTTTCGGTATTGGTGGTGAGTACGGAGCTGCTTACGCAGCAATAGCTGAGTTATGCCCTGTCAATCATAGGGGTAAGGCATTAATGATAGCTACTAACTTCTGGAATGTAGGGTCTGCAGTAATTGCTGGGTTAGCACTAATCTACGCTAGCTTAGGTACTAACGTAGCTACTCAGATAAGGTACTTACTCGTGTCGGCCCTAGGTACTGCCGTAGCTGTTGGCTTAACGAGGGTAGCATTCCCTGAATCACCTAGGTGGTTAATTATTAGGGGTAGGACTGAGGAGGCTGTATCCTTAGTTAGGAAGTTAACGGGAGTGTCTAGTGAGTTAAGTACTGAGTTACCTAAGGTATCTGCCGTAGGTTTGGGTGAGGCTTTAAGGAGGTACAGGTTCAGGTTCTTAGTACTAGCTGTAATAACTGTTGCTCAGTACGTAACCTACGACGTAACTGCTTACTACATACCGTACGCACCAGGGTTCGCATTCGGTGTTGAGGTAGCTCCTCTAGTAGTGTTCATAGCTAACTTAGGTGCTTCAGTAGGTGCTTTCCTACTACTTCCACTAATTGATAGGGCTAGGAAAGCGTCGGTGCTTGCTTCATTCGCGGGTGGTACGGTAACAGCTATTGCGTTAACGATTACGCATCAATTAAGTAGTTACTACGGGTTCTTTGCCCTACTCTTCATAAACCTAATATTCTCGGAGTGGGCGTGGGCGTCATTAAGCGTACTCCAGAGCGAGTTATTCCCGACAGGTGTTAGGGCCTCCGTAGTAGGTATACTTACTGGGCTCACTGGTGTATCAGGTGCTTTAGTAGTGTATTCAGAGAGTGCCTTAACAGCCTTAGGGGCATTCATAGCAATAACCACTATATGGCTAGCTGGTGCTTTAGCATCACTAGCTTGGTACGTTAGGGGTGTTGAGAGTGCTAGGAAGTCCGTTGAGGAGCTGCTTTAGTCCTTAGACTCTATGCAGTTAAGTATCTCATCAACCACATCTAAGGCACTACTACCTAACACGTACATTACGGGCTCTAAGCCCTGACCACCTAGGTCAGCTATTAACTTAGGTGGCTTACTACGTCCTTTAAGAACCAGTACCATGTCTCTAAACACTAATGAAGGATCATTATGAGGCCCTACATAAGCTATGGAGTCCTTACCGAACCTACCTATGAATTTCTTAAGGCATGACTGAAGAAACTTAATAACTACGGCAGCCCTCACATCGCTCCATAACCTCCTAACGAGGAGGAGCACCATAGCTGTGTGCCTACTACCCCCGTACATGGGCTCTCCAACAGCCCTTAACTCCCTCCCGACCCTTATTATCCTCCCGGAGAAGCCGACTACGTCCGTAACGCTTGTTGCGTTGGGTGTAGCTACTACTATGTTCATACCTACCTCAGGTACTAGTGTGTAGGCTAGTGGGTGCGTTCTGAGTAATTCGTAAGCGTTCCTAACCTCCTCTATGTAGGGATCAGTAGCCGACCTAAACAACCTAGTACATAAGTCGCAATTAGGTGGTAGGTTATGCATTATTTCGTGGTGCTTACGGCATAGTAAGCCCCTACTAAGTACTGAGTTTACGTAAGAGGAGAGTATCCTCACGTAATCCTGGGTCCTTCCCCTCCTAAGTACCTCAGCTAATAACTTAGTAATTGCTAATACCTCATCCCTGTACAACCCAACATCGATTAACTTACTAACTAAGTACTCACTACCCTCACTTAAGTACCTACTTATGAGGGGTTGTGAAACACCTATTAACTTAGCTACTCTAAACTGGCTAAAACCACTACCTATTAACTCAAGAGCGACCAAGCCTCTGAGGTAAGGGAGTACGTACTTAGAAACTACCTCGTGAGGAAGCACATTAACCACCTCTTTAAGTAGCAGAGATTCACGTAGTCAATAAAGTACTTAACCACGTGCATACACGGTATCGCCAGCATTGATTCATTACCTAACGTCCTCCCTACCCCTCCCTACCCTACCACCTAATTGAGGTGCTTAAGAGGCTAATAATACTTAATTACGAGCGTTAAAGAAGCGTTAAGTCAAGCGTTAGCAATAATACTCTCCCAACCCATAAGGTATGTACGGGTGTGGGTTAAGGATCTATGGCGGTAGTATTCGTTAGGGGGAGGAGAAGGAAGAGGAGAGCATCGAGGATTAGGTTACTTGTTAGGAGATTAACCAGGAGGCGCGGGTTCTACGTAATAACTATATTCTTAGCTATGTTCCTAGCTAGTTCCTTCATGTTTTACTATAGTGAGCACATAGTTCATCATAGACAAGACATTGACTTACCTACAGCTATGTACTGGGCGTTAATAACCATGGCTACGGTGGGTTACGGTGATGTTGTAGTTACTCACGATGCCTTAGGTTACGCAGTAGCTGGTGCTACAGCTATTATGGGTATAGCTACCTACACTCTAGTAATCTCAACGTTAGCAGATGCGTTTTTCTACGCTACACTCAAGAAAGCATTGGGAAGGGGTAAGTTGAGGAAGAAGATACTAGTCATAGGTGCCACCCCCAGCTGTAGGGAGGCTATTGAGGAGTTAGTAATGAGTGGCTTAGGTGATGTAGTTGGTTGGGTAACTTCTAAGGAGCCTAAAGCACCACCACCCGTTGACTTCGTAGTAGGTCCCTACAATGAGGAGACATTAAGAAGGGCTGGGGTGATGTATGCTGAGAAAGCTATACTATGCCTTAAGGACGACAGTACAACACTCCACTTAGTACTACTCATGAGGAAAATGAATAAGAAGATAAAGATGTTAGTACTCGTTAGCGACCCAAGTACTGCTGAGTTACTTAAGGAGTTAGGTGTTGGTGATATACTAACGCATAGCTTACTAGGTAGGATAGCAGCCTCAGCAGTATTTGAGCCGACCGTAATTAGGTTCGTAAGCGACGTAGTAACAGCTAAGGGTGAGGCTGAGTTAAGTGAAGTAATAGTTACTGAGGATGGATTAACCGTAGATGATGTTGAGAAGACGTTAATACGTACACACCCGGGATTCAGGTTTGAGGTAATAGCTGTTAGGAGGGGTGAGTTCATGATATACGCACCGAGGCATGACATGAAGTTAGCTGCTGGTGATAGGTTAGTGATACTTAAGGCTAGGTCAGTACCTTGGCCACCACCAATACCTCCGGAGTACATGGCGGAGGAGGAAAGAGCTGAGGAGGTAGGTACTGAGGAAGCTACTGAAGTTACTGAGGTTAGTGAGGGTAAGGAGGAGGTTAGTGAGGAGGTAAGTACTAAGTAGCCAACCGCACTTTAGGTACTGGGGTAGTGAATGCACGTAGGAATTATTGGTGTAGGTAATGTAGGTAGGGCTATAGCTTACACGATACTGACTTCAGGATTAGCTAGTGAGTTAAGTGTAGTTGATATTAAGGAGGGCTTAGCGAGGGCTATCTACGAGGAATTAAGGCATGCAGCAGCTGCTTTAGGTATTGACGTAAGTATTAATTGGTTTGACCGTGATGAGGACCTATCGGGTGCTGACTTAATAGTGATCTCAGCTGGTTACCCGAGGATCCCTGGGGTTAAGATGAGTAGGCGTGACTTAGCTAGTAAGAACGCATCCATAATTAATTACTTAGCTGAGGTATTACCACCTAGGAATAGGGGTGCTTGGTACGTAGTAGTTACTAACCCCGTGGACGCCATGGCTACACTCTTCTGGAGGAGGTCTAGGGTTGATAAGGTATTAAGCACGGGTACTTCATTAGAGACTTCAAGACTTAGGGCTAAGTTAGCTGAGGTGACTGGTGTTAAGTATAGTGAGGTCCTTGGGTATGTAGGAGGTGAGCATGGCGAGAATGCCTTCGTTATCTGGTCATCAGTTAGGATTAAGGGTATGGAGTTAAGTGAGTGGTGTAGGTTAACTGGTAAGTCAGTGAGTAGGGAGGAGGTTGAGGACTACGTTAAGAGAGTATCTAAATTCATAGTTGATAAGGCAGGAGCTACTAGGTACGGACCAGCAGCTACGTTCAAGAACATCATAGAATCCATAGTTAAGGATGAGTGCAGGGTCCTTCCAGTAGCTACACCCACTAAGTTAAGTAGCGTACCTGAGGAGGTGTTCGTGAGTGTACCTACGGTTGTTTGTAGGTCCTTAGGACCTAAGCTAATTAATCTATTAAGCAGTGATGAGTTAAGGAAGCTTGAGGAAGCTGGTAAGGCTATCTACAGCACCTACTTAAGAGCTACTGAATCCCTCAGTGCTGGTCGTCGCTAGTACCTTTACCCTCCTTACCTTCATTACCTTTCTTAACCCAATTAAGTAATGTCTTTGTTTTCCCAGCCTCAAGTACTGCCTTAGTACTTGGTCTTAACCTAACGCTCCTTAAGGGTACCTCCTTAGGTACCCTCTCACTTACCTCAGGTTCTATGACCTCCTTAACTACCTTCTCAATGAATGAATCCCTAACTGGTTTGTAGACCTTATCGAAGAATTTCCTTGGGTCCGTTAGTACGTGTTTGGGGAACTTACTCAAGTACTTAATAGCTGCTTCCCAAGCTACGTCGTAGGGGATTATAGCTTCTATCTTATCAACTACGTTCCTGTCGTAGTCCTCAGGTAACTGCTCCTTACCACCCATTACGCAGTAGCCCCTAGGTGATATGAAGACCTCCTCACCAGCTACCTTAACTAACTTCCTACTGCCTTCAGGTACTTCCTCACCAGTACTTACTGACCTAATCTTCCTAGCTAAGGAACTCACCCTCCTACCTGCGTAGAACCTCCCGTAGTGCTTAGCCCACGCATAGAATATAGCCCTATTAAGTCCGAATGACTTAGCCTTATCTAAGTCACCCGTTAGTAGGTAGTGCCTAGCTGCTTGTAGGAGGGCCATTACTTGGAACCTACCTAACTCAGCACCTCCCCTACTAATTACTTCCCTCCTCCTAACCTCCCTCTTACCTACCCTAGTTGACTTAATCCCCAATTGTGCTGTCTTGACTGAAGTACCTACGTTCCTTAACGCCTTAGAAGCTAATGCATCAGCCTCACCCTCTACGTACTCCCTCCAAGCATACCTACTCCTGAAGTTACTTACGTCGGCCCATGACGGGTCGAAAGACGTGAGGTCATCAGGTTTTAAGCATATAGCTACCTTATCTAACTTCCTATGAAGTGATAATGGCACCGTAAATACCCTCTTAATATCTACTAAGTTCTCGACTTTGAGTACTCCCCCCGACTCCTTATGTAACCTATCTAGCTTATCCTTAAGTGACCTAAGTACGTACTCAACAACCGCGAATGCAGTATCTAGTGGGTGGTGCTTACTGAGTAGCTCCTTTGAGAATGCATGCTCGGATAACCTAACGTGTATACCCTCCCCGCTCCATATCACATAGACTGACTTACTTACCCCCTCCCTCTCTAGGAAGTCGATTATTAACTCAGCAGCCTCTACCGCGTATCTCCATTTACTTAATTCAGTGTCGATGTCCCAGAAGGGTGTCGTACTTAGTATGTTGCTTAAGTCCTCTAATGCTTCAGTAGTGCTTAGGTCCTCGTACTTATTTAGGGTTGCGTAGAAAGTCCTTACGTTCAGGTGTGAGTACCTAGTAATTAGTGATGGGACGTCGATACCTGACTTAATAGTTAGTGGCTTACCACTTAAGTACCTAATAAATACTCTCCTACCATCTACGTTACCCTCAAGAGCTACCCACCTACCTCTGCAGTACTCAGCTATTACCTCCCTAACTTCGGGTCTCCCATAGTGCTTCCTAACTAACTCCGGTACTACCACTCAGTACCACCTAAGTTAATTACTCCTCAGTAAGTAAGTTCATAAATTGAGTGGTTACTGAGGAGCGACTTGAGGTGACCTTCAGTAGTTTAGTACGGGAGTATTTATTAGGGACTTACCCGCCTACTCCTTGGCTAGGAGCATGATGTACACGAGGAGTGTCGGTAGGTTAGCTAATCAGGTATGTTGTGACGTACCCGGTCATGACGTTATAGTAGTGTTTAGGGGTGCTGTCCTTAAAGCGAGTATTGACGGTGACTTAATAGTACCTACTAAATTCATTAAGTTCGTAGGTGCTAGCTCGACATTCGCTATTATTAGGGATGACGGTAACGTATCAATATGTGTTATTAAGGTACTTAAGGAACCCGTAGTCTACAGGAATAAGGTTAGGGAATCGGGGCTCTTTAAGTTGTGTAGCTGTAGTGAGTTAGTGACTATAGATCTCTAACGTACTTACCTACGGTAAGTACACCTAATTAACTCACTAATTAATCCCCTATCGTAGACTCTACTTAAGTTCCATGAGTCTCTAGAGTACTTGAGGTTGTAGAGGATGTTAGCTATTTCGGATTCCTCGCTACTTAATCTATTAGTAATTACGTAGGTATCCCTAAGTAGTGATGAGTAGTTCTTAATTATTAATTCACGTATTAAGTACTCACTTACGTACCTACCTAAAACCCTTCTTAAGTTAGTGACTCTGTACTTCCTTGGGTCTATACCGTACTTACGCACCCTATCCCAAGGCACCTTAAATAACTCATTAATTAATGATGCGTCCGTACTTATTAGTAACGTACCATGTAGTAGTGCGTAGTTATTCTTGAAGGTACCTGCGTTACCGCTTACTTTACGGTCATTAACTAATACGTCACTTAAGTTAACTACCTCAACATTAAGACTTAACTCCTTAAGCACACCAATTAATCCCTTAAGTAGGTACTTGTAGATGTAATCTATTGGTCTTGAGTTACTAGGTAATTCAGTTACTATGGTGTAGTTTAGGTTACCTAAGTCATGATATACTGAACCACCACCAGTGAATCTCCTTACCACAATGGGGTTTAACCTCCTTAGGTACCGTATATTAACTTCGTCTTCAAGTCTTGAGAAGTAACCAAGTACTACTGAGTTTAGGTTCCTCCAAATCCTTAACGTACTACCCTTAGTAATTCCTAGGTAGTGTGTTATGAGTAGGGACTCATCAATAGCTAAGTTGTATCTAGGGTCGCACCTATCCTCATGAATCAGTACCCTAAGCAACCTCGAAGAATCCCCTCTCACTAGCTAGCTTTAGTGCCCTCTTATAGTCTATTACGTAGGGACCACCCCTACTAACCCTAAGTAGCACTTCATCGTAGCTATCAAAGACTACCTCACGCTCACCATCAAGTGCTATAACTCCCGCCTCAGTACTTACTCTAATACTCTGCCCCACCTTCAACTCACTATACTCGTAAATACCTAACCTCCTGAAGTAGCCGGGAGCTATTGGTGCGTTAATAACTCCCCTAGGTTTAGTACCGAATAACTTAACGTAGAGTCCTAAGTCATCCTCCTGAGTAATTACCCTAATCATTCCGGGTACTGAGCTAAGACCTATATTGTAGGGTGCTGCTAAGCAAGCTACTATCTCTTTAATGTACTCAGGCTTCCATAAAGCCCTAGCACCTACGAATTGATGCGTAGTTACTACAGCATCAACGAGTGCTATATCAACTAACTCACTATTCTTAATTACCTCAACACGCTTAGCCTTGAATAAGGCCTCCCTACCTACTACCCCCTTAGCTACTACAGCTGCTGCAGCAGCCGCTATGGTTGCTTCAATCATGTATGGAAATACGTTGTTGGTGCCCGTTGATATCGGCATTATAGGTACTTTAGGTTCCGCCTTAGCTATTACTCTATTCGTACCGTCCCCACCGATACTTATTATCGCCCCTACCTTACCGTCCATGTACTTAGTAGCGTAGTAGGTATCCCTCCAGTCACCTAATACCCTCATATCTATGAATTCAACATCTATTTCAGGCTCCCTAGGTAGCATTCTTAGAGCTGCTTGAGTTATTCCGAAGGTTTCAGGCATTACTATTAACTTATCAATACCTAGGTCCTGTAGAGTTACTATGATTCGCTTGACTATATTGGCTTTCTCCATATTATCCATTACTGATGCGTGAGCTACTAACCTCCTAATATCCCTACCAGCTTCTGGGTTAGGTATTAAGCCAATAGCTACTGGCATTAAGTACCCCTCCTAACGTATACCGTAATAGCTGCTACAGCAATTAACATCTCATCACTCTTATCACCGAGTTCAGGGAGCTTTATGCACCTAGCCTTAAGTCCCCCATTAACGACCCTAACATTAACGTTACCTATAGGTAATGCCTTCGTAACCTCCTCAATACGGACTTCGTTAGGGTTGGGTACCCCAAGGAGTACGTCTACGTCGATGTCCTCATTACCTGCTCTGAAGTACTCTTTAATACATGGTATACATACCCTGGAGATAGCGTCCTTAACCGCCTTAACACATGCCCTCGTAGGGTCTTGACCGTGCTGCTCAATACCTAGGCCTACCTCAACGAGTAACCTAACCCTCCCTCTTACCTCCCTCACCAAACCAGTTGACCTCCTCTGGATGCTCTATGTAGTGCTTTATCCTTGATAGGAACCTAGCAGCTTCAGCACCATCAATTACTCTATGGTCGAATGTTAGTGATAGGTTCATTACCGTAGCTACCTCTAAGCCTCCCTCCTCAGTAGGTACTACCTTCTTAACCATCCTATTAACTCCTAGTATAGCTACTTGAGGTGGGTTTATTATTGGTGTGAATGTGTCTATACCGAACATACCTAAGTTAGTTATCGTGAACGTACCTCCTATGATGTCCCTCTCCTTAAGCTTACCCCTCCTAGCTCTCTCAATAACGTCTGCGTAATCCCTCATTAACTCATTAATCCCCCTCCTAAACACCTCCCTAATAACTGGTGTTAATAGACCTATTGGTGTATCAACAGCTATGTTCATATTTACGGTGTCGTACTCAGTAACCTCATCCCCTTCAATCGTAGCGTTAATTCTTGGGTACTCCTTAAGTGCCTTAGCCACGCACTTAGCAATCATTAATGTGTATGAGGGTTTAGAACCACCTAATTTCTTAGCAAGTACCTCCCTATACTTAATGAATTCATCAGTACGTACTTCAGTATTTAGTGTTACGTGGATAGCTTCCCGGTAACTCTTACCTAACCTCCTAGCAATTACCTTCCTAACACCTACTAATCTGTACTTACGCTTAACCTTAGGTAGGAAGTGCTCCTTAATGTACTCCTCAACGTCCTTAAGAGTGATCAATCCATCGGGTCCCGTACCCTTAATTAATCTTAAGTCAATCTCATACTGCTCAGCTAGTTGCTTAGCTTCATCAGTAGCTCTTACCTCCCTACTCATTACCCTCGACCCTTATGATAGCTATGGGCTCACCTACAGGGACTTCATCACCTTCCTTCCTAAGTATCTTAATGAGTACTCCAGTAGCTGGTGCCTTAACCTCACCAGTTAATTTCTCGGTTTCAATCTCAGCTATTACCTCGTCCTTAACTACCTTATCACCCTCCTTCTTAACCCACTTAACTATAGTACCTGACTGCATAGTCATGCCTAGTTTAGGCATTATTACCTTAACTTCAGAAGATTTAGACATATTGACCACGCCCGAGTAATGTTTAGCCAAAGCAATTAAATCCTTTCTGAGAATAACTATTACTGATGCATTAATTTGTTTATAAATTAAGTTTTAATTAGAAAGATTTATACTGTATTTACGGTATTTAATACTTGCTAGGAGTTCTCGGGTGGTCTCATGTCTGTTGAGATACCTAAGGAGAAACTTCTCTGGATGTACGAAATGATGGTTAGGATTAGGTATAATGAGGAGAGGGCTGGTGAGTACTTCGCTGCTGGTAAGATCCCCGGCTTCGTTCACTTATACGCTGGTGAGGAAGCTGTAGCTGTTGGCGTTATAGCTAATCTAAAGCCAGGTGACTACATAACGAGTACGCATAGGGGGCATGGGCACTTCATAGCTAAGGGCGGTGATTTGAAGGGTATGTGGGCTGAATTACTAGGTAAGAGTACGGGTGTCTGTAAGGGTAAGGGAGGGTCAATGCACATCGCTGAGATGCTCGTAGGTGAGTTAGGTGCTAACGGTATCGTAGGTGGTGGCATACCTCATGCCGTAGGTGCTGCATTAGCTTGTAAGTACTTAAATAAGGGGTGCATAGCGGTTGCGTTCTTTGGTGATGGTGCAGCTAATCAAGGTACTTTCCATGAGTCACTAAACCTAGCTGCTATATGGAAGCTACCTGTAGTGTTCGTATGTGAGAATAACCTATACCAGATCTCATTCCACGTTAAGGACCATACATCAGTTAAGGACATAGCTGAGAGAGCTAAGGCTTACGGAATACCCGGTGTAGTAGTTGATGGTCAAGACGTACTAGCGGTTTATGAGGTAGCTAAGGAGGCTGTTGAACGTGCTAGGAGGGGTGAAGGACCTACCCTAATAGAGGCTAAGACATACAGGTACAAGGGTCACTTCGAGGGTGACCCTCAGGTATATAGGTCTAAGGAGGAGATTGAGTGGTGGATGAAGCATAAGGACCCGATAAAGATCTTTGAGCAGAAGCTGATGTCTAGGGGCATAGTGACTAAGGAGGAGCTTGAGAAGATATGGGAGAAGGTTAGGAAGGAGGTTGATGAAGCGATAAAGTACGCTGAGGAGAGTCCGTATCCAGACGTTAAGGACTTGACTAAGGACGTATTCTCAACCCCCACTAAGGGGGTGCTAGTCTGGGAATGGCCTATTTAGGGGGTGTGAGTCATGGGTGAGAGAGTAATTACTATGGTTGAGGCATTAAATGAAGCTATTGACCAGTTAATGGAGAAGGACCCAACAATCATAGTTATGGGTGAGGATGTAGGTAGGTATGGAGGTATATTCGGAGTTACTAAGGGGCTACTCCAGAAGTACGGACCTGAGAGGGTTAGGGATACACCCATTAGTGAAGCTGGATTCATAGGTGCTGCAGTAGGTGCTGCAGCTGTTGGGTTAAGACCTATAGTTGAGTTAATGTTCATAGACTTCCTAGGAGTGTGCTTCGATCAGATCTATAACCAGATGGCTAAGATTAGGTACATGTTCGGTGGTAAGGTTAAGTTACCTATAGTCTTAAGAACTACCTGTGGTGCTGGGTTTAGAGCAGCTGCTCAGCACTCACAATCACTACACGCGATCTTCACTCACGTACCGGGACTTAAGGTCGTAATGCCTTCAACGCCCTACGATGCTAAGGGGTTGCTAGTAGCTAGTGTTAGGGATGACGATCCCGTAGTCTTCATAGAGCATAAGGGGCTTTACGGAATTAAGGGTCCCGTACCTAAGGAGCTCTACGAAATACCCTTAGGCGTAGCTGATGTTAAGCGTGAGGGTAAGGACGTTACTGTAGTAGCTACTGCCGCTATGGTTCATAAGGCATTATCAGCTGCTAAGAAGCTTGAGGGTGAGGGTATTAGTGTTGAGGTTATAGACCCTAGAACCTTAGTACCTCTTGACGTAGAGACTATAGTGAACTCAATAAAGAAGACTGGTAGGTTAGTAGTTGTTGATGAGGCCTACCCGAGATGTAGCTTCGCTACTGACATAGCCGCAGTAGCTGCTAGTATGGCCTTCGACTACTTAAAAGCACCTGTTAAGTTAGTAACTCCACCAGCTACTCCAATACCGTTCAGTCCGGTACTAGAGGATGCTTGGATACCTAGTGAGGAGAAGATAATTGGAGCCATCAAGAGCGTCATTGAGTACAGGAGGTGAGTTTAAGTGCCTAAACTTAAAGCAGCATTCATGTTCGTAGCGCCAGGCTCTGACCCTAGTAAGCACCGAGCAGTCATTGAGACACCCTCCGTTGAGTTAATCGTAGTTGGTGTTAGCGATTATGAGGAGGCAGCTAAGGTAGCTAAGGAGCTAGTTAAGGAGGGGGTTGGAGCTATTGAACTCTGCGCAGGCTTCGGGCACTTAGGGGTTGCTAAGGTAGCTGAAGCAACTGAGGGTAAGGTACCCGTAGGTGTCGTTAGGTTCGACCTACACCCCGCCCTGAACAATAAGAGCGGTGATACGCTATTTACTAAGAAATAGAAATTCCCAAATAATCAAAGATCCGTTTTACGTATCAAGCTAAAAGGAAATACTTTAAAACCTTATCCCTTATCTAAGTGAGGAGGTACTTAGTATGAAGTTAGGTAAGGCAGTAATAGTAGCTCTAGTACTAATGGCTGTGGTAATCACCGGGTTAGCACCTATGTTGGTGCTTGCTCAGGGAGGGGCTACAGCGACAACTACATTCAGGATTGAGGATCTGGTATCCACTGCTGTTAAGAATCCCAAGGTATTAGTGGCTATAGTTATTCAATTAGCTCTAGGCATCGCGTTAGGTTACGTCTCAGTTAAGGTGATTAAGTACATACTAGCGTTCATAGGCATACTAGTCCTAGGTGCCGTACTGTCTGTATGGAGTTTAGGAGGTAGTGTTCAGGACTTCATAACTAAGTTAGGTATGCAGGCACAGCAGGTAATGCCCTTCCTAAAGAGCTTACTAGCTACCTTGGGACTATTGACCGTAGGTCCAGTCAGTATAGGATTCATTATAGGTATATTGATAGGGATAGCTAAGAAGTGAGTACATTAATTAGTGAAGATATTTTTAAATTCTGAGTTAGTCCCTTTCGTAGGTGCTTTAGTGCTTAACATAATTAACTACACCTTAAGTACTGTGCTGTATTTCCTAAATACGTTATCTAGGGCTTCATACATACTACTAGCCTCATTATTTACGGCATCATTAATGAAGGTCTTAATACCTAGGTACGTAATTAGTAAATTATCTTTAATGAATATTAGATCCGTGCTACTCATTACCTTAATAGGTTCATTAATACCCTCCTGCTCCTACTGCTCACTACCACTAGCTTACGGCTTAGGGAGACTTAAGGTACCTAAGAATTTAGTACTTACATTTATTACTGTAGCTCCTACGATCTCATTACCTACCTTAGCCTTAATGACGTACTTACTGGGTACGGAGTTAGTCCTGACTTACTTAGCGACGGTATTACTTCTAGCTTTAACAACTAATTTAGTAGGTATTAAGTACTCACGCATTAGTGGCTCCCTAGCTAATTGCTCATTACGTACGTTAAGGAGTAACGGGAAATCATTTCCTCATTTACTACTTATTGAGTTTAGTATCATGACTAACCAAATCATACCTAGGTTGGTACTTGGTATTCTAATATCCTCATTAGTAACTTCATTACATACTTACTTAAGTAATTACTTAGGCGGTAATGATTTGCTACTTACTACATTTCTAATGCTTACGCTACCGACTTACTTATGCCCCTTAGGTACGATTCCCTTAACTTCCTACTTAATTAACAGAGGTGTGGATCCCTCATTAGTACTATCATTACTTATTATGGGTTCATTAATTAACCCACCATCACTAATAGTTAATGCTAAGTTACTAGGTAAGGGTTTAATTCTTAAGTACGTGTTAGTAATTACTTCATTAACACCATTAATTACTTACGTAGTTCTGTCATTAATTAATAACCTATGATTATGGATTAGTTAATAGTTATTGAGGGAATCGTTAAAGATTCCGTTAATTAATCTATTATATCTGGGGTTAGGGAGGTCTTGAGGACTCATACGGTATTAGTGTCTGGGTTACTACCTATGAATTCAGGTAAGACCTACTTCTCAGCATCCCTAGCTAATACATTAAGGAAATTAGGTCTTAAGGTAGTTGCATTCAAGCCCGTAGCAGGTCATAGTATGTGGTATCAGTTTAGGGTATTTAGTAAGTCCCTTAAGTTAGGTGTATTAGTTGGTGAGGACGTAATTAAGTATATGGAGCTAGGGTTGATTAAGGATCCTGATAAGCAGAACCCCATAGACATACTAACAGCTACGCCAGACATAAGTAGCTTTAGGAGTGTTGACGAGTACTTAAGGGCTTTAGAGGACGTAATCATGCAGGCAGTAATTGTTAGGGTCTCAACTCAAGGTATTAGGAGGTACTTCCTAGTTAATGAATCACTTAAGTCACTACCTAAGCAGTTGAGAAGTGAAGTAGTTAATGCATTAAAGGTATTCTCCCCCGTAACGCGAGTTAGTAGGTTATGGCTGCTTAACTACTTAACGAGTCCGGAGATTGATGTTGTTGTATCCTCAGCTACTAAGGAGGTGTTGAGTATGGGTGATGTAGTGGTTATTGAGTCATTCAATAATGCCTTAGTACCCATAGCCTCCCTAGCTGACGTAGTTGATACGTTAATTATAGTCGCACCCGGTAAGGCGTTGGTCTATGGCGGGAGTAAGTTAAGGTCGTACGTATCAACTATTAAATCAGTTAATGAGCTAGAGAGTAGTAGATTCGTTAAGTTCTTCAGACCTGATCTGGAGTTTGATGTACCTATATTTGATTCATGGCCTCCTAAGGAGTTACCTAGAAGTTACGTTAGTGATGTCCTTAGAATTATGTAATCCACTAGTTAATTAGTCCCGCTTACTAGTTAACTTACTAAATACTACCTAACATGTTCTTGTTCCTACTATGTTAATTAGGAACGGATTCGTTATTATTACAGAGGTGTTGTTAGTACCTTAACTGGGTGAGTGTAATGGCTGGATTCATATCTGTTGGTAAGTCAGTTAGGGAAAGTATTAGGGAGGCTATTAATGAGGCATTGAGTAATGCGCTCAAGGAGCTTAAGGGGGAGCCCGCATTAGTACTGGTATTCCCTTCATTCAGTAAGTACGGTAATGCTAGTGATGTATCTAAGGTACTTAAGGAGAGGCTAGGAGAAGTACCTTACGTCGCCATATCAACTGCTGGTGAGTACTTCATGGATGAAGCACTTAATAAGTCAGTAGTTGTTGAGGCATTCTCTAAAGAGGTTTTTAAGGCATCAGTAGGTGCTGCTAAGGGAGCTCAGGAGGATGGTGTTAGGGCTGGTAAGGAAGCTGCTGAGAGGGCCCTTGAGGGGATTGATGAGGTAGGCTTTAGTGGTTTAAGACCGTCATTGGTAGCTATAGTTAATTCAGCACCTGGTCGTGAGGAGGAGGTACTTAGGGGTGTTAGGGAGGTTTTAGGACCTTACGTACCTATAATTGGTGGTAGTAGTGGTGATGACTTCGCATTAAAGCCTCCCTTCGGCTACCAAGTAACTCCTGAGTTAAGTGGTTCTGGATTAGCTGTCGTTACGTTGATTAAGAGTAAGTTAAGGTTTGAGATCATCGGTGGCCACGCCTGTAGGTTGACTGGTACCTACGGTATCGTTACTGACGTAGGTGGTGGTAGGGGCGAAGTAGTACTTAAGATAGGGAATGTGAGGGCTGCCGACGTTTACGCTAGGTGGTTAAGTAAGGACGTTAACTACGTTAAGGGGAATATGCTTAGTTTAGGCCTTAAGAACCCGCTAGGTATTAAGGACCCAGTAACGGGTGATGTATACGTTAAACACCCAGCAGCCGTTACGGATGAAGGTGGTATAGCATGCTTTGCGTCAGTACCTAAGAACTCAGTAATTCACTTACTTGAGCATGATTTAGAAGCATCAGTAAGGTTAGGTGAGGAGTTAGTTAAGAGGGCTAAGGAATTACTAGGTGAGTTAGAGGGTGTACTACTCATTCACTGCGCAGGATCATCGGCGTATCTAGGTGATAAGAGAGGCGAGTTCATTAGGAGGTTATATGAAGTAGCTAAGGCACCCGTAGCTGGTTTCGCAGCTTATGGTGAGCAGTGGGGTAGTTATAGGTACAGTACGTTAGTGGCCCATAATAACTTAACAACAGCAATACTAGCTTTTTCTAAGTAAACCTAACGTAATTGACTAGCGAGTTACTCCTCATTAGTAACGATAGGACCTCACTCCTTAGCTCCCCATTATCTCTTAACACACCTCTACTAGTTATGGTAGTCATTATCATTGGCTCCTCAACACCCCTAACTAACGCGCAGGTATGTAAAGCTTCAATAACTAGTAGCAATCCCTTAGGTCTTAAGGTACTGTCTAGGAAATCAGCTACTTGCTGGGTAAGTCTCTCCTGTAGTTGGAGTCTCCTTGAGTAAACACTTAATATTCTAGCGAACTTACTGAAGCCAAGTACTTTCTCGGTAGGTATGTACGCTAGATGCGCCTTACCGAAGAAGGGTAGTAGGTGGTGCTCACATATAGACCTAACAGGTACGTCCTTAACTAATACGATGTCTTCGTACCTTAAGTACTCCTCAATACTGAATAACTTAACATACTTACTAGGATCCTCCCAATAACCTGAAGCTAACTCCTCAACCCACATACGAGCTACTCTCTTCGGTGTCTCCTTAAGTCCTTCTCTATTGGGGTCATCACCTATTAACTCAATAAATTCCCTAACTAACTCCTCGATCCTCCTTAACCTATTCTTCCCACCCTTCACTAAACCACCGTAGAGATGATTGCGGTGAGTAATTATTACTTACTCATGCGTATTTCTTAATTACCTCCCTCAGTAAGTTCCTACCCTTAACGAACGTCATTACTTCCTCATTAAGTACTTCCTGAACCTCATCATCGCTTAATCCCTTAACTTCATTGATGTAATTAAGCAACCTACCCATCCATAGGGGTATTAGGGACTTAAGTAGCTCGGTTCTATAACCTATGCTCTGCCTCCTGAGGAACGACCCTATATACTCAACAATTACTCTAAACCATACCTCCCTGTCTAATCCCTTACTAATTAATTCATTAATTATGTAATTAAGCAACTCCCTATTTAGTACATGTTCATAAGTACTTAGGTACATCCTTAACCCCTCCCTGAAGGACTTAATGACGCCCTCAGTACTTACTTTAATACCCCACGGCTTCATTGGAGGTACTTGAGGTTCATTAATTACTGGTGGCTTAATTAACTTCCTAACCTCCCTCCTAACCCAGTAATCACTATATTCCGCAAGGAGTGTTATTAGGGAGCCGACGACCTCTACGAACATGTTCTTAAGTGCTTTTGAGGGATCCTTGGCTTCATGTATCTTAACGCCTAAGTTAGCTTCACATACTTTAAAGCCCTTAGCTAATGCTGTGTGAGTTATGAATATATCAACACCGAAGAGACTTACCCAAGGATTAGATACCCATAACTCACTACGTGCTAACTCATTAACTAAGGACTTACAAAGCCCGAAATCACCACCTATTGGTTGACTAATATCGATTCCGTAAGTAGCTGATGTTAGTGGCCTAGCTATGAAGTTAGTTATTGTTGCGTCGTACCTATCCCTTAAGTACTTAGGAGCTACGAACCCGTAATCCATCGCACCATTAATTAACTGAGCTACCCACTCCGGGGTTATGCTTCTTAAGTCTGAGTCAAGGAGTATTAAGGCGTCAGCGTCACTGTAGTTACTAACTAACTCCACTAGTAACCTAATGGCTGATCCCTTACCAGGTGCTCTAACGTTAGGTAGTATGTAGGTAGGCACTGATATGTAGTCCCTAATTACCTTAACTACGTCCTTAGTACCATCACTTGATAATCCATCACTAACTACTATAACTGAATCAACACCGCTAAAGTACTTAGTAAGCCCCTTAGCTACGTTATGTATTACGTAGGCTATAGTATGAGCTACGTCCTTACTAGGTATACCTACAACTACCTTAGCCTTACTGACTGCATTAACAACTACTTCAGGATCGTCGTAACCAACTACGTAGGGTATTGAACTACGCTCTCGGCTCAAAAACCACTACCTCATACTCCTTAACTCCAGGGACGTTAATTAGTGCTACACCATCAACTACCTCATAACTTAACTTGAGCTCAGGATTTAATGGCGAGTATACTGAGTACCTTAAGTTAGGATCAACACCACTCACTAAGATCCTGACATCACTCACCGGTATTACCTCCCTAGGTGGGTGTACAGCCTCTGAAGTACTGTATCCTGGTAGTGGTTGCTTAGTCCTTCCAGTACCTATTGAGAGTATCCTCTGGTTGTAGGTGTGGTTTAGTAAGTGTATTACGTATCTCTCACCCTGCCTGAAGAACTCCGTATGAAGCGTCTCAGGCGCCTCAGCCCTTACAGGTGGTTCACCACCTACGTACGATACAGCATTAAGTATTAACTTACGGTAAGTAGGTAGCCCTACCCTCCAGTAATGCCTACCTAACTGCCATGTGAAGTAGGTACTTAATCCATCACTTACTGAATTAACTACTACCGCAGGTAATTCCGTCCTACCAGCATAGGCTGGTGGTGACCTACCTAAGGTATACTCAAATCCCCACTCACTAGATGCTATACCTACATTACCTAGTACTAAGGAGCCTTCAGGCTCTATGAGTACGTGCCATCCTAAATTAGGTGACACCCTCTCCCTAAGGAAGCTGTAACTCATATCACCTACTAATATGGGGGCTTCAGGTAGCTCCTTAACTATGGGGTGCTTCTTCTCCTTAATGATTACGTAACTCCAAGGACTCTTAAGTAAGCCCTTAACACTAGCACCGAATACTTCCCTTAAGCTGAATTCATACAGATCTACACACTCCTCATCACATGTAGTACTTAAGTAGGTAGCTACTAAGCCACCACCCTCCCTTACGTAATTACTTAGTGAGTTACTCGCACCCTTACCTAGGCATACCGTATTAGCGAGTACTATTGCGTTGAATGACTTAATGAAGCTTAAGTCACTTAAGTCCCTCTCAGCAATGAACTCGACAGGTACGTGTGAGTGGGTTAATGCGTAGTAGAACCCTCTAACCTCATCAACGTAATGCTCAGGCTTATCCCTTCCGTAATGGTCCCTAGTCCTATTAGAGACTACTATACCTACGTACTTAACGGGTTCAGCACCATCAATGTACTCCTCAAGCCTCTCATGCTCATTAAATACCTCCTTAATAGCTTCTAAGGACGACCTATCCTGTATGTAGGAGTTAGAGAATATTAGTGCCCATGGATGTCCACCACCAACTATATTCTCCCTAAGTCCCTGCCTAATAGCTAATGGCGTAGTAGGTACTACGGTCCTATATAGGAAGAAGTAGTTCCTGGAAGCAGTTACGGGCTTACCGCGGGCCATAGCCCTCGTTAACTTAACCATCTCAGTAATGAATCCAGGTGGTTGATGATCTGCTTCACTACACTCAGCGAATATCATGTCTAGGTAGTCCCTACCCTCCTCAACAACTCTATTAGTCCTCCCCGCCCACCCTCCTGGGTGGCTATTATACATGAAGAGTACTTCATCACCTCCCCTACTCTTAACTACTTCCCTAACCTCACGTAACTTCTCAACAACTACCCTGTACCTCCAGTCCCATAACTCCCTCCACCTAGAGTCTCTCCAGTTAGGTTCCTTAGGCATTTCGTAGCCGTGCTCCTTAAGGAACCTCTCCCTACACCACCTGCAGTAACACGCTCTCTCAATATCTGGTTGATACCTGAATGAGTCTAGGAATACACCATCAACACCTAACTCAAGTACCTCCTTAACCTCCTCCTTAATCACGTTCATGAATGGGCTGTTAATACACATCTGCGGCCATTCAGGTACGTAGCCCTCTTCGTAGTAGGGTGCGTGCTCAAGTAGTATCGTCTCTCCTCTGTAATTGACTTGAGCCCATTCCGTATGTTTCCTGTACATGTACTGATCGGCTGTGTGACCTACCATAACTACTACTTTAATACCTAATTTCCTACCTTCCTCAACAGCCTCCTTAATTAGGTCGGTACGTAGCTTAGGATGCAACTCCCTAATCTTACTGAGGTAGAATGCCCTACCCCATGGATCCCTAGCGAATAGTACTAGGACGTTAGCTCCTAGGTCGTGAGCTAACCTAGCGAGGTCTGAACCACTTATGTGTAGTAAGCTAGCTCCGTACCTATCCTCTATATTGAACTGCAGAACCCTAAGTGGCTTATTAAACCACGACCTACTCAACCGCGGTTACCTCCTCCTAATTTGTTTTGTTTAGATTATTGCTTTAGTACTTGACTTATCAAAAACATGCATCTTACTAATGTCAAGCATTACCACTATGTCAGAACCTAAGGTGAAGTGGTGACTACCTGATACCTTAACTACGAGTAACTTACTACCTACTCTTACATGGACTATCGTATCAGACCCTAAAGCCTCAACGAAATCGACCACACCCTTTATCGTGGGTCCCTTAACATTCTTAGGTGCTAATTCAATCGGGTACATGTGCTCAGGCCTAATACCTAATATGACGCCCTTACCTTCGTAGTCCTTAAGTGCCTCTGCTACGTCACTACTGACCTCAATCCTGAAGTCACCAGCGTCTAGGTAGGACTTACCACCCTCCGAGACTACGGTTACGTCTACGAAGTTCATTTGAGGAGTACCTACGAAGCCAGCTACGAACGTATTGGCTGGTTTAAGGTATATCTCCTCAGGGGTACCGACCTGCTGTATCCTACCTGCATTCATCACTGCTATCTTATCACCCATAGTCATAGCTTCTACCTGATCGTGGGTTACGTATATGGTAGTTACTTTAATCCTCCTCTGAAGCTTCTTCAACTCACTCCTCATCTTAACCCTCAGTAAGGCATCTAGGTTACTTAAGGGCTCATCCATGAGTAGGACGTCAGGCTCAACAACTATTGCCCTAGCAACCGCTACCCTCTGCCTCTGACCACCACTTAACTGATGTGGGTACCTATCTAGTAGCTCAGATATCTGAAGCATCTCAGCAGCCCACTTAACCCTCCTATCGATCTCGTCCTTAGGTACCTTCCTAAGCCTTAACGGGAAGGCTATGTTGTCATAGACCTTCATGTGTGGCCAGACTGCGTAGCTCTGGAACACCATTGACACGTTCCTATCCTTAGGTGGTAAGTACGTTACGTCCCTCTCATTGAAGTATATCCTACCTTCATCGGGTTTCTCGAGACCCGCTATGCATCTTAAGGTAGTCGTCTTACCGCACCCTGAAGGACCTAGGAGGACTATGAATTCGCCGTGCTTAACCTCTAGGTTAATCCCGTTCACAGCTACGGTCTTACCGAACCTCTTAACTAGGTTCTCAAGCCTTACGTTAACCACGTGCATCACCTCAGAGTTATACCCCACATAGCTATGAGGTACCTCCTAGCTATGAAAACAAATATCATTGCTGGTAGTACCATGATAAATGACGCTGCGAACTTAATGAAGTCTGGTGCCGCCATTGCTGAGGTTAGTATGAATGCTGGTAAGGTTCTGTTAGTTAAGGTAAGTACTGAAGCCATGAATACCTCATTCCACGACATTATGAAGGTGAATATAGCTGCTGCAGCTAACCCGGGTAGTGCTAGTGGTAATGTTATTCTTAGGAATGCACCCCACCTAGATAGCCCGAATATCATCCCAGCTTCCTCAAGCTCGGTAGGTACTCCAGCGAATATGCTTGAGGTTATTAGTATTACGAAGGGTAGAGCCATTGACGTATGTGCTAGAGCAACGCCTAGTAATGTGTCATTAAGCCCTAGCCTTATGTAGAGCGTCACTAGGGGTACCGCTATGATTATTATTGGGAACATCCTAAGACCTATGATTAGCAACTTAATTGAGTCCTTACCCCTGAATGCGTACCTAGCGAATGCGTAGCCAGCCGGTAAGCCTAAGACGAAGCTAAATAGTATCGTCAATGAGGCAACTATGATGCTGTTCATGATTGCCGGGCCAGCACCTAAGGCTAGTAATTCCTGTATGTGCTTTAGGGTGAAGTGTGTAGGTATCACTACCTTAGGGCTGTAGTAGTCATGCGTTGTTGAGAATGCGTATAGTATAGCTATTACTATAGGTGTTAATATCCAAAGCACCGACACAGTTACTAAGCCGTAGAAAACAACCCTTCTTAAGTAGTACTTAACAACGTCTGAAACCATTACCTACTCACCTCCAGATACTGAGCCCTGAACATCTTTATGTAGATATAACCCACAGCAACTGATAAGGCGGCTATTATTAATGCGTACAGAGCAGCTACTCCGTAGTGGTAGAGCTCTGTTTGCTCGTAGTAAGCCTCACCAGCTAGTACGGGTATGTCCCTACCAGCTAATACCCACACAACACCGAATACTTGGAATGCGAAGAGGGTCCTTATTATTAGGGCTGCTTGTAGGCTAGGTTTAAGCATGGGGAATATTATATGCCTTAACTTCTCCCAAGTACCTGCACCGAATACCTCAGCAGCTTCTATGTAGTCCTTGCTGATCATTTGTAACCCAGCGAATATTATGACGAATACTATGGCTGTAGCCCTCCATACCTCAGCAATTACTATGGCTAAGAACTCCATGTACCTATATTGGTAGCCGAAGAACTGTATCGGTGATGCTATTATCCCGGCGGCCATGAGCATCTTATTGAAGAATCCATTAGTTGATAGCATGGTGTACCATATGAGACCCCCAGCTACGTCACTAATTGTTAAGGGTAGTACGAACGCGTATAGAGCGAATTCCCTACCCTTGAAGTTAGTACTCAGTAGTAGTGAGAAGCCTAGAGCTAGCATTACTTGAATAGGTATTATGACAGCGGCTAATGCTAGGGTATCCTTGAATGCTGTGTAGAACATTGACTCAGGTGAGTAGAGGAGGTACTTGATGTGGGCTAGGGTGAAGTGCCCGCTACTGTCTGTGAAGGCGAGTACGACTGCTTGAGCTAGGGGGTAACCTATGAAGAAAAGTAGGTAGCTTAGGGCTGGAGCTATGAGGAAGTAAGGTATGAACTTCTCAATTTTTGAGGGCTGAGTTAACGAAAAAGCCTCGGGTTTATTCTTACTCGTAAACCCCATTACAACCACCTATTCCTAGCCGGAGTCCGGTGGTGGTAGTGGGGCACCTACCTCCTTGAATAGGTTGAGTAGCTTAGGTCCTAGGTCACTCAGTACCTTCTGTATATCCTCGTTCTGAAGTACGATTCTCTTGAAGGCAGTTAAGTATATACTCTTGAAGTCTCCTCCCTTAGCTCCTAGGCTAGGTATCATAGCTACTAAAGCGTGAGGTGCGCTTATCTGGGCATTAACGCCTACAGCTAGTACCTTAAGTGGCCCACTTGGTATTGCCTGTGAAGCCTCCTGAACTGTTGGGAAGAATCCTGTCTTCTTAAGTACCTCAATCTGGGTTGATGGCTTAGTTAGGTAGTCTATTAGCTTCCAAGCCGCCTTCGGGTTAGGTGCTCCCTTAGGTATGGCTAACCCAGCAACTACTAGTATGAAGCCCCTACCCTTAGGACCTATAGGTACTGGAACTACTACGAACTGGTCTGGCTTATTGACGATTGCGTCCTTAATCCTTGCTGTGTGGTCCCAGGCTATCCATACCTCACCCTTAAGTAGTGGGTCTGCCATAGCGTCCCACGTAGTACTTGCTGGGTTTACGTACTGCCATAACTTCTTAAGGTACTGCCACATCTTAACAGCGTCTGGACTGTTGAAGTTCTTAACCTGAGCACCCGTGAATGCTGGGTATAGGTAACCGTGTAGGAACCTAACGAATAGTCCGTGTGGTCCTGCTGGGAAGCCTAGTAGTTTCTTACCTGTCTTCTCGTATAGGTTCTTAGCCCAAGCTAGTAACGCGTCGTAAGTCCACTTATCAGTACCTTTAATTACGTCCTCCTTAGTGAGTCCGGGTGGTAGGTAGTCGAATGCCTTCTTATTAATGACCATTACGTAGGTAGCGGTCATCCATGGTATGTAAGCCAGTATTCCATGCATGTGTGCGTAATTCATTAGTACCTTCGGGAATGTCCTACCTGAGAGCGTACCGAATTGACTTAAGTCCATTAGGTAGCCCTTAGATGCGTATAGGTCTAGACCACCGTGTAGGTCACCTATGACGTCTATAGTTACCTTACCTGCCTTCTCCTCCGAGCTCAGCCTAGTAGCTAAGTCTGAGTAGCTCATAGCTACGAACTCAACCTTAATACCGGTCTCCTTCGTGAACTGAGCTAGTAACGTACCCTTAACGAACTGCTGCTCCTCAGGTGGGCATAACTGCGTGGATGCCCAGATAATCTTCGTAGGTCCTTTATGCATTGTCGTTAAGTAGTAGGCTACACCAGCTATTATCGCTATTATAATTACTATAGCAGCAATAACTGCAGCTTTACTAACTGCGTACCTAAGTATTCTTTTGGTCTTACCCATAATTACACCTATCAAGGTGAATTAAAGCAGAACCTACTTAAAAATTTTAAGGTCAGTTTAACACTTATTCTCCATATTCCACAGAGAGGGTTTTGGTATTATTTGTTTGAGTCTCTCTAAATTTTGGGTACTTAGTTAGAGTAGTAGCTATGTATTAGTTAGATAGAGTCTCTATAACGTAAAAATTAACATCAGAATGCTAAAACTCTCGATTTAGGTATTCTAACCCCTGGTATGAAGGCTCTCATTAATTTAATGACTTTAGAGTAGGTCTCACTTAAGTTCATATTGGTTATTACGGTTGCTGACTCACCATAGACCTCAAGGGAGTACTGCTCACTATTGTCTAGCTCTATTCTCAAGTAAGCCATAGGCAATTTACTTCCTTCATACAGCATCTCACCATTAGCTAAGCTTAAGCTCTTAACCCTGCAATTAAGTACCTTCTCCACTTCATCCTTAAGTTCATCAATCCCGCTACTGATTAATTTATTCAGTAATTCATTGATTTCCTTACCCTCAAACTGAATTATTGCGTACGAGTTCGTTAGGTCATTAAATGTGTATATACTTAACCTCAAACTCCCACGACAATAATTCATTGGTACGGAAGTTAATATGTAAGCTTACGTAATTACCTACACGCAATAACTAGCTTAATACCTTGATTAATCTATTCTATAGGGGTTAGGATATTGTGTAGCATAGCCGTTATTGGTAGCTTAACTAAGGACTTAATAGGTGATGAGGTTAGGTTAGGTGGGCCTGCGTACTATTGCTTACTCTCACTAATTCAATTAGGCGCTAACGCATGCTTAATGTGCTCAGTTGATGATGACTTGTATAGGGAGGTGCTTAGGTGGGGTGCTGAGGTAGTTAGGTGCGGTAGATCGAGCCCTGTATTTAGGCTTACGTACTTAAGTGACGGATCTAGGATTGTTGAAGTCATTAGGGAAGGTAGTGATTTAGAATTAAGTGATGAATGCTTAGAGCTGATCAGTAATTCTTCGGGAGCTATAATAGACCCAGTGATTGGTGAGGTTAATCCTGAGTTGGTACTTGAGGTTAGGAGGAGGGTTAAGTTTCTCTCCATTGATATGCAGGGATTCGTGAGGGTATCAAGTGATGGCGTGGTTAAGTGTGTTTGGGGTGATGATGCCTACGACGTCCTTAAGTTGGCTGATTTAATACACTTAAGTATCGATGAGTTACCGCCTAATACAGGTATTGAGGAGGCTGTGGAGCTCTTTAGAGTAGTGACTAAGGCTGTCATAGTTATTTCTATGGATTTTAGAGGTTCTGTCGTAGCTATTGAGGATAGTAGGATACGTAAGGTACCTGCATTACCTGGTATTGAGGGTTACTCAACAGGTACTGGAGACGTTATGCTTGCCGTAATGACTCATTACCTAATTAATGGCTACTCAACCATCGAAGCAATAGCTTTAGGTACTGTAGCTGCTGGTTTAAGGGTTAGGAGGGGCTACCCACCTTGGTTCACGGTTAATGAGGTATTAAGTACTTACCCTAAGGTACTTAAGCTAATTAGTGATTTTAATTAGGACTTACTACTCCTGATTAAGAACGAAGATAGAAACGCGATCACTAATGGAGCCATCATTAGGAGTACCACAGACCTTGTACTACCGTATACCTTAGTTAGTGAGTCATATACGTAACCAGCAATTGCTGACCCAGCTACGTTGCCTAGGTTACCTGAAGCATTAACTATACCTAACGCGGTACCTCCTAATCTAAACCTACTAATCGCTAACCTCCTAGCTATCGGTACTATACCTGAGAAGCCACCGTAAATCATTAGTAGAGCTACTAAGGCGTGGAACCCGCTACTGACGTATAGGATTGAAGCACCTGCTACTGCCATCGCTAAGGAGACCTTAAGTGCTAGCCCCTCACTTACTCTATCTGATACCCAGCTAAGTAGGTAGCTAGTGGGTAGTGAGGCTAGTATAGCTATTGCTACGTACTGAGCCACTACCTCCTTCTTAAGGGATAGCGCTTCATTCATGTAAATATATATTAGGTCACCCCTAACTACGGAGTTAAACATGCTTGACCCTACTATGACGACTACTATTGGTGCTATACTAATGAGTCCTAACCCAACATATCCTCCATAACTCGCCTTACCTGATGCTCCTCCCCTACCACCCATCAAGTTACTCACTACGTGCTCCTTAACTAACACGGACGTAGTTAATGTCGTAAGTGATGACGCTATGAAGCATAGTGATGATACGTGCATTATCGTTGATAAGGAGGTACTCACTAGGGCTGAGTATACTACGTTACCTACCATACCACCTAACGACCCCAACGCGAAGTATATGGAGTAGACCCTCCCACGAACCTCGTTAGGTGATACCCTACCTAAGAATACTTGAATAGGTACCCAAGCTATACCGTTGAGTAGTCCCTGCCCTAACCTAATCAGTATGACCTGCTCAATAGTTGAGGCTTGAGGGTACAAATTAACCACTAATGCGTTCACGGCGAATGAAGCGCTTGAGATATAAAGTAGTTTCCTACCGTACTTATCACATAACCTACCCGATGCTATGGCTGATAATGCCCTAGCTCCGAAGAACGCTGACGTCAGTAGTCCAATACCTAAGGCTGAAGACTCTAGGATGTCTCGGGTGTAGTAAGCTACTGCTGGTATACTAACCCTAAAGGCTACAGTACCTATGAATGCCGTTAATACCATGCACGTAATTACTGAGTAGGTCCTACCTACACCCATAACGACCATTGATTCTACACTTACTAAATGTAATAAAGGTGGTGCCTTTAGTTTACATTAATAACTCTAATGCACTCATTAATTTGGTGGTACTACGTCAGTACGTACTGGTAGGGGTGATGACGGCTTCACCAATAACCCAATATTCGGTAACGCAAGGGTTCCTAAGGATCACATAGTTATGGAGGTTTTAGGAGGTATTGATGAATTAAACTCATTAATAGGTCTCGCACGTTCCCTAGTACCTCAAGAACCTAAGGAATTAGGTAAGGTACGTAATGAGTTACTAAGTATTCAAGTAATACTGTTTAAAGTAGGGACGGCTATCGTTCGTTGCGGTGAGTCAGTAAGTAATGAATTAATTAATGAGCTTGAGGAGAAGGTAATTAAGTTATCTAAGGAGGTAAGCATTACTTGCTTCATAATACCTGGAGGGCATCCAGCGGCTTCAACACTACACGTAGCTAGGGCTGTTTGCAGGAGGTTAGAGAGGAGGATGGTAACCCTATCTAGAGTACTGCCTCAGTGCATAGACGGTACTGTGCTTAAGTACATTAACATATTAAGTGATTACTTATACCTCCTAGCACTCCATATCAATAGGTTACTCGGACTTGAGGAAGTTAAGGTTGAGTAACTACTTAATTACTTGCGTTTCCTTTAATGGGAAGTACTTTCTAACTATCTTAAGCATTTCCTCATCAGTCAATGGTTCCTTCCTCTGTTTCTTCTCAAACAGCCTTATTATCTCCCAGTAAACAGCCTTAACTCTAGGGTCGTCCTTACTTACTCTAAACCCGTTACCACTAACTAACCTACCTATGTGAGCATTAATCCATAAAGCAACCGCTACCCTCCCTGAGTAAGGCGTTATTGCTACAGTATAAGGTACACCTAGTACTTCCTCAGGATTGAATGGTAGGTACACCTCCGGATTCTTAAGTAATCCATCAATGTTTATCCCCGCCTTAGTCTTGAAGGCGTTCTCACCCACTAATGGGTAGAACTCAGGTATTTTAAGACCCATTGACTTCATTAGTGAAGCTACCTTAGGTATTGCCTTGAGGTTAGCTGTTCCGTCGTTACCTCTAATACCTACGTAGTGAATTAGCATGACCTCTAGAGGGCAATTGCCAGCTCTCTCACCAATACCTAATAGTGTGCAGTTAGAGAGTGAGGCTCCGTAGACCCAAGCAGCTAGGTGATTAGCTACTGCTAACCCTAGGTCATTATGTCCGTGGAACTCAACCCACTCATTAGGTACTCCGCACTCCTCAATGACTGCCCTGATTAGGGATGGTACACCTCTAGGTGGGGGTACCTCCGGGAATGGGAGCCCAACACCTAGCGTATCATCTATCTTAACCCTTATAGGTAGTCCGTACTTACTACTTAACTTCATTAACTTATTAACGAAGGGTACTATATTCGTGCTTAGGTCAGCTCTAGTAGCGTCCTCTAGAGTAGCTGTAACCTCGATACCCCTCTTAAGTGCTTCCTCAATAACCATTAAGTACTTATCAAATGCCTTAGACCTAGTAATACCTAACTTAAACTTTATTTGATAATCAGATATTGAGGTAAGTACAACAACACCATCTAATCTAGTATCAAGTACTAACCTAAGATCCTCTAAGGCGGACCTTATCCAAGCTAGTGGCTTAGGGTATTCATAACCTAACTCCAATATCCTCTTAGCTACCTCCCTATCCTTAGGTGTGTAGAGGAAGAGCTCCGTACTTACTATAGCTCCCCTACCACCCAACTCATTAAGCACCTCATAAATTCTTAAGCACTCATCAAGTGTGAAGTTCCTCCAACCCTGCTGACCGTCCCTTAACGTAGTATCAGTTAATCTTATGGAATCCGGCTTAAGATAAGTACTAAGCCTACCCCCCGCTATCCTAGGGGGAGAGTCGAAGGGGAATACCTCATGAAATAGCCTTACATCCTCGTCACCCACACTATCACCCCTGCAGTTCACCTAGTAGGGAGGCATAGGAAATAAAAATCTTTTCATAATAACTCATGCTTCACTCGCACTAAAGCATTATTTGAGAGTGCAGAAAACGTACAGTGATTAGGGGATTAACATATTAACCCCGAATAAAAATTAATTAGTGGAGGGTGGGATCAGAACTTACTAATTAGTTAGTGATTATGAACTCACCTTAGGCTAAACCTAATTAACTTTTTACTTAATCTACAGCCCTACTTGAGAATATATGAATTATAAAGGTATGCTTAAGTCCAGACCCTAAGTATTATCATGGTATTAGTGCTTGCTACCCCAGGTATTGACCTTATCTTATCAATGCATTTATTAACCTCAGCTATACTCTGAACCCTAACCATTACTAGTATGTCGTTATCTCCAGTAACTTCATAAACGGTCTCAACACCCTCTATCTTAATTATCTGACTAGATACTTCAGGAACGGGCTTCGGTGGCGTCGTCTTAACTAGGATTACTGCCCTTACCTCATTAGCTAACTCATACTCTATAGTGAATTTCCTAATTACCCCTGACTTCCTTAACTTATTAACTCTCTTCCTAACAGCTGATTCACTAATTCCTAACACATCAGCTAATCTAGCATAGGACATTCTAGAGTTCTCCTTAAGTAGCTTAAGTAACTTCATATCCACCTCATCAATCCTTACAGTACCTCCCTCCCCTCTACTCAAGCCTAATCACCACGCTTAATTACCGTACCTAAACCATTAAGTGCTAATGCTACCGGCTCATTCCTTAATGCTGAGGCTATAATCACCTCATTAACACCTCCCTCAACCGCTTCCTTAGCCATTATTAACTTCCTATTCATTCCGGTACCTACCTTACTAATTACTTCATTAATTTCATTAATCGTTATCTCCTTAATTAGCTCACCATTAATGATTACACCATCTACGTCAGTTAGTATTACTAATTTACTAGCTCTTAATTCCTTAGCTAAGTTGTAAGCTGCTTGGTCAGCATCTACGTTAAGTAACTCACCTTCAGTTCCTATAGCTAATGGAGCTACTACTGGTAAGTACTTATTACTTATTAGTAGTTTAAGAAACTCTAGGTTTACCTCCCTTATCTTACCTGTGTAACCCCCCTCAATGACTCTCCTCCTACCTCTCTCATCTACTACTATAATTCTCTTTTTCCTACTAGCTAATAGTAGTGAAGCATCTACCCCCGAAAGACCTACAGCCTTAACACCTAGTCTCACTAGCTTACTAACTATCTCCTTATTGAGTTTGCCTGCCATGACCATTACGTAGACCTCTAACTCCTCGAGGCTTGTGTACCTACTCCTCACACCACTAGGTGATATCACGAATCTAGGCTCAACACCTAATCTCCTACAGTACTCAGTTACGTAATCGCCCCCACCATGAATAAGCACTAACTCCTCACCACCTCTCCAAAGCCTTGCTAGGTCACTCAGTACGTAATCCATACCTAACTTAAGGGCCCTCCCACCAACCTTAACGACAATCAAATTAATCACCTAAGCAGGCTTTAGTGGAGGCGTTAGTAACCCATCACCTTCATTAAAGCCCATCATAACATTGAAGGACTGTACTGCTTGACCTGCACCACCCTTCATTAAGTTATCAATGGCTGCGAAGGCCTTAACAATCCCTAACCTACCCTCAACACCGAAGCCTACATCCGCGTAGTTACTACCTACTACGTACTTAGGGTTGGGGTATCCTGGAGGTGATTTATGAACTACCCTAATGAATGGTTCATTAACGTATGTCCTAGCAAATGCCTTAAGTACGTCAGCCTCACTTACTCCACTACTTAATCTTGCGTAGGCAGTAGCTAAGACTCCCCTAACAATACTTACTGCATGAGGGGTTAAGGTAGCCCTAACTTCCTTACCAGCTATGAGGCTTAACTCCTGCTCAACCTCAGCTACGTGCCTATGACCACCTACTGAGTACGGCCTAACAGACCCCTCCCTCTCTGGGTGGTGACTTGATTGAGTTGGTTTAGAACCTCCTTCACTACTACCCGCCTTAACATCTATGACTATTAAGTCAGTACTCACTAGTGAGTACTTAATTAGTGGTAGTAGGGCTAGTATCGATGCAGTTGCGTTACATCCTGGTGACGCGATGAGTTCAGCATCCCTTAATTCATCCCTATGTATTTCAGGCATTCCGTAGACTGCCTTCTTAAGTAGGTCGGGGTATGGGTGTTCGTAGCCGTACCACCTAACGTATGCTTTAGGGTCCTTAAGTCTGAAGTCCGCACTTAAGTCAACTACCTTCATACCTACCTCAAGTAGTTTAGGTACGTAATTGACTGATACTCCATGAGGTAGTGCTAGGAAGGCTACATCAGCTAACTCACTAACCCTATCTAGGTTAAATTCAGTAAACCTAAGGTTTCTGTAGAAGCCCCTTAGATTGAAGTGTACGTAATGTATTGGCTTACCCTTAAACTCCCTCGAGGTAGCTACCGTAACCTCTACCTTAGGGTGCTGAGCTAGAATCCTAAGTAGCTCACCTCCCGTATATCCTGAAGCACCTACTACAGCTACCCTAACCAATTAATGACCCCCCGTACGGGCCTATATCATGAGTTGAGTGTTGGGGTATTAAAATCTCTTTTCTTCTGTGGTGCGGAATCAGTACTTGAACTAAATTAGTCAGTACTCTTTTAAGCCGTGAAATATTTGCTCCGATCCCAAAGCATTCCTAAAAAGCTTTTTATTCAGCCCTCATATTAAGTCGTGGTGAGTGAGTATGCAGGTTAAGTGCCCTATATGTGGTTTAGAGGTTGAGTTACCTGAGGACGTACTGCCTGGTGAGATAATAGAGCATGACTGCGGAACTACATTAGAAGTAGTTAAGAATAATGGAGGTATCGTACTGAGGCCCTTAGAGGGTATTGAGGAGGATTGGGGTGAGTGATTAAGTCAGAAAAGCTTTTTAGTAGGTGATGCTTATTGCGTCTACTATAGGTATTGCTTATGACGTGTTAAGGTGGGAGGAGAGGGCTTTAATAAGTGCTTTTAAGTCATTAGGTGTTAATCCTTTACTCATTCACGTTAAGTCAGAACCAATAATACTCACTACCAATAACGTACTTGAGGGTAGTGTTATTCTTCAGAGATGCATGAGTAATTACTTAGCTAGAGCCTCTACGGAAGCTCTAGAGGGTTTAGGGGCTAGAGTCATTAACTCAGCTGAGGCTATAGCTAAGTGCTCTGATAAGTTATGGACAGCCTCCATACTCATGAGGCACGGAATACCTATACCTAAGGTTGCCGTAGCCTTCAGTACTGAAGGAGTTATTAAGGTAGTTAATGAGTTTGGGTACCCATCAGTAATTAAGCCAATAAGCGGTAGTTGGGGTAGGTTAGTAAGTTTAGTTAGGGATGAGGAGGAGTTAAGGACCGTTATGGAGCATAGATCTTACTTACCTGGGCAGAACTCTAAGGTACACTTAGTTCAGGAGTTCATTAGGAAGCCAGGTAGGGACTTAAGGGTCTTTGTTGTTGGTGGTTAGGTAGTAACGGCTATCTACAGAGTAAGTAATCACTGGATAACGAATACGGCTAGAGGAGGTAAGGCAGTACCTGCTAAGGTCGATGATGAGCTTAAGGAATTAGTCATTAAGACAGCTGAGGTATTAGGTGCTGAGTTCGTGGGTATTGATGTTTTTGAGGACCCGAGTAGGGGTTACTTAATTGATGAGGTTAACCCAGTACCTGAGTTTAAACGCACGGTAGCAGCTACTGGCTATGACTTACCTAGGAAGGTTGCTGAGTACTTAATTAGCTTGGTTAGGAGGTGAGTTTCCTTGAGGCTCATTAGGTTCTACAGTAGTAGGGGGTTAAGAATAGTTAAGGCTAAGGATCAGTACGTGTGGGATGTTGAGGGTAGGAAGTACTTAGATATGCATACATGCCATGGCGTAGCATTCCTAGGTCACTCTAATGAATACATCATTAAGGCTATTGAGGAGCAGTTAAGGAGTGTCGACGTAGCCTCACCCTCCTTTGAAGTTGATGTGAGGGATGAGGTAATTAATGCCCTATCTAAGGTAGTACCTAAGAGACTAGGTAATGTGGCTCTACTCAATAGTGGCTCAGAAGCTACTGAATTAGCTCTTAAGTTAGCTAGGAGGGTAAGTAGGAGGAAGGTATTCGTAGCTTTCACAGGTTCATTCCATGGGAGGACATTCGGTGCTTTATCAGTTACTTGGAACCCCCGTTATAGGGAGCCTTTTAAGCCCTTACTAAGTGATGTTAGGTTCTGTAGATTCAATGATGTTGAGGGGCTGGATAAGTGCATTAATGACGACGTTGCTGGAGTCATTATTGAGTTAATTCAGGGTGAGGGAGGTGTTAATGTAGGTAGTAAGTCATTCATTAAAGCAGTCGAGTCCAGGGTTCGTGAGGTTGGGGCTTTATTAATAGTTGATGAGGTTCAGACAGGATTCGGTAGGACTGGTGAGGTATGGGCTATTAACCACTATGGTATTAATCCAGACATCATGACTGCTGGTAAGGCATTAGGTGGTGGGTACCCAGTTAGTGCTGTATTCACTACTGATGAGGTAGTTAGTAAGTTAGTGATTGGTGATCACGGGAGTACGTACGGAGCTAACCCAGTAGCTTGTGCTGCTGTTAAGGCAGCTACTGAAGTACTTATTAAGGATTCAGTACCTACTAAGGCTTCATTAATGGGTCGTGAACTCATGGATTTACTAACTCGTGAGTTAAGTGGTTTTAGGATTGTTAAGGAAGTTAGGGGTATGGGTTTAATGGTAGGTATTGACTTAAGGATTAAGCCGACTAAGGTACTTAGGTGTATGCAGAGTAAGGGGGTACTAGCCTTAAGAGCAGGTACTACCGTACTTAGATTACTTCCTCCCTACATGATAAACCACGAGGACATTAGGTGGTGTGTAGAGGTTGTTAAGGAGTGTATTGAGGAGGTTAGTAAGGGAGTTAACTGAGGAGTTGGTACGTCATTACAGCCCGACATTCCATGAAGGCGAGGCTATTGAAGCTTTAAGGAGGTTCTGTATTGAGAGGTTAGGCTTTAGTGAGGTATTTACTGATGGAGTAGGTAACCTCATAGCTAAGTACGGATCAGGTAATGTTAAGGTAGCACTCATAGGTCACATAGATACTGTGCCTGGCAAGTTACCTGTAGTAGTTAGTAATGAATTAATAAGGGGTAGGGGTGCTGTAGATGCTAAGGGACCTTTAGCATCTGCCTTCGTAGGTGCTTACTTAAGTAGGGAATTAATAGATGATTCTGAAGTAACCGTATACGCCATAGCCTTAGTAGGTGAGGAAGGACCTAGTCACGGTGCTTGGGAGTTAGTAAGGAGTGGCTTCAAGGTTGATGCAGCAGTCATATGTGAACCTAGTAGGGCATCTGACGTGGTTATTGAGTATAGGGGTAGCGCATTAATTAGTATCTCATGTGGGGCACCACCTAC
>CAZVLA010000034.1:0-4544 GCA_964627805.1 uncultured Desulfurococcaceae archaeon
CTCGGAATAAATAACACAGCGAATTCCGCTTGATTACATACGAAGCGACATTCACGCACGCAGTAGCTGTACACGAAAATAAGTAGGGTTAAGTCAAACAAAAGCACAGCCAGTCCCTTAACCACGTACTTAAACGACTCAACACTAGCCATAAACCCCACCTAAGCACTTCCCGTATATTCACCCTGATTGTGTGTAAGTGATAATGCACTTTCAACTTATGATTTTCTATTAATATTCAAGGAAGGAAACATTTTAATTAATCAGCGTAACATAATAGTTACAAGCACCCGCTGAACCCATGAAGGAATTTAATTAATACATGAAAAACACTCATATGCTCTTTAAAACGACTGTAACCATATTCAAGAAATAAAATAATCAGATAATCCCCCGTAATACCCCGCTAGTTCCCCTTATTAAACCCGAAAGAACCTCGCGCGCGTCTCAGCATCCGTAAGACAAGGTACTCAAAAAGTTCTTTAAATGAGTTCTCGTTTAGCTCGGGCTTCACTGATACATGCGCATACCTTAGGCAATGTGGAAGTGTGAAAGACTATCTACGCCCAGACCCCCAACTCAAATAGGGTCCTTAAGCTTCAGAGAAGTCCGTGATCCCCAAGTTCAGGCAATCGGTGGCTTCAACCACAAATTTTGTAATTCCTGCCAGTAGTCCAAGGTTATTGCTTGATTGTATTTCCATTTTTCCCTTGGTTGGATTGGATTACCTATAGGATTAGTATGTCTGGCTATTGTGACGTGGTTTTACCCATGTGCCTCCGTGATGTAATTTCTTATTTTCTTACGTTAGGAGAATTTAAAAATGTGTTCCACGATATTCATTGGGGTGACGTCCTAGGTTGCCCTTACTCCAGGTGCCACCGGTATACGCAGCAATTGACCTAGTAGTTATTGAAGCTATTACAAACATTCACGCAGGTGTTGGAAGGGTAGGAGGTGTAGTGGATCTACCTGTTCAGAGGGATGAGCTGGGCTTTCCTTGCATCTACAGTTCAAGCTTGAAGGGGGCGCTTAAAACAGCACTGCTTCAGGCCTTCGTCAAGATCCACGGAAGGAACTACAGGAACGCTAAGAATGCAGTAGCTACTCTCCTAGGTTCAGAGCCGGAGGAGGGAGAGACTTTTGAGTCGAGTATAGCGGTTTTGGATGCTTACCTCTTAGCGATGCCTGTGAGGAGCTTAAAGGGAGTATATGTTTACGTGACATCACCCCTACTACTAAAAAGGTTTCAGGAAAGGATTGCTCTATGCTGTAACATCTCTCCAGGAACTAGTGATAAACTAGAGAAGTTAATGAACGACATAAATATAGTGCTTAATGAGGTCAAGAACTTAAACAATGGCGGTGCCCTATGCATAGGGAATAAGGGCGAAGTAGCCCTTGATAAGCCGAAGAACCTTCAGGGAAAGGTAGTTCTCGCTGAGGAGTTCGTACTAGAAGTTAATGGGATTCAGAGTAACCTTAAGGATGAGCTAGGGCTTGATAAGCCCCTTCTTGTGCTTCACGACGATACTGCCAGGGAGGTCATTAATCGGAGCCTCGTAAGGCTTACGCGCGTAAGGCTCAGGAGAGATACAAAAACCGTTGAAGCAGGTCCCTGGACTGAGGAGTACTTACCAGTGAAGACAAGGCTATTCACGCTCTTCCTTTATAAGCGCCCACCCGTAAGCAGGATCATAAAGGACACTATAGGAAAGGACAACGTAAGTTACGAAGACTACCTCCAAGCACTAAGCAAGTTAGGCCTCATAGACCAGAACAGCTTAGAGGAACTGAAAAATGCCGCCGCATCAAGTCCAAGCGAACTCCAAGCCCTTCTAGCCGAGAAGCTGAAGAACAAGGTAGCCGATATAATCATGAATAAGTTAAGATCCTTCATCATAGTAGGCGGCAACGAGACCATAGGCAAAGGCATCGTAAAGCTAACCATCCTATGAGCGGGGCGTGATCAAAAGTGAGCGCTCATAAGGATCCGGTGAAGCAAGCCATAGAGATCTTCCTAGAAATAAAGCAGGAAGTAGGAAGTAATAATGACCTCGGCTCAAAGCTAAGGACTAGAGCACGCGAAATACCTGAGTTCATGGAGAGCATGGGGCTAATACCAGCTCTAAGCCTCTGCTACGCGAAGAAGCGTGACGGGGTAGAAGCTAGATCCTACGAACTATTCCTAAAAGCAGTCCTGCGGTACCTTAAAGAACTAGGATTCCTCAGCAAGGACGTCGACAAAGCACTGAACGAACCAGCTGAAACACTAAATGAACTATACCCCAAAGCAACTACTGCAATACCCTTCCTACGCCCCTTCCTCATAGAGTTCAAGAGGCTATGCGAAGCAGAGTGGAAAGCATCAACATAGGTGAAAACAGCATGACCAGCACTTACGAAGCTCTTCAACAAGAGCTTCTAGAGAAAGACATAGTATTCACTATCAGTGCAAGGGCACTAACTCCGATATTTATAGGGGGTTATGATGGAAGATGCAAACACCCTGGAGGCCTAGGCTTTGAAGGTTTAAGGGAACCATCAATTAAAGGCGTATGGCGATGGTGGGCTAGAGCACTCATAGCGGCAGCAATAAGGAAAGCAGAAGGAGTCTATATAGATATAGAGACTGCTGACAGCATCGTCTCTCGAATCCTTGGAGGATCATCAAGAAGAAGCCACGAGAAAGTCTCTTCGAAGTACACCATAATAGTCAGCAAGATAAGTACTAACGATTATACATCAATCGAAGATTACGGTGACAATCCAAGGGTAAAGTTAATCCACATGGGAAGTGAAGGAAAAGAGCGCAGAAGACGCTTAGAGCCGGACTACGTGATAAAACCAGGCACGAACATCACTATTACAGTACTAAGAAATAGGAGTACACGTCAAGTTGAGGATAAATTCGCTTTATGGTCCCTAGTGTTGTCTTTAATACTCGATGGAGTAGGTAAAATCACTTCCAGAGGCTTCGGCAAACTAAAGATCACTAAAGTGGAGGGAGACAACACTAGTGAGCTAGACAGTATCCTCCAAGAGCTTTACAGTTCTCAAACAGTTAATGCAGTTAAAGAGAATCTTAAGAAACTCATTGATAAAGCCATAGAAAAAGCTCAGAACTTCATCGCAGGCGTAAATGAAGAGGAAATTATTAGGTGTGCTAAACGCTATGAGAAACCCCTCATGGAAATTCCGTTAATAAGCGAGGAACTAATGATGCTAGGCATTCCCAGCAAAACGTTCACTACCACGAAGCAAGCTCTCTTAGTGATAGGTAACGCATCTCTCAAAATGTACCATAAGATGCTCTTATTATTAAGGAGGAAAGAAAAAGAAAAGGAAAAGGTTCATGATGTAAATCAAGTTCGTCGTGAAGCTCAACGTATTTCAGGAAAAGATGCGCATACATGGATTTTAGGGCTACCACGCAGCCAAGAGCCAGCAATAGTACACAATGGAAAAGAGAAGGAGAGGGAAATTCGGAAAAAGCTTTCACGGGAACTAAGGTCAAGATTCGAGAATTACGAAAAACTTGTGAAGAAGGTAAAGGAGGTAGAAATAAGGGGACAGAGAAGAATAAGGATACCAACTGGATATTATTACCTAGGAGTTAATAAGGAAGAACTTGAATTACGAAGAAGGTCTCCCATAAGGTTCACGCTAATCGAAGCGCATGGTTCAAAGTACTTCGTAGTGATTTATGGGTTCAAGGTATTTGATTTGGAGAATATATTGAATGGTTTAGTTCATGTCGGCGTTCATTATGAACGTAAAAGGGAAGGTAGAAGGGTTAAAGTTATAAATGTTAAGAGATTTGATGTGACTTCCATTACTGATATTTTAAGGAAAGAAGGGAAAAGCTTGGAGAGCATGATCGTGGATATTATTAATAGCGTTAAGGAGTTAATTGAAAAATCCATAGTTGAAGGTACAAGGAGGGCTAGGTCAGGAAGACCTGGTAGGTGATCCTCCATGAGTCTTCTTGAAGAGATTGAGAGGTGTATCAAGTACTTTGATGAGATAAGTAGTGCTAACCTAATCTCCTACATCGCCCTTAGGGGTAGTAGTATCCTGGAATTGAAGGCTAGGGGAGAAGCGGAATTTGCGAAGGAAAAGGAAAATCTGATTGAGGACGTGTGCACGAAATTTACAGTAAAACCAGACCATATTGGGAGAATGATTGATGAGTGGAGTCGTGCGCTTGTAGCTAATGGTTATCATGTTAAGGTTTGCGAGGTGGAAGCTGTTTCGAGGGTTATTGTTGGTGTTAGCGAAGTCTTTGGGCAGGTGCCTTTCGAGGTAGGGCTATTCTTTGACCCTGTGCTCAACGTTCCCTATATCCCCGGGTCATCTCTTAAAGGAGCTCTTAGGCATGCTCTCGAAGACCTCGTAAGAGTAAAGCATGTAGGTAATGCGGAGGAGCTGGTTAGCACGGTATTCGGCTCAGAAAAAGTTGCAGGACTGGTAGGGGTTAGTGATGCATACCCTGTTAGCTTAGGAGTTAATGGGAGGCTTCTCGAGCCAGACGTCGTCACTCC